>NZ_JBSUSR010000002.1:0-589939 GCF_054072455.1 Methylobacillus pratensis
AGTCTTATTCATCATCGTCTCCAAATAGTGAATTAATATTTTGTCTTGCAATGGTGCTCATCCTACTAGACGAAGATCACAAGAAAAACATACTATTCTCTGATCAATACTTCGGGATTTTCGAAGAATTGGAACCCACACCTAAGGAAAAGCGATGAACTATAAACAACTTAGCTATTTCTGGGCAGTAGCCAAAGCCGGCAGCCTGGTGAAAGCCAGTGAGCAATTAGGCGTTACCTCGCAAACCCTCAGCGGGCAAATATCACTGCTTGAGGCCGACCTGAACGTCACATTGTTCAAACGCGCCGGACGCGGTCTGGAACTCACAGATGCAGGCCGGCTTGCGCTGCCTTATGCCGAACGTATCTTTGAAATAGGCAGCATGCTGGAAGAAACCCTGCATCATCAACCCAAGAAACGTCCCAGAGTTTTCAATGTAGGCATCGCAGAATTCGTCCCCAAATCCATTGCCTACCACCTGCTTTCGGCAGCCATGGAATTAGAAGACCCGATTCGCATTGTGTGCCGGGAAGACAACTTCGAAACACTGCTCGCGCAACTGGCGATTCATAAGTTAGACATTGTGCTGGCAGACCGGCCCATGCCCAGCGAGGTCAACATCACCGGCATCAGCCGCAAACTCGGAGAAAGCGGCACCTCTTTCTTTGCCACCGCAGAACTCGCCATGAAATATCCAGGCCAGTTCCCGGACCGCCTGCACCGCGCACCCATGCTGGTCATGGGAGAGGATAGCTTGTTACAGGGGCAAATCATGCGCTGGCTGAACGAGCAACATATCACCCCCAACATTGTCGGGGAGTTTGATGATAGCGCGCTGATGAAAGCCTTCGGCACAGCAGGAGCAGGTTTCTTTACCGTCTCATCCGTCATCGCGCATGAAATTGAACAGGAGTATGACGTCATCAAAATCGCCGACACCGACGAATTTACCCAACATTTCTACGCCATTTCCGTACCCAAGCGAGCAACTCATCCTGCCGTGGTAGCCGTGAATGAATCAGCGGATAAACTATTTTTGTTTAACAAACCTTAAAAGCTACACAGAAAGAGCGCTCCAGAAATGCTGCAAAAGCATCAGCCTGTTGATTTTTCATTAACAAGTGATTTGCACTGAACATCCCACTCAAATACTTCCATACAAAAAACTGTAAAAACAGCCAATTACATTTTCTTTTCCAATTGGCATATCAATTGCAGGTCTAGGTCTTTTCATAAAAAGGACCTCAATAATGACTTATATTTTCCGCTCGACTATCGTTGCTGCAATCCTTGCGTCCTATTCTAGCTTCGGCTTGGCCGCTGATATCATCGGTTACGGAGCTCCCATCACGAGTGAACAGGCCAAAAAAGCCGCTACAGCGGCGATTGCAGATGCAAAAAAAAATAACTTGGCGGTAGTAGTCGCAGTAGTCGATAGCAGCGGCAGCTTGTCCTATCTAGAGAAAATCGACGGCACCCAGATTTCCAGCGTGGAAACCGCCATTGGCAAAGCTCGCACCGCTAACAATTTCAAACGTCCAACCAAAGCGCTGGACGATGTAGTAGCCGGTGGTCGCGTCGCCCTACTCAACCTACCCAATGTTTTGCCGCTACAAGGCGGCTTGCCAATCATCCTTGACGGGAAAATCGTAGGCGCCATCGGTGTAAGCGGTGCTACCTCTCAGCAGGATGAACAAGCGGCCGCCGCAGGCTTGGCAGCTCTTGGGGCCAAATAAAACCTCCAGCAAGATAAAAGCACGCTGAATACCAATACCCTTCCTTTTGTATTCAGTGTGCTAATTAAAGGATGGACATCGATCAAATAATCAAACTTAGGAAGTGAGCTGCTGCATTCGCCAATCAGCCATCTTACCGGGCACCAACGAATTATGAGTAAATTCCCTCAAGCCCCATTATAAAGCTTTACCTTTCTAATCATGCAGATAGAAAATCCACTGCATTCAATACTATTCTCTGCTTATCTTAATTGTCGACATTCTGTTGCCATTTGTTAGTACTAACTAACTATTGAAGGGAACAATCGTCGTCGTATATAATCAGAGTATAAATATAATACAAATGCATAAGGAGTATATGGCAAAAACTCATACCGATATAATGAAAGCTCTGTATGGGCAATTACAGGACATAGGCATTCCAAAAGCATTTGCCCGCATGACGCTTCCTGACTGGTGGGATGATGAGATCGTTTTGTCTGAGAGCGGTTACCAGCAGGCAAAACTATACTTTTCTAGCGTGTTTAACATTGAATGGAGTAGTTTTGATTCCCAATCGACTCCTTTGTATTTTGCGACTAACCAGCAGCACAAATTCAAATTAAATAAGAATGTTGACCAAAACGCTGTCTCACCCAGTGCTCAGTATGCAACGGCTATCGCTAAGCTTGCCTTAAAAGCTTTTAAGGTCCCTTTTGTTCCTGTGGCTCCAGATCCATTAGCTATTAGGAACATTATTTTAGAAAAACATGAGAATGTTGGCTTAGAATCATTATTGGAATATTGCAATAATTCAGGGCTTCCTGTTTTGCATGTTCCCAAACTTCCCGGTAAGAAAATGATGGGGATAGCTATAAGGCTAAATGGAAGGTTTGCGATTGTTTTATCAAAAAACTGTGACCCGTCTTCATTACTATTCCATTTAGCACATGAGCTTGGCCATATAGCTAAGAATCATCTACAAAATGATGGCTTTGTTGCTGATGAGACAATAGGCCATGGCACTGACTCTGATGAGCAGGAGGCTGATGATTTCGCCATTCAATTACTCAATGGGAAAAAGGCTGACTACACCTCAAAAGTTCCACTTAATGCAAAGTCATTGTTTACTGCAGCTCTTTTAACAGCTAAAGAAAAGAGAGTGGATTTGGGTCACGTAATTTTAAATTATAGCAACACGAATAACATGTTTGCTGTGGGACAAACCGCTCTGAAATTTATCAAGCATACCAAAAGCGGCCCACAAACTATCAACTCTAACTTTTACAACAATTCTGACATGACCTTCATTTCCGAGGATCAAGAAAGTTTGTTACACAAGACAGTGCTAATCTAACAAAAATAATAAATAGGCTACAGATTGATATTTATTGCTGACAATGACGTTATTTATAAAGTCATACATTGTAATTTAATAGAGGAATTTCTGGTTATCCTCGAAGTTCCACCTAATGAAATTCTTATTTTATCTTCACTTAAGTATGTTTTAAAAAATAAACTAAAAGGCTGTTCAGACTCTCTTAAAAGATTAGATTACTTTCTTTCAAAAAGCTCAGTTATCCCTCCTGCCGACAATGATTTATTGAATCGATACTCTACTCTCGACATTGGGGAAAGACAGCTTCTCGCTGTTTTTTCAACCCAAGAAAATGCAAAAATGATAACTGGCGACAAGCGTGCAATTCGCGAAATTTCCATCTTCGCTGATAACGACGATACGCTTTTTTCTAAACTTGAGGGAAATGTTTTATGTTTTGAGAAAGTGTTGTATTCGTTAATTGAAAAATATGGCTTCGATCATATTGATTCTAAAATTACAAAATCAAATCATACTGACAAGTTTATGAAACTAACTTTCGGTAGAAATGCAGAACATGCACTCGAATCAATTATGTCGAACTTAAATGCTCTGTCAGGCGAAGCGAAATTCATTCTTTTCAAATAGTTAATTTAACTATCCGTACCTTCTATACAGATAGTTTAACTTATTGAGAGCTTCGCGCCGAGTAACGCTATTCTGACTATTCAGTAAGCGTCGTAACCCTGCCCGCTCGTTTTCATCGTCATAGCTAAGTTCTCGGACTCTCCTGTTTTTGAGTACGTTGATTTCTGTCCGGGCTGCGCTCATCTTTTCTGGGGTAGCGGTGATGGATTGAAGGTCCATTTCTAGTTCTTTTACTCTTTTCCAGACATCAACCTCTGACATATAGCGCACCTCATCAACTCGCGTGCTTGGGGTACCACTATGCAGTGACATAGCTCTATTTTGTGTAGCGTTGTTTCTAAGAGAGCTTGAATCAATTACGTTTTCTGCGACATTCACGACTTGGGTAGCGGCTTCGGGATTACATAGTGTCCCGCTGTAGAGGATGCTGCCATCAGGCTGTATGCACTTAAATACAGTAGTTCTTGATGATTTCGGAACATAGATAGGCTCTGGCTTGATTTCTATAGCCTCCTGCTCATATTGTCTTGGTGCTGATTGATAAGTCTGCGACTCGTAATGCCTTGGTTGAGTCTGTGGCAAAGCGCTTCTAGATGGTTCTGACTGCGCGATCATCAGAGTAGGCTGCATGCTAGGTTTAGTTTGCTTGTTTTCATAAAGCACATACAAGCTACCCGCTATGATTATTGATGCAAGGATGAAGGCCAGACGGCCGTGCGGTGTTTCTTTGCGTGTTCTACGCTGGAAGAATTCTTTGTCTTCCTGATCTAACTTCATGATGCGCCCTCATCATTACTATTTTTTTACTATAAGTCTTCGCTCAAACTCTCCAAAGACACAACTCGAGACATTAATATTTTTTGATCTGCCCCTGGGTGCTGGTCTAATTCAACTTGAATAAAATTAATTATGTCGGGAATGTCAGAGTCCTTTTTTACAAAGATATATTTCACATCTTTTGGTGTGAATTTTAATGTGCAATGTTCTTTAGTAAGTTTATTTGCATTATTTAAATAATCTTGATTATCAAAATTTGCTTTTATTAAAAATTCTTCAATATTTTCTTCTTTGGGAACATATCGCCATTCCGATTCTTGATAAAACACCTTCTCAACTGGTTGTCCATTCACTACCATTCGTCCAGCGAGTGGCTTAGAGTGGGCATAGAGATAACGAGCTGTAGCTCTGCAAGAATTTTGCAAATCAACACTAGTATGTTGATCTCCCTGTGTAATTAGCTCTCTGAACGATGCTGTAATATTATTGTCTCCGGCAACGTATAAAACTGGATTTAAGCCATTTTTCTCTGCCCATTCTCGAGTTAAACCAACTCCAAACTCTCCATAAAAATTCACATGTTCAGATATTCTGGACAACGGAATATCGCAAAAACATACTAATGGGTAAGCAATATATTCATGTGGATTAGCGAATGCAAGCCAAGTCACATCTTCAAGGCAATATCTAGGCCAGAATCCATTTTTGAGGATTAACTTTAGGGTTTCTTGACTTTTTGTGAAATGAAACAAAGTATTAGACTTTGGCCTCACGATTTTCCCCTTATATTTCTAAACCATTTTTCTTTTACTTCTCGAGCGATTAACTCGCCTTTTTCTGATCTTCCAATTCCCTGGCCAAAGCTTCTAGCTCCGGATTTTTCTGTTTTACGTTCGTTTCGTCTGTTAGCAGATAAGCGGCATATTCAGGCCAAACTTTAGCAATAGTCTCCAAAACCCCTGCTTTTGGCTCATGCCTATCTTGCTCAATACCAATTAAGGTGCCTTTAGGAATCCCGGTTAAATCGGCGAATTCCTGCCTTCCCATATCGAGGCACTCTCGGATTGCTCTAATTTTTCTTCCGACAGCACTTGACATCTATACGTGAATATCCTTACAGTGTGATCTAACGTATACGTGATTTCACGTATAGCCATCCAATGAAATATATAGAGGCCTATCGCGATTATGGACAGTCCAGTAGATACAAGTCAAATGCCATCCGTGCCGGTGATGTCCCGCAAGAAATTTGCCGAGCTGGTAGGCGTGACGGAAGACACTGTCACAGGCTGGATTAATCGCGGTTATCTGCCTGTGGTCGAGATCGGCAAATACCGCCTGGTGAACCTAGCGCTGCTGAACAAACACGCGCTGGAGCAAGAGTTTTCGCTATGAAAAGGCCATGTCGAATCGAGCGGAATTGCTGGGAGCCACTTCAATGATCTGCCAATCATCGAAAAACCAATGGCTCGCCACGAAGAATGCTTCGGCATATGAATTGAGCTTCTCTGCCTCGCAGATCGTATCGAACAATTTGAGCTCGCCGTTTCCGCCTGAGCCGACGTATTTGCCATTAATCATGATTACAAAAGATGCGTTCATCGTTATCGCCTTTTCCTGGGGGATAGAACTCCTGAAGAGATTGGCTCGGATAGTTGATGGGCACGCTTTTCAACGCGGACAAGAAAGTACCCCTGAAAGCTATGAGTCAATAGCTGGAGAACTTCCCACCATACTCGCATTTTCCTACAAGGGGAAATTTCATTGTAGTTTCAACCCCTTACTGGAGCTCATCCGTTAATGGCTTCGATCAAGAAACGTCCAATCCTTCACGCTGATGCGCATGTGCTTGCACGTGCAAAGTTAGTGCAAGAAGACTGACCGTATTAATGCTGATTTGAAGTACAGCGTTAACGCCATGGACGCAGCCGTTGCGGCCACCACACTGCCGCACGGCAGTGTTGGCGCAACGGCTTCCCCCACAGGTAATACGGGGGGAAAGTATGTACAGCTCGTTCTTGAGGGTGGGCAAATCAAGCAAATCCCGGAAAGAAAGCATTACTCCTCCAAAGTCTGTTTCCTGGACTGGATTAACGTGACTATGCATGAGGACACGTTCCAGATCCTGGAGGGTGCTGTGACGGACCAGGAAGTCATTCTTTCCGTATCGCTGGCCTGTGAATCCATTTTTGGTTTCGGTATCACGGTAAAGCGGGATAAAGGGGCCAATTTCTATAAGACCTCTTATGTCCTGGGCGAAAACTACGGCCTCGTATGCTATGGCGGGCAACGCAATACCGTGCTGATCTCGTTATCCGGTGAGGGTTGCGCTGCGGCTCGTGGTGGTTGGGAGCGTCGCTTGTATGACTTCCTTAAATCAGCCGCCAATCCCAAGATCACCCGTGTTGACTTAGCGCATGACGATATTGAGGGCGAGCGCTTTACGCCTGATTCATTGGTTGAGGAGTACGAGCATGGGAGCTTTAACTGTGGCGGGCGAAATCCTGATATTGAGCTGCGGGGCAACTGGAAAAATCCTAATGGTAAGGGGCGAACCGTCTATATTGGCAATCGCTCAAATGGAAAATTTTTCTGCGGCTATGAAAAAGGCAAGCAGCTTGGTGGCACAGATTCGCCATGGATGCGGCTTGAAGTCGAGTTCAAGTCAGTTGACCGAGTTATACCGTTTGAAATTTTGCTCTTCCCGCACGAGTATTTTGCAGCGGCTTATCCCATTCTCGGCAGTTTCTCTGTCGATATCCAACGCATAAAGACTGTCCAGAAGACAGTACAAACCTGCTATGAGCGCACCCAGAAATGGCTGAAACGCCAGTGTGGTGCCGCTATCAACCTGATGCTTAACGTCGAAGGCTCTGCTGAAAGAGTCGTCGAGTTAATCAAACGAGAGGGCAAGCTCCCAAAGGGCGTACTCCCTCCATCTTATCGCCATGTTGACTCCAGCCTGCATCACTCCCCGCTAGATCACATGCCTATTGTTCTCTCATTTCTCCACGAAGGGACTTAAATCATGCAATTTAAAAGCAAAGTAACTGTTCTTGGCGCGCGCTTCTTCAACGATGTTGTTGAGGGCACAAAGCACGATTTCACCAAAATCCACGTTGTGATGCCTGTTTCCACCTCGGCTGGCTCTGAGGTCGGCTTCAATGCGCAAACCATCACGTTCGGTACAGCGGCCAATTTCGAGAAATTGAAGCAGCTCCCCTACCCGGTCGAGGCTGAACTCGACCTGGAAATGACCACCAAGGGCATTGTCTGCCAGGGCTTCAAACTGGTCGGCAAGTCTGAACTCAAGACAGCGGCTTAACCATCATGACCGAGTTCCGCCGCTTCTACATCATTCAGTGCCGTAGCACTGGAGCTTTTCTCACCGAGGAATTGGGCTACACCAACCTTGCCGAGAAAGCCGGGCGACTCTATTGCCCGCATGAAGCGGTGGATACGGCACGTCTTAACCTGGACGACGACTATGCGGTGTTTTCTGCCTGGGAAATCGTCTCCGAGATTGAGGAGGTCGCCGCATGAGACGGCTAATCATCAACCTCCTAGCCCTGGCCTTCGGCCTACTCCTGGGTGGCCTCTCCGTGTACGCCTTTGCGGAAGTCTGCGCCACCGTCGATTCAAACGGCTATGTGATCGCCAACCTGACACCGGTTGAAGAATGCACAGCCTACGTGTTGCAAGAAGCCGGCTCCTGGGCCGGCCTCTGGCAAATGCCCGACGCCTCCATGCTTGGACAAGCATGGTTCGCCGGGTTCTCGCTGCCCATGACCGTCGGCATGATGGCCTGGGCGGTTTCTAAGTTGGTTAATTTTTGGAAAACATGAAAGGAAACACAAATGGACTTTTCTTCTATCGCTGACGCAGTTGTAGTCACTGGCTTGGCTGCCGCCATCATCGGCATGGGGGCGGTCAAGATCGCCCCTAACGTCGCGGCCTGGGGCGCCAACAAGCTGGCTAACTTCTTCCGTTAATTAGCCAGGGGCGGCGGATAACCTCCAGCCGCCCCACTTCGCTCCCATGATCTGGTTATTCGGCATGTTTCTTTCTGGCCTTGCATGTGCCTGCATTTATTGGGTTGTCTTCTCGGCGGGATAATGGCTATGCGCTTCCTCGTTGCATTACTCATGATATTGCCATTGCTTGCCAGTGCAGCCGATGAACAAATTCCGGCCTCGCATAAGTTATGGGTATACGCGTCCCCAGGCTCCGGCTATACCGGCGCATTAAATGGTCCTGATCCTGAGGCGCTCTGTACCCCGTGGCTGGCTTGGTATACCGCGCCCGGCAATTCTGGTTACGGATATGTTCCCGCTGGAGCCGTGCAATATGACCATCGTACCTATGCTTGTAGGGCCACTCATCCAAATTTATCCGGTTACTCCAACTTGAACTATCTGGATTTATACGTCTCCTGCACCGGGAATAACGGTACATGGGTGAGGCAAAATCCTAATGAGTCTACTCCTGTCATGTGTACCGTCCCGGCTTGCGAGCCGCCAACAGTACGCCAACCCGATGGCTCATGCTCTGAACCTCCGCCAACCTGCGAGGATAAGGAAGGTCAGGTCGCCCGCTCCGGCCTGTTCGAAATGGGCACGTCCACTACCAATTTCAGCACGGTGGCCTGCCTCAACCAGTGCATGCTTAAGTTCGATGGCAATATCCCGGGCAAAGAACAGCTAGTCAACGGCAAATATCACTATTTCGCGGAAGGCTCGTTCATCTACAACGGCTTTGACTGCCCGGGCGGTACTGGCTCCGCGCCGCCGGGGACAACCAGCCTGCCGCCGCCTTCCTGCGGTAATGGGCAGACGATGGGGCAGATCAACGGCAAGACCGCTTGTGTCGGCTCCGGCGATGGCGAGCCGCAAAACCCGCATACGCCACAAGAAACCGAGAAAACCGAAAAGACCAAGACCGAGAACCCGGACGGCTCGACCACGGAAACCGAAACCACGACCCGGGCGGATGGTTCCAGTACGACTACCACGACGACGACCAACCCGGACGGCTCCAGCACCACGACCAAGACTGAAACGCCAGCGACAGGGGCACCGGGTGCGGTGTCTGGCGGTTCCAACAATGGCAACAACAACGGCAGCGAAGGGAATGACCAGGACAAGAAGGTCGATATCTGCGCGGAGAACCCTGACATTCCGGCATGCAAGGAAATCGATTCCGGCGAGGCTGTTGACGTGGATGGCCTGTATGAAAGCCAGTACAGCGAAGACAAGACTTTTAAGGTCGTGATGCAAACCTTTGGCGATCGAGTGCAAAACCTGTCCTGGTTCAAGTCCATTACTGGTTTCTTTGAAGTCACCATGCCGGGCGGCTCCTGCGGTGGCCTTTCTGGCTCTGTCGGTTTCGGTGGTTATTCTTTCGATTACGACCTCGATGCTGTTTTTTGTGGATCTGCTGCTTTGAGCATGTATCAGGTCTTAAGCATCGGTGTTCAATTGGCTGCGACTTGGGTGGCCTTCTCTATCGCATTTTTATTCTAGGGAGCCATCATGGATAACTGGTTACAGAAAATTTCCAAGTTCTTTAAGGACCTCTTCGGGGAGGCATTCACAGCCTTATTCGATCTGCTCAAAGACATATTGCTTTGGCTGTTCGATAACGTCCTAACGGGTGTTGGTGATCTGCTTGAACTCATCCCCGATCCTTGTTGCGTTCCGGTCAATTGGGTCGGTGATCTCATTGGCCGTCTCCCGCCGTTTGCCATTTACGTGGTGAGTCAGATTGATTTCAAATCCGCGCTTGCCATTATTGCTTGCGGAGTAGCCTTCCGCTTGGCCCGCAAGCTCTTCACATTATTCCAATGGTAGGTGCCCCATGATCATCTTCTACGAAGGCCTGCCGCGTTCCGGCAAGTCGCTCAACGCCCTCAAGGATTACATCGTCCCCATGCTCAAGAAGGGGCGCAAGGTGTTTGCCTACTTGAACGGGCTGAACCACGACCATATCGCGGTGCTGGCGGACATCCCGCCGGAACAATGCCGTGAGCTGCTGCACCCGCTCACGGCGGAACAGGTGCCGACCGTCTACGACCATGTAGAGAATGACGCGTTTGTGGTCCTGGACGAGTTGCAGAATTTCTGGCCGTCCACGCGGGAGAAGCTCAACCCGGATATCACCAAGTTCATTACCGAGCACGGCCACCGCGGCCTGGACATCCTCTGCATGGGCCAGGATATCAAGGATATCCATAACCTCTGGCGTCGCCGGGTAGCGCAAAAGGTGTATTTCCTCAAGCGCGATGCGGCGGGCAAACCGGACGAGTTCACGGCGATCGTGTTCAAGCCGGTGCCCAAGGGCAAGGATGTGGTATTCGAGGAAATCCGCTCAATCAAGGGACAGAAATATGATCAGTCTTACTTTGGGGCTTATGCTTCCCATACTGATGAAACTGCCAACAAGGAAACGTTGGTGGATGATCGCGCTAACGTCTGGAACCATCCTTTTATTAAAAAGTGGCTTCCTCTTTATGGCGTGGTATTTGTGGGCGCGATAGTTTATGTGGTCTATATGTTCAAGTCGGGCGGCCTGGTCGGCGGCACCAAGCCCGAGAAGAAGGCACAGGATACGCCTGCCGTGACTACCCAGGCAGCGCCCGTGCCTGCGACGATGCCGGTATTGCCAAAGGCGGCAGAACCGGCAGAGCCGTCACCGCAGCCCGCCCCGGTCAAGCCGGCCTACGATGAGCAAGCCAAGTCACCGGCCTTCGTCGATCCGATGCTGATTCCCGATGATCCGCCCGATATCGTGGACCACCTCTCGAAAACCGCGCGTATCCGCCTCTCCGGCTATATCCAAATGGGCAACAAGGTATCCGGGGTGATTGAGTGGTACAACGAGTCGCAGGGAGTGGTGGACCGCATGTCGTTCGATGAGCTGCAAATGATGGGCTGGCATGTGCTGGTCAACCAGACGGCCAGCCTCGCCATTATCCAGAAGTACCATTCGCGCTATATCGCTACCGCTTGGCCCAAGATCGACCAGGATGGCAAGGTCACACAGGCAAGGCTGGACTTAATCCGGGATGAAGGCCTCTCCCATGCAGACTAGGGCCTCTCAATCTCGTAGCCGGGGCGATGTGAGGCCCGATAGGGCTGTAGCGAAGCGAAACCCCGGCCTATCCTCGGTTGCATGCTGTCGCTTGCCCGTTAGGGTCGTGCCGTCGTCCGGCACGACGACATGCAATCCGCTTATAGACCTAAACGTATGACCATCAAGAAAACCCCTTCCGGCTGGCTCGTCGATATCCAGCCCGGCGGCCGGGGCGCGAAGCGCTTCCGCAAGACCCTATCCACCAAAGCTGAAGCTTTGGCCTGGGAAGCCTGGGTAAAAACCCAAGTCATTCAAACTCCAGCATGGCAACCACAAAAGCGAGATAATCGCCGCCTGACCGACCTAGTGGACCTCTGGTACAAGCATCACGGCAGCCAGCTAAGATCAGGCAAAGACACCCATCAACGTCTATTAGCCATGGCAAAAGCCATGCACAATCCGACGGCAGACGTATTCAATGCCGCCATGTTTGCCAGCTACCGCACCAAGCGCATTGAAAGCGGCCTGACAGCAAACAACATGAACCGGGAACATGCCTACCTGCGAGCGGTATTCAACGAATTACGCCGCGTAGGCGAATGGACAAAAGAGAACCCATTGCGGGACCTCAGGCAATTCAAGCTTGAAGAGCGTGAACTGTCCTATCTCAACCACGAGCAAATCAAAATCCTGCTTGGCGCATTAGAACAAAGGCAGACCAACACCTACCTAGTCGCCAAAATCTGTTTGAGCACCGGCGCACGTTGGAGCGAAGCCGAACAACTGCGCATTAGCCAGATCAAGAATAACCAAATCCACTTCACAAAAACAAAGTCTGGTAAAAACCGGACCATACCCATCACGCAAGATCTTGCCGATGAAATCACAAGCCGTACCATCAAAGGCTTCGGCATGCGCCTATTCAAGGATTGCTATGAAGACTTCCGGCGCTGCGTTGCAACCCTGGACATCGAGCTACCACAAGGTCAGCTAACCCACGTCCTACGCCATACCTTCGCCAGCCACTTCATGATGAACGGCGGCAACATTCTCACCTTGCAACGCATTCTCGGCCATAGCTCGATCACCATGACCATGAAGTATGCCCATCTTGCGCCGGAGCATCTGCAAGAAGCTAAGACTTATAACCCTCTAGCTTCTCTTGCTTTTTTATAAGCGCTTCGGCGCAGTGCAAACCAAAAGCCTCCCAAAATTGCCCCATTCCTATAACGGCAAATATAAAAGTGCCAATAACCAGTTGCAAATACACCCCACTACCAAAATAATCTGACAGCCTAGGATAAAAAATTAATGAGTATAAAAATATCATTACTAAAATATAAGCCACGATATATTTTAGTCTTCTGAGCCATTTTCTTTTTCTCGCTGATGCGTATTTTTCCTCAAAGTAAATTCGCTGATTCCGCACCTCTAAATAATTTCTTCCCTTGTCATAAAGTGAAAATGCTCTAGTAGGATTCGGATATTTCAGCAAACACCTGATTGCCTCATACGAATAACGCTTTCTGAAAAAAGTATAGAACGCTTGCTCCACAATTAGAGGATTTCTTAACTCTATATCACCACCCTCCATAAAGTTGGTAATAAACTTAAAATCCTTTAAAAGCCGAGCATGCCCCTTTACTGTACCTTTGAAATTCTCAAAGATGTGCTTTGTTACCAAAGGTATTACTACTATTGCGAGCCCCTTTAATATCTCAATTAATATTTCAATCATTTTTTAATTTTAAGTAATGTGATTGTCCTCATTATGCCTTCGTTGACATTGTGTTGACATTAGAATGAGAAAAGGGGTTACGAATTAACGTAACCCCTTGATTCTTTGGTGGGCCTCCCCGGAGTCGAACCGGGCACCAACGGATTATGAGTCCGCTGCTCTAACCATGCATGAGCTAGAGGCCCTTAAACTGTAGCCGCTTAGTCGTTGCCAGTTTCGAGGAAACTGCGCAGGCGTTCAGAGCGGGTTGGGTGGCGCAGTTTGCGTAGCGCCTTGGCCTCGATTTGACGGATACGCTCACGCGTGACATCGAATTGCTTACCTACCTCTTCCAACGTATGGTCGGTGTTCATTTCGATACCAAAGCGCATGCGCAGCACCTTGGCTTCCCTTGCGGTCAGCGATTCTAGCACTTCCTTGGTGGCATCGCGCAAGCTTGCGTATACAGCAGCATCCACGGGAGCCAACGTAGCCACGTCTTCAATGAAGTCACCCAAATGGGAGTCGTCGTCGTCGCCGATCGGGGTTTCCATGGAGATAGGCTCCTTGGAAATCTTGAGGATTTTGCGGATTTTGTCTTCCGGCATTTCCATCTTTTCCGCAAGGGTCGCTGGATCTGGCTCCAAGCCGGTTTCCTGCAGGATCTGGCGGCTGATGCGGTTCATCTTGTTGATGGTTTCGATCATGTGCACAGGGATGCGAATGGTCCGCGCCTGGTCCGCGATGGAGCGCGTGATCGCCTGGCGGATCCACCATGTGGCGTATGTCGAGAACTTGTAGCCGCGACGGTATTCGAACTTGTCCACCGCCTTCATCAGGCCGATGTTGCCTTCCTGGATCAAGTCGAGGAATTGCAGGCCGCGGTTGGTGTATTTCTTGGCAATGGAGATCACGAGACGCAGGTTTGCCTCGATCATCTCGCGCTTGGCGCGACGCGCACGGGCTTCGCCTGTGGACATCTGCTTGTTGATTTCCTTGAGTTCCTTGATCGGGATGCCGACGCGGTCCTGGATATCCAGCAATTGCTGCTGCTGGTCGTCAATCGAGTGCCGGAAGCGCTCCAGGCGCTCAACATAAGGCTTATTGACCGTAAGCTCAGCGCTCAACCACTCCAGGTTGCCCTCGTTGCCGGGGAAGCTTTTGATGAAATGCGGCCTCGGCATGCCGGCCTTTTCCACACAGAAATCCATGATTTTGCGTTCGTGCCCGCGGATTTCATCCACCATGCTGCGTACACGGTCACAGAGCGCTTCCACCTGCTTGGCGGAGAAACGGAATGCCATCAGTTCTTCAATGATGGTGCCCTGCAGCTTGAGGTATTCCTTGTCCTGAGAGCCTTTACCCGACAGGATGACGGTCATTTTCTCATGAGCACCACGGATGACGGCAAAACGCGCCAATACTTCCTCGCGCAGTTTGGCAAGGGCTTCGGCCGAAATGGCAGCCGCCTTGGCGCCGTCATCGTCGTCTTCGTCTTCATCGCTTTCTTCGTCGGCCACATCATCGGTATCAGCGGCTTCTTCCGCCACGATTTCCTCGCCCAGGCCATCGTCAGAGTCGATCAGGCCGTCAACAAGATCATCGACCCCGAGTTCGCCCTTCTCGACCTGGTCTACCATGGCCAACAGTTCGGTAATGGTGCTGGGACAGGCGGCAATGGCCTGCACCATGTGCTTGAGGCCATCCTCAATGCGCTTGGCAATCTCGATTTCGCCTTCACGTGTCAACAGGTCAACTGTACCCATTTCGCGCATGTACATACGCACCGGGTCGGTGGTGCGACCGAACTCGGAATCCACGGTGGAAAGAGCTTGTTCGGCTTCTTCAACCGCATCTTCGTCAGCCACCGGCGCGGGAGCATCGGACATCAACAGCGCTTCGGCATCAGGCGCCTCTTCGTACACCTGGATGCCCATGTCGTTGATCATGCCGATGATGCCGTCGATCTGTTCGGAATCCTGGACGTCATCAGGCAAGTGGTCGTTGATCTCGGCGTAAGTCAGGTACCCACGCTCCTTGCCCAGGACGATAAGGGACTTCAACCGCGTGCGACGTATATCAGCGTCATTCAGCGTGATATCAGCTTTGTCGTTTACATTGTCGTTCTGTTGCTCTTTAGCCATGCTTGACCCCATCGGACTGCGGTTGAGTACGAAAAACCCTAGATTATACCTTAAAAACACCTACAACTTTTAGCAGTTTTATACAGCCTGCCACTGCAATTTCAGCGCGTGCCGATGGATTTCAGCAGTTCGCGCTCTTCTTCCGTCAACTGGCTCAGGCTTTTTTCCTTGAGCCTATCCACTGCAGAGCTTGTCTGGCGCTGCAGACATATTTCTTTCAATTGCCTGCGCACGCCGTCAAATTCCAATGCCAGGTCCACGCTCTCGTCGAGCAAATGCAGCTCGCGCTGCAAATCGGGCAGCAAGCGTGCGTCAATCAACGGCTCAAGCCCATGCAGCATCGCCGCAGGTTTGGCAGCTGGGTTTGCCAGTGCCAGCTTGATGACCTGGCGCACCATTTCGTTTTCACCGGCAGTACCTGTCAACCAGGCCAAATCCTGTTCCTGCACCAAATGCGGCTGCATGATGGCCATCAACGCGAACCTGCGCTGCAACGACATCGTCACCCGGGCCTGTTTGGGAGCAGACCGTGCCTGCGGGCGATTAGTTTCCGGCAGCTTGATCATGCGGCGCATTTCATCGCCGGAAATATCCGCCAACTCCGCTATGCGTTTGCGCAACAGCAATGCCAGCCTCGGCGCCTGAATCTGCTTCAGGATAGGCTCCGCCTCGTTGAGGAACTGCACCTTGTCCTCCTGCGACTGCAAGCGGTTATTGGCGCTCAGCTCCTGAATCAGGTATTGCGACAACGGCAAGGCCTGCGTCATCAGCGCCTCAAACGCCTCCTTGCCAAATTCCCGCACATAGCTATCCGGGTCATGCTCGGCAGGCAAGAATAGAAAACTGAGTCGCAATCCATCCTTGAGCGCGGGCAATGCGTTCATTGCCGCACGCCAGGCTGCGCTCCGGCCCGCATTATCTCCATCAAAGCAAAACACGATGTCATCCGCCTGACGCATGAGCTTGGTAATATGCGTCGGCGTCGTGGCGGTGCCCAGCGCAGCCACTGCATAATCGATGCCGTATTGCGCCAGCGCCACGACATCCATATAGCCTTCCACCACCAATGCCCTGCCCGCTTCGCGGATAGCCCGGCGTGCGAGGAAAAGGCCATAAAGCTCCTGACCCTTCTGAAATAAGGGCGTTTCCGGCGAATTCAAGTATTTCGCCCCGGCATCCGCACTTTCCAGCACCCGGCCGCCAAAACCGATGACCTGGCCTTTCTGGTCATGGATCGGGAACATGATGCGGTCGCGGAACCGATCATAGCGGCGGCCCTGCTCGTTTTCAATCACCAGCCCGGCAGTTTGAAGCACCTCATGCCGGTAGTCCGCAAACACGGCCTCCAGGTTCTGCCAGCCGGCTGGCGCGTAACCGATCTGGAAGCGGGCGGCCACCTGGCCGCTCAAGCCGCGCCCCTTGAGATAATCGATGGCGCGCGGCGACTTCTTCAGCTCCGCCTTGTAGTAATCCGCCGCTTGCTGCATCACCTCCTGCAAGCCCGGAATCACCTTCGCCCTCACCGCATCCTCAGGCCGCGACTCCTGCGGCACGATCATGCCGACTGATTTGGCCAGCTCGTGCACGGCCTCGACAAAGCTGATCCCCTGGTACTCCATCACAAAGCCGATGGCGGAGCCATGCGCGCCGCAACCGAAGCAATGATAGAACTGCTTGGTCGGGCTGACGGTAAAAGACGGGGATTTTTCGTTATGGAATGGGCAACAGGCGGAGTAATTAGCCCCGGCCTTCTTCAAGGGAACGCTGCGGTCGATCACATCGACGATGTCGACGCGATTGAGCAAGTCTTGAATGAAGGAATCAGGAATCATGAGTGAAAATAATAGCCGAACCCCAAACTGAAACCAAAAACAAAAAAGGAGCCCGAAGCTCCTTTTCCAACATTACCGAGCAATCAGGTTCATGCGGCAAGCTTGGACTTGATTAATCCTGAAATCTTGCCCATGTCGGCACGACCGACCACCTTGGGCTTGATGGCAGCCATCACCTTGCTCATATCCTTGATGCTGGTAGCACCGGTTTCCGCAATCACGCTGTCCAGGATGACATTCACTTCATCTTCGGACAATGCGGCAGGCAGATAGGTTTTCAGCACAGTCACTTCAAACTTTTCCACATCCGCCAAGTCATGACGGTTGGCGGCTTCATACTGGGTGATCGAATCGCGGCGCTGCTTGAGCATCTTCTCGATTGCCTCGATCACCTGGCCGTCGTCCAGCTCGATGCGCTCATCCACCTCGCGCTGCTTGATCGCCGCCTGCAAAAGGCGAATAGCCCCGAGACGTGCGCTATCCTTTGCACGCATCGCGGCTTTCATATCTTCGGCGAGTTGCGCCTTGATCGTCACAGCAATACTACTCTTAGCTTAGTACAGCTTGGTAGGCAGGGTCTGGCTGCGGATACGGCGGTAGTGACGCTTAACAGCAGCAGCAGCCTTACGCTTGCGCTCCCATGTTGGCTTTTCGTAGTACTCGCGAGCGCGCAAGTCGGTCAGAAGGCCAGTCTTTTCAATCATGCGCTTGAAACGGCGCAGAGCCACGTCAAACGGCTCGTTCTCTTTTACACGTACGCTAGACATTTAAATCACTTTACCTTTGAGAAAGGGTGAAAAAGTTTGCTATTCTAGCGCCTCATTATTGTTTTATCAACATTATCCGCAAACTTATGTTAATTCTCGGCATTGAATCTTCCTGCGATGAAACCGGCCTGGCCCTGTACGACACGGAACAAGGCCTGCTCGCCCATGCATTGCATTCCCAGATCGACATGCATGCCGCCTACGGCGGCGTGGTGCCGGAATTAGCCTCTCGCGACCATATCCGCCGGACATTGCCGTTGACCCAGCATGTGCTGGAGCAAGCAGGGAAATCATTGGCCGACCTGGACGGCATCGCCTACACCCAGGGCCCAGGCCTATCGGGCGCCCTGCTGGTCGGCACCAGCATTGCCGAATCCCTCGCGTTCAGCCTCGACCTCCCGACCATCGGCGTCCACCATCTCGAAGGCCATTTGCTCGCCCCCTTGCTCGAGCCCGACCCACCGGCATTCCCGTTCGTCGCCTTGCTGGTATCGGGCGGGCATACCCAGCTCATGCGCGTTTCCGCGATCGGCGACTATGAGCTGCTGGGCGACACCCTGGACGATGCCGCAGGAGAAGCGTTCGACAAAACCGCCAAGCTGCTCGGCCTCAGCTATCCCGGCGGCCCCGCGGTTTCAAGGCTGGCAAGCCAAGGACAGCCCGGCGCCTGCCAATTGCCGCGCCCGATGCTGAACAGCGGAGACCTCAATTTCAGCTTCAGCGGCCTCAAGACCGCCGTGCTCACGCTGGTCAACCAATACGGCGACACATTGGACGAGACTGCGCGCGCCAATATTGCCTACGAATTTCAGGAAGCCGTCACGGAAGTGCTCACCAAGAAATGCATGGCCGCCCTGCGCAAAACCGGGTTGAATCAATTGATCGTCTCAGGCGGGGTTGGCGCGAATGCCCGGCTGCGCGAACGCCTCAATATGGCGGCGAAACGCAGGCAATATCAAGTGCATTATCCGAGGCTGGAGTTTTGCACCGACAATGGCGCCATGATCGCATTTGCCGGCGCCATGCGCATGCGGCATGCCAAACAAGGCAACCACGGCTTCACCGTGAGGCCGCGCTGGGACCTGGCGGAGCTGACCAGGCCGTAAAAAACACTCAAAGCGCGGCTAGCGCTTCTTGCCGAACCCGGCTTCGCTACCGTCCAGCAATTTGCGGATATTGCTGCGGTGGCGCCAGATCAGCAATAACGACAGCACAAACACGACAATGATGTAGCCCACCTGCGGCAGCAGCAGCCAGGCGAAACCAGGCGCCAAGGCCGCGGCAGTCAATGCGGCCAATGATGAAAAACGCGTCAGCGCGAACACCGCGATCCAGCTCAGCAAAGCCAGCCCTGCCAACAATGGGGAGAATGCCAGCAGCACCCCCAATGCGGTCGCCACGCCCTTGCCGCCCTTGAAGCGGTAGAACACCGGGTACAAGTGCCCCAGGAACACTGCTACCGCAATCCAGCACACCACTTCCACCGGCAATGCATAGCATTGCGCCAGCCAAACCGGCAGCCAGCCCTTGGCCGCATCCCCCAGCAATGTCAGCAATGCAGCCAGCTTCTTGCCGCTGCGCAACACGTTGGTCGCGCCGGGATTGCCGGAACCGAAGGTGCGCGGATCAGGCAGGCCAAAGGCCTTGCTGACGAGGATGCCGAAAGAAATTGAGCCGAGAAGATAGGCGGCGATGACGAAAACTGCGTTATTCATGAGGATTGGATTAAAATTGAGTTGCCGTATTCTATCAGCCCACAAGCCCTAACGCAGGATCCCCGCTCATATGGACATCATTTTTCTCAGCGAAGTCAAGGTGCAAACCCATCTCGGCGTGCCCGATTGGGAACGCCTCACGGCGCAAACCATCATCCTCGACATTGAAATCGCCATGCCCGACAGCAGTTCCTGCCAGACCGACGACATCGGCGACACCATCGATTACGGCGTGGTCGTTTCGCGCATCCGCGAAACACTGGCAGAAAACTCGTTCAAGCTGGTCGAAGCCCTGGCGGAACATATCTGCCAGCTCATCATGCAGGAATTCGGCGCACCCTGGGTCAAGCTACGCGTCGCCAAACCGGGCATTTTACCGGGGCTGAAAGCGTTGGGAGTGGTGATAGAGCGGAGCCGTGCCCAATAACATTACTTGACCGGAACAACGCTGCCTTCGGCCAGCAGTTCAATATCTCTGTATTCGCACCTCCCTTCCCGGCGCTGGAATAAGCTCAAGGCGATCAACCATACGCGTACAATCCGCTCCGGCATTGCACCGCCTATGTATTTGGCGTAATCCTCGTAGAGGTTGCGCTGCTCACTCAACCACTTGCCCAGATCCTGCTCGCCTGAGCGGATAACGACATGAGTCTCGCGCGCCGTCCAGCTCGGGATGGGACAGCGATAGCCGGTACCAACCGGCAAGCCGGCGCTCCAGTAGTAAGTGATGTCCTGCCCGTTATCGAACTCGACGGCGATGCTCATGTAATCGTGGGTAGGCAATGTATCTTCGGCGACGCTGGATGGCAAAAGATCAATTTTCCACGACCATTGCAGCCGGGCATCGGGCACTAGCGGCACATCCACATCCTGTTGCAGCAGGCCGACGTCATTGTGCGTATTGCAGCACATCGTTTCGCCATGCTCATGTGCATGCTTGCGGTATATCTCCGCCGGCCCGATGAACCAGAGGTATTGCCATCCTTCGGGGACGCCCACCCCATTGGCCAATCTATTTGCTTCCTGCTGCAACAATCCATTGACATCCCCAAGTGGCAGCAAACGTTCCAAGCCTTGCCGAGGTTCCGTTTGCCAGCGCAGCAGCAACAGGCTGAAGCCTCCCTCCACCATGCCATAGGCTTCCTTCGGCGTGGCCAGCTTGCCGCTTGCATCCGCCCATTCGCCGGGGAAATAGCTGGCAAGATAGAGCCGGCCTGCATGCGCAGCCTGCCAGGAATGCGTGTCGCGGGTGCCGCGAAAGACTTCGCCGCCTTCCCCGACCCGGAACCATAGCTGGTAATGCGGGCCGATCCAGATTGGGGTTCCGCTCAGCGTTGTCCTGCCAATGGCAAAACTGCTGAAGTTGTCACCTTGCTGCACGTCGATTCCGCTGTCGATCCAGGGTACATCCCGCGATGACAAATCAAAGAAACGGAAATCCTGCACCACACCTGCTGGAGACTGTTGCAACAACGCCTCGAAACCGCGTTTGAATTCTTGCTGGTTCATGCTCCACCTCGCCCTGGCATTAACGATCAATTGAACAATTGCTTATGAGCTTGATATTCTAGGGATTCCAACCTATCGGTTCTTGCAAAAACCAGCTATGTTGACTGCCTACCCGACCCACCTGAGAATATTTCTCTGGCCAGGAAAAGTGCTGTATTTCGGCCCTTCCCCTCCGCTCGGCCAGCACCTGTATGGCGCTGCCGCGATCCACGTCGGCATCTACAAGCCGTTCCAGATCACGATCAATCGCGGAGCCGCCGTGGCATGCAGTTGCGCCATCATTCCTCCCGGCGTCAATCATGAGATTGATTTTGGCAACGGCATTCACGGCAAAATGTTCGTGGAAATGGACAGCCCGGAATTTCAGTTGCTGCGGCAACGATTCCCTTATCGCACGCACTCCGCCACCACCTTCCACGACGCAGGGCTGGTCGATTGCTTCCGCAGCATCTACGAGGATGATCCCGCCAAGGGCGAAGTGGATCTCCGGCTAAGCCGCTTGTTAGGAGACGCATCCAGCATGCGCGTGATCGACCCGCGCATACAGGCCGCGATCGAGATCATGCGCAACGAGCCCGACCGGAATTTTTCCAATGCGTACCTTGCTGCCGCGGTCGATCTCTCGCCGTCAAGGTTCCTGCATTTATTCAAGGCCGAAACCGGCAATCCTTACAGGCGCTTCAGGCGCTGGAAAAGGTTGCTGACAGCGGCCGGGCAGTTTTACCACACGGACAATATGACCCATGTGGCGCTCAATAACGGGTTCACCGACTCGGCGCATTTCAGCAACTGCTTCCATCGAAGCTTCGGCGTGCAGCCTAGCTTTGTGTTCCGCGCAATCAAGCGCTTCGAGATGATAACCTGACCAGCAAGTATCATCCGCGCGGGTGATGCGCCTCGTGCAATTGCTTCAAGCGCTCGCGCGCGACGTGGGTATAGATCTGCGTGGTGGAGATGTCGGCGTGGCCCAGCAGCATCTGCACCACGCGCAGGTCAGCACCGTGGTTGAGGAGATGGGTGGCGAAGGCATGGCGCAGTACGTGGGGAGACAAGGAAGCCTTGATGCCGGCAACGGCGGCATAGCGCTTAATGATGTGCCAGAACGCCTGGCGCGTCATGCCTTCGCCACGCTGGGTCACGAACAGGTGGTCGCTCAAGCGTTGCTGCAGGATGGACGGACGGCCTTCCTGCAGGTAGCGCGCCAGCCATTCCACTGATTGTTCGCCCAGCGGCACCAGCCGAGTCTTGCTGCCCTTGCCGGTAATACGCACTACGCCATCCGTCAGGCTCAGCTCGGTGGCGTGCATGCCGACGAGCTCGGAAACCCGCAGCCCTGTCGCGTAGAGCGTTTCCAGCATAGCACGGTCGCGCAACCCGAGGTTGGTATTGTGGTCAGGCGCATCGATCAACCGCTCCACGTCGTCTTCGCTCAAGCTCTTAGGCAACGAGCGCGGCAGTTTCGGCGACTCGATGTGGATGCTGGGATCAACATCGATATGGGACTCGCGCAAGGCAAAGCGGTAGAAGCGGCGCAGGCTGGCAACCAGGCGGCTGATGCTGCGCGGCTTGCTTTGCGGAAAGCGGAACGCGATGAATCCCTGGATATCTTCCGGGCCGGCCTCCAGCATAGTCCTGTGCCTGGCCTGTTGCAGCCAGGCGGCAAATGCGGCCAGGTCCTGGCGGTAGCTGGACAAGGTATTCTTTGCCAGGCCGTCTTCCAGCCACAAATGGTCGATAAAGTTGTCTAGCAGCGCGTCAACGGTATCCATCGGCCCGCTCGTGCTGCAACAGCCAGCGCTTGATTTCCAGGCCCTTGGCATCGCCCTGCATGAACCCGCCCAGGCCGCCCTTGGCGACGATGCGGTGGCAGGGAATCACCAAGGTCAGATGATTGGCGCCGCAGACATTGGCAACGGCCCGCGGGCCGGACCTCACCCGATCCGCCAGTTCGCCATACGTCCACACCGCGCCAAGCGGAATCGCGGACATGGCCTGCCATACCCGCTTCTGGAACAAGGTGCCCTGGAGCACATAAGGGAAATCGAGCGGCGCGGCGGCATCTTGCAGGTATTGCCCGACTTGCCGCGCGACGTGCTGGACGAAAGGATTGGCGCTGCAAAACGCCGGCAACTGCTTGGAGAGCAGGCGCATGCCCGTCACGTAGTCGTTCGAGACATTGATCCCTATCGCGCCGAACGGCGCTGTGACGACGGCATCGAAGGAAGGCGTTTGGTTCGGTTCCATATGGCGATGATAGAGGAAAACAGCGCGATAAAAAACGCGATGCAGCAAGATCAGCAAAAACAGGATCAGTAAAATGAAAAAGCCCCGGAGGCCGGGGCTTTCTTGCTCTGCCAACAAGCAAACGCTTATTCTGCGCTGGTTGTTTCCTTGGGAGCGCGCAGTTGCAGCTTTTCCTTGATACGTGCGGACTTGCCGGAGCGCTCGCGCAAGTAGTACAGCTTGCTGCGGCGTACGTCACCACGGCGCTTGACTTCGATGCTGGCGATCAGCGGGGAGTAGGTTTGGAAAGTACGTTCCACGCCTTCACCGGAGGAGATCTTGCGCACGATGAAGGAAGAGTTCAGGCCGCGGTTGCGGATTGCGATCACAACACCCTCGTATGCCTGTACACGCTTACGTGTACCTTCAACCACGTTCACACCAACGACAACGGTGTCGCCTGGCGCGAAAGAAGGAATGGTCTTGCCAAGGCGGGCAATTTCTTCCTGTTCCAGTTGCTTGATGATATCAGCCATTTTTTGCTTCCTTTTAGTTATGGGAATCTTGTTCCTGCTCTATTTCCATGAGCAGCCGAGATTCCTCTTTCGTCAACGGCCTTGCGGCCAATAAATCCGGGCGTTTTGCCCGGGTTCGCGCCAGCGATTGCTTCAACCGCCAGCGCTTGATCTTGGCATGGTTGCCGGACAACAGCACTTCCGGCACCTTCTGCCCCGCATACTCCTCTGGGCGGGTGTAATGCGGACAATCCAGCAAACCATCGGCAAAGGAATCTTCCTCTGCCGAACCGGCGTCGCCCAGGCTACCGGGCAACTGCCTGATGATCGCGTCCAGTATCACCATGGCGGGAATTTCACCGCCAGACAACACATAGTCGCCGATCGAATATTCTTCATCCACCAGCGTGGACAGCAAACGCTCATCCACACCTTCATAGCGGCTCGCCAGCAATATCAAGCCGGGCGCATCCTTCAACTGCATCACGTGCTCATGCTTGAGCGGTACGCCCTGCGGCGAGAGGTGAATCACTTTGGGATTCTCCACACCGCGCGACTGCTGCCGGATTTTCGCTGCCGCAATCGCCTTTTCCAACGGCTCGGCCAGCATCACCATGCCTGGGCCGCCGCCATATGGCCTATCGTCTATGGTGCGGTAATTGTCTGTTGTGAAATCCCTAGGGTTCCACAATCCCAGTTCATAAATACCGCGTTCCTGGGCCCGGGAGCTGATGCCGAACCTGGTCAAGGCATCGAACATTTCCGGAAACAGGGTCACCACGTCAAACTGCGTGGCGCGCCTTTCCTGCGTATGGCCGGCCCTGCTCAAAATTCCGGATCCCAATCCACCAAGATAGCCTTGGCGTCGATATCCACTTCAAGCACGATCTGGCCGATAAAAGGCAACAAACGCTCACGGTCGCCTTTCACCACCAGCACATCGTTGGCGCCCGTGGCAAATACATCCGCCACCTGGCCGAAGTCTATGCCTTGCTGGTTGCGCACTTGCAGGCCGATCAGGTCGGACCAGTAATACTCGTCCTCTTCGGGCTCAGGCAACTCGTCCCGGCGCACCGCGACATGCATGCCCTTGCAGGCGAACGCCTGGTCGCGGTCATCTACGCCTTCCAGCTTGACCAGCAGCAGGTCGTTATGCACTTTTGCCTTTTCGACCTCATACGGCCGCCACTGCTCGGGGTGCTTCGGATCGGCGCGCCCCAGCATCCAGCGGTCATAATCAAACAGGCTGTCGATGTACTCGGTATCCGGCTGGACTTTCACCCAACCATAAACGCCATAAGGGGCGACGATGCGCCCCATAATGACTAATTCACTCACAACTTGCAGCAACCGCTTTCACAGCGGCCCTTCAATTAAGCAGACTTTTGAGCTTGCTTAACCAGGCGAGCGACGCTGTCAGACAACTGAGCACCGTTGCTACGCCAGTGAGCGATACGCTCGCTGTTCAGGCGCAGGCCTTCTTGGCCTTCCTTGGCGAGCGGGTTGTAGAAACCAACGCGCTCGATGAAGCGGCCATCACGACGGTTACGGGAATCAGCGACAACGACGCTGTAAAAAGGAGCTTTCTTCGCGCCACCGCGGGCGAGACGAATAATCACCATAATCTTGTTCTCTTTGGATTAGACTGAAAGGCGCGGATTTTACGTTATTTTTTATAGTCTTGGCAAGTCAATCATGCAGTATTTGCTGTTGGCGCATAACGGGTGGGATCGGCTAGGCCCGCTGCGACAAAGCCCTGGCGCCGTAACCGGCAGGAATCGCATACGCCGCAGGCTCTGCCTTCGGCATCCGCCTGGTAGCAGGAAACGGTCAAGCTGTAGTCGACCCCGAGCGCGGCGCCCTGGGTGACGATCTCGGCCTTGGTCATATCGATCAAGGGCGCATGGATGGTGATCGTCCGCCCCTCGACTGCACTCTTGGTCGCGAGGTTGGCCATGGCCTGGAAGGCGTGGACATATTCGCCGCGGCAGTCGGGATAACCGGAATAATCCAGTGCGTTCACGCCGATGAAGATATCGCGCGCGTCCAGCACTTCGGCCCATGCCAGCGCCAAGGATAGCATGATGGTATTGCGTGCGGGCACATAGGTCACGGGAATGCCTTCGCTCGGCACTTCCGGCACAGCGATCGAGGCGTCGGTGAGCGCAGAACCGCCAAATACCGACAAATCCAGCTTCACGGTGCGGTGCAAGGCAGCGCCAAGCGCACCGGTGACACGGTCGGCGGCATCCAGCTCCGCGCGATGCCGCTGCTGGTAGTCCAGGCTCAGGCAATAGGCTTCATAGCCTTGGCTGCGTGCGATAGCGAGCACCGTGGCGGAATCCAGACCGCCCGACAACAGCACTACGGCTCTCTTGCTCATATATTGATTCCTTGATGACAGCCGCATGGATGCGGCCATGAATGCCTATTTGCCGGGCGTCTCGCCCCAGAGGATCTTGTGCAGCTGCACCTGCATGCGCACAGGCAACTTGTCGGCAAGCACCCAGTCTGCCAGATCGGTAGGCGTGACCTGGCTGAACACAGGCGAGAATATCACCTGGCACTTTTCATTGAGGGCATGCTCTGCCAGCAACTGCTTGGCCCAGTCATAATCCTCGCGGCTGCAGAGCACGAACTTGATCTCGTCATTCGGCTTGAGCCGCTGCAGGTTTTCCCATTTGTTCTTGGCCAGTTCGCCCGAACCAGGCGTCTTGATATCCAGGATCACGGCGACGCGTTCATCCACGCCATCGGTGGCAATGGCGCCGCCAGTCTCTAGCGAAACCTCGTAGCCGTTGTCGCACAAGCGCTCGAGCAGCTTGAGGCACTCCTTCTTTTGCGCGAGCGGCTCGCCGCCTGTGACGCAGACATACTTGGCGCCATAGCTGCCGACCTGCGCCATGATCTCTTCCAGCGACATATTGCTGCCGCCCTTGAACGCATACTCGGTATCGCAATAGACGCAACGCATCGGACAGCCCGTCAGGCGCACGAAAACGGTAGGCAGGCCTACGCGCGACGACTCCCCTTGCAGGGAGTGGAATATCTCATGGATGCGTAACACGGAAAACTATCTGGACTTGATCGAGTCCAGCACGTTGAGGCGGCGCTTGGCGCTCGGGGCCAGCTCGTGGTTGGGGAATTTTTCCAGCAATCCACGCAGTGTCTTCTTGGCGCCTTCCACGTCTGAGAGCTGGATTTGGCTATTGGCAATGCTGAACATCGCATCCGGCACCTTGTCGCTGTTCGCGTGCAGGGAAATCAGCTTTTGCTGGGTATTGATGGATGCCTTGTAGTTCTTCAGCGAGAACTGCGCGCTGCCCAAGCCGAGCAATGCGTCGGCAGTCAAAGGGGAACCTGGGTAGCTTTGCAGGAACTTGCCATAAGCGTCGAAGGCTTCCTTGAACTTGCCCGAGGCTGAGAACGCCTTGGCTGCCTCCAGGTCGCGCGCTTCGGGGCTATCGCCATTGGCAGCGGCTTGTGCGTTGCCCTCGTCACCGCCGTTCTGAGCGGTGGCGGGGACGCCGCCTTCTTCCAGCTTGCGCAAACGGCCGTCAGTGTCAGCATACAAGTCGCGCTGACGCTGCTGTGTATTTTCAACATTATGGTTGACGACTTCGAGCTCGCCCTTGAGGCGGCTGATTTCCTGGTTGAGCCTGTCTATCTGGCCCATCAAGTCCAACATGCCCTGGCTTTTGGTTTCCAGGGCCTGCTGGCTCTTTTTCAATTCCGCTAACGCGGCTTGCGTTTCCTGGTTCTGGGCTTGAACCTGCTGTTGCAGATCAGCGATCTTTTTCCTTGCCTCATCATCGCCGAAAAGCGCAGCCTGCACCAAGTGAGGCAGCGAGAGAAAACCGACTACAACCAGAACCAGTAAACGCTGCATCATGAATTACTCGCCTTGGTACAGAAGCTCTACACGGCGGTCTTGCTGCCAGCAAGTTTCATCCGCGCAACCGGCATTCGCCTTTTCCTTGCCGAAGCTTACTGTCTCGATCTGTGCGTCTTGCACGCCAAGCAGGTTCAACACCTTCTTGACAGCAACGGCACGGCGCTGACCCAGGGACAAGTTGTATTCGCGCGTGCCGCGATCATCGGTATTGCCTTGCAGGAACACCTTGGCATCGCCGTGCGAGCTCAGGTATTGCGCATGCGCCTCGATCAATGGACGGAACTCTGCCTTGATCGCATCGCTGTCGAAATCGAAGTACACGTTGCGCTTGGACAGGATGTTGTTAGGGTCCTTCAGCGGGTTGCTTGCCAAAGAGGAGTCGGATACGCCACTCGTAGCAGAATCACTAGTGGTGCTACTGCTGCTTTGAGTGGCGACTGGACTCTTGTCCTCGACGGCCGCCTGTGGAGTTTCTTTCACTGCCTTGCTCGAGCAAGCTGCCAACATGGCTGCAAGCAATACACTGATCACGATATTCTTGTTCACTTTGTTCTCTCCTTTAAATTATGTAAGACACACCATCAACTGTTACCACACTACAAACTTGCCTGTTGTTACAAAAACACCCGGCGCCAAGTAAGCATAACGGCCGTTTTTACAATAACTTGCTTGTTATTTCAATTCCCTACTGACTGATGATCGGGCCCCATGCGGGCTCGCGCACATCGCCGCCGCTCTCGCTCAGGCGCTGCTTGACCCGGCCATCGGCAGACACGGCCGCCAATGCGCCGCGACCGCCGATACGGGTGGCGTGCAGCAACATGCGGCCATTCGGCGCGAAGCTGGGCGATTCATCCTTGGGCCCGTCGCTCAATACCTGCACTTGCCCGCTCTGCAGATCCTGCAGAGCGACCTTGAACTGGCCACCGTCACGGCGGATGTAAGCAAGAGACTTGCCATCGGCCGACAGGCGCGGACTCACGACGTAACCGCCCTCGAACGTCATGCGGCTGGCATCGCCGCCGCTGGAGGCCATGCGGTAGATTTGCGGGCTGCCGCCGCGATCGGAGGTGAAATAGATATAGCGGCCATCCGGCGACCATGTCGGCTCGGTATCGATCGCGGTAGTGCGCGTCAACTGTTGCAAACCGGTGCCATCGGCATTGATGGAGTAGATCTGGGAATTGGCCGCATGCGTCAGCACGATCGCCAACCGTTTGCCGTCAGGCGACCATGAAGGCGCACTGTTATTGCCCTTGAAATTCGCCAATACGGTGCGCTGGCCGGATATCAAGGATTGCACATAGACGATGGGCTTCTTCTTTTCGAACGATACATACGCCAGCTTGGTGCCGTCAGGAGACCAGACGGGCGAAATGATCGGCTCTGCGGAAGAGACGACGGTCTGCGGGTTGTATCCGTCGGAATCCGCCACTTGCAATGCATAGCGGCCGCCGGACTTGCTGACATAAGCGATGCGGGTGGCAAAGACGCCCTGCTCGCCCGTCAGCTTCTGGTAGATCACGTCGGCGATCTTGTGCGCGGTCAGGCGCAACTGGGCCGGGGTGATGTTGTATTCCATGCCCACCAGCTGGTTCTGCTTGTATACGTCCAGCAGGCGGAAAGACACTTTAAGACGATTGCCGGGCAGCGTCTCGATATTGCCTATGGTCAATGCCTGCGCCTGGATCGAGGCCCAGTCCTGGTAATTGACCTGGCTGAGTTCGCTGGGCTGGTTGGCAACGCCGCGGGTTTCCAGCACGCGGAACAGGCCGCTGCGGCGCAAATCGGCGCCAATCACGTTGGCTATCGTGTCCTGCTGGCCGGGGATCGTTCCCTGCTGGGCGAAGGGTACGACCGCAATCGGGATTTGCTGGGCGGCGCCACCGACAATTTCGACGGTCAGGGCGGCATGCGCACCGGACGTCACACCGAATGGCAGGAAGGAAACTAAGAGGCTGAGAAATAAGCGTAATTTATTCATGTGGGTTTAGGGCGGTAAAATAATGCAAAGTTCCCCGATTGATCAGCGGACATTCTACCAAATTCGCCCACAGACTTGCTATGGGGCTTGTTGCCTACCGATCAAACCGATAATCAGCTGCTAGTAATCCTCGTTGGGGCGGAACTTGAGCCTGAGGTCGCGGAGACGCGAAAACAGCTCGGGTTGCGTCGGCACCGGCAAAGGCTGCGCCTGCAGGATCGCTCTTTCGATCGCTTCGTCGCACGCTGGCAGGCCGCTGCTCTTCAATATGTGCGGCACGCCTATCACCTCGCCGGTGGGCATCAGGCTGATACCGACCTCGAGCTCCGGCTTGCCTGTACCGCATAGCTGGCGATTCACGTTGCGCCTGATCTTGTCGCGAATCTGGCCCAGGGACTTGTCAATTTCGCCCTGGTTGGCCACATTGGCGCCCGACTGTGTCGGCCCTTGTTTTTGCGCCGGCGCGGGCTGCGAGCTTTCTTCCAGCAGTTCCTGCTGCAGCTTCTTCAATTCATCCAGCTTGACCTTGTCCTCTTTCTTGGGCTCTGGTTTTTTCGGTTCGGGCTTCTTGGGTTCAGGTTTCTTTTCGGGTTTTTTCGGCTCGGGCTTTTTTTCCGGTTTCGGCGGCTTGGGCTTTTCCGGCTCCTTCTTCACCTGGATGTCTGCCTTCGGTTCCGGCTCAGGCGCGGGTTCCGGTTTTGGCTCAGGCTTGGGTTCGGGCTGCGGTTCCGGCTTAGGCTCAGGTTTTGGCGGCTCGGGAACAGGCTGCGGCTGCGGCGGTTTCGCCACCGGCTTGTCGGCGGGCAGGTTCTCCCATAGCTCGACCTGGGCCACCATCACCGGCTGCTGCGTCTTCCACTCGAACGACACCAGCAGCAGCGCCAGCAACAGCAAATGTACGAGCAGCGAAAGTGCTGCGGCACGCGCTTTATAAGGATTGGCTCGACGTTTTCTCATGCATCAATTGGCTGGTTTAAGCAAAAGGCCGACCTTGTACTGCTTGAGGCTGTCCATCAGCGTCACCACCTTGTCGTATTGCACGTTCTTGTCGGCGGCAATCACGATGGCGCGGTCCGGCGTCTTCTCGACCTGGGTCTTGACCTCGAACAGCAACTGGTCGCGTTCCATGACCTTGCTTTCGATCTCGGCTCGGCCATCCGCCTTGACGGTGATGACGATAGGCGCGGCCGCCTGCTTGAGCGTCTGCCCGACCTGAGGCAGCTCGACGATGCCGGGATTGGTCATGGGCGCCGTGACCATGAAGATCACCAGCAGCACCAGCGTAACGTCGATGTAGGGCACGACGTTGATCTGGTTCATCAGGCGGCGGGATTTGCGACGGCTCATCACGGCCTCCTTATGCTTTGCGTTGCAGGATATTGGTGAATTCTTCGATAAAGCTTTCGTAACGCACGGCCAGCCTGTCAACCGAGGCGGTAAAGCGGTTGTAGGCAATCACGGCGGGAATCGCGGCAAACAGGCCGATCGCGGTAGCGACCAACGCTTCGGCAATCCCGGGCGCGACATGGGAAAGGGTGGCCTGGGCCATGTTGGCCAGGCCGCGGAATGCGTTCATGATGCCCCACACGGTACCGAACAAGCCGATGTAAGGACTCACCGAGCCGACCGAGGCGAGGAAAGGCAGATGCGAATCCAGCTCGTCCATCTCGCGGTTGTAGGCAGCGCGCATGGCGCGGCGCGCGCCTTCGGTCACGTCGCCGACGTCCAGGGTGGGCTGGCGCTTGAGGCGCGCATATTCCTTGAAGCCGGCCTCGAAAATGCTGGCAAGGCCTTGCGTGTTGCGGCGCCCCGACGTCACGCTTTCATAAAGCTGGTTGAGGTCGCCGCCCTTCCAGAATACGCGCTCGAACTCCTCGGCTTCGTTGTCTGCGCTGCGGATGGAGAAAAATTTGATGAAGATATACCACCAGGAGATCAGCGATGTGAGCAGCAGCAATGCCATCACGATCTGCACCGGCACGCTGGCGCCGCTGATCAGCGATATAAACGACATGTCTTCAGTAGGATTCATTCAAGCTCCATTGGGTTGATCACATAAGGTTGATCATATAGGGTTGACCAGGTTTCGCACGGCAGGCGGGATGATGGCCGGCCTGAACTGTTCCGCATCGATGCAGACGATATCCACGGTGGCCTCTGTCAGCAATTGCTCGCCGCGGTATATCTTCTGCTCGAATTTCATGAGGCTGCGCCCAAGCTCCTCGAGCCGCGTCACCACTTCCAGTGCATCATCAAAGCGCGCGGGACGGCGGTATTGTAACGCAAGGCTGCGCACCACGAACAAGACCCCGAGATCATCCCTTAGTTCCGACTGGCCGAAACCCAGGCTGCGCAGGAACTCGGTGCGCGCACGCTCCATGAACTTGAGGTAATTGGCGTGATAGACCACGCCGCCGCTATCGGTATCTTCGTAGTAAACCCTTACCGGCCAGCGGAACTCCGTACTTGCGCTCATTGCTGCCAGAGTTCTCCGGTGCCGATCTTGCCGGGCGTGGCGAGCCCGAAATGCTGGTAAGCCTGCTGCGTGGCAATGCGGCCGCGCGGGGTGCGCATGAGGTAGCCTTGCTGGATCAGGTACGGCTCGAGCACGTCCTCAATGGTGTCGCGCTCCTCGCCGATCGCGGCTGCGAGGTTATCCAGCCCGACCGGGCCGCCGTCGAATTTCTCCAGCACGGCCAGCAACAGCTTGCGGTCCATGACATCGAAACCAAGCTTGTCCACGTCGAGCATTTTCAGGGCGGCATCGGCAATATCGGCGCTGACGACGCCGTCGGACTTCACCTGGGCATAGTCGCGCACCCGGCGCAACAGGCGGTTGGCGATACGCGGCGTGCCGCGCGAGCGGCGAGCGATTTCCAGCGCGCCTTCCTGCTGCATGGAAACCTCCAGCAATCCGGCGGAACGGTGGACGATGCGGGCCAGCTCCTCCGCAGTGTAGAACTCCAGGCGCGAGACGATGCCGAAGCGGTCGCGCAAAGGGTTGGTCAGCATGCCGGCCCTGGTGGTCGCCCCCACCAGGGTGAAAGGCGGCAGGTCAAGGCGCACCGAACGCGCGGCAGGCCCTTCGCCGATCATGATGTCCAGCCGGTAATCCTCCATGGCCGGATAGAGTATTTCCTCCACGACCGGGGAAAGCCGGTGGATTTCGTCGATGAACAGGACATCGTTGGGTTCGAGATTGGTGAGCAGCGCCGCAAGGTCGCCCGCGCGCTCCAGCACCGGGCCCGAGGTCTGGCGCAGGTTGACGCCCATCTCCTTGGCGATGATGTGCGCCAGCGTGGTCTTGCCCAGGCCCGGCGGCCCAAACAGCAGCACGTGGTCCAGCGCCTCGGCACGGCCGCGCGCGGCGTTGATGAAGATTTCCAGCTGGCCGCGCGCCTTTTCCTGGCCTACGTATTCATCCAATACCTTGGGACGCAGGGCACGCTCCAGCGCTTCTTCCTGCGTGCCTTGGGTGGATGGGGCGATTAAACGGTCGGTTTCTATCATCAGGTCGGATTCTGCTTGGCTACACTGCGCAGCTTCTGCGCGCAGCGGCATATGCGCATGATACAGAAAAGCCTGCGATTGTTCTCTACCTTGCCAGTCAAAAAACGTAAAAACCTTCCGCGACTTACCAAGAGCCTGTTCACGATATTTTCATCAGGTACGTTGTCCCGGCAGGGCAAGTGATGCAAGGTGCAAACTATCAAGCGTGTGGATTTCACCGGGACATTACCCGAGGAATTGCAACGTCCCGGCCGCTGCGCTGCCGAGACAACCCTATGGGCAAGGCCCCAACACGCGCCCGTTCTGCGTTGCAGTCCTTGGCGAGGCAATCAGCATCACCTGCGAACTGCGCCTTGACCGGACGCGTGTTGGAGCCTTGCGTACCCGATGAAAATATCGTGAACAGGCTCTAGACCAGCTATTTCCAGTCACTGGAAGAACCGGCCCAGAGGTCGATGCCTCCTTCCTGGGCGAGGACGTCTATCGCAGACAGCTCTTCCGGCGTAAAGGCAAGGTTCTGCAAGGCGGCGACGTTCTCGCGGATCTGCTGGCTGTTGCTCGCCCCGATCAAGGTGGAGGTCACGCGTTCGTCGCGCAACACCCAAGCCAACGCCATCTGTGCAAGCGTTTGCCCGCGCTGCAATGCAATCCGGTTGAGGCCGTGAATGCGCTTGAGGTTTTGCTCGCTCAAGTGGCTGGGAGGGATGGAATTGCCGCCCGGACGGTTGATGCGCGCCTCCTGCGGAATGCCGTTGAGGTATTTGTCCGAGAGCAGCCCTTGGGCCAGCGCGGTAAAGGTAATGCAACCCATGCCCTCCTGCTGCAGGGTGTCGAGCAGGCCGCGTTCTATCCAGCGGTTGAGCAGGTTGTAGGAAGGCTGGTGGATCAGGCAGGGGATCTTCCATTCGCGCAACAGCCTGGAAGCTTCCAGCGTCTTAGCGGGGGAGTAGGAAGAAATGCCGACATAGAGCGCCTTGCCCTGCTGCACTGCGCTGGCGAGAGCGCCCATGGTCTCTTCCAGCGGCGTTTCCGCGTCGAAGCGGTGCGAATAGAAGATATCCACATATTCCAGCCCCATGCGCTGCAGGCTTTGGTCCAGGCTCGCAAGCAGGTATTTGCGCGAACCGCCGCCCTGCCCGTAGGGACCCGGCCACATGTCCCATCCCGCCTTGGTGGAAATGATCAGCTCGTCGCGGTAAGGGCGGAAATCCTGCCGGAACAACTGTCCGAAATTGGCTTCCGCGCTGCCGTACGGCGGGCCGTAGTTGTTGGCGAGGTCGAAATGCGTAATGCCGAGGTCAAACGCGGTGCGCAGCATGTCGCGCTGCACGGCGATATGGGTGTTATCGCCGAAGTTGTGCCACAAGCCCAGCGACAGCAACGGCAACTTGAGCCCGCTCTTGCCGCAACGGCGGTACTGCATCTGCTCATAACGATGTTCATCGGCCTGGTAAGTCATTTGCTGCTCCTTCAATTCACAACTCATTGTTAAGCGCTCTCGCGCGCAATCAATTCACAGTCCAGCAAGTTGAGGTGCTGCACCGGGCCATCCGCCGGCGTTTCTCCCAATGCCTGCAATACGCGCAAGGCGGCAACCTCGCCGATCTCCCTCGCGGGAGGGCGTATGGTGGTCAGGCTGGGCAGCAGCATTTCGGAAAAAGCGTAATTGCCGAAGCCGAAAATGGCACAATCCTCGGGAAAGCGCTTGCCGGCCCGCAGGCCAGCCAACATGCCGCCCGCAGCCAGGTTGTCGTTGGCGAACACAATGGCTTCAGCAGGCTGCTGGCGCAACAGCAGGGAGTTGACCGCCTGCCGGCCCGCCTCGAACGGATCGGCCTGGGTGGGGACGAACACCCAGGGCTCCAGGCCGTATTCGTTCATGCGCGCAATATAGCCATCACGGCGGTCAAGCGCGCTCAAGTCGCCTATCAGGCTGTTCTGCACATAGGCAATGCGCTTGTACCCCTTGCCATGCAGGTATTCCACTGATTGCCGGCCAACCTCCACATGCGAAAACCCCACCTGCACCGGCTTGCGCTCCGGCACGTAGTCCCAGGTTTCCACCACCGGCATAGCGGCCTTGGCGATCAGCCTCTCGGTTCCCTCGGAATGATACTGGCTGGTCAGCACCAGCGCCGCCGGCGACCAACCGAGGAAGGCGCGCACCGCGCTTTCCTCCTTTTCCATGGAGAAATAGCTCGACGCCAGCAACAGCTGGTATCCATGCCGGTTCAGCTCATCGCTGAAGCTCTGGATGGTGTTGGCAAAGATGGGCCCCGAAATATTGGGAATCACCATGGCCACAATGCGGCCCCGGGTCGACGCCAGGCCGCCCGCGGCATGGTTGGGCAGGTAGTCCAACGCCGCCACCGCCTTGGCGATGCGGCCCCGCAATACTTCGGACACGATTTCCGGCTGCTTGAAATACCGCGACACGGTAATGGATGAAACGCCAGCCAGCTTCGCCACGTCATGCACGGTGGCCCTGCCCAGTCCCTTGCGCTTACCCGACATCGGCAACCGCCCACATATAACTTTTATAAATATTGATTTTCATTTTAATTCTTTGACAACATACAAACACTTGCCCGAACATTCGAATGTTACCGGTAACATCATTGAGATTATCAGTGTTTCCAAAATTTTCAAAACATTTGTATTTTATTCAGGAAAAGCCACGCTTGGATATATCAAAGTCGGCTTTCATGCAGGCAAGTATCCATGGCAAAGCTTAGCCTGCAACGCCTGGGCAAGCAGTTCGCCCATACGCGCATCCTCCAGGAGATCAACCTAGACATCGCCTCAGGGGAATTCATTGTGCTGGTCGGCCCCTCCGGTTGCGGCAAGTCGACATTGCTGCGCATCCTAGCCGGCCTGGAAGAAGCCGACGAAGGGCAAGTGATCCTGGACGGCCGCAGCATCAACCGCCTGCCGCCGCGCGAACGCAACATGGCACTGGTGTTCCAGGACTATGCGCTCTATCCGCACAAGACGGTTTACGACAACCTGGCGTTTGGCCTCATCATCCGCGGCACGCCCAAGCAGGAAATCCAGCAGAAAGTACACGCCGCAGCGGATCTTTTGCAGCTGACTCCCTTGTTGCAGCGCAAGCCCGCCGCGCTTTCGGGCGGCCAGCGCCAACGCGTGGCGATCGGCCGCGCGCTCGTGCGCGACGCCCAGCTGTTCCTGTTCGACGAGCCGCTGTCCAACCTGGACGCCAAACTGCGCACGGAAATGCGCATGGAAATTAAGCGCCTGCACCAGCGCATCGGCAAGACCATGATCTACGTCACGCATGACCAGGTGGAAGCCATGACGCTGGCTGACCGGATCGCGGTGATCAATCACGGCCGCATCGAGCAATTGGGTACGCCGGCAGAAATCTACCAGTCTCCCGCCACCACCTTCGTGGCCGGCTTCATGGGCTCCCCGTCAATGAACCTGCTCGACCTGCCGCTGCAATGGTCTGCCGATTATCGATCCGCCTTTATTGCCGGGCAATCGGTGCCCGTCAACCATCTGGAGATCGAGCCGGCACAGCAGATCACCCTGGGCATCCGCCCTGAGCACTTCCATATCGACGCCGCTTCCCTCAACGGCCAGGCATCGCTGCGCCTCAACGCCGCGGTTGAATTGATCGAGCCGCTGGGCGCGGAGACCATTGCCACGCTGCGGCTGGAACAATTGACTGCGAACCTCGGGCAATACACGGTGCAGGCGCGCCTGCCCGGCCACCAGACGGTATCCCCCGGACAGCAACTGCAAATCCATGTAGCGCATGCCAACCTGCACTGGTTCGACGGCGAACAAGGCACGCGCATTGCCACTCGCCAAGCCGGCAACATGGAACCAGCGGCATGAGTCTCCCGCGCGCACTTCGGCTCATTGCGTTCATCCTGCTGGTAGCCGTTGCCGCCTCTGCGCAAGCGGAAACGGTGCTGCGCGTCTTCATCGGCGGCGCGGCGCAACGCCCCGACCTGTTCCGTACGCTTGCCGACCGTTATGAAGCCAGCCATCCTGGCATCCGCATCGAAATCGGCAGTGGCGCGGCCACCTCGGAGCTGCAGCGCAAATACCTTTCCGTCCTGCTCAATGCGCACGACCCCAGCTTCGACGCCTTGATGCTGGATATCGTCAATCCCTACCAATTCGCCACCGCTGGCTGGATCGCCCCGCTAGACCCGTATTTCGGCAAGGAAAAGCAAACGCTGCTCACCGACGGCTTGCCCATCTACCGCCAGACCAATCTGATCAAGGGCAGGCTCTACACCCTGCCCGCAGTGACCGATGCCATGTTCATGTACTACCGCAAGGACCTGCTGGCGCAACATGGCATTGCGCCGCCGCAAACCTGGCAGGACTTGGAAAATGCCGCGCAGGCCATCCTGAAGCAGGAGAACAATCCTGCGCTGCAAGGGCTTTCCATCCAAGGGGCGCCAATCGAAGGCACGGTATGCAGTTTCTTGCTGCCTTACTGGAGCCAGGGCAAGGACATCCTCGACAGCAACGGCAAGCTGGCATTGGACAAACCCGCGGCATTGCGCAGCCTGCGATTATGGCAAGGCCTGATCGACAAGAACGTGATCCGCCGTCACGTGGCCGAAGTCAAGACCGGCGATACCGTCAACACGTTCAAGGCCGGCAATGCGATCTTCGCCATCAATTGGGGCTTTGCCTGGGGCGTGTTCCAGAACGACGCGGACTCGCGCGTCAAGGGCAAGGTCGGCGTCATCCGCATGCCTGCGGTGCAAGACGGCAAACATGCAACCTGCCTGGGGGGATGGCAGTGGGCGCTCTCCAACTATTCGCGCAACAAGGCGCAGACTGCCGACTTCCTGCGCTTCCTGGCTTCGCCTGAAAGCGTGCGCTTCATTACTCTGCAAGGCGCATTGCTGCCGCCTTACCTTTCGCTCTACGACGATGCGGAGGTCCACGCCGTGATCCCCTGGCTCAAGGATGCCAAGCCGGCCTTGCTGGGTGCCAAGCCCCGCCCATTGACCGCGCGCTATGCGCAGGTGTCGGACGTGCTGCGCATCTCGACCTCGGCCGTATTGGCCGGATCATTGACGGCCGAGGAAGGCCTGGAAGACATCAGCCGCCGCCTGGAAAGGATATTGCGTTGAGCCTGCGCGCACTTTTCAACCAACGGCAAAACAGCCAGGGCAACAGTGCCAGTGATGTCAGTGAGTCATCGCTAGCATTCTGGCTGTTGCTGCCTGCGGCACTACTGCTCGCCCTGATCGTGGTCTACCCGGTGGCGAAAGTCATCCACGACAGCTTCTATTCCATCAGCCTGTTCAGCGAGAGCGGCCCGGCTTTCGTCGGCGTTGCCAACTACGTTGACGCTTTGCGCGACCCGGATGTCTGGCGCGCCGTGCGCTTTACGATTGCCTTGTGCGTGCTCACTGTCCCCGGCGCGCTGCTCGTCGGTCTCGGGCTGGCGCTGCTCGCCAACCGCGAATGGAAATGGCGCTGGCCCGTGCGGCTGGCATTGCTGCTGCCTTGGGCCTTGCCGCTTGCATTTTCCGGCATGATTTTCGCATGGTTCTTCAATACGGAATACGGCGTGGTCAACGACCTGTTGAGCCGTGCAGGCCTGGCCCCGATCTCTTTCCTGCTAATACCGCAATGGGGCTTTCTTGCGATCTGCATCGCCACCATCTGGAAAACCTCTTCGTTCGTCGCGCTGATCCTGCTCGCAGGCCTGCAGACCATCCCGCGCAGCTTGTACGAAGCCGCGGCGCTGGAAGGCGCCAGCCGTTGGCAGTCCTTCCGCCACGTCACCCTGCCGCTACTGATGCCGGCCATGATGGTCGCACTGATCTTCCGCACCATCAGCGCCTTGCAGTCCTTCGACATTCCCTATGCGATGACGCAGGGCGGCCCAGCCCGCTATACGGAGACCTTGTCCATCCTGATCAACACCACGGCCATCGAATACATGGATGTCGGCTACGGATCCGCCCTCGCGGTGCTGCTGTTCCTGTTGTCCATGGCCGTCAGCTCGGTCTATCTGCGCAAACTCTACAAGGGGGCGCTGTGATGCTGAAGCTCCCCTTGCGCTGGATCGCTGCCGCCGTGCTGTTGGTAAACGGTTTCTTCCCCGCCCTGTGGATATTGCTGACCTCGTTCAAGCGCGATGCCGAGCTGGCGCAAACCCCGATCACCTGGTGGCCGCAGCACCCCACCCTGGGTAATTACGTGCATGCATTCAGCGACCAGCCCTTGCTGCTGTTCCTCGGCAACAGCTTCGCGGTGGCCTTGCTTTCCACCCTGCTGACCTTATTCGCGGCCACCGGGGCCGCCTACGCGCTCACCCGGCTGCGGCTGCACCGTCGCGGCCTGATCCTCACGGCACTGGTCGCGATCGCCATGTTCCCGCCGGCGACATTGCTGGTACCCCTGTTCGAGATCATGCGCGGGCTGGGCTTGATCAACACCTACGGCGCACTGGTGCTGCCTTACGCCGTGCAAAGCCTGCCAGTATGCACACTCGTGCTCGCGAGCTTTTTCCAGCAGGTGCCCAAGGACATCGAGAACGCCGCCATGCTGGACGGTTGCACCAGGCTGCAGGCGCTCTACCGCATCGTGCTGCCATTGGCTGCCCCCGGCGTGTTCACCGCCGGCATCCTGGCTTTCGTCAATGCCTGGGACGAGTTCCTGCTGGCGCTGGCCCTGAATGCCGCGCCGGGCAGCCGTACCCTGCCGGTCGGCATCCTGCTCTACCAAGGGGAGTTCACCTTTCCATGGCCGGTGATCTCCGCCGCACTGGTGGTCGCCATCGTGCCGCTCGCCATTCTCATCATCCTGTTCCAGGAACGCGTCATCAGCGGGCTCACCACAGGAGGCATCAAGGGATGAGGCATTTCTTTCCATTCCCCTGGTTTCCCGACAACGGGTATCAGGCTGACTACATCATTTTTACGACTAAATTAGGGGAATCTGCATGAAACCACACCATACTCAATTGCAACAGTTCCGGCGCCGGGGCATCAGCCTGGCACTCGCTTCAGCATTGCTGTCCGGCGGCATCCCTGCGGCATTTGCCGCCGAAGAAACCGCCGAAGCCGAAAGCAAGCAGACCTCGGCTGATCAGGAGGCGCAGCCTGCGCTCGGCACGGTCACCGTCACCGCCACCCGGCGCGAAGCCAGTCTGCAATCCATTCCCGTCGCCGTATCCGTGCTGGACGGCCGCAAACTGGAGCAATCCAATCTCAACAGCATCCAGACCATCGCCAACGAGGTGCCCAGCCTGACCTTCCGCCAGCAGGGCGGCAACAAGGACTCCTCCATCCTGATCCGCGGCGTGGGCACCATTTCCACGTCGCCCGGCATCGAGCCTACCGTCTCCACCGTGATCGACGGCGTGGTCTATGCCCGTCCGGGCCAGGCCACGCTGGACCTGCTGGACGTGGAGCGTATCGAGGTCTTGCGCGGCCCGCAGGGCACGCTGTTCGGCAAGAACGCCTCGGCAGGCGTGATCAACGTGGTGACGCGCGAACCCAGCGCCGACCCACATGCCTATGTCGACGCCTCCTACTATGAAGGCGGGGAAAAGCGCATCCGCTTCGGGCTCTCCGGCACGCTGGTGCCTGACCTGCTCTATGCTTCCATCAACGGCCTATGGGCCGACTACGACGGCAATGTGAAAAACGTGATTGGCGGCAATCTCAACGGCTATGAACGCGAAGGCGCCCGCGCCAAGTTCCTGCTGACGCCGAACGAGGACCTCGACATCACCCTGATCGCCGACTACACGCATGGCACCAACAGCGTCCCAGGCGCCAGCGGCGTGCCTTACAGCTCCAGCAACGCCGCATTCAACCAGGGCATCAGCCCCGTCAATGTAAGCAAAGGCAACCGCAGGGTTTATACCGATGGCAAGAGCGAAGTCACCGACACCAACCAGGGGGTTTCCGCACAGGTAGACTGGCGCTTCAACGATTACACATTGACGTCCATCACCGCATTCCGGACCTGGGACAACACGCAAAACACCTCTATATCGCAGATAGGTAACAATTACGATCCATCGCGAATTAATGGGACATTTCCCGCTACCCGTGACCGTGGTACTGTCGACTCCAAGCAGTTCTCGCAAGAATTACGCATTGCCTCTCCCAAAGACCGTTTCCTGGAATACGTTGCTGGTATTTACTACCTCAAAGGAAAGACTAATGAAACATACCAACGTAGCGGCACAAACAACGCTGGTACCAACTTCATTGGCCGTGCCGATTACGGCATCGACAGTGAAAGCGTAGCCTTATTTGGTGAAAGCACGCTGAACTTCACTTCAGATTTCCGCGGGATTGTCGGCCTACGCTGGACACACGACGAACTCGAATTCGATCATTCTCGAAACAGTAATGTTCCAGTTGGACAATTCATAGGTGGTGTAAGGCCTAGCCAGTCACTTCGCAAAGGTAACACCAGCGAAAATGCTTACTCTGGCCGCCTTGGTCTCCAATATGATTGGAGCAACAACGTAACCAGCTATTTTACTTACTCGCGAGGTTATAAAGGACCCGCCTATAACGCATTTTTCAATATGACAGATGCTAATGGAGATACATTAGGATTAGATCCTGAAACTTCCAACGCTTTCGAATTTGGCCTCAAATCAGCCTACCTGGACAACCGCCTGATTTTCAACGTGGCAGCGTTCTACACCAAATACAAGAATTATCAAGCGAATTTCGTTGATTTGGTTGGCGGTGATGTTGTCACGCGGCTGGTCAACGCCGGCGATGTCTCCACCCGCGGCATCGAGTTCGACGCCACCGCCAAGCCGACTTCCAGGCTGACGCTTGCAGGCTCCCTGGCCTACGTCGATGCAAGAATCGACCAATTCAATTGCCCTGCCAATGCCGCGGCCTCTTGCGCAGTGAATGGAAAACCCTTGCCGTTCTCCCCTGAGTTCAAATCGGTCGCCCGTGCCAACTATGCGATCCCGTTGAATGGCGGCTACGTGATCGATATTGGCACTGACTATACCTGGCAAAGCAAGCAGCAATACAGCCTCACCCAGACCAAGGATACGATCCAGGAAGCCTACGGCATCTGGAACGCCAGCGTGGCCCTGTCCACCCAGGACGGATGGCGCTTCGCGCTGGTAGGCCGCAACCTGCTGGACCGCTCCTATGCGAGCAACCTGGTCAGCAATGCCAACTCCACTTATACGCTGCGCTACGTCCCCCGCGACGATGCTCGCTATTTCGGCGTTCAGGTCAGAAAGGACTTCTAATCATGAGCCAACCCCGTCAGCTCAGCCTGGGCGCGTTCCTCATCCGCAACGGTCACCATGTCGCAGGATGGCGCTACCCGGACAATGTGCTGGATGACGACCCGTTTGCCGTCTACAAGGAAGCGGCACTTCTGGCGGAGGCAGCGCATTTCGATGCGGTGTTCTTTGCCGATGCCGTGACCGCCGCGGCAGGCCCTGCAGGACTGGAGCCGCTGACATTGCTGAGCGCGCTGGCAGCGGTGACCAGCCGCATCGGCCTGATCGGCACCGCCACCACGACGTATAACGAGCCCTACCATATCGCCAGGAAATTCGCTTCCCTCGACCAGATTTCCCGCGGGCGCAGCGGCTGGAACCTGGTCACCTCGGACAATGCATCGGAATCGGCCAACTTCGGCCTGCCGCAGCATGTTTCCCATGCCGAGCGCTATGCCAGGGCAAGGGAGTTCTATGAGGTGGTCACGGGGCTTTGGGATAGCTGGGAAGAGGACGCGTTCCTCAACGACAAGGAGAAAGGCGTCTGGTTCGACCGCAGCAAGCTACATGCCCTTGACCATCACGGCCCGCACTTCGATGTCGCCGGCCCGTTGAATGTACCGCCCAGCCCCCAAGGCAGGCCTGTCATCGTGCAGGCGGGCGGCTCCGAGACAGGAAGGGAGCTGGCGGCGGAAACAGCGGAAGTGGTATTTACGGCCCACCCCACGCTGGCTTCGGCGCAGACTTTCTATCAAGACCTGAAAGGGCGCATGGCAAAATACGGCAGGCAGCCCGACAGCCTCAAGATCATGCCCGGCATCTTCAGCATCGTGGGCAGGACGCAGGCAGAAGCCGAAGCCAAGTTCAACAAGCTGCAGGAACTGGTGGACCCCGAATCCGGCCTGGCGTTGCTCGGACGCATGATCGGCAATTTCGACCTGTCAGGCTACCCGGTGGATGGCCCGCTTCCGGCATTGCCGCTGACCGACAATGGCCAGCAAAGCCGACAGAAGCTGCTTACCGAACTCGCCCAGGGAGAGAATCTGACCATCCGGCAGCTCTACCTGCGCATTGCAGGCGGGCGCGGCCACCTGACCGTCGTCGGCACCCCGGAAACGGTCGCCGACAATATCCAGGAATGGTTCGAGCAAGGAGGCGCTGACGGCTTCAACGTCATGGCGCCCTGGCTGCCGGGAGGCCTGCGCGACTTCACGGAACTGGTGGTGCCGGAATTGCAGCGGCGCGGCATTTTCCGTACGCAATACCAGGGGCGTACCTTGCGGGAGCACCTGGGCCTGGAGAAACCGGTAAACCGTTACAGCAAAGCCTGATAACGAATCAACGGCTTTCTCCCGATGAGCAACTTGAATGCCTGGCAACCATCGCCAGGCATTTTTTCCTACTAAACCACAAAACTCACACTCACCAAACAAGGGCGAGCGTAGCGATGCCAAGTGTGGGTTTGACCTTGAATTCCCCGTCTGGCTGCGCCGAGTAGCGCAGCTTTTAATGGAAACAGGACTGGCGTCTGTCTGAGCGCAGCGAGTTCAGCCAGTCCCCATTAAAAGCGAGCAACACAGGTTGCCCGGAACGTAGTGCAGGGACGCAGACAATCGGGTCGCCTTTTGGCTCCGCCGAAACTTCGTTTTCTTTCACCTATTTCTTTTGGCGAAATAAAAGAAATAGGTTCGCCCGACGAGGCGAAACCCATCCTCGCGCAATCACCGCATGGATGCAGACTAAAAACCGTTGAGTTTGATTGGGTTGAGGGTTGGAGCTTGGATAGTGAGTTAAGCACCCATGGTCTTGACCACTATTGCAGATGATTGAACCATTGCCTTTCGCTTGTCAGCGAGTCCCTTTATTTTGCTTCGCCAAAATAAAGGAACCAAACAAAAGGCGACCCCGGAGTCAGCGCCGGGAGCAAGCTCCCGGTCCCCTGCGTTGCTCAATCTGTCTGGGCGCTTGCTGAACTCGCTAACGCTCAGACAGACGCAAGCGCTTTTTCCAGACAGATCTGCGCTACTCGGCGCAGCCAGACGGGGAATCCAACGTCAAAACCATACTTGGCATCGCTGCGCTCGCCCTAAAAACTGCTGAGGTATTTTAGCTTTATGTTTTAGAGAGCGACTTGAGTGAGAGCTTGATGCCTTCGGCGACCGCAATGTCGGCAGGAAGCTGCTTGACCGCAGCCAGGGCCTCGCGCTCGTTATAGCCCAGCGCAAGCAAGGCATTGAGCACGTCACCACTGGCGGACTTGACTTGGCTGCCGCCAGCCAACGCCGTGCCGCCGTCGATGGAGAACTTGTCCTTGAGCTCAAGCAGGAGGCGCTCGGCGGTTTTCTTGCCTATGCCGGGCACCTTGGTCAGCAAACCAGTCTCCTGCAAGGCTACTGCCTGGGCCAGGTCGTCCACAGACAGCCCGCTCAGGATAGCGAGCGCTGACTTGGCGCCTATGCCGTTCACTTTCAGCAATTGGCGGAAGGTGGCGCGCTCCTGGTCGCTGCCGAAGCCGTACAGCAATTGTGCGTCTTCGCGCACGATGAACTGGGTAAGCAGCACCACCTTTTCGCCGGTGGCAGGCAGGTTGTAGAAAGTGCTCATGGGCACTTCGCACTCATAGCCCACGCCGTTGCAGTCGATCACCACCTGGGGTGGCGTTTTCTCGACGAGGATACCGCTCAATCTTGCAATCATATCAACCTGCCGCCCTTTACCCTGAACCCTGCCGTTGCCAATTTACCCAAGCCCTGCCCGCCATGCGCGTGGCAAATCGCGCATGCCAGCGCATCCGCCGAATCCGGCCTCGGGACCGCGGGCAGGTTGAGCAGGCGCTTCACCATTTCCTGCACCTGGTCCTTGGCCGCGTGGCCGTTCCCCACTACCGATTGCTTGACTTGCAAGGCGGTATATTCCGCCACCGTGAGGTGGTTCAGCACCAGGGCGCTGATTGCCGCGCCCCTGGCCTGCCCGAGCAACAGGGTGGATTGCGGGTTGACGTTCACGAATACCTTTTCAATCGCCGATTGCTGCGGCTGGTAGGTCGCAATCACTTCCGCCAGGCCGTCCAGGATAATCTTGAGGCGCGTCGGCAAGTCTTCGATCTCGCTTCCCTTGCCGGTCGTGGTCTTGATGGTGCCGCTCGCCACGTAGGCGAGCTTCTCGCCCGTCTTCTCGATCACGCCGAAGCCTGTCAAGCGCAGGCCGGGATCGATGCCGAGGATGCGTACGGTCATTACTCCTCGATCACTGCGGTGGTATAGACTTCCTGCACGTCATCGAGGTCTTCCAGCGCGTCCAGCAGTTTCTGCATCTTGGCTCCCTCGTCGCCGCTGAACACAGTTTCGTTGTCCGGCTTCATGGTCACTTCCGCCAATACCGGCTTCAGGCCCGCCGCCTCCAGCGCTTCCTTCACCGCAGTGAAATCGCCTGGCGCTGTGATCACTTCGATACTGCCGTCCTCGTCGGTGATGACATCTTCCGCGCCGGCTTCCAATGCCGCTTCCATGACTTGATCTTCGCTGGTGCCCGGTTCGAACACCAGCACGCCGCAGTGCTTGAACATGAAGGCAACGGAACCGTCGGTCCCCAGGTTGCCGCCGTTCTTGCTCAGCGCATGGCGCACATCGGCCACGGCGCGCTGCTTGTTGTCGGTCAGGCAGTCGATGATGATGGCGGCGCCGTTGATGCCGTAGCCTTCGTAGCGGATTTCCTCGTAATTGACGCCCTCAAGCTCGCCGGTACCGCGCTTGATCGCGCGGGTGATATTGTCCGCGGGCATGTTCTGCTCCTTGGCTTCCGCCACGGCGGCGCGCAGGCGCGGATTGAAATTGATATCGCCGCCGCCCATGCGGGCAGAGACGGTGATTTCCTTGATCAGCTTGGTGAATATCTTGCCACGTTTGGCATCCTGGCGACCTTTGCGGTGCTGGATGTTGGCCCATTTGGAATGCCCTGCCATTTGTAAAATCCTTTGATTGCGAATTGTGCAAAAAACCTCGCGAATTTTACCATATAGGGCTAAGCGAAAATATGCGTGCGTGAATAGCGATTGCTATGTTGGATCGGCATCAAAACGGATGCATCCCGTGAAAATGACATCCGTGCTGTCCGCTTGATATGCCGGTCAGTCCTGGCCCATTGCCGGGTCGACTTCTTCGTGCCGCTTCATGCTGTGCAATGAAATGATCAGCAAGGAAACCCCGATCAGCGCCATGCCGATGACTTCCCCCTGGCTCGGCTGTTCGCCAAGCTGCAGCCAGGCGGCAAGCACGCCGATCACGGGGGCGAGCAGTGAGGTCATGCTCGCGATGCCTGCGGGCAGATGCTGCAGGGCATAGAGCCAGAGCAGCCAGGCCAGCGCATTGCATAACACGGCGTTGAACAAAACGGCGCCGATGAAATTGACGCTCCAGTCTATCGGCGGCGCGGGCACGATGAAAGCGACGGCCACCAGCGGCAGCGAGCCGAACAGCATTTGCCATGCGGTCAGCGACATGAGGTCGAGATCGGGAACGCGCTGGTGCAGCTTCTTGGCGACGATCACGGAAACCGCCCAGAACACGCCGCCCAGTATCGCCAGCGACATGCTGAACAGGTCAGAGCCCAGGTGCAGCGGATCAAGGATGAACAACAGGCCCATCACCGAGAACAATGCCGCCAGCCATTGGATGCCGCGGATTTTTTCGCCCAACAGCGGCCAAGCCAGCACCATCACCCAGAACGGCATGGTGTAGGTCAGCACCGCGGTCTTGCCGGCGCCGCCCTCGACCAGGGCCCAGATGATGAGGCCGGTAAAGCCGCAGGTCTGCAGCACCCCGAGCCAGATCAACGTCGGCACCTCTCGCGGCTTGAGCGGTTTGCGCATTAGCACCAGCAACGCAAACAGGCAGACAGCGCCGTAAAACGTCCGCATCGCGCCGAACTGGAACGCGCCGGCATAATCCAGCGCATGCTTCATCACCACCCAGTTGTAACCCCAGAGCATCGCCAGCAGCAGCAAGGCTGCAAAGGCGCGCAACGTGGTCGAGGTTCCCGCTTTCATGTCGATTCCTGGCCCAGGGCCTTAGTTAGCAGATTGAAGAGCAGCTGGCAAAACTCAGAGAAGCGGTACTGGCCAGCCGCCCTGCCGCAGGCAATACGTGTGCTACGGCAAGGCAGGACCAAAACGCCAGAAGAGTTTCGTTAGCGGCTCTAATTCCAGATATGGCTCAACAGCTTCCAGTTGCCGTCGGCCTGCTTCTTGTACAACAGGTGCACGTTGCCGTTGAAGCTCTGGCGGTTGCCTTGCGCGTCAATCGCGGCGGCGCTCCAATGGCCGCGCTGGAAGGCGAGGTTGCCGTCGGATTGCGCATCGATCAGCTCCAGCTTGTGGTCGATGATGCCTTGCGCGATCGAGGTCTTCCAGAAACCCAGCAGCGCTTCCTTGCCGCTGATCTGGGATGCGCCGGCGGGCAGGACCGTGGCGGCATCATCGTAGAAAGAGGCGACCAGTGCGTGGTCCTTGGCATTGAAGGCGGCATCCCAGGCCTGGTTGAGTTGCTGGGCAGTGGCCTTGAAATCTGAATTCGACATCTTGGTTCCTTGTAGTGGTGAGAAATTAATTCCAGGTATGGGTCAGGATCTTCCAGCTGCCGTCATCCTGCTTCTTGTAGAGAATATGCAGGTTGCCGCTGAATTGCTGCGGTTCACTGTCCGCGCTCTTGAGCACTGCGCTCCACTTGCCGCGCTGGTAGATGGTGTTGCCGACGATGCCGGTTTCCACGGTAGTGATCTGGTGATCGGCAAAACCCTTGGCAAACAGCCCGGACCAGAAATCAGCAATCGCCTTGCTGCCGGTCACTTGCTCGCCACCGGCAGGCAGCAAGCTGCCATTGGCGTCGTAATAGGATGCGAGCGTACCGGCGGAAGCCTCGGCAAACGCGGCATCCCATGCGCTGTTGAGCTTGCTGACGATGGCCTTGGCCTCGTCCTCGTTCGGCTTGGCATTGCATTTGTAGACGGCGACAGCGGCAACCGCCACCAAAGCCAGTAACACGATAGCGACAACGACCTTGCTGATCTTCATGATATTGCTCCTCTTGTTAATTGATATTGAATATAGACTTTGCTTCAACGACTGCCGTCATGTGCCCGGGTGGCAGTTGCCGGATGCATCAAAAGCCGTGATGCCTGCATTGAGCTTGACCAGGATGCCGTTAAATAAATCCCGCTCCTCTTCGCTCACCCCTGCCATGCACTGACGCAAGCGCGTGTAATAGTCCGGCATTACCTGGTCGAGCTTTTCCTGCCCCGCGGCAGTCAGGCGGATCGACACCCGCCTGCGGTCATCCTTGTCAAAGATGCGCTCCACGAGGCCATCGCGCTCCAGGCCGTCGATCAGGCCCGTCATCGTGGCGCGGCTGACGCCGGCCTTCTCCGCCAGTACGGAAGGCAATGAAATGCCGTGCTCCTCCCGCATGAGCAGGATCAGCACCCACCAGCGCCCCTGCAGCAGGCCATGTTGGCTCAGGCATGCATCCAGCGCAAGCGAAAGATCGCTTGCGACGCGCAGCAAGTGCAGGAAGGACGAGACTGCGCTGACATCAGCTTCCGGATAGCGTGCGGAAAACTTGTCCAGGACTGCCTTGCTTGGAAGATCTCTGAGCTGCAACATAGTTAGTCGAATTATAATTAGCCAGCTAATTATGTCAACCACCCTTGATGCCCTTCCTAGATTTGGCATGACGATAGGATTATTGCTAGAGCCTGTTCATGGTCATTTCATAGGGCACGTTGCCCGGCGGTGTAGTCGATGCAAGGCGCAAACCACAGACGTGCTCATTGCACGGCGAGGATTTGCAACGCAGCAGCGGCTGCCCTGCCGGGACAACCCGAAGGGCATGGCCCCAACACGCGCCCGCTCCGCGTTGCAGTCCTTGGCAAGGCAATGAGCATTACCTGCGGTCTGCGCCTTGACCGGACGCGTATTGGAACCATGCGTGCCCTATGAAATGACCATGAACAGGCTCTTACAGAAAGGCGGTTGCGCGGGCGTTTAACCTTATTATCATTAAGGTGTATATTGAGCTTACGCCAATAAGAAAACGAAGGAGGAGCCAACATGAAAACCGTGAGGCAAGTTCTGGAAACCAAAGGCAGCACCATCTATTCCGTCGCTCCGGAGAGCCTGGTCTATGACGCCTTGCTGCTCATGGCCGAGCACCATATCGGCGCCTTGGTGGTGTTGCAGCGCGACAAAATGGTGGGTATCTTTTCCGAGCGCGACTACGCGCGCGAAGTGGTCATCAAGGGCAAGACCTCCAAGACCACCACCGTAGGCGACATCATGTCGGTGCAATTGATCACCGTCAGCCCTGAAGACACGGTGGAACACTGCATGAACCTGATGTCGGGCAAGCGCATCCGCCACCTGCCGGTATTGGAGGACGACAAGCTGGTCGGCCTGCTCTCGATCGGCGACCTGGTGAAGGAAACCATCGCCTACCAGGAATTCCTGATCAAGCAACTGGAAAGCTATATCCAGAGCTAGGCTGCCAGCGCCTTTGACTGGCTGGAAAAACCTTATTCCTGGTCCTTGGGCGCGCCAGCCTCGGGGCGCCCTTCCCAGGCATTGTGGTTGAGGCCGGCAACCGCCTCTTCCATCTCGCGCGACAGGGTGCGCTGCAAATCCTGCCGCGTGCGCACGCTGTAGGACACCACTTTCTGCATATCGGTATGGATGGGGTGCAGGTCATGCATCATTTTCTCGTCGTTCTGCCTAAACTTCCACGCGGTGCTGTAGGCATGGAACGGGGAGTAGCCCATTTCACGCAGCGCCTTCTCTCCCAGATGCACCGCGCTGAGGAATGTCTCGCGCACGCAGTCTATGCCCATATCCATGTAGTCGAACACATAGGTGCGGTTGCGCGCCCGTGCAAGAATTTTCACATCAGGATAATGCTCGCGCACGTAGCGCGCCGTCTCCAACGCCTCTTCAGCGTCGTCTATCGCCAGGATCAATAGCTTGGCACGCGCGATGCCCGCCGCGCGCAACACATCCGGCCGCGTGATGTCGCCGTAATAGGCATGGTAGCCGAAGCTGCGCATGAGCTCGATCTGGTTTGGGTCATGCTCGATCACGGTAGGCACGACGCCCACGCTCGTCAGCAGGCGGGTGATGATCTGCCCCACGCGCCCGAAGCCGGCCACGATCACGGGGCGCGCCTCCTCGAACTCGTCATGCCGACCGCTCTTGCGCCGCTGCTGCAGCCTGCGGCGGTAAACGCCGTGAAAGCCCAGCAACAACAGGGGCGTGGTCACCATCGACAATGCGACGACCGAATTGAGCAACGCGCTATGCTTGTAGCTGATCACCTTGGCATCGAGCGCGGCGCTGAAAATGACAAACGCAAACTCGCCCACCTGCGACAAACTCACCGCAAACATGAGCCCGCCGGCGTTATCGAGGCGGAACGCCTTGGCAAGGCCGAACAGGAACACCAGCTTGAACAGGACGAACGCCAGCGCCAGCCCGACGATCAATCCAGGCTGCTGCAATACCAGGTCGAGGTTGACCGACATCCCCACCGAAATAAAGAACAGCCCCAGCAGCAAGCCCTTGAACGGCTCGATGTCGAGCTCGAGCTCCTGCCGGTATTCGGAATCCGCGAGCAGCACGCCCGCAATGAAGGCACCCAGCGCCATGGACAGGCCGACCAGGGTCATGAGGATGGAGACGCCGATGATGAGGAACAGCGCGAACGCAATGAATATCTCGCGCAGGCCGGTGTTGGCGATGTAGCGCAATACCGGCCGCAACAGGTATTGCCCGCCGAGTACCAGCAACACCACCAGCGACACCGCCTTGAGGATGGCCAGCCAGTCCATGTGCACGCCGTGGGCGGTATGCGCTCCCGGCGCAATCACCAGCAGCAGGATCATGATGGGGATCACCGCCAGGTCCTGGAACAACAGCACCGAGAACGCCGAACGGCCGGAAGGGCGGTTCAACGCACCCTGTTCCGCCAGTATCTGCATGGCGATCGCCGTCGAGGACATCGCCACGCCCATGCCGACCACCAGCGACAAGCGCCAATCCAGTCCGACGGCAACGCCGGCGCCATAGACCAGCGCCGCGGTCAACGCCACCTGCAAGCCGCCCATGCCGAAGATGGGCAGCCGCAATGACATCAGTTTGTCGGGCTCGATCTCCAGCCCGATCAGGAACAGCATCATGACCACGCCGAACTCGGAGAAATGCATGACGGTGTCGGTATCCGCCACCAAGCCTAGCCCCCAGGGCCCAATCACGATGCCGGCAAACAGGTAGCCCAGCACCGAGCCAAGCCCGATCCGCCGGAAAATAGGCACGGCCAGCACGGCGGCGCCAAGGTAGATGGCACTTTCCAGCAACAGGGAAGGGATATGCGCTTCCGCCATCAGGATGCCTCTTCCGTGCTGGCGGGCGCCAGATACTGCGCTTCCTCCGCCTGCAGGCTGTCGACCTGCGGCGGCCATTTGCCCTCAGCCAGCTGGTCCAGCCATGCCGCATAACTAGCTGCCTGCTCACGCAGGGCTTCGTCGCTCAAGGTATCTGCCGCCTGTGTGAGGAAAGGCTGCAGGTAGCGCATGTTGCACAGCCGCGCCGTCTGCTCGAACGGCCGCAACAGCTCGGCGACGGAAAAGCAATTGTAGCCGCGCCGCTGATAGACGCTTTCCGAACCGCCGGTGGAAACCGCCTGCACCCAGGCCTTTCCTGTCAGCTTGGTGGCATTGTCGCCATACGCCCAGCCGTAACTCAGCACGGAGTCCAGCCAGCTCTTGAGCAATGCCGGGCACGAATACCAGTGCATGGGATGCTGGAACACCAGGATGTCGTGCGCATCGACCAATGCCTGCTCGTGCGGCACATCGATCATCTGCTCCGGGTAGCGGGCGTAGAGGTCATGCACCTGGACTCCCTCGCAGCCCTGGGCGGCATCCAGCAAGGCACGATTGACCCGCGAACCCTCCAGCATGGGGTGGGCCACAATCAGCAGTACGCGTTGCTTCAACGTCTATTCGCCAATGACTTTCACCAGCACGCGCTTGTTGCGGCGGCCGTCGAACTCGCCGTAGAAAATCTGCTCCCAAGGCCCGAAATCAAGCTGGCCGTCGGTCACCGCGACCACGACCTCGCGCCCCATCACCTGGCGCTTCATGTGCGCGTCGGCATTGTCCTCGCCCGTATCGTTGTGGCGGTAGTTGCGGATGGGCTCATGCGGCGCCAGGCGCTCGAGCCATTCGCGGTAGTCATGGTGCAGGCCGGACTCGTCATCGTTGATAAAGACGCTGGCCGTGATATGCATGGCGTTGACCAACACCAGCCCCTCCCTTACGCCGCTCTCGCGCAAACAGGCTTCCACTTCGTGCGTGATGTTGATGAAGGCCACACGCGAAGGCGCATTGAACCATAGCTCTTTACGATAACTTTTCATGAGTTTTGCCTTTAAAAATGGTAAGCCGGGAAATTATAGCCTGCCGCTGTTGTCATTGAGTGGTCGGCCGGCATTTTTGCAATTACGCCGGATTTCGGTTAAAAGTAGCTCATCCATTATTTTCGTTATCCAATCCATCAGCAAGGAGAAACAATGAGTGACAAGATTTTCATGCGCGTCGGCGAAGCCCTGGTAGCGGGAGGCCCTCCAGGCACGGCAGCCGAACCTGAAGTAATCATCGGGGAGATGGACGGCCCCATGGGCACGGCCTTCGGCACGCTGCTCGGCGACCAAGTCAAGGGCCACTCGCGCGTGCTTGCCATCCTCAACACCGACATCATGGTGCGCCCCGCCACCATCATGGTGAGCAAGGTCACCGTCAAGAACGAGCGCTATACCAACATCCTCATGGGCACCGTGCAGGCCGCGATCGCCAACGGCGTGCTGGATGCCGTGCGCAACGGCGACATCCCCAAGGAAAAGGCCAACGCCCTCGGCATCATCGTCTCGGTCTGGCTCAATCCGATCGTGGTCGAACAAGACAACCTCGACCACAAGGTCCTGTTCGACATCCACCGCAAGGCGACCGCCAACGCCATCCACAAGGCGATGAGCAACAAGCCGGATATCGACTGGCTGCTGGAGAACCAGGAGAAGATCGTGCACAAGTATTTCCAGATGGGCCTGGACGGCAAAATATAAATGGCAGGGTCTAATCTCTAAATCTGCCATCTCCCATGTTATAAAGAGCGCATCGGCAGTTTCGGCTGCCGGTGCAATGCCAGTCCTGCGGCGCCAGCCGTGCATGACTGGCGCCCTATCACCGAAGGAAGCTCATGGCGGCAGCAAGTTTTCAGGTAGAGCAGGATGCGCAAGGCGCAAAGCGCATTGTCCTCAATGGGCAATGGTCCTTGCGTGCCCTGGAGAATGATTTCGCCCAGTTGCGCCGAGCGCTCAAGCCGTATTTTTCCGATGCCAAGGCGCAATGGGACCTGACCCAGGTGGAGCAACTGGATACCGCCGGCGCGGCCGTATTATGGAACGGCTGGCATGGCAAGCTGGAAGATAAGGTAGCGCTCACTGATGAGCAAGCCGCGCTATTCGACACGCTGGCTTCCATCGAGGCCAAAGCTGCTGAAATGCCGCAGCGCTTCGACTGGCTGAAACTGGTCGCCGGGTTCGGCAAGCTGACCATCTTCATCACCAGCCATGTCATCGACTTCGTCAAGCTGATTGGACTGCTGGTACTCGAGCTGGGCTACCTATTGCGCCGCCCGCAGGATTTCCCTTGGCGCGAGTTCAGCGCCAACATCTACAAAAGCGGCGTCACCGCCTTGCCCGTCACCGCGCTGCTGGGCTTCATGATCGGGATTGCCATGAGCTATCTGATGGCGACCCAGCTGCGCACCTTCGGTGCGGACATCTTCATCGTCAATATCCTCGGGCTGGCCGTCATCCGCGAGCTCGGCCCCATCCTCATGGCTGTATTGATCGCGGGGCGCTCGGGTTCCGCCATGGCGGCGCAGATCGGCGTCATGCGCGTTACGGAGGAAATCGACGCGCTTGCCACCATGGGCATTTCGCGCATCCTGCGCGTGGTGCTGCCCAAAGTGTTAGGGCTCACTGTCATCGCACCGTTCCTGGTGATATGGACTTCCTGCTGGGCGCTGTTTGGCGGCGCGCTCTCCGCCAACATGGAGCTGGGCCTCGGGTTCCGCTTCTTTTTCGACTACTTGGCCGCCGTGGTGCAACCGGTCAACATCACCCTGAGCCTGGTCAAGGGCGTCATGTTCGGCTTCATTGTCGCAGTGATGGCCTGCCACTTCGGCCTGCGCATCAAGCCGAATACCGAAAGCCTCAGCCGCAGTACCACCAGCTCGGTCGTCACGGCGATCACCTGCGTCATCCTCATCGATGCCGCGTTTGCCATCCTGACCAGCGGTATCGGGGTATAAGCATCCATGGCAGAACAAGAAAAAAAGACACGCCCGATCTGCGAAATCAAGAAGGTCTGGACCGTATTCGGCAGCAATGTCGTGCACCAGGACCTCGACCTGACCATCAACGCGGGAGAAATCGTCTCCCTGGTGGGCGGCTCAGGCAGCGGCAAAACCACCCTGCTCCGGCACATCGTGGGCCTGACGCGCCCGACCAAGGGCGAGGTGCTGCTCTTCGGCAAGAACCTGCACGAAATGGACCGCGTGCCGCAGCAGCGCCTGATGAACCGCCTGGGCATGCTGTTCCAGCAGGGTGCCCTGTTTTCCGCCTTGAGCGTGTTCGACAACATCGCCTTTCCATTGCGCGAGCTCAAGCAGTTCGACGAAGCCACCATCCACCAGCTCGTATTGCACAAGCTTTCGCTGGTGGAAATGGAGCCGGACACGGGCTCCAGGCTGCCATCCCAGCTCTCCGGCGGCATGATCAAGCGCGTGGCCTTGGCGCGCGCGCTGGCATTGGAACCGGAACTGTTGCTGCTGGACGAACCGACCGCAGGGCTGGACCCGGACCGCAGCGAGAAATTCGTGGAACTGATCAAGAGCATCAAGCACGCCCTGGGCCTGACCGTCATTTTCGTCACCCACGACCTCGACACCCTGGTATCGCTGACCGACAAGGTCGCCGTCCTCGCCGACAAGCGCATCGTCGCCAATTGCGGCCTGCGCGAGCTTGGCAATATCGACCATCCCTTTGTGCAAAACTTTTTCCAGGGCGTTCGTGTCCGATTGGAAAGGATTGAATAATCTATGGAAAACCGCGCTCACGCCCTTGCTGTTGGCATTGTCACCCTGATCCTGGTCGCTATCCTCGCATTCGCCTTCTGGTGGATGAGTGGCACGCGCCAGGCGCTTACCGAATACAAGATTATCTCGAAACAGCCCGTGACCGGCCTCAGCCAGGAGGCCTCGGTCAAATTCCGTGGCGTCAACGTGGGCAAGGTATCCAACATTGCGCTGGACCCGGACTCGCAATCCTCGATCGAGATCACCATCCGCGTCGATGAAAAGCTGCACCTCACCAAGGACGCCTACGCCGAGCTGCGCGCCCAGGGGGTGACCGGCCTCGCCTACATCGACCTCAACGACCCGAACGACAATGGTGACCAGCTGGCCCCCGGTGCGCTGATCACCATGCGCCCTTCATTGATAGACCGCATTTCCGAACGCGTACCTCGGCTGGTGGACAAGGTGGAATCCTTCGTCAACCACGGCGTCGCCACCATAGAGCATGCGAACGCGGTGATGCAGAGCATAGACGTGCAGAGCCTGAACCAGACGCTGTCCAACCTGGAAGAGGCGTCATCCAAGCTTGGGCCGACGCTGACCACCGCCAACGAGGCGTTTGGCAAGGCCAGCAAGTTCATGTCCGAGCAAAACCAGCAGCAGCTCACGCAAACCCTGAACAACCTGCAGGAAGCCACGCAGGCCGCCACGCCATTGCTCAACGAGCTGACCGCCACGGTCCAGGACGTGCGCGGCATGACAGGCGACATCCGCAACAGCGCGGGCCTGATCGGCGACACGCTCAATAACGAAACCCTGCCGCGGCTCAATGAACTGACAGCCAACGCCAACGACGACGCGCGCCGTATCAGCCGCCTGTTGGATATGCTGGAAGAAAACCCGCAAAGCCTGATTTTCGGCAAACCGGAAATTCGCCCGGGCCCTGGTGAATCCGGCTTCAAACCTGCTCAATGAGGTATCCCATGCAAACCATCCCGTCCCTTGTGATGATGCTCCTGGCAACGTTCAGCCTGAGCGCCTGCGTCAGCTCGATCAAGCCTGAAACCAAGCAGCTGGACTTTTACGATTTCGGCCTGCAAACCGCGGACAACCGGGTGAGTTTCAGCCTGCCGCTGGAGCAGCTCGGCGCCAGCGACGCCATCCAGCACGGCAACATCCGCTACCGCCTCAACTACAAGAATCCATCCCAGGTTTTCGCCTATGCGGAAAGCCGCTGGTCCACCCTGCCGATAGACCTCTTGCGCCAGAAAGTCGCCAATGCCTCGCCCGCCAATACGGCATGCAGCCTGAAGCTGCAGATCGTGGGCTTCGACCAGGTATTCGACACTGCCAACAGCAGCCAGGGCGTGGTGCAGCTGCAGCTTGGACTGGTGGATAGGCGCTCGCGCAAGCTGCTGGCTTCCACGCTGGTTTCTGCCCAGCATGCAGCGCAGAGCGCCGATGCGCGCGGCGGCGTGGCGGCACTGAACCTTGCCAGCACCGAAGCGTTGCAGCAGGCCGCGGACTGGGCCGGAACAACCAGCCAATCCGCGCCCGAATGCCAAGCCGCTACATCGCAGTAACCGCCTTGGCAGCACCTAGCCGCATACGTGTCAAATGACAGAGATCAAAGTTTACCCGGTCTTTACCGACCTCAACGGCACCGGCCCGGACCCCGACCTCTCGCCGCTTCCCGTGGTCGCCAGGGTGGGCAGCTATTCCAAGAGCTGGCGGGTGGAAGCCCACGCGCACCGGCGCGGGCAATTGATGTTCGTCACGAACGGCAGCATGCGCGTGGAGACGCGCGACGGCTCCTGGATCACGCCGCCGGGCCGCGCCTGCTGGATACCCAGCGCGGCCATACACAGCGTCACCTATACCCAGGCATCGGAAATGCAGACGGTATTGATTGCGCCGGAACTGCTGGAGGAACTGCCCAGGCGCTGCTGCGTGATTAAACTGACGCCATTGTTGCGCGAGCTGGTCTCCCAGGCGGTGGCGATCAACAACCAATATGCGCTGCACGGACGCGAGCACCGGCTGATGCAAGTCCTGGTCGACCAGATCAGCACCGCCCAGCAGGCGCCGCTCTTCCTGCCCGAAGGGCGAGACCCCCGCCTGCGCCGCGTGACGGAACGCCTGCACCAGAACCCGGGCGACGACCGCAATATCGAGGACTGGTCCCAGGTTGCGGGCGCCAGCACGCGGACGCTCGCCCGCCTGTTCCAGAAGGAAACCGGCATGACATTCTCCGCCTGGCGCCAGCAGCTTTGCCTGATACGCGCCGTCGAAATGTTGATCGAAGGCGCCAGCGTCACCAACATCGCCCTGGCCCTGGGCTATGAAAGCACTGCCGGTTTCACCAGCATGTTCTCGCGCTCGATGGGAGAGTCGCCCAGCAATTACCTGACGCGCTGGTCGCAGGAAAACCCGGCGTCCAAATAAGGGATCAGTTCACGCTTCCCGTGGCTGCATCCGCCACTTCAGGCTGCTGTTGCCAGCCCCCGCCCAAGGCCCGGATCAAGTCCACGCTGGCGCGCAGCTGGCTGACGTTGAGCGTCAGCAGGGCGCGCTGGGTGTCCAGCGCCTGAGTCTGGGCCGCAGTCACCTCCAGGTAATTGGCGGCGCCTTCGCGATAGCGGTTCATCGCAAACTCCATGGATTTCTGCGCTGCCTCGGCGGCGGCCCGTTCCGCATCCGCCGCAGTCTGGAAATGATTGAGGCGCGCGAGGTTATCCTCCACCTGCTGGAACGCCTCCAGCACAACGCCGCGATAGCGCGCCCCGGATTCATCCAGCACCGCTTCGGCCTGGGCCACCTGGGCCTTGCGGCGTCCGCCGTCGAACAGCTGGAACAGCATACCCGGCCCGATGGACCAGAAGTTGCTGGGCGCAGTGAGCCAATTACCCGTGGAAACGCTCTGGTAGCCGAAAGCCGCGCTCAGGCTCAATGCGGGGAAGTAGGCGGTCTTTGCCACGCCGATGCTGGCATTGGCCGCGGCCACGCGCCTTTGCGCCGCCGCAATGTCGGGCCTGCGTTGCAGCAAGGTGGAGGGCATGCCGAGCGGGACCTGCGGCAAGGCGATGGCGTCCTGCCTGCTGGCAATCGCGAAACTGGAAGGAGATTCGCCTACCAAGGCGGCAATCGCGTGCTCCACAACCGCGCGCTGCGCCTTGACCTGCTCGAGCTGCGAGCGTGTCGTTTCCAGCTGGGTCTGGGCGCGGCTCACGTCCAGCCCGGGCACGATGCCGGCATCGTGCCGCGTCTTGGTGATGGATAAGGCCTTGTCGTTGGCCTGCACGGTTTCCTCGAGGATATGCAGTTGCTGGTCCAGTCCGCGCAGCACAATGAAATTCTCGGCAAGCTGTGCCTGCAGGCTCAAGCGCACCGACTCCAGGTCGGCTTCCATCGCGGCAGCCTCGGCAACCCCGGCCTTGACCGTGTTGCGCACGCGACCCCACAGATCCAGCTCGTAATTGGCCTGCAAGCCTATGCTGTAATTCGAGTAAGTGGGCGGGATCACGGCATTCGGCGGCACCAGCGGGCGGTGCTCGGAAACGCGGTTGCGCCCGGCCTGGCCGTTTGCCGAGAGGCTGGGGAACAAGCCGGCGCGGGCTTGCTCGCTATATGCCAGCGCCTGCTGGTAGCGCGCCAATGCGGCCGACAGGTCCGGGCTGTGCGCGACCAGCTTCTCCTGCAGCGCATCGAGCTCGGCATCGCCATAGAGCTTCCACCAGGCGCCGCGCGGCAATTGGTCGGCAGGCTGCGCCGGCACCCAAGGCTGCATTTCCTTGTAAGACTGGGCCACTGGCACTTCCGGCAGCTTGAGCTCGGGAGCGAAAGAGCACCCGGCCAGCGCTGCCATCACGCCATAGGCAAGAACGTGTTGCCTGATGCTCATGACTTGGCAGCCCCTGCCCCAGCGTCGGCAGGCGCCCGTACCTGCAGGCCGTCGGCGATATCGTCAGGCGGGCTATCCACCAGCCTGTCGCTTGCCTTTATCCCTGAACCGATTTCCAGGGTTTTCCCAAGGTCGCGCGCAATCGTCACCGTCTTGAGCACGACCTTGTCATGCTCGTCCAGCGTGGCGACACGCACGCCGTCCTGGCGCACGATCAAGGCGCTGGCAGGGATGCTCAAGGTCGTGGCGCTGGCGGGCAGCTCGATACTCGCGCGTGCAAAGCCGCCAGGCAGCAACTCGCCGTCTTCATTCGGTACCAGGAACTGGAACAAGGTGGTGCCGGAGGCCGCATCCACCGCCTGCGCCGATGCTACCAGCTTGGCGGAATACTCCACGCCAGGCCGGCCGGGAATGGTCACTTTCGCCGTGGCGCCCTTGCCAATCGCAGGCACGTAGCTCTGCGGCACGTTGACATAAAGACGCAGCTTGCGCGTATCCGATACGACGAAGAGCGGCTGGCCGGACTCGCCTGCGTTGATCAGGGCGCCAATATCGGTGGAACGCGCGGTGACGACACCTGCGAATGGCGCCACCAGCTTGGTGAAGCCCTTGGTGGCCTGTATGCGGTCAAGATTCGCCTGCGCGGCCTGCAGAATGGCCTGCTTGGCAGCGTAATCGCCGATCCGCTCGTCGACTTCCTGCTTGGAGACGGCATCGGTGTTCAGCATGGATTGCCAGCGCTTGGCCGTCGTGCCGGCCAATTCGGCATTCACCTTGGCGGTCGCGACATCGGCCTTGGCCTGCAGCAACTGCTGGTCGAGGTCCGGGGTTTCAATTTCACCCAGCACCTGTCCCGCCTTGACCTCGCTGCCGATGTCGGCATGCCATTGCTTGAGGTAGCCGCTGGCGCGCGCATAGATGGGCGCACGCGCAAACGCTTCCAGCCTCGCGGGCAGCTCCAGCGTGCGTGCGCTGCTGTCCTGCTGGGGGCTGACCAGGGTCACCGACGGGACCGCCTGGTCGTTCGTCCACTCCTTGAGCGCCTCGCTTTCCTTGGCGCGAATCGACAAACCGTACACCACGATTGCGGCAGCCACCAGGGCCACGATCAGGCCGCCTCGGCGTACGGTGCGGCGCGGCGCGCCAAGATCGGCAGAACTAAGATCAGTAGGCCTGAGATCAGATGACATTGACTTCTCCATAACTCGAATTCTCTACGACAGGCTTGCGGTAGTTGCGATGCACCACGCTGAACACCACCGGCACGAAGATCAGGGTGGTGACGGTGGCGAACAGCAAGCCGCCGATCACGGCGCGGCCCAGCGGCGCATTCTGCTCGCCGCCCTCGCCTAGGCCCAGCGCCATCGGCGCCATGCCGATCATCATTGCCAGCGCTGTCATCAATACCGGGCGGAAACGCACGAAACCTGCCTCGATCGCGGCCTGGGTGGCGTTGCCGAGCTCGGCAAGGCGCTCACGCGCAAAGCTGATCACCAGCACGCTGTTCGCCGTCGCCACGCCCATGCACATGATGGCGCCCGTGAGGGCCGGCACCGATAGCGGCGTGAAGCTCGCGAACAGCATCCAGACGATCCCCGCAATCGCGGCAGGCAAGGCGCTGACGATCACGAAGGAATCGCTCCAGGACTGGAAATTCACCACGATCAGCAGGTAGATCAGCACGATCGCGCCCACCAGCCCGAACAACAGGCCCGAGAACGCATGCTCCATGGTCTCGACCTGGCCGAGCAGGGCGACGCTGGAGCCCTTGGGCACGCTGTCGGCATGCGCGTCGATAATGCGGCGGATATCCTTTGCCACCGCGCCCAGGTCGCGTCCCTGCGTAGTGGCGTTGATCTGCACCATGAGCTGGATGTCGTACTGGCTGACCAGGGCGTTGGAATTGCTGCGCGAGAAGCTGGCCAGGCCGCCGAGGATTTGCGGCGTCGTAGTCGGTGCGCTGCCGTTGATCGGCAGGTTTTCCAATGCCGAGAAGCTATCCATGCGGTATTGCGGCGTCTGCATCACAATCGGGTAGGACACGCCGTTGGCCGGGTTGAGCCAATAGGTGGGCGCTACCTGGCTGCTGCCGGCCAGGGTCACCACCATGTTGTTCGTCACGTCGCGCGTGGTCAGGCCCACTTCCTGCGCACGCGAGCGATCGATATCGACATTCAATACCGGGTTGCGGCGCGACTGCTGCACGCGTACATCGGCAATGCCTGGCACCTTGCGGATTTCCGCGACCAGCTGGTTGGCGTAATCGAAATTGGCCTGCAAGTTGCTACCGCGGATCTGCAGGTCGATCGGCGCCGGGGAGCCGAAGTTAAGGATCTGGCTCACGATGTCCGCAGGCGGGAAGGTGAAGGTCGCGTCGGGGAACAGGCGCGGCAGCTCCTCGCGCAAGCGCTTGACGTACATGGCTGTAGGCTGGTGCTCCCTGGTCAGCGCAATCTGGATGTCGCCGTCCTGCACACCCATCAGGCCGGTATTGTTGTAGGTCAGGTTGATGGAGCTGATCGGCAAGCCGATGTTGTCGACGATGGTTTCAATCTCATGCGCAGGGATGATCTTGCGGATCTCGGACTGGATATTGGCAAACTTGGCCGCCGTGTCTTCCAGCCTGGTCCCGACCGGCGCCCGCACGTGCATGAGGATCTGCCCGCCGTCCACCTCGGGGAAGAAATTGCGCCCGAGGAACGGCACCAAGGCAAAGCTCAGCATGACGAAGGCCATGAAGCCGACAATAAACTTCTTGCGGTTTGCCAGCATCAACAGCAGCACGCCGCGATATCCCTCGCGGAAGCGCTCGAAGCGCGCCTCGAACCCGCGCTGGAAGCGTACCAGCGGGTTGCGCGACGGCGGCAAGGCATGGTCGCTGCCGTGCAGGTCGGTATGCGGCGCATGCGGCTTGAGCAGGTACTTGGCCATGGTCGGCACCAGCGTGCGCGACAGGATGAAGGAGCTGATCATCGCGAACATCACGGCTTCGGCCATCGGCACGAATAGGAAGCGCGACACCCCTTCGAGGAAGAACATCGGCACGAACACGATACAGATGCATAGCAACGACACGAACGCCGGCGTCACGATCTGCCGCGCGCCGTCCAGGATCGCCGGCTCGACCGGCTTGCCCTGCTCCAGATGCCAGTTGATGTTCTCGATCGTCACCGTGGCGTCGTCCACCAGGATGCCCACCGCAAGCGCCAGTCCGCCCAGTGTCATGATATTGAGCGTTTCCCCTATCAATGCCAGGCTGGCGATCGCGCCCAGGATGGACAAGGGGATGGAAATGGCGATAATGACCGTGGAGCGCCAGCTGCCGAGGAACAGCAGGATCATGATGCTGGTCAAGGCGGCGGCGATGCAGCCTTCCAGCACCACGCCCTTGATCGCGGCGCTGACGAAAATCGACTGGTCGTTGATCGGGCGTACCACCAACTCATCCGGCAGGGTAGGCTTGATTTCCTCCAGCTTGCTCTTGATGCCGTCCACGATCGCCAGTGTGGAGGTGGCGCCATTCTTCAGCACCGACATCAGCACGGAACGCGCCCCGTCCACATGCACGAGGTTGGTCTGCGGCGGGTTACCGTCGCGCACCTGCGCCACGTCGCGGATATACACCGTCGCGCCGTTGACCACCTTGATCGGCAGGTTGCCCAGCTCCTCCAGTTTGGAGGGCGCGTTATTGAGCTGGATCGTGTACTCGAAACTGCCGATTTTCTGCGTCCCGGCAGGCAGGATCAGGTTCTGCGCCGCCAGCGCGTTGGCAACGTCCTGCCCGGAAAGCCCGCGCGCCTGCATGGCGTCCGGGTCCAGGTCGATCTGCACCTGGCGGGTTTTTCCGCCGAAAGGATAGGGAATCGCCGCGCCCGGCACCGAGACCAGGCGCGTGCGCACCGCATTCATGCCGAGGTCGCCGAGGTTCTGCTCGGTCAGGCCCTGCCCAGCCAGCGCCAGCTGCAGGATAGGCACGGTGGAAGCGTTGTAGTTGAGGATCAGCGGCGGCGTGGTGCCCGGCGGCAGCTGGCGCAGCATGGTCTGCGAAATCGCCGTCACCTGCGCGTTGGCGGTGGCGATATTGACGCCCGGGTGGAAGAAAATCTTGACGATGCCCAGGCCCGCATAGGAGTTGGCCTCGATATGCTCGATGTCGTTGACCGTCGTCGTCAGCGAACGCTGGAACGTCGTCAGGATGCGCCCGGTCATCTGGTCGGGCGATATGCCGGCATACTGCCAGGCGACCGCAATCACGGGAATGCGGATTTCCGGGAAGATATCCGTCGGCATGCGCAATGCCGACAAAATGCCGGCGATCAGGATCAAGATCGCCATCACCACAAAGGTATAAGGGCGCCTAAGCGCAACTTTCACTATGCCTAACATGCCGCGACTACCATAACGAATCCATTTGACAGACTGATTTAGTCAACAATTATTCCAGAGATATTTAAGGCTGTGCTTAATCAAAACTGCCACATTGTTGCTTAATTTTGCCATTATGCCCCGGTTGCGAATGGGGGCATTGATGCGCAATGCTGCGATTTGAAAGAAGCAAAATAAAAAAGCCGCTCCAAGAGCGGCTTGCACGGTGGTGCATCGCTACTTCTTGGCAGGCAGGTTGGCCTGGCAATTATTGTACTCGTGCTTGTAGCCGTCATCGAGCTTGGCGGCCTCACCCTCCAGCGCCAGCGTGGTGATGCCGTTGCTGTAAGGCCCGGCCTCGGTCTTGTTGAGCAGGACTTCGCGGTCAGGCAATACCAGCCATGCCGCCTTGCCCGCGTTCTCAAGCTTGACGTAGAACTTGCGCCCCTTGTCGCAGAGGTATTCCGTCGAGCCGGCAGGGCCGCGCGAGCGCACATCGGCATCGTCGCCGCCAAACGGCCAGACGCTGAACCCGCCGCACGCGGACAACAGGCTGCCAAGCAACAGCAGCAGGGAAAACTTTCCGGAAACTCCGGCGAGACGAACTGACATAATGAAAACCCTAGATCCAGTTTATGCGCCGATTGCGCTCAAACCCTAAGTATAAACAATCGTCCGCCTAGCTTGCTAGCTGCTCAGTGGCATATTGTTCCGTCATTTGCGCGGCAGTGATGGGCCTGCTCAGGCCGTAGCCCTGCAGCTCGTCGCAGCCCAGGCCTTGCAGAAAGGCTTTCTGCGCATCCGTCTCCACCCCTTCCGCCACCACCCTGAAGTTCAAGGTATGCCCGAGGGCAATGATCGCGGATACGATGGCGCCGTCATCCACCCCGTCGCCGCTGCCGAGGTTGCTGATGAAGCCACGGTCTATCTTCAGCTCGTCGGCGGGCAAGCGCTTGAGGTACAGCAGGCTGGAATAGCCCGTGCCGAAATCGTCGATCGATATCTTCACCCCCAGCCGCGCCAGCGCATGCAGGATATCCAGTGTCGCCTTGACGTTGTGCATGGCCGTTGACTCGGTGATTTCCAGCGTCAGGCAGTGGGCGGGCAAGCTCCAGCGCGCCAGCGTGGACTTGACCACCTCCAGCAGCCTGTCGTGGCTGAACTGCACGGCGGAAAGGTTGACCGCGACGTGCCAGTGCCGGTAGCCCATGTCGTGCCAGGCCCGCATCTGCCTGCATGCCTCGTTCAGCACCCACTCGCCGATCGGGACGATCAGCCCGGTCTTTTCCGCCAACGAGATGAACTTGTCCGGCGGCACGGTTCCCAGCTTGGGGTGGTGCCACCGCAGCAAGGCCTCGGCCCCGACGATATGCTCGCGGCCGGCATCGAACTTGGGCTGGTAGACTAGGGCGAATTGCTGCTTGTCCAGCGCCATGCCCAGGTCCAGCATCATGTCGAGGCGGCCCTGCGTATCGATATGCATCGAAGCCTCGAAAAAATGGTAGCCGTTCCGCCCGGAACGCTTGGTATGGTACATCGCCGTATCGGCATTGATGGCGAGCTCGCGGTAGGTCTGCCCGTTGTCCGGTGAAATGGCGATGCCGATGCTGGCCGTCACGCGCAACGTCCTCCCGCCGCTGGTGAACGGCTGGCGGAACGCCAGCACGATCTTGCCGGCGACGACCGCCGCATCCTCTGGCGTGGCCTTCTCCAGCAGCACCACGAACTCGTCTCCGCCGACCCGCGCCACGGTATCCTGCGCACGCAGCAATTTGCGCAGCCGCGCCGCGGCTTCGATCAGCAGGCTGTCGCCGACGTGGTGCCCGAGCGAGTCGTTAACGGTCTTGAAGCCGTCCACGTCGATGAACATCAGGGCGAAACTGTTGTGCTCCCGCCTCGCCTTGTGCAATGCCTGGCTCACGCGGTCTTCCAGCAGGGTGCGGTTCGGCAGGCTGGTCAGGTTGTCGTGCAATGTCTTGTGCAGCAGTTCCTGATTGGCAATTTCCAGCGATTTCGCCAGCTGCGCGGTCTTGGATTCCAGCCGCGCATCCAGGATGGAAATGAGCAGCGCGATGACCAGCACGCTGGAGGTGCCCATCACCACCATGATGGTCAGGTGCTCCAGGCTGCCGCTTCCCACAGCGGCGCGGCAAACGCTTCCCAGCGGGAACTCCGCGGCCGCCATGCCCGTGTAGTGCATGCCGCAAATCGCAACGCCCATCACCAGGGCGGCAGATGCGCGGGCCAGCAGCAGATGCGGCACGCGCTGGCGCAGACGGAAAGCGATCCACATGGCCGCCGCCGAGGCCGCCACTGCAATCGCGACGGACAATGCAAACAGCCCGGGATCGTAAGTCGGCGCTGGTTCCATGAGCATCGCGGCCATGCCTACGTAGTGCATGCTCGCCACGCCGATGCCCATGATCACCGCGCTGACCAGCAGGCGCTTGAGCGGCAAGACGGGCTGGATGACCTGGTACAAGGCAAAACCGGAGACGACGATCACCAATGCCAGGGAAAACACGGTGATGCCCATGTCATACCCCAGCGGGATCGGCAGGCGGAACGCCAGCATGCCGATGAAGTGCATCGACCAGATGCCGATACCGAGCGTCGCCGCGCCTCCCAGTAACCACCATGTTGCCGCCCTGCCCTTGGCGGTATTGATGCGTTCTGCGAGATTGAGTGCGGTATAGGATGCGAAGATGGCCACCACCAGCGAAATGGCGACGAGGTTTACATCATAGAATTCTTGCAGCATGGACACACACCAGGAGAATACGACTGAACTCCTAGTTACGGCTGCGTATCAGCTGTTCTGAAGCCGAAAAACAGAATAAGCAAAAAATCTTTTCACAACAGCATTTTAGACAATCATGAAAATTAAAAAAGCAGAAAAATATGCAAAACTGAAATGCCAACAACCAACGTATCGAGAAAAAAGATTGATTTTGCCAGCATGACCGGGAGTTGCCCCAGGCGCATGCCTTCGATCTGCCATTAAGCTGGCGGCAGGCTAGTCTGCGGCAAAGTAGCGCCTGCTCCACAAGACGATGGTATCCGCCACGAACTCCGCAGCCGGGCGCTCATACACCATATGGTCTGCGTCCTCTATCGCCAGCAGGCTTTTCGGCTGCGGGGCGGCTTCAAAAATCGCATAGGCGTGGCGCATGGGCACCATGTCGTCCCTGGGGGAATGCATGATCATGAGCGGCACCTTGAGGCGCCGCATGGTATCCCCTATTTGGAACTGCCTGGCGTTGTCGGCAAACTGCCGGCGCAAGGTATAGGGCTGGCGGTTCACCTCGATCCCGGTCGCGCCGTCCTGCTCGATTTCCCTGGTTTTTTCCGCGCCGATGATCTCCAGTACATGCGCCGGGCTCTCCGGCGTGGCGATCGTGACGCAGGCCTTGGCTTCCGGGATCTGGCTGCATGCATCCAGCGCCACCAGCCCGCCAAAGCTGTGGCCGATCAAGATATCCGGCGCCGCAACCTGCTGCCGCAGCCATTCCGCGGCGCTGACGAAATCCTGGACCTGGGTATCCAGGTTGGTGAGCGAGAAATCACCCTCGCTTTGCCCGATGCCGGTAAAGTCCAGCCGCAGCGAGCCTATGCCGTAGTGGAGCAAGCGGCGCGCGGTCCTCGAGGCGATCAATATGTCCTTGGTGCAGCCGAATGCCGGCGCAATCATGGCGAGGCCCGACAACGGGCCGTCGGGCAACTCCAGCCTGGCCGCCAGCCCCAGCCCGCTCGCGTTCCGGATGGTGACGTTCTGTGATTCCTTCAATACCGCCATGGGTGACACTCTGCCTCATCAATCAAGGTGCTGAATACTAGCATTGTTATCGGCCATGCATGGCGGAATCGGCGGCTGGCGCCATTTGAGCGGGCATCCCCAGCGCCATCCCCTGCCTATGATCCTGCTTGCTAATTAAAGAATCCTTCTCCAGCGCCGTTGATTTTTGATATATTGCATATTGACTAATAAAAATCGCCCATGCGCGCCGCAAGAAGCGCCAGGGGAATCTGGTCGCCAAAGAAACCAGAACGGCATCGCCATTAAGACAATTGTCAGTCAAGGGAGAACTTACATGCTAGAAGATGCCTTTACGCGGGTTAGAAATCTCGTCGCCGTCCCGCGGGACAACCCGGAACTGCTTTGCGCCAAGTGTACGGAACTATCCCGCTTCATTCCCCTGCTGTACTCCATCCTGATAGCCAATAGCTGGGTCCTGGCCATCAGCTTCATCAACTCGGCGCCGGTCGCCATGACCTTATGTATCGCCATCTTCCTCAGCGCCATCTGCGTGGTCAGGACCATCACCTGGTGGCGCAACCGCCATGTCGTCCTCACGCCAGACACGGCGCTGCGCGAAGCCAGGCGCACCAACCGGGTCGCCGCCCTGCTCACTATCGGCTTCCTCACCTGGGCCATGATGCTGTTCCCACACGGCGATACCTACACGCAAAGCCATGTGATCTTCTTCCTCGCCATTTCGCTGATCAGCACCATGTTTTGCCTGATCCACCTGCCGTCGGCTGCGTTGATCGTCGCTGGCATCATGGCGGTATTCTTTACCGGCTTCCTCGCCGTCATCGACGTGCTGACGCTCAAGGCCATGGCGGTTAACATACTGCTCGTGCTGGTTGCCGCGGTCATCATCATCCTGATCCAGAGCCGCGACTTCGCCCGCATGATCAATGCCCAGGTCGAGCTGCGCCGGCAAATGCGCGAGCAGGCCAAGCTGCTGCGCATGCTGGACGACATGCCTGTCGCCGTCATGACCATCGAGCTCGACACCTTCAACATCGACTATGCCAATACCACCTCCGTCAACCTGATCAGGAGCATCGAGCACCTGCTGCCGATCAAGGCGGAAAACCTGCTCGGCACCTCCATCGACATCTTCCACAGGCAGCCGGAATACCAGCGCCGCCTGCTGGCCGACCCGGCCAACCTCCCGCATATCGCCCGCATCAGGCTGGGGCCGGAGATACTGGAATTGCAGGTCACGGCCGTGCGCGACCACGATGGCCGCTATATCGCCCCCATGCTGACCTGGGCGATCATCACCAAGGAAGTCGAGGCGGAGAACCAGATCCTGCAGCTTGCCCACTACGACCCGCTCACCAAGTTTTCCAACCGCAGCCGCTTCTACGAGCAGCTCACGGACAGCCTGCAAGCGCAGGACAGCCGCGTGGGCATCCTGTTCATCGACCTGGACGGCTTCAAGCTGGTCAACGACTCCAAGGGCCACCGCATCGGCGACATCCTGCTCAAGCAGGTCGCCGACCGCCTCCGCCTGCGCACCGCCAGCCATGGCGGCTGCAAGACCATCGGCCGGCTCGGCGGCGACGAGTTTGCCGTACTCATGGAGCACAACGACCCGTGGCAGGCCAAAGCGCTGGCCGACTCGCTCATCGAAATCATCACCGCCCCGTTCCACCTCGAAGACGACGCCAACGTCAACATCGGCGCCTCCATCGGCATTGCCCTGGCGCCGCAGCACGGCACCACGGCCGAACTGTTGCTGGCGCGCGCGGACATCGCCCTCTATGCCGCCAAGACGGCGGGCAAATGCACGTTCAAGATGTTTTCCGTGGAGATGGAGCAACGCATCCAGGAGCATACCTACCTGGAATTGAGCCTGCGCCTGGCGCTGGAGCATTACGAGAACCTGTTCGTCTTCTACCAGCCCATCGTCGACATCGAGACCGGGCAGGTCACCACCCGTGAAGCCCTGGTGCGCTGGTATCACCCGCAACGCGGCTGGATCCCTCCCTCCGAATTCATCCCGCTGGCCGAACAGATCGGCCTGATCGGCCGCCTGAGCTATTTCGTCATCAACCATGCATGCAGCGATGCCGCCGACTGGGAAGAGCAGGTTGGCGTTGCCGTCAATATCTCGGCCAGCCTGATCGGCAAGGGCTTCCTCGTGGACATCATCCGCTCCGCCCTGCTCGCTTCCGGCCTGCCACCCAGCCGCCTTGAGCTCGAGGTCACCGAAACCGCTCTGCTCAACCATGCCGAGGAAGGCATCGAGGAATTGCACCAGTTGCGAGACATGGGGGTGCGGATCGCGCTGGACGATTTCGGCACTGGCTATTCTTCCCTCGCCCACCTGCGGATTTTCCCGTTCGACAAGATCAAGATCGACGGCTCCTTCGTGAAAGACGCCGTCACCCGGCCCGACTGCGCCGCCGTGGTCAAGGCCATTGCCGACCTGGGCAAGCGGCTGAACGTGGTCACGGTGGCGGAAGTCGTTGAAACCGCCGAACAGCTCGACCTCGTCCGCGCGGAAGGCTGCATGGCCGTGCAAGGGTATCTATATGGCTACCCCATGCCCACCGAGGAATATGCGGAGCAGGTAGAGCGACTTAACCAGCAGTAGCGCCACCGCTTCACCATCGGCTTGATGCCTGGGAGGGTGCGGATAAATACCGGCAGGAAATCCCGTTTTTCATACAAGTTTGCATGCAAGGACGATGTCCTTGAACCACGGCGCGTTGCCATCGATGCTCAAGCCTCTGCTTACATTCTCCTACACAACATTTTCCCATCTTCCTACATCACGCTTGGATATATGACCTTACAGTACAGCTAATGCCACTACATAAAATAAGGGTATAGTCATGAAGACTGCGGAGAAAGAGAAAAGCCAGCTAGCGGGCGCAACAGCCCCGGACAAGAAAAACACCAATGCCAAGACGCGCGACCTCGAGCAATACAAGTCGGATGCGAGCGGCGAGGCCTTGAGGACAAACCAGGGCGTCAAGATTGCGGACAACAAGAATTCCCTGAAGGCCGGCGCACGCGGGCCTTCATTGCTCGAGGACTTCATCCTCAGGGAAAAGATCACCCATTTCGACCATGAGCGCATCCCGGAAAGAATCGTCCATGCGCGCGGGGTCGGCGCCCATGGTTATTTCGAATCCTATGCCGACCACTCCGCACTGACCAAGGCGGGGTTCCTGAGCGAAAAGGGCAAGCAGACTCCCGTCTTCGTGCGGTTTTCCACGGTTCAAGGCCCTAGGGGCTCTGCCGATACCGTGCGGGACGTGCGCGGTTTCGCCCTGAAGTTTTATACGGACGAAGGCAACTTCGACCTGGTAGGAAACAACATCCCGGTGTTTTTCATACAGGATGCCATCAAGTTTCCCGACTTCGTCCATGCGGTCAAGCCCGAACCGCATAACGAAATCCCGACAGGCGCCACTGCCCACGACACCTTCTGGGATTTCGTTTCATTACAGCCGGAATCGGCGCATGCGGTGATCTGGGCCATGTCCGACCGCGCCATCCCCAAAAGCCTGCGCACCATGCAGGGGTTCGGCGTCCACACCTTCAGGTTCATCAATGCCGAAGGCGTTTCAAAGTTCGTCAAGTTCATCTGGACCCCTAAGCAAGGCGTGCTGTCGCTAGTATGGGACGAGGCGCAAAAGATCTCGGGCAAGGACCCGGACTTTCATCGCCGCGACTTGAACGAAGCCATCGAGCTCGGCAATTACCCCGAGTGGGAATTCGGCGTGCAGATCGTCGATGAGAAAGACGAGCACAGCTTCGACTTCGATATCCTCGACCCCACCAAGATCATCCCCGAGGAACTGGTGCCAATCACTCCATTGGGCAAGCTGGTATTGAACCGCAATCCGGATAATTTCTTTGCCGAAACGGAACAAGTCGCTTTTTGTCCCGCCCATATCGTTCCGGGCTTGGATTTCAGCAACGACCCGCTGCTGCAAGGCCGGGTTTTCTCTTATACCGATACGCAATTGAGCAGGCTGGGCGGGCCCAACTTTCATGAAATCCCCATCAACAAGCCGGTATGCCCTTTCCACAACAACCAGCGCGACGCATTGCACAGGACGACCATCCACAAGGGCCAGGCCTCCTACGAGCCGAACTCGATCGACGGAGGATGGCCGCTAGAGACGCCGCCAGCGGCGAAGGATGGAGGTTTCGAAAGCTATTACGAGCGCGTGGATGCGCATAAGGTCAGGGAAAGGTCGGAGTCGTTCAAAGACCATTTCTCCCAGCCCAGGCTTTTCTACAAGAGCTTGAGCGCCACCGAGCAACAACACGTTGCAGAGTCTTACAGCTTCGAGCTTGGCAAGGTGAAGAGGAAATACATCCGGGAGAGAGTCGTCAACGAGATCCTGTCCAATATCGACCTGGACCTGGCAGGCACCGTGGCCCAGAAGCTGGGCATTCCCCCGCCTAAAGGGCCGAGCATCAAAGTGCCTGAATTCAAATTGAAGCAATCCCCGGCGCTGAGCCAATCGAAACGGACGCCCGACGACCTGCAAGGCAAGAAAATCGCCTCCCTGGTATTCGACGGCGTTTCGAGCAAAGCGGTCCAGCCAATCGTCGACTGGACGAAAAAGCACAACATCACGCTGCAATTTCTCGGGCCGTCCTCTGCGCCAATCAAAACTAGCGACGGCAAGTCCATCGAGGTGGACGGGTCGATCAAGGGAGAGCCTTCGATTCTATATGACGCGGTAGTGGTGCCGGATATTCGAGACAGCTCGGCATTGTTGAACAACGGCGAAGCGGTGCACTACCTCCTCGAGGCATTCAAGCACTTGAAGCCGGTTGTGCTGACAGGGGATGGCGCCAGCTTGACGGAAGCGCTCAACCTGGACGAGGACGAAGGCCTGTTGCAGGCCAAGGACTTCAATGCGGTACGGGACCGTTTCGCCGATGCCTTGCTCGCCCATCGCGTATGGGCAAGGGAAGGAAAGGTGGGCAGCATCCCAGCGTAGGCAAATTAATTGACGATATTAAGCCCGCCATAAAAAAGGCCTCTCCTTAGAGAGGCCTTTAAATCAATGTGGTGCCGGTGAGAGGAATCGAACCCCCGACCTTCTCATTACGAATGAGCTGCTCTACCGACTGAGCTACACCGGCTCCATTGCGCATTTTATCGCAAACTGGCGAGTAGTTAAAAACCGCCGCGCAAAATCCGCGCAATAAACCCAGCTAGCCGCGGAACTCTTCTATGATGTCGGTGGAAAGCGCGATCTCGCGCAAGAAGCAGAGCAGCCCCGCCACCAATGAGCCCATGGCGCAGATGAACAGCAGCGAAACGATGCGCGACGGGTTCCAGCCCACTTCCACCGCGGCGAACAAGGTGGCGATCACCACGCAGACGAGCAATGCTGCCAACGAGGTCAGGATAATGGCGCGGTGTATCCAGCGCGAGCGCTTGAGCAGCATGTTCATTTCCACCGATTTCTGTTCATGGCTCCAGCCGCCGGATTCGTGCAATTCGCGGAAGCGGTCGACGACGCGGGCCAGGCGGCCCGCCATCACGCCCAGCATGGCGCCGCTCCCGGTGAGCAGGAAAGCGGGCGCCACCGCCAGCTGGATCACGTTGGCGACGTTGGCGACATTCAGTACATCAGGCACTGGCAACATCAATGTTTCTCCTTGGACCCAACCAAACCGATCATGAGCCGCACGACGACATACACCACCCAAGAGAATACGCGCTTGAACACATGCCGGCGCGACCAGTCCTCGGGGCGCACCTTGACGGACTTTTCCACAATCGCCTTTTCCAGGTCGGCCTTGAGCTCGGCATTGAAGCGTTTATCCTGCACCAGGATATTGGCTTCACGCGCCAGCAACAGGCTGAACGGGTCGAGGTTGGAAGAACCCACGGTGGCCCAGCGGCTGTCGATCACCGCCACCTTGCTGTGCATGAAGCTCGCCCGGTACTCGTAGATCTCGATGCCGTGGCGCAGCAGCAGGCCGTAGACCTCGTGAGTGGCAAACATGAGCCAGTACTCCATGCGCCCCTGCAACAGCAGGCGCACGCGCACGCCGCGCTTGGCGGCTTCAATCAATGCCTGGCGGAATTTCTTGCCCGGCACGAAATAGGCGCTGGCGATGATGACGTCCACCCGCGCCTTGCCGATGGCCTTGAGATAGGCGCGCTCGATATCGCGGCGGTGCAGCACGTTATCGCGCACGACAAAGGCGGCACGCATGCCGTTGTTGATGAACGCCGGCGCCGGCAGGCTGGGGTAGGCCGCGACTTCCCGTAAGTGCATCCAGGCCAGGCGCCGCCATAGGTTGCGCACGCTGGCATGGATGCCAAATACCAAGGGCCCGTCGACGCGAACGGCGTAATCGACGCGAGGCGCGTCGAGGTTGCTCGGCACGTTCATGTCGTCGATGATATTGATGCCGCCGACGTAGGCGTGCTGACCGTCAAACACCGACACCTTGCGGTGCAGGCGCCGCAAGCGGTTGCGCTTGAACGACCATGCGGAAATTTTCGGCCGGTAGAACATGACCTTGATGCCGAAGGCTTCCATCTCCAGCACATATTCCGGCGGCAGCTTGCGGCTGCCGAAACCGTCGAGCAAAAGATTGACCACCACGCCGCGCGCAGCGGCGGCCTTGAGCTTTTCACCTATCATGGTGCCGGTGGCGTCCAGCTCGTAGATATAGGTCTGGATGTAGATTTCGCGCTGCGCGGCCTCGATGGAAGCCGCCAATGCGGGGAAGAACTCGGTGCCGCTCCTGAGCAAGGTGATGCGGTTGCCGGACTCCCAGCGCATCATATCCTCGACAGCACGGCCGTCAGTGCCGCATGGTCGGACACCTTCACGAACTGCGGCCCAGCATGGACCTCGACATGCCGCACATGGAAGCCGCGCACATAGATGCGGTCCAGCCTGAACAGCGGCAGAAAAGACGGAAAACTGCGCGCAGGCTTACCGCCGCCGTGATGTTCGAACACTTCGTGCAGGTGCAGGCCGTGCACCAGCTCGCGCCCTGCGCTCATGCTCCAATCGTTGAAATCGCCGGCGATCACCAGCGGCGCATCCTCCGGCACCATCTCGGCAATACGGTCGCGCAGGACGGCGATCTGCTTGCGGCGCCAGCCCGCGAACAACCCCAGGTGCACGCAGATGCAGTGCAATGGCTGATGCCAGCCCGGCACGGCGATCTCGCAATGCAGCAGGCCGCGCTGCTCGCTGTGGTGCGCCGAGATATCGGTATTCTCGTATTTGACGATGGGATATTTGGACAGCAAGGCGTTGCCGTGATGCCCGGCTGGATAGACCGAGTTCTTGCCGTAAGCATAGTCGCTCCAGACCGCATCGGCAAGGAACTCCACCTGCCCGTCCAGCGGCCAGGCGCTGAAGCGGCGGCTATGCTTGATATGCTGGTCGCGTACTTCCTGCAGGAAGACGATATCCGCCTGCAGCTTGCGGATCAGTTCGCGTTGCTCGTGCAGCGCAAAACGGGCGTTGAAACTGGTCACGCCCTTGTGGATGTTGAAGGTGGCAATCCGGATGATGCTCTGCAACCTCAACCTTTCATCAGGATGCGTCCAGCATGCGTTGCAGGGTCAGGCGGGCCAGCTCGGCCTCGTGTTCCGGCACCTTGATGCGGTTGACCACGTTGCCTTCCGCCAGGTTTTCCAGTGTCCATGCCAGGTGCTGCGGGTCGATGCGCGCCATGGTGGAGCACTCGCAGATCACGTGCGACATGAACTGGACGATCTTGCCCTGCGGCTTCATCTGCTCGGCCAGGCGGTTCACCAGGTTGAGCTCGGTGCCCACCAGCCAACGCGTGCCGGCAGGCGCGTCGCTGACGGTCTTGAGGATGTACTCGGTGGAACCGACGTAATCGGAATTGAGGCATACCTCGAACGGCGATTCCGGGTGCGAGATCACGATGCCGTCGGGATGCTCGGCGCGGAAGCGCGTGATGTTCTGTTCGCGGAACATCTGGTGCACCGCGCAATGGCCCTTCCACAGCAGGATCTTGGCATTCTTGATCTGCTCTTCCGTCAGGCCGCCCATCGGAAGGTCTGGGTCCCACACCGGCATCTGCTCCAGCGGGATGCCCATCTTGTACCCGGACCAGCGGCCCAGGTTCTGATCGGGGAAGAACAGTACTTTCTCGCGCTGCCTGAAGCCCCACTCGATGATCTTGGTGGCGTTGGTCGAGGTGCAGACGATGCCGCCATGCTCACCGCAGAACGCCTTGAGGTCGGCGGCGGAATTGATGTAGGTGATCGGCGTGATGGTGGCGTCGAAATCCAGCACCTTGGACAGTTCGCGGCGCGAGCGCTCGACCTTGGCCAGGTTGGCCATGTCCGCCATGGAGCAGCCAGCGGAAAGGTCGGGCAGGATGGAAATCTGCTCGGGGCGCGACAGGATGTCCGCAACCTCGGCCATGAAGTGCACGCCGAGGAACACGATGTACTCGGCATCCGTCTCGCCAGCGAAGCGAGAGAGCTTGAGCGAATCGCCGGTGTAATCGGCATGGCGGTACACGCTTTCCTGCTGGTAGTGGTGCCCCAGGATCACCAGCCGGTTGCCGAGCTTTTTCTTGGCGGCGATGATGCGCGCCTGCAGCTCGGCCTCCTGCGTCGCCTGAAAACGCTCGAACTTGATCGGCTCGGCGATCACCGCTGGTCTTTCTGTTGTCTCTAGAGTTGCTTGCATGGCTGCTAATTCACAATGTTAAGTTGTTACGTTCACCCAGCTTGCGCAGGGCCTCGACATTTGTCCATGAGAATACACGTTTTGCCGCCTCGCGCCAGTCCACCCACTCGTAAGCCACATGTTCGCGGGGAGCGAGTTGGACAGCGACAGGCTCAGGTAATTCCAAGCCGAATATATGTTCGGTATTTTCCGTCACGCCAGGCGCATAGCGGAAGCGCCAGTGCGGGTAGATTTCGTACACGTGCGAACAGTGCCAGTCCAGCAGCTTGTAATCCGCCGCATCGAGGCCGGTCTCTTCCCTTACCTCGCGAATTGCCGCATCGACCGGCTGCTCCAGCTCGCCGTTCGGCAATCTTTCCAGGCTGCCGGTCACGGACTGCCAGAAACCGGCCTTGTCCGCACGCTCCATGATGAGCACTTGCAAATCCCGAGTATGCACCAGCACCAAGGCTGAAACCGGCGTCTTGTATACCGGTGGCTGGCTATTCACTAACCGCCCTCGAACTCGCACAAGCTGAACGTCTTGTAGCCCAATGCGCGCAATTTCCGTTCGCCGCCCAGGTCGGGCAGGCCGATGATGAACGCACATTCCAGCACATGGCCGCCGAGCTTCCCGATTAGCACGGCCGCCGCTTCAGCAGTGCCGCCGGTCGCAATCAGGTCATCCAGCAACAATACGTTTTCATTCGGCCCGATGGCATCGCTGTGGATTTCCACGCGGTCGGTGCCATATTCCAAGGCATAATCATGCCCCAGTACGTCGCTAGGCAGCTTGCCCTTCTTGCGCACCGGCACGAAGCCGACGCCGAGCTCGTATGCCACCGCCGCGCCGACAATGAAGCCGCGCGACTCGATGCCTACTACCTTATCGACCTTGGTACCCGCATAGCGTTCAACCAATGCATCCACCACCTGCCGCAAGCCGTCGGCATCCTTGAGTAGCGTGGTGATGTCGCGGAACTGGACGCCAGGCTTGGGATAGTCGGGGATGGTGCGGATGAGCGACTTGATGGTCATTAATCTCTTCCAGGTTACTTCTCGAACCTTGTTTTCAAGGTTTGCCAATATTCCGGCTTTCTATGTAAATGCCCTATTGCAACAACCAAAATTACATCGTCGACTCTTGTATAGATGACACCATAAGGAAAACGCCTTAATTGGCATCGTCTTGTTTTATCAGATACAGCATGCCAAGCATCAGGATGCTGGCAAACTCGATTCAACCCTGCCAACACTTCCACCAAAAAACCTTGCCCCAAATTGGGCGCTTGGGCGTTGTAATAAGCGATAGCCTCATCCAACTCATACTGAGCAGGCTGTAAAAACCTGATCTGCATTTAACGGTATTTGGCCAATACCTGGTGCAAATCCAACGCCTGCAATTCACCGTTTTGATATGCAGCCAAACGATTTTCTGCTTCTGATGCCCACAAGGCATCAATTTCAGCATCAGGCTTATCTACAGTCGCCAGCAAAGCATCAATCAACTCGATTTTTTCATTGACGGAAAGCTGAGCAGCTTGCTCAACAATGGCTTTAGTCGCAGTATCCATACAGAGTGCTCCTTTACTTAGTTACCCACGCTACAAAACCCTGTGGAAAGACGGTCAGCCAGCCGTGATGTTTTGTTGCCTGACGCGAATATGCAGCTCGCGCAGTTGTTTTTCATCCACCTCGTTCGGCGCCTTGGTCATCAAGCACTGCGCGCGCTGGGTCTTGGGGAAGGCGATCACGTCGCGGATGGATTCCGCGCCCGCCATCAAGGTCACCAGGCGGTCGAGGCCGAAGGCGAGGCCGCCGTGCGGTGGCGCGCCGTATTGCAACGCGTCGAGCAGGAAGCCGAATTTCTCCTGGGCTTCTTCCTTGCTGATCTTGAGCGCGTCGAATACCTTGGACTGCACTTCCTGCTTATGGATACGCACGGAACCGCCGCCGACTTCCCAACCGTTCAGCACCATGTCGTAAGCCTTGGACAAGGCAGCGCCGGGGTTACTGGTCAGCAGGTCCTCGTGGCCGTCCTTGGGGCTGGTGAACGGGTGGTGCAGGGCGACCCAGCGGTCGTTTTCCTCGTCGTGCTCGAACATGGGGAAATCCACCACCCACAACGGCGCCCAGGCGCGGCCGTCGACGTGGCCCTTTTCGTGGCCGACCTTGGTGCGCAACGCGCCCAACGCCTCGTTGACGATCTTGGCCTTGTCGGCGCCGAAGAAGACGATATCGCCGCTTTGCGCGCCGGTGCGCTCGATGATGGCCTTGAGCGCGGTTTCGTGGATGTTCTTGACGATGGGGCTTTGCAGGCCTTCCTCGTTCAGTTTGCTCGCATCGTTGATCTTGATGTAGGCCAGGCCCTTGGCGCCGTATATCTTGACGAATTCGGTGTAGGCGTCGATCTCGCTGCGGGACAATGCGGCGCCGTTAGGCACGCGGATGGCCGCCACGCGGCCGCCCGCGGAATTGGCCGCGCCGGCGAACACCTTGAAGTCGACGTCTTTCATGACGTCGGTCAACTCGGTGATTTCCAGCGTCACGCGCATGTCCGGCTTGTCGGAACCGTAGCGGTTCATCGCCTCGGAGAACGGCATGCGCGGGAACGGGTTGGGCAGGTCGATATCCTGCACCTGCTTGAACATGGTGCGGATCATGCCTTCGACGATGAACATGATCTCCTCTTCGTTGAGGAAGGAGGTCTCGATATCCACTTGGGTGAATTCCGGCTGGCGGTCTGCGCGCAAATCTTCGTCGCGGAAGCACTTGGTGATCTGGAAGTAGCGGTCGAAGCCGGACACCATGAGCAACTGCTTGAACAATTGCGGCGATTGCGGCAAGGCGAAGAACTGGCCATGGTGCACGCGCGAAGGCACGAGGTAGTCGCGCGCGCCTTCCGGTGTGGAGCGGGTCAGCATCGGCGTCTCGACCTCGATGAAGCCCTGGCTGTCGAGCTGGTCGCGCAACACCTTGGCGACGCGGTAGCGCAGCATCAGGTTCTTCTGCATCGCGGGGCGGCGCAGGTCGATGTATCGATGCTCCAGGCGCACCATCTCGGACAGGTTGTCGTCGTCAAGCATGAACGGCGGCGTCAGCGAAGGATTGAGAATCTCGATCTCGCTCGCCAGCATCTCCACTTCGCCGGTCGGGATGTTGAGGTTGACGGTGCCTTCGGGACGGGCGCGCACCTTGCACACCACCTTGAGCACGAACTCATTACGCACGCTCTCGGCCAGCTTGAAAGCCTCCGGCGTATCCGGATCAATGACGATTTGCGCCATGCCTTCGCGGTCGCGCAAATCGATGAAGATCACGCCGCCATGGTCGCGGCGGCGGTGTGCCCAGCCACAGAGGGTGACGGTCTGGCCAATGTGTTCACGGTTCAGGTGACCGCAGTAATGAGTACGCATAACGGTTTTCTTGTAGGCTATAACTTAAAGGTTGAAAGTCAAGGCTTGGCTTTGCCGGCTGGCGCCACCACCCCCATGGAAATAATGTATTTCAGCGCTTCGTCCACGCTCATGTCGAGCTCCACCACGTCCGCCCTGGGCATCATGAGGAAGAAGCCGGAAGTCGGGTTGGGCGTCGTCGGCACGTAAACGCTCACATACTCGCCTTGCAGGTAGTTCGCCACGTCGCCGCCGGGCTGCCCTGTGAGGAAGCCGATGGTCCAGCTTCCCTGGCGCGGGTATTGCACCAGCAATGCCTTGCGGAACGCCTGGCCCGAATCGGAAAACAGGGTGTCGGACACCTGCTTGACGCTGTAGTAGATGGACTTGACCACCGGCACACGGGCCAGCAAGGCTTCCCAGAACTGGATGATGCGGCGGCCGAAGAAATTGGTGGCGATCAGGCCTGTGACGAACACGATCAGCAGGGTAAGAATGGCGCCAATGCCGGGAATGGCACGGCCGAACTGCGCCTCGGGACGCCAGGACTCCGGCAGCAACAGCAGGCTCTGGTCCATCAGGCCGATCAAGGTGCTCAGCACCCAAATGGTAATGCACAGCGGCACCAGCACTAGCAGGCCGGTAATAAAGTAACTTTTCATGGCAGCTCTAATGTAAACGCAAACTTATTGCGTCAATGGCAGGCACAGCCTGCGCCACAGGCGGCGGGCGCTGGCTCTTCGGATTTTTTCGCAGGGCTGCTTCCCTTGAAGTCGGTCGCATACCATCCCGTGCCGCTCAGCTGGAAACTCGGCGCGGATACCTGTTTTTCGAAGGTTTCCTTTGCGCATGCCGGACATGCCGTGGTGCCGGCCTCGCTGACCTTGCGCATGAGTTCGGCCTTGTGGCCGCAACTGGTGCATTGATAATCGTAAATAGGCATCGCAACAATCCCCGTAAAAATGAAATTATACCCGAATGCGAGTTGGCTAAGATATGGGGCTTTGCATCGTACTTTCAATGCGCTCACGGCAAGTCAAATGCATTGCCGGGAAAATCCAGCTCGCAGCCCGCGCTTCATTCACTTGGTCAGCCTCTTTCATTCATGACACTTTCACAATATTGCAACATCGTTGCGCAACCATGTTGCACCCAATTATAATGGCGCACATTGTGCTTTCCTCACAGATTGCAATCCTGCAACCCAGACCCTGAGATTATGAAGAATCAAATCCACGTCGGGCGCCTACTGCCTGCCCTGCTTGCCATTGCCTGCAACAGCCACGCCGAAACTGCGGAGAGCCCCGCCCAACTGGAGGAAATCACGGTCAAGGCCGTCAGTACCAGGAACAAGGCCAGCGAGTATTACCAGAAAGATGCGGGCGGCTCCACGCGTACCGATACCCCGCTGCAGGAAACCTCGCAATCCGTGAAGATCATCTCGCGCCAGGTGCTCGACGACATGCACGCTACACGGCTGGACGATACCTTCGACCTCGTGAGCGGCGTCAGCCGACAGAACAATTTTGGCGGGCTATGGGACAACTTCGCCATCCGCGGTTTCGCCGGCCATGAAAACACCGGCCCCGCCATGCTGCGCAACGGCTTCTCCGGCAACCGCGGCTTCAACCCGCCGCGCGATACCGCCAATACCGAGCGCGTCGAGTTCCTCAAGGGACCGGCCGCCGCGCTTTACGGTAACAGCGAACCAGGCGGCACGCTCAACGTGGTCACCAAGAAGCCGCAGTTCAAATCCAGCAATACAGCAGAGGTCTACGCGGGCAGCTATGACACTTACCGCACCTCGCTCGACTCCACCGGCCCGGTCACCGAGAACCTTGCGTACCGCATGGTCGTGGCGGCAGAGGATAATGGCAGTTTCAGGGATTATGTTGACAGCGAGCGCTTGCTGGTCGCGCCGTCCTTCACTTGGCTGGTCGGCGCTGCGACCACCCTCAACTACGAACTCGAATACCTCAAGCACCGCACGCCTTTCGACCGCGGCATTGCCTTGCGTGACCGCGATGGAAACCGCCTGCACAATGTCAAGCATAGCCGCTTCCTGGGCGAGCCGGGCACAGGCGATACCAAGATGGAGGCCTACACCCACCAGCTATCGCTGGAACACGAGTTTTCACAAAACTGGCGCGGCAAGATTGGCCTGGCGTACAAGGAGAACAAAACCGATGGCGACGCGGTGGAGCAATTGTCGCCGCTCAGCGCTGTCTCTCCCAACGGCACCATCAACCGCCGGCTGCGCGGCCGCGAATTCGATTCCGACGACTTGATGCTGCAAGCAGACCTCAATGGCAAATTCAACACCGGCAGCCTCAGCCACGATTTCTTGCTGGGAATGGAAGCCTACCGCTTCAACCAGCATCAGAGACAATTCGGCTCGAGCGCCACGGCCATCAATATCTACAACCCCGTATATGGCGCGCCACTTGCGCCGATGACCAGATTATCGGACTTCAAGGAAGAACAAACCGATATTGCATTGTTCGCACAGGACCAGGTCAGCCTCACAGAAAAATGGAAACTGATGGCAGGCTTGCGTTTCGATTCCTTCCGCCAGCAGATAGATACGCTCACCAACAATACGCAAGCCCGGCAGGACCATTTCGTGACCTCGCCCCGCGTCGGACTGACTTATGTGGTCAACCCTGAAGTCTCGATATACACCTCGTTCAGCCGCTCATTCAGGCCCAACTCCGGCACGGATGCCGCCGGCAACGGATTTGACCCCGAGCGCAGCCGCGCTTTCGAGGTGGGCATCAAGTACCAGTCCGCAAACCAGCTACTGGGTGGCAATATCGCCTTATTCGACATCACCAAGCAGAATGTGCTGACCGCGGACCCCGCAAGCAATTACTTATTCAGCATCGCGGCTGGAGAAGTCAAAAGCCGTGGGCTGGAGCTGGACTTGAACGGCCAGCTTGCCGAACACCTGCGCCTGATTGCGAGCTATGCCTATACCGATGCCTACCTGGGCAAGGATATTGCCCTCAGCGCAGCCTCCTCCATTGCATCCGGTTCGCGCCTCTCGAATATTCCCAAGCACTCGGCCAATGCCCTGCTCATGCATGAGCGCACATTGGCGAATGGCGGCAAACTGGGATTAGGCGGCGGATTCAGCTATGTTGGCAAGCGCGCCGACAGCCCGGAAGATATTTTTGAACTGCCGTCCTACGTCACGGTACGCTTAATGACGTATTGGCAATTCAATGAAAAACTGCGACTCTCATTCGACGTCACCAACTTGTTCGACCGTGAATATTTCGCCAGCTCCTATAACAGCAATTGGGCCATGCCGGGCACGCCGCGCATGATGACCCTAGGGTTGCAAGCCAGATTCTAGGGCGCTGTAAGCCAAGTTTTAAATAAAAAAGCAAACGATGTTTTTATATTCCATACGCAGGCGCTTGCTGTCGGCGGCGACAGCGATGCTGAGCCTGTCATTGCTAGTCGCCCCCGCTTTGACGGCCGCCGACAATGCGGCAAAGCGCAGCCTGAGCATTGTCGGCCCCTGGGAAGTCAGCACGCTTGAGCCGTCGCGCTCGGGCTATCTCTTCCTGCGCATGCAGGTAGCGGAAGCCTTGGTGGGCACCGACCTCGAAGGCAAGGCTGCGCCGGGCCTCGCCGAGCGCTGGGAGATTTCGCCCGACGGGTTGCAGTGGCGCTTCTTCCTGCGGCCCGACGCGCGTTTTCACGACGGCAGCCCGGTCACTGCCGAGAGCGTCGCCATGAACCTGCAACGCGCGCTCAGCCAGCCCGGCGTGCTCGCCATGGCGCCCATCGCCAGCATCAGCGCGGCTGCGCCGGGGGAAATCAAGATCGCGCTTTCCAAGCCCTATGCCATGCTGCCCATGCTGCTCGCGCACAGCAGCGCCATCATCCTCGCCCCCGCCGCCTATAACGAAAAAGGCCAAGTGCGCCGCATGCTGGGCAGCGGTCCTTACCAGCTCGTGCGGCAGACCCTGCCGCAGCAGTTCGAGCTTGCATTGTCTCCCCACTGGCGAGGCAGGCAGCCCGCCATCCGGCACATCCATTACCTGTCGGTCAGCCGCCCCGAAACGCGCGCCCTGATTGCGGAATCGCACCAGGCAGACCTGGTGTTCGGCTTCGACCCGGCCAGCACGCAACGCTTGCGCCACAACCCCAAGGTCGTGATGAAAGAGGCCGACCTCGCCCGCACCGTCACGCTCAAGCTCAATAGCGGCCACCGCTTCCTCAACAATGTGGAAACACGCCAGGCGTTGAGCCTGGCCATCAACCGCGCAGGCATTGCCAAGGGCATCCTGCGTACGCCCGAGCTCGCGGCGGACCAGCTTTTCCCGCCCAGCATTGCCCAATGGCACCAGTTTGGTGCCGAATTCCCCAAACTGCGTACCGACTTGGCGCATGCCAGGGCCTTGTTATCCGCACAAGGCTGGCAACCCGGAGCCGATGGCATCCTGCAGAAAAATGGCGAGCGCTTCTCGCTCAAACTCACGACATTCCCGGACCGGCCCGAGCTGCCCATCGTCGCCACCGCCTTGCAAGACCAGTTCCGCAAGCTCGGGGTCGAGGTCAAGGTAGTGGTCACCAACTCCAGCGAAATCCCGCTCGGACATCGCACCGGCAAGCTGGATATGGGCTTGCTCGCGCGCAATTATTCATTGGTACCCGACCCGTTTGTCGCACTCAACCAGGATTTCAAGCCTGGCGGCGGCGATTGGGGCGCCATGCAGTGGCAGAACAGCGAAGTGCCTGCCTTGCTTGAAAAAATTGCCGTCGAGACAGATCCGGCCGCCCAGATGCGCGATCGACACGACATCATGCTAACGCTGCAACAGGAGCTTCCAGTGATTCCCATCACTTGGTACCGCCTGCCTGTCGCAACACATCCGCAACTTCAGGGCGTCAAGGTCGACCCCTTTGAGCAATCCTATTACATCAGCGATATGTATTGGTCTTCAAAATAAGCCATGGTCAACATCCTCAGTCATCTATTGTTCCGCCGCTGCCTGCAAGCCGTCCTTGTCGCGCTATTGGTCAGCACCGTGTCGTTTTTCCTCATGCATAGCCTCTCGGGCGACCTGGCGTTCCGCATCGCCGCGGGCCGCTACGGCTATGACATGGTCACCGCCGCCGCGGCCGAAGCCGTGCGGGCCGAGCTTGGGCTGGACCGCCCGTTGCTGCAAAGCCTGCTGCTCTGGTGGCAGCAATTGCTGCAATTCGACCTCGGCGACTCCTACCTCACCAGCGCACCCGTCATTGAAGAAATCCGCGAGCAATTCGGCCATACCCTGCAGCTCGCCCTCAGCGCGCTCGCATTATCCATCGCGATTGCATTGCCCATCGGCCTGGTCGCGGGGCTCAACCCGCACGGCTGGCTGGACCGGGTATCGCTCGCGCTTTCGGTCGTCCTGCGCGCGTTTCCGCCATTCCTGCTCGGCATCCTGCTGATCCTGCTGCTATCGAGCAAACTCGGCATCACCAACGCAGCCAACGCCAGCCATGAACATGGCGGACTACTGCTGCCCGCCCTCACGCTCGCCTTAGGGCTTGCCGCCGTTTCATCGCGCGTGGCGCGCGATGCGATGGTGGAAGTGCGCAGATCGGCCTATTTCAATTTCGCGCGCACCAAGGGCCTGAGCGACTTGCTGGCGCTGCTGCGCCACGGCGTGCGCAATGCCGCAGTGCCGGTGATCGCCTATCTCGGCGTGCAACTGGTGTTCCTCATGGAAGGCGTGATCATCATCGAGAGCCTGTTCGCCTGGCCCGGCATCGGCCATGCGCTCGCCCACGCGGTATTCGGCCGCGACATCCCCATGATCCAGGGCACGGCGATCGTCATGGGCTTGCTGTTCGTGCTGTGCAATACGTTGGTGGACATCGCCTGCCTGGTGGCCGACCCGCGCCAGCGTTACCTGGCCACCAGGAGGGCTGACGCATGAGCGGCTGGTGGCAAAGCCTGACGTTCGCCCGCCGCAGCGGCGCGACCCTGCTTGCGCTGATTATCGTGGCCGCACTGCTCGGCCCTGCACTGGCAACAGACCCGGTTTCGCAGGACCTTGACCAGGTGTTGCGCTCCCCCAGCCTGGAACAGCCGCTGGGCACCGACCACCTCGGCCGCAGCATGCTGGCCCGGCTGGTGCACGCCTTGCAGCTTTCTTTCAGCCTTGCCGCGCTATCCGTGCTTTCCGCCGCCGTCATCGGCATCAGCCTGGGTTTGCTTGCCGCCTGGCGCGGCGGCGTCATCGAAGCCGTGCTCACCAGCATTGCCGATGCGGTCATGACCCTGCCGGTGCTGCTGGTCGTACTGCTGTTTTCCGCGTTCGCCCAGGGCGAGTTCTGGTCGCTTTACATCGGCTTGTCGTTTGCGTTGTGGGTGGAATATTTCCGTGTCAGCCGCGCCACGATCAAGGCCACGCTGGTCAGCGCGCCGGTCGAATCCGCGCGCATGCTGTGCTTCGGCAAGCCCTACCTGTTGCGGCGGCATTTGCTGCCAGAACTCGCGCCTGTCGTCGGCACGCTGATGCTGTTCGGCATCTCTACAGCAATTCTCGCGCTCGCCGCGCTGGGGTTTGTCGGTGTCGGCCTGCGCCCGCCCACGCCGGAGCTTGGCGTCATGATGATAGAACTGTTCCCTTACTACGAAGAAGCCCCCTGGCTGATCGCGAGCCCGGTCGTCACGCTGGGGCTGATCATGCTCGCGCTGGCATTGCTGGGCGGACGCAAGGAATTGCCATGAGCGCGCCGGAATTAAAAGTCCAGGACCTGGCCGTCAAGGACGGCAAAGGCAACTGGCTGGTGCAGCCGTGCAGCTTCACCTTGAAGCCCGGCGTCGCCTTGTCGATCATCGGCGGCAGCGGTTCTGGCAAATCGCTGCTGGTGCAGGCCATCATGGGCTCGCTCGCTCCCGGCCTCAGCGCCAGCGGGGAAATCCGCCTGGGCACTGCGGCTTCAAGGGCGGAAGATGCCGCAGGCCGCCGCCCGTGGTGGGGTCACACCCTGGCGATGCTGCCGCAGGAGCCTTGGCTGGCGCTCAACCCCAGCATGCGCGCGGGCAAGCAGGTGGCCGAGTCTTACCGCTACGTCGGCCACGCACGCATGGACATGGCGCAAGCCAGGACGCAAGCGCGGAGCGACCTCGACCAGCTTGGCGTCGCCGCAGCGGACGGGAAATATCCCTTCATGCTCTCCGGCGGCATGGCGCAACGCGTCGCGTTCGCCGCCACGCGCGCAGGTGGGGCGCAGGTTGTGATCGTGGACGAGCCCACCAAGGGCCTGGACGCCGATGCGCGCGACAATCTGCTCACAGTATTGCAATCGGTACTGCAGAACGGCGGCAGCGTGCTCACGATCACACACGACATGCACGTGGCCCAGGTGCTAGGCGGCGACATCATGGTGATGCGCGACAGCAATGTGCTGGAACAAGGCCCGGCGCAGCAGGTACTGGAAAATCCGCAGCATGAATACACCCGCGCCCTGCTCGCCGCCGACCCCGAAAATTGGACACAGGCCATGCCTGCTCCCGCCACGGGCCAGCGAATCCTCGAAGCGCGAGGGCTAGGCAAACGCTATGGCACACAAGCATTGTTCAACGGCATCAACCTGGAAATTCATGCCGGGGAGCGTATTGCCATCAGCGGCCCGAGCGGCGCGGGCAAGACCACGCTGGGCAATATGCTGCTGGGCCTGGTGCCGCCGGACCAGGGCAGCATTGCACTGGCGCCGGGCCTCAATAAACTCAAGCTGCAGAAGCTTTACCAGGACCCGGTTTCGGCATTCGCGCCGCGCTTGACGCTCAAACAGGCATTTGACGACCTCATCCGCCTGCACAAACTCGACCCGGGAACGCTTCCTCGATTACTGGCAAGGCTCAAGCTGGATGAAGCACTGCTGCGCCGCGTGCCGAGCCAGGTTTCCGGTGGGGAGCTGCAGCGGCTCGCGTTGGCGCGCATATTGTTGCTCTCGCCCGCGCTGATCTTTGCCGACGAACCGACTTCACGCCTGGACCCCATCAGCCAGCAGGAGACCATGGATTTATTGCTGGAGATGGCAGCCGCCAATGAAACAGCAATTCTCCTGGTCACCCACGACAGGATGTTGGCGGGCAGGACCATGCACCGCCAGATTGTCATCCAGCGTGCCTGAGCGCACATCCCTTTCCAGGGACGGCGCCAGCCATTGCATGGCGGCGGCATATCGGGTGAACAGCTTCTGGGCATAGAACCCGCGGTTGCCGGCGATGACCTCGTACAGCCGGACGCCCGCCGCCTTGGCGGAGTAATCCAGGTAAACCAGGGCCACGCGGTAATGCAGGGGCACCCCGAGCTTCAGGTTGAGGTCCGGCAAGCCGGAAGTTTCCGCAAAGCTCAGGCTGAACGCCACCTCGCGCAGGTCGAGCACAATACCGGTTGTCCTCCGTACGGACATATCGGCCAGAACAGCCTGCACCATCGCCTGATATTCGAGCAGCCGCATGACGCCGGACAACGTCGCGCGGCTGACATGCAGCTGCTCCAGATACTCCAGCTCCAACCTCACCTGCCGCCCTGGTCCGCCCTTACATCGTGCCGATGACGTTAATGAAGAAGCCGCGGCTGCGGTACGACAGGTTGGTCAGGTCGTCGGAGTAATTGGTGAAGTTGTAGCCCACACCTGCCTTGACGCCTTCCGCCATATGCCGGTAGATAGCGACCAATGCACCGGCGCGTGAGTCCTTGGCCTCGGTTGCACGCAGGTTGCGCAGCTCGAGCACCGCATCCCATTCCTTCACGAAGTGCCAGTCGGCGCGCACGATCATGAGGTCCGCCCGGCTGGAGAACCATTGGCCATCCACCTTGCTGTCCTTCAGCTCGCCGATGCGGAAAGCGTACTTGGCACCCAGCGACAGCCACGGCTTGACGTCGTAGATGGTGTCAATGGACAGCACCTGGCTGCGCTGCGCGTAATCCGCGGTGAAACCGGAAGGCGACAACTGGCCGGGCGACGGCAGGTTGTAGAAGTTGGTGTACTTGAACAAGGTGTTCCAGCGGTCGTTGTCGATCGGCCTGTAAGCGGCCCCCGCCACGACTTCATGGTAGTCGCCATCGTAGAACGCGCCCTGGCTGTTGTTGGAGACCGACCAGTTGAGCTTGCCGAGCAGGCGCCACTCCGGCGTCGCCTGGTGGCCGAAGGTATTGCGGATCAGCCAGGTATCGCGGTCGCCCGTGGTGTTGCTGCTTTCGTCACGGTATTCGACATTGCCGCTGTACTTGGTGTTGTCGCGCTTGTAAGCGATGGAGAAGCTCACCGCCTTGCGCTTGAGGTCGCCGGACAATGGATGCGACACCTTGCCCACTTCGCCCTTGACGCCATAGTTCCAGAAATCGTTAGCGGCATAATCGAGGCCGAAGGCGTTGACCAGGCTTTGCACCCCGGAACCGTCCACGGTGCGCGTTTCGCCAAACACGCGCATTTCGTCGGTAACGCGGTATGACGTCCCCGTAACCCAGCTGCCCTGGCGGCCGCGCCAGGCGTTGTCCGGGCGCTCGTTCTCGACCAGATAGTTGGTATAGGCGTTGCTGCGGTCAGACAGGCGATAATCCGCGCCGATCTTCACGCCAGGGCCCAGGTTGCCTTGCGATCCTTCCGCGATGAGCTTGAGGCGGTCGTTCACGCGCCAGCTCATCCCCATGCCGGCGCGGTTGTTGTCCTCGCGCTCGCCGTCGCGCGCCACCGTGCCCTGCAGGTAGCCGTAAGCGCTCCAGTCCTTCTTGGGCAAGGGTTCGCCTTCCTGCACCTCGGCTTCATGGTCGTCGGGCGTGTAGTCCATGCGCACTTGCACGTCGGTACGGTTGCCGTTGCGCGACAGCAGGCTGCTGGCATTGGTGACATGCACGTTCCTGTCATCCTGGCGCACGGCCACGCCCGCCTGCCATTCGGAGTTGAGCTTCTGCCGCACGCCGACTTCCACCGCCTGGGTGTCGATGGTGTCCGCGCGCCGGACATCGCCCTTGGCATCAATAAAGGTGTTGTCGGTCACCTGCACATTGGCCTTGAAACCATGCTGGTCGACCGCCTCGCCGGTGGTCGATATCTGGCCCGGGCCCGAGAAGCCGCGCTCGCGGTTCTGTACGTAAGCGGTTACTTTACCCCTGGCCTTGTCGGTCACGTCCGCCAGGTCGACCGAGCCCTCGATGCGGTAAGCCTTGGCCGGCTCGCCGTTGGTCGTGAGACTGTTGAATGCAAAACCGCCGTCCAGGGAGGTCTGCGCGCCATCGCCCGCGCCTTCGGAATGGGCAGCTTCCAGCTTGATGAAGGTGCCAGGCGTATAGCGGATGGTGGCATCCAGGCCGTTGAGCTTCTGCTCCAGCGCCCCCTGGCCTTGCTTGAAGCCGGTGATGCCGATCTGCAGGTAGTCGTTCACCCAATGCGAGACGCGCCCGCCGGTGGAGAAATTATCCACCCTGGTCAGGCCCGGCACATACTCGTAGTTCGCCACCAGGTAGATTTCGTTGCCGTTGATCGAGGCGGTGCTGATCAGGGTCGAAGCCGCGCCGGTCGAGGTCAGCGCCTCGCGCAGCACCACCCGCCCTTGCAGGTAGTTGATTTCATAATCCTGCGCAGGCGCCAGCAGCTTGCGCTCGATCACCAGGCCGGAATCACGGTCGCGCACTTCCACCCAGATGCGCTCGGAACCCATAGTGAGCGCCTGGTGCCGGAGGTAGTACAGCGAACCGCCGGTGCCGCGGAACTCGTCGCGCGCGCCCAAGGTGCCCGGGTCGGCGGCAAACGCGTCTACCGTCGTCGCCTTCTCGCCGTACTTGGTGGTGCTGTCGGAGCGGTACTTGGCGTTGGCGCCATACAGGCCGCGCGAGTATTGCAGCAACTCGGTGCCGCTCCAGCTGGTCTTGAAGTTGCCCCACATCACATGAGAGTCGCCGCGCGCCAGCTTGACGTAGAACTTGCCCTGGGTAGGCGCATCGTCCACTGTCGTGCTGTCGTCGCCATAGACCGGGTAATACAGGTCGGGGTTGATGTTGCGCAGCAGGTAGCGCGGGTCTTTAGAAGAAAAGTTGGAGAACAGGTGCTCCAACGGTTGTTCGCGTGTATCCGCAGAGGCAGTCAGCAAATACTCACCCTTCACCTTGCCCTTGACGTAGAAGGCGCCGCGGCCGTCGATATGGCTGGAGCCGTCGTAATGCTGGTTATCACCGGTCACCAGTTGCGCCGGGCCACGCACGTTGTTCTTGCCCGCGGTGATGTCGCCAATCGCGATATAGAACCAGTCGTCGTCGGCAATATTGAGGTTGCGGCGGAAACTGGTGAACTCGCCATCCGCTTCCACCAGCTTGACCTCCACGCTGTTCGGCCCAGGCGGCATGATCTGCTTGATGGCAAAGCGGCCATTGGCATCCACAGGGACGTTGAGCCCCAGGGTCTCGATACGCTGGCCCGGCTGGATATAACGGCCGTTGACGGTCACCGTGCCGCCCTTGACCGGGATATTGCGCAGGCTCAGGCTATTCTCGCCGTAGCCGATCAATTCCTCCTTGCCCGGCTGCAGGTCGTTCCCGAGACGTGGCGTAGCGTGCGAGAGTATCTCCAACGGCTTCATCACGGTTTCATCGAAGCGCCCTTGTTCGTCGTACACGCGCAGAAGGAACATCACCTGGTCGGTGTCATCGACCTTGGCCTGCCACTTGGTCACGCCGTTCCAATCCACCGGCAGCACGGCCAATGGGTTCTCCTGCGGTTGCTGACCGGGCTTGAACAGGCGGATTTCCGCCTTCCTGATCCACGGCAAGTAGTTGGCCCAGGCGCGGAACTCGGCCTCTTCGCCGCGCACCACGCCATTGGTCGTCTGCCAGACGTTCATCTGCGGCAGGGTGGAAAGATTATCGTAGCGCACCTGGATATCGGCTTTTTCCAGCGCCACGTCGGTGCAACGCTGCCGGTCCGCTTCCAGCGGGCCGTCATCCAGATTGACCGGCTCGCCGTCGATGCTGATGCGGAAAGGCGCTCCCGCCCTCGCCACGGACGTGGCTTCGCAAGCGCTGCGCACAGGCGGCGCCACAGCCACCGGTTCCGCCGGGATGATCTCCTGCTCGTCGAACCAGACGCGGATGATCACGCGGCGGTTCTGCGCCATGCCTTCAGGCGTGTCGTTGCCCGCGACAGGCTGGCTCTCGCCATAGCCGCTGATGCTGAGCTGGCTCTCATCCAACCCGAGCTTCTGTTTGAGGAATGCCGCCACGGAAAGCGAGCGTGCCTCGGACAAGCCCTGGTTGTCGCGGAAAATCTTCTTGGCGTTGGGCGACAGGCGCTGGTTATCGGTATGCCCGGCAATGTCGATACGCACATTCTTCTTGCCCTGCAATTGGGCTGCCAAGTCCTCCAGCTCGGCTACCGAGCTGGCGGTCAAATCGGCCTTGCCGGACTCGAACTGCGCCGCGCCGCTGTTTTCCACCAGCCTTGTCAGCACTTGCGGCTCAGCCTGCGGAACGTTGGCCGCTGCGGCCCGCATGCGCTCCAGCGTGCTGCTGTTGATGCCTGAAGGCAGCGGATAGCTGGTTGGCCCCTGCCGCTCGGCAGGGGAAGGCATGCCATGGAAATCCACGCGGCCATGGTCGATACGCTTGCCGGTTTCCTGCTCGAAATCAGGCACGGGCATATCGCGCGTCGGCAACATCGATGCCGCATAGCCCCGGTCGCTGATCAGCAATGATTCCGCATTGGCCCCGCTCATCATCACGCTGATGGCGATAGCAATCGCTCGCTTCTTCATCATGGCTGCACCTCCACTGCTGTCTCGATGATCAGCGGGAAGGCTGCCTCATCCTTATTGTTGTTATGTGTCTCTTTCCAGAGCTTGCGCGCCGCCTTGGCAATACCATCCAGGCGTTTCTTGGCGAGCTTCTCCCCCCCGCCGCCCGGATCGTAGGCAACCCTCAATACCGAAGGCCGGCCATCCAGTTGCTTGACCATGTCGGCAAACGCATGCTGCCATTGCGATTGCAGGTCGATGCCATCGGGCACGAACGCCTGGTCATTCAGGTCGAGGCGAACCACGCGGTGCACGGTCGCACCGAAGTTCAGCTTCACCATCTTGCCTCGCGTGACACGCACATCACGCGGATTCTCGGTTGTCACGCGGTAGCCGGAAGGCAGGGTGCGCTCGTCCAGCTTCATGACGAAGTTGGCGCCGCGGTCCATGTTGGGAATGTCCGCGCAGGTAACGTGGAAGCGGCCCTCGGCATCGGTCGTGACCAGCAGACCGCGCGCAGTGACCACGCGCGCATTGGGAATGCCCGGCTCGCCCTGGTCCTGGTAGCCGTTGGCGTTCTTGTCGTCGAACACCTTGCCGATGATGTCGGAGCAGTCGAAGGTCGGGTCTGGCGTGACCTTGACCGTGGCGGAGCCGATGTTGGAAACCAGCGTGCTGACCAAGGCGTTCTCCGCCCAGGCCTGGTTGGTGTATTCCCCTTCTCCCACACCAGTACCCACCACCAGGATCAACTTGAAGGTCTTGGTTTCGCCGGCACTGAATGTTTGGTTCGCCCAAGCCAGGTCGCGGCCATTCACCTCGGGCTCGATACGCACACCGTTCACCGATGCAGAACCGGTGCGGTACTTGAAGCCGGGCGGCAGGCGGTCGGTGATGGTGATGTTGTTGATCGCCACCGAGCTGGTCGCCGTCACGGTGTAGGGCACCAGGTCACCGCGTACGACATTCACCAGAGGCGTGGTCTTCGTAATGCGGATGATCCCGCCCAGCACCGGATCCAAGGGAATATGGTTGTTGAGCAGTTCGGCCGATGTCGCCGGATCGATCAGGATATTGAAGTAGTAGCGCGTACCGCCGCCAGCGCCGCCTAGGGCGAATGAACCGTCGCCCGTCGTTGGGGAGCAGGTAGCCGGATCATGCGGGCCGACCGCTTCTGCAGGCGGAACGCCATTCTGTTGTACCAGCGCTGGATCCGGGGTCGCACCGACCTGCAGCGTCGCGTTACAAACCGGGATCATGCTGGACGGCTGCGGAATATACCCGGACGGATACTGCGTCACTTCCAGCGTATACAGCCCTGCGGGAGCGTTCTGGTTGAGCAGGAACTGGTACGTGCCATCTATGCCAGTAGTTTGTGTGGCATTGCCGTTCACAAGATGCGCAGCCGGGGTGAATCCAGGCGGCCCACTGATGGTGACCGTGGCGCCGGCTACCGGCTGGCGGGTCACGGCGTCATACACCTTGCCGGCAGGGTCGAGCGGGAGGCTTTGCTCCACCAGGTTGTCGCCGGCGGAAAGCGTGATTCCGCTGAGGGTGCCATCGACATTGCTGGCACCGCCCGGGTTGGCTGGGCTAGTCACGCCGGGATCGAACGGCAGGCCACGCTCATTCGGACGGGCAAAACCGTAGACCAGGCCGGTCACCGGATGACGGAAACGCACCTGATAGCCAGAGCCAGGCGGCAGGTTGATGAAATTGTAGAAACCATTGGCGTCGGTCACGGTACTGGCAACCTGCGTACCATTGCGCAGCAGCTCCACCGCCCACCCGGACTGAGGCACGTCAGCCGAATCCGGACTGGTGCTGTTGAATGTCCTGTCGTGGTTGCCATCCAGCCACACATGGCCACTGAGGCTGGCCAAGGCGCCAGGTGCCGATGTTTCACCAAAGTCGTAACCCGTGGCGGATTGCGTCAACACTATCCCGGTAAAAGTGTCCGTGCCGGCATTCAGCACCGTACCTGACGGCCCTTGCGACGAGCCCGCGCTACCTACCCTATCCTTGCCGTCGGTATATCCAGCCGGTTGAGCTTGCACCACCGCGTAGCCAGCGCCATTCGAAGGCGGCAAGCCAGTGAAGACATAGCTACCGTCCGCATTGGTCTGCACGGTGCGGCTTACCGGTGTACCATCCGATGCCGTCCCGGTGAGCGTGACGGTCACGCCGCCAATGCCGGTTTCCCCTGGCCCGTTCCAGGCGCCGTCGTCATTGATGTCGATATATACCCGTCCGCCCAGGCTCAGGTTGTTGGACGGAATATCGTCGCGCACGCTGGTGGCCTCGGCCTCGGTATTGTTGGCCTGGTTGGCGTCGGTTTCATTCGCAGAAACCTCGGCTATGCTGTTGTACACATCGCCGCTCGCTGAGGGTTCGCTCAACATGCGTACGCTGAGGTAGCGGTTGCGCGCCTCGCCATTGGCCAGGCTGGCGGCTTCTCCTGTGAAGGTGCAAGTCACGGTCAACGTAGTAAGCGGTCCGCTTGTGGGACTGCTCACTTCGCTGCCGATATTGTCACAAATGCTGTCGGCGGGCGGCCCCATGGCGGCGCTATCGCCGAGGAAGCGCGCGGTCTTTCCTGCAGGAGGCGTGATGCTGTAGGTGAACTTGAGCCCGGTGGCAAGCGAAGGGCCGCTGTTCACCATGTTGATGGTGTAAATCACGTCATTCTGCGGGTTGTCGCCGCCATTGCTGGGGTCGTAGCCAAGCGGATCGACATTGTCGATATTGTTGACCAGTAGATCCACCGACGCAGCCTGCACGATGAATTGTGCAGTTTTGCTGTTGTTGCCGCCATCCGTGCCATCGACGTTTTCAGGCGTATCGGTGCTGATGCGCGCGGTATTGTCGATGTTCCAGGTCTGGCCGCTGACCTGCCCGCTCTTCCAGTTGGGCCGCACGACGATGTTCACCGTGCGGGCCACCGCCCTGCCCAGCGCACCGACCTGGCAAGCGATAGTGTGGGTGCCTGCCCCGTAACTCTGCCCGACATTCAGGCCGCTGCAACTCGACACGCCCGTGCTGGGAGTGACAGATACTACCGTGAAGCCGGGATCGCCCGGCGCAACGACGAACTCATCCGTCACGGTGACATTCTGCGCCGCATCCGTGCCGTTGTTCCTGAACGAGAGTGTATAGCTGACATTGGTGCCAGCCTCGCCCTGCGTGGGCGTCACTACCTTGGAAACCATCTCCACATCGGCGAGCGGCATGATCCGGACAGGCGTCGAACCAGTATTGTTCGCCCCATTGGTATCGCCCTGCGTTGCGGATCTCACGGTTGCGGTATTATTGCCGTCGAAAGCCTGCAGATCGCGTGAAACCGGCACGGTAAACGTGACGGTGCCATTGGGCGGCAATATGCCAGCACTCTGCGTGCAACGCAGAGTGGCACTATCCATGACGCAACTGAAAGTAACGGAAGGGTCTGACGCAACATAGCTGGCAACCACGCTTGGTGTATTGCAGCCGGTCGCGGCGCAATACCCAGGGATGGGGTCGCTCACTACGATATTCTCTGCGCCCACGCTAGGACTGTGGTTGGTCACGACCAGGGTATAGGTCATGGCGCTCTCATTGGCATCCAGGATATGGTCGCTATTCGGCGTGGTGACCGTCTTGGTGATGCCAAGGTCGACCGAGTTGTTTTCGCTGGAGATCGTGACGTTGGCATTGACCGTTGCAGGGCCTGGATACCAGCAGGCAGGTAGTACAGCCTCACAACTCACTGCAGCTGTATTTGTCGCTGAGATATTGACATCGCCAGCCTTGGTGACAATCTGCAGCGCAGGCGCATTCTCCCCTGCCGCCAGTTCGGGCCCGTAACGACATGTCACCGTACTGACTGCAGCGTCCAGGGAATTTCCTCCACCCGAACCAACTGGCGAACAAGACCAGCCATTACCGCTGTAACTGACAAACGTCTCGTTGGCGGTATTGATCGTGTCGGTCACGATGATGGTATTGGCAGGCGCAGGACCGTTCCCGGCATTGCCCACACGGATGGTGCTGGTCATGTTCTGGCCCGCCGCGACCGGACCGGGAGAGCGTTCCTTGCTGATCGTGGGACCTGGACCTTCCGGTTTCACATTGAGCGCTTCTGTTGAACTGTTGTTACCCGGATTGGGATCGGCCGGGCCGCCAGGAAGGTGGGCAATAGTTGCAGTTCCGGAATAGTTTTGCAGCCCGGCGACCGCTGGAGCGGTGGCGACGATGGTGATGTCGTTCACGGTGCCGTTGGGATAGTTGCCTAAACGCTCACAAGTCACGACCTGGCCGGCGGGCGGCGCGCATGACCAGCCCGCGGGCGCGTTTGACGAAACGTAAGTAAATCCCGCTGGCAGGGTGTAACTAGCCGCCACACCACTGCTTGCGTCGCTTGGGCCGCTGTTGGTGGGTTGCATGATAAAGGTCACGCTACCGCCCGAAGTCGCGGAAACCGGATTGGGGGCGATTTGCGGAATCGACAAGTCAGAACCCGCATTCACCACCACACTGGCCTCAGGCGGGGTATTGTTGTCCGGGAACGGATCACCGACCGGCGCGCTGATCGTCGGCGTGACCGAGACATTGCCGGTACCCACCCCATTCACAGTCGTGACGATGTTGAGGCCGTCGAATGTATTGCCGCTTGCAAGCGGGGTGTTCCTGGTACAGGTCACCAGTTGCCCAGAGGCGGTACAGTTGAATCCATCGCCGCCACTGCCGGCGGGAACGAAAGTCAAAGTGCCCGGCAGGGTCATGGTGACGGTGGAGCTGGGGGCATCGTTTGGACCTGCGTTTTGCCCGCTCACGTTCCACGTGACATTTCCGCCTGCCGCCACCGGGTCTGGCGCACCCGAAACGCTGGTGATCTGCATATCCGCGCCGTTCTGGACGGTCGTGTTCTGGGTACCGACGTTGTCACCGAGGTTGGTATCGGTACTGGAAGTCGCCACGGTAGCCGTGATACCAAAGGTATTCGTTGCAGCCGTGGTTCTGAGCGTGAGCACCACGGTGGCCGAACCATTGGGCGGCATGGGGGCGCTCAGGGTACATACCACTGAATTGGGCGCGATGACGCTGCCCGCTGCCGGGCAAGTACCGCCAGTCATGGTTGCGCCTTGGTAGAGCGTTGTAGGCGGCAGCGGTATTGTCAGGGTGACATCGTTGGCTGGATCGACGCTGTCGTTGTTGTTCAGGGGAATGGTATAAACGACGTCGCCGCCGCGGAACACGGGATCGGGTGTATCCGTGATGCCGCTGACAAGCACGTTGGCGGCAAAGGCAGGCACGGCTGCCAACCCTGCCACGGAAAACACCAATGCCCGTAACGGAACCTGCCATCTTCCCGGCACGTTCACATTGGTACGAGTTTCAGGTTTCCCAATCCCTGGCGCCACTTTGACGAATCTTTGCAGCATTCCATGCCAGGCTCCGCCGATAGCAGCTATCTGGCGGCATATATATTTTTTGGTTTGCACAACGGTCTCCCAACAACTTGCAATTTCTGTTGTTTTGCCTTGTCGATTCACGACCCCTTTAAAGGCTGGGAGAATTTATCCCTATTTGAAATAGGGATCATTGACATTTACTCACAACGACTCACAAACACTCATGAGCCGTTTCCATGAATAAATAATGTCAATATTGCTGGAAGCTATGCCTAATGCGGTATCTCAGGAATCAGAAAAATATTGGTGCGATGTGAGGGGAATTTGTCAACAATAGACAACTAGCCAAGACGGACTATTCCCGCAAGGCCGGATAGCAGGAACAAAAAGGGATTAAGTGAGAATGCAATCCGCGGTAAAGGAAAAACCGAAGCCAGGCAGGGCCTTGATCGGCAACAACTCTCCCGTGATCGCCTTGCCTTTGCGGCGCAAGCGCGAAATCATGACTTCAACGCGGTGAAAATCGAAATCATCGACGCTGCCGCCGAACGCATGCACGATGTGCGCTCGGGGCACCGGCTGGCCGCATTTTTCCACCAGGCGGCTTAAAAACGCGTACTCCTTGGGAGTCAACGGAATGGAGATGTCTTCGGGCGAGATCAAGGTCCAGTGCGTTTTGCACAATTTCCAGCTTGGCACTGTCTGCAACTCTGGCAATGGTGGAGCCTGCTTCCTGCGCTCGACCCGCATCGATTCTAAGCGGCGTGCCAGCGAGCCCAGCACGGAAGCCAACTCCTTCAAATCAACGGGCTTGACCATATAGGCATCGGCACCGTCATTCAGCCCCTGCACGCGGTCATTCAAGGCGCCGCGCGCGGTCAGCATCACAATCCCCATATTGTTCGAGCCGCGCAGGTGCTTGAGAATGGACAACCCATCCTCGCCCGGCAGGCCGATATCAAGGACCGCGATATCGTAGGTCTTATTGACCAGCTCGCGGTAAAGCGCCGCGGCATCCGCCACTCCCGTCGCTTCTATCCCTAACGAGCGCAACCCCAACTCTGTCTCTTCACGGAGGTCATGATCATCCTCCACGATAATCACGCGCAAATGACTAGAGTTATTCAATTCCGTATAGAATCCGTTCATTATTTATTGCAAAGCTGCGGTAGTTTACTATTTTGCTCAATCGGTTATTACGTTTTTTCACCATCTTTTTATCGCTTTTGCCGCTCTATGCGCATGCGCTGCAAGTGCCGCATGCGCTGAAAGAAGGCATTGACCTGGACAAAATAGGCGCAGTCTCCTACCTACGCGACGCATCTGGCACTGCCACGCTGCAGGATATCATTGCCAAAGACGAATCCGGCGCCTTCAGGCCTTTGCCCCCGGACTGGAATGCAGGATACACCACAGACACCGTCTGGCTGAAATTCACGTTGGATTTTCCCGACATTATCAACAACAAATATTGGCTTGAAATATCCCCTGCGACGCTGGACGATGTGGTGCTCTATCTTCCGCAACCGGATCACAGCTATACCAGCATGCAAATGGGCGATCATCACCCGGTGAGTGCCAGGCCTATCCTGCACCGAAACTTTATCTTCCCGCTTTTCCCTGAGGCCAACGGCCCTGCACTGACCTATTACGTACGGCTCCAGACCACCAACACCATGACTTTCCATGCCACGCTCTGGCAACCCCATATTTTCGTCGGCAAGCACAGCCGCCCCGATAGCCTGACTGGTGCATATTATGGCGTACGCTTGTTCCTGGCGCTCTTCGCCTTTATTTTGTGGTTATGGCTACGGCACAATATTTTCGTCCTGTACTCGCTTTACCAGTGCGTTACCTGTACCGCGCAAGCCTTCCTTGCCGGCACGGCACAAATCGCGTTTCCACTGGAGCCCCTCACCGCCGACGCATTGCAAAAGTCCATGAATTTTCTGTTCATGGCCACCGTATTGATTTTTTATACCGCTTTGTTCCAGATCAAGCAACATCTGCCTTTGCTATTCCGTTTGGCTCAGGGAATGGTCATTCTGGAACTGTTACTTTTTATCGGCGTCAGTACCCGCTTATTACCTTTCAGCGGACTGATGACCAATATCCTGCCTCTGATTAATATCAGTATTCTTGCCTATAGCAGCCTATGGCTATTAACCCATAAGCATTTTGACCGTTTGCTTTACATCTCAGCTTTCTGGGTAGGATTTGGCATGTATATCCTGGTCATACTGCAAAACTTTGGCCTCGACATAGGTCCGCCGACCACCATGGTGGACTTGCCTATTTTATGGTCACTATTATCACTGACCTTGATCACGCTTGGTATTGTCAATGTCGCAAAAAGAGAAGCCGAAAAAAAGCTGCAAGCAAAGGAATTGGCACTTGAACTTTCGCAGGAAAGCCAAAGAAAACTCGATCAACGCGTACAGGAAAGAACCGAGCAACTTGCATTTGCCAACGTCAAGCTAAATGATGAAATTAGAGAGCGTCAGACGTTACAAGTGAAGCTGGAAAATTCCCTTGAACAACAAAAAGAACTGATGCAAGCACAACGGGAATTCTTTGCCATGGCATCTCACGAATTCCGCACCCCTCTCGCCATCATTGACACAACCTCGCAGAGATTGTCGCTCCTGCAATCCCAGCCTGACCTTGATGCCAGCGCCATGCTCGCTCCAGCCTTGCGTAAAATCCGGCGTGCAACACAGCGCATGAGCCGTATTATTGATAACTTCCTGAGCATGGATAGGCTTGAAGGTGTACATGCCAATCAAGGCTTCAGCCAAAAACCACTCGATCTATGTCAAGTGGTGCAAACGACAGTGGAGCATTACCAGGACTTCAGCGATCGCAACATCGTCATGGAGTCGAGCAGCACACCAGCCGATGTATCAGGCGACCAGTACCTAATCAACCTGGTCATTTCCAACCTCATTGATAATGCACTGAAATATTCGCCGGCAGGTACAGACATCATCGCCCGTGTATTTCATGGGCAACATTATTGTCATGTCGAAATTCAGGATTTTGGACCTGGCATCGCGCCGGAACGACAAGAAAGCATCTTTGAGAAATACGTCAGAATAGAAGGCAACATGACTATCCACGGCACTGGCTTGGGCTTGCATGTTGCAAGAAGAATTGCGGAAAGCCATGGCGGGCAATTAATTGTGCGTAGCGAACTTGGTCAAGGCACTTGTTTCCGCCTGACCCTGCCACGCCATCCCCAGTAAACTGGCCTCGAATAAATAAAAAACGGCGCTCAATGAGCGCCGTTTGTGCTTCATTACAAAGCCAAATTACAGCTTAGTATTGCGACGACGTGCTACTGCACCCAGTGCGGCAAAACCGATCATCAGCATAGCAACACTGCTTGGTTCTGGCACGGCAGCAATATTGATCGCGCCGCTGTAGATACCGCCAGATACACCGCTGCTAGTACCAGCCACTGTGATGTAGTATTCGCCAGCTGCCAGGCTGCTGAATGTGAACTCGCCACCAGCAACAGCACCAGCCAACCAAGTATCAGTAGAGCTATACAGGTTGAAAGTCAGGTTGCTGAAATCCAGCACACTGATACCACCGTTAGACAATGGCAATTGACTCAAAGAGAAAATGCCGCTGCTAACATCTGCAAGACTGAAAGTGTAGTTAGTGCTGAAAGTAGTATCAGCAGCCACAGTATCGGTATAGGTATTAATACCGGCATTGAGTTCACCAAGATCTACCACATCAGCATAAGCACTAGAGGCTGCAACTAAGAACGCTGCAGGAACCAGTACGTTTTTGAGAATATTCATACAAACTCCTTTTTCTGATTAATATCGATGATATTCCCCCCATTGGGAATTATACATCAAGAACTTAAAATTCAAAGAATTTATAGTTATTCCCATATAAGCGATATAACTGATTTATAAAATAAAAACGGCGCCAACGGCGCCGTTTCACACATCAGAATTAAACTAATCCGATGCCAGGAATTACAGAGTCTTGCGACGACGTGCAACAGCACCCAGAGCAGCAAAACCAATCAACAACATGGCTACGCTGCTTGGTTCTGGTACTGGAGTGATAGAGAATGCGTAAGTACCACCAGAAGCACCGCTAGTTATACCTGCAACTTGTACATAATAACTACCAGCTGTGAGAGCATTCAGATCAAACTGTACTTCTTCAGCGGTAGGGACAGATACGGAATACAAAAGTGCATCCGCATCAAGATCACCATAGGTACCTGAGAAAACCGAGAAAGTTAGGGTGGAAAAATTATAACGATCGCCAGCCTTATTGGTCAGAATAATCTTGCTAATTGAGAACTCAGCGCCAGTGGCATCTAATTCAAATGTATAAAAATCACTGAATGTTGTGTTTTTTGCAACAGTCTTGGTGTGATCATATGTTTCTGTTAACGGACCCAAATCAACTACATCAGCATGGGCACTGGAAGCCGCAACTATGAGCGCTACGGAAGCCAGAAAAGCCTTGATAAACTTCATGGTAAATCCCCTATAAATGGTGAGAAAGAAAACTTATTGTTCTACAACGTAGACAAATTATAACAAGCCATATTTTTTTGTCTTGAGTCCGAATGGACTAATCCGAGAAATTTCTTGGAATAAGCTTATACAAATTCAAGGATATAAAAAATAAAAACGGCACCTTACGGTGCCGTTCTCAGCATTCATCGAATGATGAATTACAGGCTCTTGCGGCGACGTGCTACAGCGCCAAGAGCGGCAAAACCGACCAACAGCATCGCTACGCTGCTTGGCTCTGGTACAGCGGCGATGGAAAGGCCCACACCGTAGCGGCCAGCATCTTCATTAATCCCAGATGCAAAACCACTGATTTGCAACACGTACGTGCCTGAAGAAAGCAATGGAACTGAGAAATTGAGGCCTGAATCAATCTCATTGTTTTCAATATCAAAAAGAGAAACTGTCAAGTTGTCGATGAATTCAAATTGTTTCTTGCCAACAATAACGTTCAATACACCGGCACCGAAGTCAGCTACGACGTCTTCATCGATTGTGAAAGTAATAGTGTCGGTGAAATTACCGGCAGCAACGGTATACACCTTGTAGGTATCGGTATCGCTTACCACACCCCAACTGTAAGCGGTCGCATTCGCACTGGAAGCCGCAGCTATGAGCGCCACGGAAGCCAGCAAAGCCTTGATAAACTTCATGGAAAATCCCCTAAAAATATAAATGTAAAGACAAACAGTTATTTATTACTTGAAACTACGTCAATTATAAATGAGCCCACTCCATAAAAGCACTGAGTTTCAGTGCTTTTGGATTAGTCCGTTAGGACTAATCCATACTAATTCTCATTACAACTTGAATTTTTCCCGGCGGCGGCGATAGCTGACAAAGCCCATCAAGATGAAACCGGCCATCAACATGGCATACGTCGACGGCTCCGGGACAGCAGCTATCGCCAAGCGATAAAGCGACGTGGTCGCAGTCCCTTCATTCGCAATCGAGAGGTAGTATTGACCATCGTGGAAGTATCCCTTCATGCCTTCAGGCGCAAGATCACCGTCGGTCACGATCATGTCGATATACCTGACGTTGAGTGGATCGGTGATGTCGTATACTGCGACCGCAGACTTGAGCGTACGCTCCAATCCGATAAACGCAATGGTGCGGCCGTTGATTTCAAGCAGCTCGACGCCTTCAGGCTCTACCCCCTTGTCGTCACTGCGGCCATCATCGTAGAGGCCAAGCTCGATTGCCTTGGCATCCAGCTGGTTGCCGCTATCGAACACAAGGTTGCCATACTGGTCGCGAATGGAAAACGAACGCGCACCGAATGTGACGACATCCTCCGATGTCGTATCTGGAACGGCAATATTCAGGCGGTTGGCATCGCCATTTCCTCCCAGGCGCTGTTTGTCCACCTCGTCTTCACGGGTATCCCCCTCGTTGGCCAACACGATGAAAGTCTGCCCATTGGCCTCGTAAGCTGCAATGCCATCAGGCTGGTATAGGCCACGCGCATTGACGGGACGCAGCTCGATACGCCCATCACGATCGGATGGATCAATATAGTTGCCAGGCGCACTGAAATCCTTAGTACCCAGGCCAATGACCTGCTCGGCCTGATTGGTATTGAGATTGATCACGCCCACGCCATTGGCCTCCTGCAGGGAAACAAATGCCTTGGTGCCATCGCGGCTCACGGCAATATATTCCGGCTCATAATCCATTCCGGCAATGGATTGGGGACGCAAGTCACTGCCCGATACTGGCGCATTATTGAAATTGACGGTAGCCGTGACGGTGCGCGTACCCATCTCAATGACGCTGACGCTGCCGACGGGGTCATAGCCTGCATAGTCGGTTGGTGTACCCTCGTTGGCGACCAGAAGCCGGCTGCCATCCGGGCTGAATGTCAGCATATCGGGCAAAGCGCCGACGGTGATGGAATTGACACCGGTAGTCAATGCGCGTGTCGTGGTATCAAACAGCTTGACGACGCCCGACTGGGTACGGTCAGTGGTATTTTCGATAGCAAAGGCCGCAATGCCGTTGTAAATCGCCACGCTATTAATACTGCCGTAAATACTGGTATTGATATGCTGAATCAAGCTGCCATTGCTCGCATTGAGCACATCCACTCCTGCAACGCCCGCTACCCACAGCGAATTAGTGAGATGATCGAACGCAACGATTTCGGAAGACTGACCTGCTACGCCAGTGTTTGCATGGTCGTAAGTCCACAGTTTTTCCAGCGCGTTAAGTGGGTTGGCCGCACTGCTGACGGCTGGAAACAATGCCAGCGCAATGGCGGCAGATATTATGCTTTTTTTCATTTTTGATTTCCTGTCATTGGCTTGAATAACACGCTGCTTAAAGCAGTTTCTATTGCAAACTATTCTAGGAACTCAATATGACAGTTGTATGTGATTTCATAGTCCAATTAGACAAAAGGTGAATGACAAAAAAATCCCGGCCTAAGGCCGGGACAATACGCTTGCGCTTACCTCGATCACACTGCAAAGCTAGGGGGCGATATCGCCTGCGCCCAACTTGGCTTCGTCTATCTTATCCTTGTAGTCTTGCAGGATATTTTCCAACTCGACTCGCTTAAGCTGGGTAAAGGGCTCGTCGCGTATGACTTTCTGGTACAGGCTGGGCTTTTCATAAATCTTGATCAACTGCAGGCCGAAGTCATAGAGCCTGTCGTTCTTTTCCCTGCTGGCATTCAACTGCTGCTGCTTTTTCACGATCACAGCCTGCATATTGCCGCGTTCGGCCTCTCCCTTGCGTATGGCATCCTGGGCATTGGCAAGCTGCTGCTGGGCCTCTTCAAGCTTGGCCTGCAATGCCTGGCTGCTCGACTGCATAGCCGCCTTTTCCTTGCGAAGCTCCTCGATCTCGGCACTCAAGACGGCATTGCGGCGGCTGGCGCTGGCAACGCTGCTCTTCAACTCATTGCTCTTAACCTGTTCAGCCTCCGCCTCCTGTTTGAGCTTGGCTTTCTCCTGCTCGAACTGACTCTGCAATTGCTCTTTTTCGGCTTGCACCTGTTGCATCATCTGACGCATGCGACGCTCTTGCTGCTTGGCTGCTTTGTCCTTGCTGTCCGCCGGCCATGCGGCGGTTGAAACACCCGCAAACATCCCAGCCATCAGCAACCACGCAACCAATATCTTCGCTGACTTCATCATCAGAACCTGGCTGTCAGGTCAAACTGGAACACGTCGATTCGCAATGGCAATCCAGTTACCTCTTGCGTACTCAGCCAACGCGCTGTCAGCCATGTGTTCTTGTCCAGACCATACAACCCACCAAGAATAAATCCCTTGGCATTAGTACCACCAAGATGGAAATCAGAATCAGTGAATGCATCCATTACTGAATCTGCCTCCAACTTTTTGTATGCTCCAAACACTTGCCAATCATGGCGCTGCTGCATTTCAGGCATTCCCACGATCAATTTGAGCTGATAAGCTTGATTTTCCTTTTCATACAAAGTATTGGTACGACGCAAAATTTCCTGCTGGTCAAATCCGATATTGATTGCATAGTCAGCCTGTAAAATCACGTGTACCGGATCAAATGCAGCCAGATCAAGCTGAGACGTCAGGTTGATCACGCGAAATTTAGATGCTACGGCACAACCACGAGTCTCAATCACCCCAAACCCACCAGAAACATCTCCACATGATGCTTGACCATTACGATAAATATCCAGCGTATTATTGCCCTTTTGACGATAAGGCATCACGGTGCTGTTATAGCGCATATCCAATGCCGGCCCTAGGTTGTTGGGAATCCCCTGCACATTCTTGAAGTCATAGAATGCAAGGCCAATCTTGGCGGATGACTGATTCGGACTGGTCCATTCAACTCCAGCCTGGGCACCCAATATCCATTTATCCTTGGCCTTGTTAACATCGCCTTTCTGCACTTGGTCGATCGGGAAAGCGCCTATCGTGCCAAAGCCTTTCACGCTATCGTTAAATTTGGGCATAAAAGTCGCTGCAGCCCCATCAAATGCCAATGAACGATCCCACACCATGTCTGAAGAAAAGAAAGGATTGGCAAACCGTCCCGCACTTATTGTCAGCCAGTCATAGGGCTTGGCTGTCACGAACACTCGATCCAGCCCCCAATCCAATTTAGCAGCGCGGATATCAATCGATTGATTAGGAGATAACGGATTATCCATATGGCCGCTGGTCATGCGGATGCCTGCAGTCAGCCAATCACTCAATTTCGCATTCACGCCAAAGCGTGCCCTCACCCGATACCGATCCTGGTCTTGTGTGCTATTCAACATCAATACTTGGCGTGAAGGATCCACGGCCAATGCATATTCTGAAGCATTACGTGCAGAGAATCTGAGCGGTTCGTAACGCAATCTCACATCACCCTCAAACGAGATGCGGTCCAGCCAGTCTGGCAATTTCAGCCGCTCTTCCTCAACGTGGTAGTTGAGCTTGGCCATCACGTCTTTCTCGATATCGGCTCGTAACTGCTGCTTGACGAAATCAGGCACATATTGGACGCGCACGACATTGCTGTCGCCTTGGGCACCCACTGCTCCAGCCGCCGCTGGGACCGCTGATTCCGCCTCGGCACTTGATGCAGGCGATTGCCTCGCTTCCTCAGCCTTTCTGATCAAGGCATCGGCCTTGTCCTTGGACAGAATGCCTTCCTGCACCAATGCCTCGATCAAGCCGACCGTGGTGCTGCGCAACTGCTCCAGCGATTCGCGCTCGCCCGCCATGGCAGGCGATGCAAAAGCGCTCGCCATCACTAGCGCCATTATCGTGGGTTTCATCATCCCTGGTTTATTCATCATCTGTTCTCTTATCTTCATCTTGGCCTATCAAGCCCATGCATATACAAACCGACTCACCGTCGAGACTGTCAGCCGCCCATGCTCTTGGCGGTAATCCGTAATTTCACAGGCTGCGGCATGTCCTCGGGCGGCGGTTCAGAAATGCGTTTTACCGAACGCAGCGCCTGCCGCAGCAACTCGTCCTTCTTCTGGTCTCCGCTGCCATTCACCAGCTCGATTCTTTCCACCTGCCCGTCCTTGGCAAGCCATAACTCGACCACGATCTTGTACTGCTCCTTCGCCAACTCCTTTTGCTCTGCAATCGCCGCCTCGATGCTGGCCTTGATCTTGCCCGTGTACCAGGCATATGCCGCCAGGCTCTTGTTACCGCCGATTTTCACTCCCACGTCGCCGCCGCTATATTCGTTGGTAACCTTGCCTGCGCCGAACGCGCTGGGCGCATCTCCCGCATCGCCCTCCATCTTGAGGTTCTGCGGTTCGGGCGGCGCTTCCACGGGCTTGGGCTGATCCACCTTGATTTCCTTCGGTTGCTCTTTCGGCTGCTCCTTGGGCGGTTCCTTTGGCGGCGGTGGCGGAGGCGGCGGTGTATCCGGCAGGATCTTGATCGTGGTCACCGGTTGCTTCTTCGGCCCTGGTTTGCTCGACAACAGGCTATAAATGCCATACCCAATCAATGCCAGCACGACCACCGCAAGCAGCACCATGGCAATTCGCCTGGATGCTGCTGCTGTGCTCTTCACTGCATTTGCTTCCACTGCCATTGCATTGCCGTCCTGCATCACGTCCCGATCCTGGAAGTCACCAGGCCCACGTTCTCGATTTCCAGCCGGGTCACGAGATCCACCACGGCAATGATTCCTGCATAGGGCGCTCGCGCATCTCCCTTGATCATCACGGAGAATTTCGGGTCGCGCGCCTTCGCGGCATTGAGCTGGCTTTCCAGCTCAGCCAGATTCACCCCTATACCGTTCAGCAGCATGCTGCCGCCTTCCTGCACCTGCACGATCTTGACTTCGTGCTGCTCCGTGCTCGGCTTGTTGGAAGGCTTGGGCAGGTTCATGGTCAAGCCCTGCACCGATGCCGTCGTCATGAGGATGAAAATCACCAGCAGCACGTAGGCCAAGTCCAGCATCGGCGTGATATTGATCGAGTCGTACGGCTTGCTGTCGTCTTGAATCTGCATGGCTCAGCCCTCCACTCTCTTGGTGACCAGGCCCACCTCGGTGATGCCCAGCTTCTTGCATATTTCCAGCACGGCAGAGACCTTCTCGTAGTGCGCTGCCGCATCGCCCTTCAGCACCACCGGCAGCTCTGGGTTGTTGGCTTTGTACTCGCCCAATCGCTGTTCCAAGGTGGCAAGGTCGACCGGGTAGGCGTCCAGGTAGACATCGCCCTCGCTCGTAATCGTGATGCCGCGGATATCCGGCTTGGCAAGGTTGCCTGTCGCGCTGGTCTGTGGAATCTCCACCTTGACGCCCTGCACCGATGCCGTGGTCATGATGATGAAGATCACCAGCAGCACATAGGCGAGATCAAGCATCGGCGTGATGTTGATCTCGTCATACGGCTGGTTGTCTTCCTTGATATCCGCCATGCTTACTTCCCGTAGAGCTCGGCAACGCGGGTGACATACTCATCGACGAATATCTGCATATCGGTGTTGATGTTCTTGATGCGGCTGGAAAGATAGTTGTAGCCAAACAGGGCGGGAATCGCGACGGCAAGACCGGCAACGGTCGCCATCAGCGCTGCGGCAATACCAGGCGCGATCGCATTGACGTTCACATCACCCGCTGCCGCAATCTCGGCAAAGGTGATCATGACGCCGATCACGGTTCCCAGCAGGCCCAGGAAAGGGCCACCGGAAATCGCGATCGTAAGCAGCACGATATTGGCATTGAGCTTTTTGTTCTCACGGATCAGATCCGCATCGATCGCCGCCTTGATTGCATCCAGGGAAGCGCCGCTGAGCGCCAGCGAGCCGTCCTCTGCGTAGCGCTTGCGTATTTCACGCAATCCCGCCATATAGAGCCTGGCCAATGTGGAATCGCTTGTATTGGCGCCTTGGTCTAGCTGCAACAACTGCGCATTGCTGGCTTCATTGAAACGTTGCAGGAAATCCCGGTTGGCCTTATCGTTGCGGGCGACCTGCCTTGCCTTGGCCGCCATCACGGCAACGCTGATGGCAAACATGATGGTCAGGATGATGATGACGACCCAGGCATCCACCGTCAGGCTATGGAATAGCACCATGAAGTGCGAGCTGCTGCCTTCCTCTTCGTCACCTTCATCAGCGGCATGCACCTTGATCAACTGACTGTCCATGCTCTGCCCTATGGCCGCCAGCTTAATCCAAGCAGCGCTGCGGGCAGTGTTCGCCAGCTCCAGTTCATCCAGCTCGCCCTGGATGCCCGCACCGACCTGGACGTTATCTGCAACATCCGCCAGCCCTGCATCGCCGCTGGCAACTTCGGCGCCATCCAGGTAGAGGCTGGCCTTGCCGTTGCCTACCGTCAGCGCGACATGCTGCCATGCGCCGGACTTGAGTTCACCGCCCGCAATTGCCGCGCTGCCATTGCTGAATTTCAGCTTGCCGCCTTCGAGGGAAAAGCTGATATTGCCCTGCTGGTACAAAGTGCCATCCAGCGCAGTGGGCTTGAGCCATGCGCTCACGCTCAACCCACCCGCATTGCTCAGCGCCAGAGTGGGATTTCCCGGGATCACCAATGGCGACCCATCCAGCACAGCGGCCTCCCCAATCAACGCCGCCTTCTGCACCGAAGCATTTCCGCTGGCAACCAGGCCGTGCTTGGTATCCTGCAGGAAGGTTTTTTCGGCGAAATGGAATACCGCCGTGGTGGCCTCATCGAAGCTGCCCTGGCTGTCCGAGGTAGACGCTGCGGATTCATTGCCGGAATAGAGCCAGATGTGGGCACTCTTGTCGGCCGGATCCACCGTCGGCAGTAATACCCATACCACGGCCAATTCGTTGATCGAGTCGAACTTCTCGATATGGAACTTGAGTTCGGTCTTGTCGTCTGCGGCAATCACGCGCAGGTCCGAGCCATCGAGATTGGCGGAAGAGAAATCGAAATTGCCGGAATGCAATCGCAGCACCACAGGCACCTGGCTTTCCGCAGACTGTATCCCCGCCGGATTCACATCCACCTTGGCACGGCTGCTCCAGGCATCGTTCCAGGCTGCATGCGCCAATGAGGACACCATCAGCAAGCCCAGCAGAAAACCACACTTTCTCAACATCGAACCGCGCTCCACAAACAAAGCGCGTAATATAAATTTCACATGTGACACACTAGTGACCCATACGTGAAATTGCCGAGTCACAAAAATGAAAAAAGAACTAGTCTCGACTAGTCCTTTTTCTCACTACCGTGCGTTATCTCAGTATATTACCCAGGCCTAAAATCTCTACCGTTACAAACGATGGCAGCATTGTCGCAGGATTAAATAGCTGTGCTGGCGCCATCTGAGCGGCTATATCCGCAGCATTTGTTGCTGATGCTCCCGTTCCGCTACTGCCGACATTAGCTCCAGCCAGAGTACTGGTCGGTGCAGGGGTAACCCCCTGGGTGTTACCAAATACGGTAAGTCCACCCATGCCAATAATAGGCCCTACTACCAAGAAATCACCTGCCACCACTCCAGCTTCATTGAGATTCAACAATCCCCGAGGAGCCAATAAAGATGCAGCACCTCGCTTCGGTGCCTCAAGCGGGCCATCAAAGCCGTCAGGGTCATAAGTCTGAGCCTGAATGCCGCTACCTGCGGCAGCACCTTTGACCGTACGGGTCGTGCGACCAAATACGTCCGTACTGATTTCCACGTCGGGAATCGACACCGCCGTCTTAGATCCGCGCCCTGCATCAATATCCCCATGATTTACCCATACCGTAATATCACCACCATACTGAGTAATCACGCGGGACTGATTGACCTGGAAGCCAGTCTCTGCAAACGCCCGAATATCACCGCCACCTTCGGTAAATACGCCAATATTGCCAGATGCAGCGCCACCTGGAACGCCCACGTTGATCATGCCTCCAGGCGCCAACAGATCTATGCTGCCATCGCGCACGGTGCGGATACGACTTTGGAAGAGACTCATATCTCCCTTGTAATGATCAGACTGCCAAAGCATCGCAATCGCTGCGTCACCACGTGCATGGCTTTGTGTTGAGGCATATGCCTTGCCAGATGCCAAGAGTTCCGACGAGAAATGCCGATAAACAAAGACCGCCTGTTGATCTTTTTCTAGGGCAAGATAGGACGTTAATGCATCGGCATCTGACAAATTGGCATTACCAGTCAGCCCACGCATATATTCTGTGAGGGCTTGACTGGTCGCCACACGATATGCCGCCATGCTCGCAGGGTCACCTTGAAGTGCAACCGGTCCGCCACCATCAGGCTTGATATAGTAATTAATATAATCATCAACACTGGCACCCTGCCCGACACCCGCCAAAACTGTGACTGAGGCTCCTTGTTGTGGCAAAGCCGCATTCGCCGTATTCGCCAAGCTGTTGATACCATTGCTACGACCCAGATCCAGGTTGCGCCCAGCCTCAACAAGTAAATTGCCTGGCCCGCCAACATTAATGCCGCCAGCCCGGACATTGGCGTAATACAAATCACGCCCGGCACGCACCACGCTCAAATCACCACTACGCATGTTCTGCATATTTAGATCAAGATTGCGGATATCCTGGCCTGCCACAATGACGGATTCCTTGGGCAAGGTAATGCTGGAAAGGCCAGACGTATTCGTCCATGATGCCAAGGAGCCATCGCGTGCCACAATGGACGCTATTAACATATTGTCACGATGCAAGGGTACGGGCGCATGATTATTGACAATGATGTTATCCAGCCCGTTAGCGCCAGCAGGATTGAATATAGGCGACCTGATACCAGGCACTTGCGCAGGATCAGCATCTGAAATGAGGATTTGGTCTGCCAGCAAACTACCTGCCGCCAACAGGCTCAAGTTGCCATTAGCATTAGGCATCAATTTCATCGTGCCAACATTAATATCACCACCAAAAGCCGTCGCACTGACAGTGCCTGGATAATAAGCCAAGCTGGCAATTGAATTATTTGCGTTTGCCAATCCGGTCAACTTGCTGACGAAATTAGAGGTGCTTGACTGCACCATGCCAAATGTCACTCCCCCTCCAAGCGATGCCACGTCAATGGCTGCCCGGTCAGAGTAGGTGTTGAAGAATGCGCTGCGTCCAGTCTGGTTCAATGTGCTTTGCGCATTGGTTGTCGTTTGCGCAAATAGGGTCGGGTTGTATACCGATTCAATGTAGACGTTACCGAGCGCAGCCACGTTGGCAGTCGCATCCTGCAAGGCTAATGTAGTCCCCAAAGTCACTGCATTGCCTTGTGCATTGAAGGTACGGCCAATTTCACCCCCCGCTTGTATATCCATTTGGCCCTTACCCACAAAATACATGCCATTGAGGATATTGCCTCCAGACGAAACACTCAGATTACCGCCGCCATCGATGACCGATGCATCAGGCGCATAACGTGCCGTCGTAGGCGCCGAGGCCGAGAAGTTAGTGATATTGCCACCCGCACTCACTAGCACATTGCCACCACCAAACGCCGCGACACCCTGCTGGAACAAGTCCGTGCGCAACCACCATGTGGGATGTTTGTTTGTGGTACCGACTGCCTGGCGGAACAACCAGTTGTTCACCACTTGTTGGGTGCCAGAAGCATTTACTAATATGCCAGTGATGTCTCCTTGCGTCACAATACTCAGATCACCACCATTGGTCAGGTATTGCGCTCCATTATTACCAAATCCATCCGTGGTAGCCGGTGCAATAAAACCATTCAGGTCTGCGGCTGCATTGCCCGCGGTATAAATCACCGAGCTTGCATTACCGAGTGTCAGGTTTCCACCAGTGGCAATATTGATATCCCCTGTCCCAGTACGCACAAGTTTGCCGTTCGCCAGCACTAGGTTGCCTGATGTTTCATTTTGGATGGTGGACAAATGATTCACAGCCGTCATATCTGCGCCCGATACCAGACTGATCGACCACGAATCACCTGTCGCCAATGCCGATGTCGCAAGGACGCCATTGAAGCCATCACTGATACTGCCATTGAGCTGCAGATTGCCTGTACTACGTATCGTGATTGCTCCATCGCGCCCTTGCGACAGGGAGTTTAAATTCCAGTCATTCGCCAGAGTCGCGTTACCATCCACACGCACTTCAGTATGTGGCGCGACAATCGCGGTAACGCCGTCGCTACTAGCGTGATAGCTCGCTGCTGCAGCGTCTGCATCCGCATAGAACTGATCAGTATTGGCTTTGATCGAATTGAGCGTGGCGGCATTCAGGGTAGTGCCACTCTCCATAACATGCACCGATTCCAGTAATATCTTATCGGCACCAGACACTGCAGCAGTCGCATTATGGTCAACCTTGAGGCCAGCAGTACCCTCGCGCTCAGCGCGCATGTTCACTTGCCCTCGCTGGCCACCACTCACATCGATCATTGCCGCATCAGCCAGCCGAGTAACACCATCTGCCCCGAACACTTTGGTATTGATCGTGCCACTTTCGCTTGAGAGCAATACTTTGCCACCTTTGCCATCACTCGCCCCGCGGGCAAGTAGCTGTCCACCAGCATTAAGTCTCAGGTTGTCGCGAGCATATATCCTGATATCGCCACCGTTGTTTCCACTGGCATCAACAGTACCTGCAATTTCGATACCGCCACCATCAGCACTCAGGGTGAAATGACTCACTTCCACATTATCACCAGCTGCGATATGCACATCACCAGTACGTACTCGCAAATCCCGTGAGGCGTGGAATCCACCATCGTTCAATGCTGCGTTCAGAACAGAAAAATCAGCAAGCCTGCCAGCATCCAGCACAAAACTGCCACTGGTCTTACCAGTACTAGCCTGTCCATGCAATGTACCCGTTGCGATATTGACATCACCAGCGGCACTCACTGTCACCGTCCCAGCATTACCTCCCTCGCCACCACTAACATCAATCACTGCACCAGTGACGACAGCGACATTCCCTTGATCAGACTGCAGCGCCACTGTGCCGCCAGGAGTATGTCGCGTGAAGCGGTCAAAACTTATGGCACGCGAAGCCGTATCAAGCCGCGCATCTGATGTCACATTGAGGTCACCCTGTGTGGCTCGTGCAGTTAATTGACCTGAGGCCAATTCGATACTACCGCCTAGCTGGACTTCGTTTCCTGTCAGGCTAAGCTTGCCACCCAGCCCCGCAGATGACTGCTCCAAGGCATTGCCATTAGATGCCGTTACCAAGCCACCTGTTGCGTTGATTGCATAATTGCTGCCTGTATCAGCAGAGATGCGAGCCGTGGTCATGTTTGTGCTTGCGGCATCTAAATTCAGATTACCTATACCACCAAAAGTCAGCTCTCCAGCGCTGGCAAGCGTTATATTGTCATATCCACTGATAGCAACATTACCGGTGTTGGCGGCATTGCCACTCGCTGCTGCATTTTTACCTTCCACACGTATGCTGTTGGCATCCACTACTATCGTACCGCTGCGTGTAGGTGCTGTTGTCAACGTGGCGCCAGCCGAATTCTTCAATACCAGTTGATTTGCCTGCAAACTGGCTGCATCAGCTTGCGCAAGATCATGCCCGACAATACCAGCCGCATTGATCGTGACATCCAGATTTTTGCTGCCGAACTCCACATCGCCGTAAAGATTCAGATTGCCATGGCTATTCAGGGTAACCTGACGCAAATTGCCAAAACTCGCTAACAAATTGTTGTCAACACGCATGCCAGTCACATCCACTGCCGGCATACCCAGCACGATGCTCTGCGCTCCCAGCGTCACTGAGCCGCCATCATTGACACGAACGCTACCATTGAGATTGGAAGCAGCCGTCGCATCCAACACCAATGACCGCGTAGCATTAATCTGGCTGCCTGCCTGGATATCCAGCACACCGCTCACGGGATTACCGGATGCGCCAGCACGGTCAAATACCACATCATTGCTACCCGACACTGCTAGCAATGCACCATCACCATTCACCCTTAATACAGTATTGTTCTGGCTAGCGGCTCCCTCCGCCTTGATCACTGCACCCGTTTCCACTGTGACATTGTCAGAGGCCGTAGCAATCAACTGATTGACCTCGAGCGCATGATCTTGATCATTAGCAAACGTGACTTCACGAGAAATTGTCGTAATCTCGACGGCTTCATCGCCTTGGCGGCGGGAACCTCCTAGCAAAATGCTTTCGGCATTCATGGCGCCAAGCGCATCTGCCTTGATCTGCAAGCTGCCATCATCCGCCCCGATCTCAGACACCACACTGATCTTGTCAGAGACAATATCCACCATGGCGCCACGTCCTTCGGCAGGCCGATCTGTCTTCAAAGTGGCGTTTAACGTCAAGGTATTGGTGGCAGACAATATCAGCTGCCCTGCGTCCATCGCCAATCTTGGCGCAACCAAGCCAGAAACATTGGCTTGTTCAGTAAAGAAAGTATTGCCACTGCTGATCATGTATTCAGCCGGTGCACGTGTCACACTGCCAGTCGCAGTGCGGAATACATTGCCATTGGTGACACGGAATGTTTCCCAAAGCGCGTTGCGACTACTACGGTTGATATTGGTCTGGTATCCGGACACCAAACTAGATCCATCGTGCAACAAGGTACTAGTGCCTTGGCGTACATTTTGGCCAGGCGCTGCTTGCACCAGGTAAGCGCCTTCTAACAATGCATAACGTGCGGGAAGCAAAGTATAGTAACCAGCAGGCAAGCCAGCTATACCAGACAGATATACTGCTTTTCCAATATCTGGAGCGTTATCTTTACTGTAGTCATAGTCATAAGGGGCATATTCGCCTTGCATGCCAGGCTTGATAGCGTAATAACCTTGCTGTGCCAAAATATCCAATGAACCGCCTATACCCTGAATCCACTCATAGGCAAACGTATCTCCACCACCGGAGATATCGATCACTGCGCCAGCCTTGAGGTCAATATCCTTGCCGTTCAAGGTAATACGCTTCTCCAACGGCGTATTGCCATAGCTATTGGGCAGGCTCCAGCTAGTTCCGCCTTGCATGGTGGTGCCGTAAGGAATACTCAAGCCCGCGGCAGATACGGAAGTCAGGCTTTTTTCACCCAATATCAGATTTTTGTCATCGGCTGTATCCAGAGTGATTTGACCCAATGGCGCCAGCAGTACGCCTTCTTGCCGGATAGTCACGGCTTTCAATCCCAGTTTGCCACCGGCACTGTATACAGGTTGATACGCGAGACCGCTGGAATAAATATTGATATTGCTCTCAGCGCCCAACGCCTCGATATTAAAGCTGCTGTTGGTCACGGGATAGACCTGGCGCGCTGTTAATGTCAAATTGCCGTTGCTCTTCAAGGACCCAGCATTATCAAATGTCAGCCCCCGCAGACGAATGTCCAAACGGCTATTCAATTCAGCCTGACTGACACCGGAAAGATTGACAGTACCATTCACATCAATGAAATCAGCGTTGACTTTGAATGTGCCATTACCGGTCTGCACGTGATTATTAAGAATAGGCGCCGCCAGCGTCACGTGCGAGGCATCTACTTCAGCAACACCGTTGCCTCCGACTTCAAATGCAGAGGCAGTAAGAGACAATGTTTCGGGTGCAACAAGCTTCACACCGCTTTCCAGCAAAATACGGTCTCGCTGGACAGCATCGGGCGCGCGGCCTTCGGTCGTGCTTTCAATCGCTACATGATCGAACCCACCAGCATTGATCTGCTCGGTGGAAACTTGTGCCTTGCCTTCAAAAGCTGCCAAGCTATCACGTACATTCAGGCCACTACCAACAACTTCCTTGTTTGTCGTAACGGTAAATACTCGCTCACCTCTAGGCGGGTTTGGCGCTTGCGAAGAATCAACCAGGTCGCCTTTCAGCGCCAGATTCAGTCGACCAGCCTCACCAGTCCCACTCGCCTGACCTTTGAAGCTGCCATCTAGCACCATACCTTCTCGTGCCGTGATGGCAATACTGCCCGCAGATCCATTCAATACCTGACGTTGAACGCCACGACCAGTATCAATATCAACAGCCCCCGATGTACCCGAGACATCCAGCATGCTCCCCTGCTCTGCCACCACAAAGCCTTTGTTAGCACTGATGGTAATCGTGCCACCATCCAGCACTTTAGCCTGCCCTAATGTTGGTACCGTAGCGGGCGGCCTGACATAACTTCCAGTCGCACTAATGATGGAGTCGCCACCTATCCAGATGCTCTGCTGATTATCATAGGCGACTTTATCCACCTCTCCGACCAAACTCAGCCGAATCGCCCCAGAAGACGAAAACAAGCTGCCCAACATCGTCAATTGCCGGCTTGCCTCTAAACTAATCGCTCCCGCTCTACCTTGCAGGTCTGGACTATCGGTACGAATAACCGTGTTCTTCAAGACGGTAAGATTGGCCAATGACTCATCGCCACCGTAAGCCGAGAAATGCACTGCCGAAGATGCGCGCTGCCCCTCGGATAGCAACACAGTGCTCGCCACATCAGACATATCGGTTCCACTGACCTTGCTACCATACGTAGGACGCATCATCAGCGTCTGCATCTTGGGATGGATGACGGTAGATTTCCCTGTCGCATCCCCAATCACGAACTCGCCACCATTGGCTGTATTCTTGACAGTGTAAGACGCAAATCCTCCCTGCTCAAAGAAGCCAGCCTGTAACCAGAAGTCTGTTGACGAAGATGATTGGCCACCAATCTGTACATTTTGTGCTGTTGATACAGAGAAATTACCGCCAAGGTCAAAGCCATAAGCTTGCACTGTACCGCCCAGAGAAACTGACTGCCCATCCAGACTGATATCGCCACCATTACCGGTACGCAATGTGCCATTGCTGCTCAACCAGGCGCCCGCACTAGCATCTAGGACGGCGCCTTTCCCTAATACCACATCCTTGCTGGCCGAGAGACTAATATTGCCACCATTTAATGCAATTGCAGATTGCATCGCACCAGCTACACGAGGATTATCATTATTCCAGTTTCCTGCTGTGCTAAGCTTCACGCCATCATCCACGACAATGGACTGATCATTCAATTGCGTTGCAACGGTGATATCTCCCCCAGCCGTCACGATATTACGATGGATATTGACTCCGCCGCCCTTTAAATTGACAGAGCCATTGGGTAGCGTGTTGACAGCTGCATCTACTTCAATTGTTCCCAGGCTGTTGACATGTAAGTGATTGAAGCCGGTATTCAATAATCCAGTGCCTACAATGGTTTCAGTACTGGTATTGACATCCTGCACACCAAAATTTTCGGCAACTTCCGCCTGAGATGCCTGGATACGCACCGTACCTTGTGTAGTAGTCAGGTTGAATTTGCCACCATCAGGAAGATTGGTCCGCTGGGTAACATCCGTACGTGTATCGGCCTGCATGTTGCCTGCCAGCATAGCCGGGCGTGCAGTCGTGATATTGACCGTCCCAGCATCCTGACCTTCACGATAGGCCGCCTGCCATGTTCCTTTGCCATTGGGATTGAGTTCTTTTCGATATGTCCAACCCCATTTCTGGTCGGTAAGTTTGAAGACATCAGCCAACCCATCATAGGCAACATTGCGGTCTCCATCAGAAATAGCGGTGAGACTACCCTGATAACGCAATAAACTCTCACGGATGAAGCCAGCAGCATAATCGATGACACCGCCAGAAACATTAATCACAGACCCTGCTTTAGTCACCACATCGCCTTGAGAAGTGATGTTCACGGTACCAGCCTTGCTCATCCGCTCTGCTACCGTTTGTGTACGCAATGCTAGCAAAGGTGATATATCGAACAAGTCAGTACCTTTACGCGCATCGAGATAAACGGTTTCACCAAACAAGGCCCCACCGCGCAATACAGGAGTATCCTTCAACTGATCAGAAAACAGCTGAACCTTAAGCTGATTCTTCTCCATCGCGGCAGTCGCATCCACACCAGAAACATCCAGCGTTGCATGCTGATCAAGAAAGACACGTACAGGATCCTGAACAGTCTCAGTTCCCGCCTTGGCAGAGATATTAATTTCCCCTCCCTTGGCGCGAACAAGCCCATTGATATTGACGGCTCTCCCTTCGATATTGATGCGTGATGGCGCCAAGGTCTGGCTGACAAGCACTTCCTCTTTATCACCAGTTTCCACACGCACTTCGGTCACGCTGCCCTCGCCGATAGTTACGGTACCAAACCGTTGCGCCTGGTAGTTATAACCGCTGACATCCGGTAACACATTGACAGAGTCGCGCGCAAGAAGATGGATAGAACCATTTGCGCGTACCGAGGTACTGGCTGATATCTTGCCTTGCTGATTCACAGCCAAGCCCACCAAAGTAACATTGCCACGATCAGCAATAATTTCACCCAAATTGGTTGCCGTACCGCCGGAGTCTACCTCCACCAACAAGCCGGCTGGATCGGTACTGGACTTGAGGTATACCTTTTCTCCAGCAGCAAGAATCGTCTGCCCGTCAGGGGTATTGATCACTCCATGGTTTTCTACATCCTTTGCCAGCAGAGTAATTCGCCCACCACTGGCGGCATTCAGGGTAGCGCCAGCTTCAACCTTGATGAAACCACCGGTATTGCTGAATACTGGCGCATTCCCCAACTTGGACAACAGCCCGTTGGTAAACAGGGCGTCATTCATATCGGCAGAAGTCACTGCCATCAAGGACCCTACATTAATCTGTGCGCCATTGGCGAAGATAATGCCATTGGTATTGACGAAATAATTGGTGCCTGGGGCATTGATGGTGCCTGCAATCACGCTGGGATTCAGGTCATGAATCCGGTGCAGCATCGACCAATTCGTCTGTTGGTTGATATTGAGTGTATGGGTGCGGGCAAGATTGAACTGGCTCCAATTTGCGATCGCTTGCGGTGCTAGCTGTTGGATTGTCGTCACGGTCGGCGTTGCACCGGAAACGTATGCGTTGCTCCATGCGCCACCTCCCATGATCAAGCCTGAGCTAGGCAACGGAGTCAAATCAGCCAGCACGCTGCCCGATGCCATGGATGCCATGAGCGCAGCCAAGACCCGCCTGCGGGCACGTGCGCCTCTGCCAGTTCGTGCAACCGTCCGCGCCATCTCGTGCGCGGGAACATATGTCCCCAGACGTTTATTAAACACCAGACGAAATACACCCTGATTCATGACTCTTCTCCCATCCTTACCAGTCGTACGCCACTCTGAAATGCAGCAGGTGATCGCCCTTGTCGACAAAACCCGCCGTTCTCAATGCGCGCGCGTAATCAAATCCAGCTGTCAATCCATGCCAGTTCTTCAGTTGCAGCCCGATACCGAACGAAGCCAGATTGAACACACTTTCCTGCTCAGGCAGCGGTTTCAGGATACGGACCTGGCCTGCGCTATAGAACAACGAGCCCACCAGGCTGCCGTCCATGTTGAGGTATTTTGCAAGTGATGGCGTGCGCAACTCGGCAGTAGCGAACAAGCCTTTGTCGCCGAGTGCGCTGGCTTCGTAATAACCACGCACGCTATCTGCGCCGCCGACGACGAACTGCTCATTGGCAATGATCGGGGCACTGGCAGCCTGGCCTGAAACACGGCCAAACAACTCCCAGCTCTTGGGCAATTTGTAGGTATGCTTGATATCGCCACGCAAATAGGCAAAGCTGCCTTCCGCCCAGGAACGCTTATCGGCAAACTCCTGTTCGTCAGAGCCGAAATTACGTATCGCAAACGTCAATCCGAGGTTAAATTGAGTCGTACTCTTTTCCGTGTTCAGGCTGCTGTCATAACCAGCAAAAAACGGCATATAACTGATTGGAGTATTGAAACCGCTACCGATCAAGCGCGTGGACTCATCAAAATCCTTGTAGTCCACTCCTAAGGTCAGATTATGAAAATAGCCTGACAAGGCCGGTGCTGGCAGCGGATGAATATATCGTAATCCAAGGATATTACCGTTACCGACCACATTGACATCGCCCACTGCGGCCACGTCGCTGCGTGAAACGACGCCATAAAATGCCCAGTAATCCCCGCCTGGCGTTGGAATAAGATAAGTTGCCGACAACACTCGCGTTTCATTGGTGTCTTCTGGTGTGACCTGGAAACTCAGGCTCAGGCTATGGTCCAGCTGCCACAGGTTGTCGTAACGTATCGAACCGTTTAGGCGGGTATGGGTAGTATTGGCGATATAGCGGTTATTCAGCTCCAAGCTGGCATGCAACGGCAGTTTGTCCTCCACCTTGAGATCCACCTCCACCTTGCCCGGCGTCTTGCCTGGCCGCAATACCGGCGCAACTTGGCGATCAGGCTGGGCATTCAGGCTGGCCAGCTGGCGTTGCACATTGGGGAAATAAGGCACTTTTCCTTCTTCCAGGTCAGGTGCCCGGCGCTTGATGGCTCCCAGGGAATAATACTTTGCACCGACCACTCGCAGCTTCTCGACTTTGCCTTCCAGCACCTCAAGCCTGACCACCTTGTTGCTGACTTCCTGCTCCGGCGTGTTCACGAACACCGTCAGGTAACCTGCATCATGGAAAGTCTTCTCCAGCGCCGCGCGTGCAGCTTCGACATCGTCAATCGTCTTGCCTTCGCCCAGGAAGGGATACACCGCCTCCTCAACCTTGCCAACGGGCAATACGGTATTGCCGCTCACGGTGAACTCCATGATGTCGAACCTGGGCTGCTCCTCGATCGCATCGGGGGCAACCTCTCGAGGAGCATCCACGCCATCCTCAGCCACAGCGAGCCCTCCCATGAAGGCTATGCTCAACAATCCAGTCATCCACAACAAAAATAAACGCACGCTTGCTACTTTCTCAGGTTTGCATAGATGGAAAATGGCGAATAAAACAAGCTGGGTATAGTTGCTTAACCAACATGCTTGATTGGCCGTTCTCGGGTTTTATCATCTCAATACACATGCCAAAAGCGCTGCTATCTTAGGAAGCGCACATGACATAGCGATGACGAGTACAGTAAAAAGCACTTTCCTGCGAATGCAGGAAAGTGCCTGAGTACTACGCTGGGTTTACACCCTGGTTTTTACCAACTTAGAAGAACAATTGCTGCGGTGCGCAATTGTTGCCGAAGCGAGTACCCTTGGCAGTCACTTGCAGTTCGCCTGGAGTAGCTGCGCTGCTGCAGATGGAACCACCCAGTGGGTTCAGGGTCAGGCCGCGTGGAACATCAGCGCAATTGGCTGGGCTACCCAATGCAGACGTGATTTCAGGAATCAACTGAGCACCGAATGCGTCAGCAGTATTGGCAACGAAGGAGCGCATTTCGATATGGAAGCCATAATCACCGTTGATGGCGGTTTCACGGGCAAATTCGATACCATCCGCAGTGCCATTGCTATTGCCATCAAAAGTACCAGCTTCTGGGTGCACGCCATCCAGCTTCACATAACGGTAACCCTGGTTGGCTTCACTATCAGTACGCCAGTTGTTTTCCAGAGACAAGACACCGATAGCGAACTGGCCATTAGTACCACGAGTTGTTAAGGCAGCCTTCACATTGCCAGAGCCACTGTGCTCAGTTACAACAAAAGAGCCTGACACGCTATCAGCTGCTCCAGCAGGTTGCAAACTAGCTGATGCACCATCAGAGCAAGGATTTTTCAAGAAATGTGCGTTGGAACTGGCTTGGGTACCGGAACTAGGCACACGACGCTCCAGATAAATCGCCTTGCCTGCCCCTGCAGCACCCAAGATTGGAGACCAATCAGTTTGATATCCAGAGAATTGGGCAACAATAGAAGTATATTGAGCAGAAGAAATATTAGGCGCATTGGCTGGATCATCGTTAGCAGTCAGTCCTTGTGCAGCCTGTAATGCTCTGTAGAGCGGCAAGCTGACAGCAACACCAAAGGTTTGACCAACATAGGCTTCTGCCTCGGTACCAGCGGAGGAAACATCCAGACCGAACAGAGAAGCTTCCACATCAGAGAAACCACCAGCTGGCTTGTTGATCGCGCCATCAGGAGTGGCTACTGGATTTACCAGTTGGCAGCTCTTATAGTTTACATGACCAGGGAAAGCGCCTGTAGCAACTTGACAACTGGCTTGATCCAGGCGGCGTAGACGCTGCAACTGAGTACCGCTCACATGAGGAGCATACGCATTCAAAGAACCATCGAATACAGTGTGGTAAACAACAGACACAACACCGCCACGTGTACAAGCATACGCGGCATAGTTGCCCAAGGAACCAGGACGCACATTGCTATCGGAACTAGAATTGGAGAACAAGGATACGGAATTTGCATCGCAACCCAGTTCAAAACCACGGAAAATGTTAAATGTAGGGGCAGAGGCACCTGAAATCCAAGTTTCTTGCAATGTACCAGCGGCACGTGCAGAACCAATCTGTGCAGGTGTGACAGGAGCGGCCAGAACGGAACCGGCAGCAAGGGTGGCCGCAACGGCCAGGATCAATTGTTTGACTTGCATTTGAATCTCCCAATATCAGTATTTAGTTGAGTAAAACTTTGAAATGTGACTCTGCTCTTTTGAAACAGAGTCACTGAGGAAAATTAGGTAGACTTGCGACGACGTGCAGCAGCACCTACAAGGCCGAGACCAGCAAGCAACAAAGCATATGTTTCAGGCTCAGGTATAGCAGCTACGGTGTATGTTAAAAGACCATTAGCATCGAGCTTGAATGTAGCATCGTACTCAACATAAGTTAGACGACCAGCTGCACCAACAGCACTAAAATACTGCACAACACCTTGCTCGTTACCTACGGCATCAAGCACTACTGGACCGAAATTGAAAAGCTTACTACCTGTAAAAAAGGTACCTGCATAAGCATTACCAGCACTAGCAACATTGCCCTTTTCATTGTTATCAACCAAGTACTCGTCAAACTTGGCCATTGGACGGCCAAACTGGGCCATTGCCAATGTCGAGGACAAACTTTGTCCTTCTTTTACTGTTGAGATAAATCCCATGGACCCAGCTTCAGTAATGCTACCGTTGTAATCTGTTGCAACAACTCCCCATAACAAGTTGTCACCACCAAGAACATTCCATACATCGGCGTAGCTACCAGAGGTTAAATCCCAGCTAAAGCTTGTTGAAGAACCTGTAGAACCTGCAGAGAAACCTGCATAATCAAACCCAAGGTCAAAGGTTACAGAAACCTTATTTGTTACATCCCACACAGCCAATACCAAGCTACTATTACCAGTAGCCCCTGTGGTCAATGCAGCATTCGCTGCACCAGAAACGCTCATTGCTGCAACAGCGGCAGCAATCAAAGCCTTCATCTTGATATTCATTGTCATAACTCCCGAAAATTGACATAAAAAACTGAAACGAAAAATCTTTGAGCCGCTACATTCGTCACGCCGCACACTACCGAACGTACTCAACTGCGCCTTCTCAAAATTCGCGACTGAGAGCATCTTAAAAACAGAATATGAAGTGGGTATGGTGTCGACCTAGTTCTTTAGGACTAGGCAGCGCTGGAGCAAAACCAGCACGATTGATGGGGAAAAATGACGTATGCGCCTGGCTGAGGCACCGCAACAAACGAACAGACAGGCAATGATCAGTGACGGATCAGGCCAAGGCGGGAAGCCTTGGCTGCGGCATGGCTGCGGTTCTGCACATCCAGCTTGCGCAGGATGTTCTGCATGTGGTTTTTCACGGTCAACGGACTAATTTCCAGGATCGTGGCAATTTCCCAGTTGCTCTTGCCGGTATGTACCCATTGCAGGATTTCTTTTTCCCGGGCGGTAATCAAGCCTGCAGTGGCCCCGTCACCCAACACCTCGCCGATATTGGCCACGCTATCGCTCACGCGCATCAGTACGGAATGCAGATAAGGCACCAGCAACTCCAGCATATAGGCGTGATTGGCGTTCAGCTCGCCGGAAACGCGCGAAAAACAGAAGAAGGAGGAGATACTGCCATCGGCAGAAGATAATCCGTAAGCTGCAATATTACGCAACTCGCTTTCCTGCAGGTTGCCATGGTCGATCTTGGGCACGGTGAAGCTGCCAAAATGGCCGTCCTTGAGATAGGGGTCGACCAACACGGGCTGGGATGTCTGCTGCCAGGCCTGTATGGCCTTCATGACTACGCCGGACTCCTCCTGCATGGCAATCGTCACATGCGCATCCGTCACATAGCGCGTGCTGCTGAACGTCTCCAGCGAAAACACCCGCCCCGCACCGATGGCAAAACCGCATAGCAACACTTCATGCGGCAGCAAGAATTGAAAATGACCCTGCAGCCAAGAAAAAAATTGCGCCTTCTTCTTAATACGCAAGGACGCATCAACCACTTCCAGAAAAGCACTAGCCTGATCCGGCGTGAGATCCTTGTTATAGTTGTCCATAACCCCGATTGATTGTAGTTGCAGCAAAATACCGTCCTCCCCAGCGTGCATTCTCTGGCACTCAGGTTTCAATCCCGTGAAAACGGCGTGGCATTCTTATTTCAATGTCAAAAGATATTCCACCTACAGCATATCTCTCACAATTTACCCATAGGTTTATAGCAACAACACATGACAAAATATCGGCCCACTGTAGTCACAAAGAACTAGTCCCGCATTTTGCAAACGTCATGGGCATGTCATATCGATTCGGCACCCTAACAGGCATGAGCAAACTTGGTTTAATATTCATATTGGCCTTCTGGACCTGGTTATCCCTGATACCGGAATCACGCGCTGATATCTGCCTGCACGGCGATAGCGACGAGGCGCTGTATATTTCCAATACAGGGGTATCGCACGATTGCGCATGGCACATCAGCGAATCCGCCGCCACGCCGACTGCGGCCAATACAAGCACTTTGCCTTTCCATGACGTGATTGCAACTGCCGCACGTGCCACCCAGCTTGACCCCGCCTTGCTGCATGCCGTCATCAACGCGGAATCTGGCTACCAGCCGTTGGCTGTCTCCCCCCGCGGTGCAACAGGACTTATGCAATTGATGCCAGCCACGGCACGCCAACTGGGAGTGAGCAATATTGACGACCCTGGACAGAACGTCATGGCCGGCGCGCGCTACCTCAGTCAATTGCAACGTGAATTCAACGGCGACATCAGCCTAGCGCTTGCCGCTTACAATGCCGGCCCAGCCACGGTAAAACGGCATGGCAATGTCATCCCGCCCTTTGCGGAAACACAGGCTTACGTGCCCAAGGTATTGCAGGAATATCGGCGCATCAGCGGTAACACCAATTAAGCCCAACTCACAAAACCAAGGGCGAGTGCAGCGAAGCCAAGTCGCCGTTGCTTTTTCTTTTTCTTTTGACTTTGGGCTCCCCGTCTGGCTGCGTCGAGTAGCGCAGATCTGTCTGGAAAAAGAGCTTGCGTCTGTTTGAGCGATAGCGAGTTCAGCAAGCTCCCAGACAGATTGAGCAACGCAGGGGACCGGGAGCTTGCTCTCGGCGCAGACTCCGGGGTCGCCTTTTGTTTGGTTCCTTTATTTTGGCGAAGCAAAATAAAGGGACTCGCTGACAAGCGAAAGGCAATGGGTCAATCACCTACGATAGTGGTCAAGACCATAGTTGCTTAACTTACTATCCAAGCTCCAACCCTTAACCCAATCAAACTTAACGGTTTTTAGTCTGCATCCATATTGTGATTAGCGAGAGGATGGGTTTCGCCTCGCCGGGCGAGTCCATTTCTTTTGCGTCGCCAAAAGAAACAGGACCAAAGAAAAGGCGACCCGATTGTCTGCGTCCCTACACTTTGTTCCGGGCAACCTGCGTTGCTCGCTTTTAATGGGGACTGGCTGAACTCGCTGCGCTCAGACAGACGCCAGTCCTTAATCCATTAAAAACTGCGCTACTCGGCGCAGCCAGACGGGGAATCCAACGTCAAACCCACACTTGGCATCGCTACGCTCGCCCTAACATTTTCATTTCATCTTAAACACTGCCGATAACTATTGAACACCGCCCCAGGCAACTATGGCAGGCTAGAGCCGCGTTGACGCAACACCTCAATTGGCACTTTTCAGAATTCTGCCACGGCCTGCTGCAGATGGGCTGGCAGCAGCAGGCGTCGATACGGGAGCCGAAGATATGCCGGTATTGACCGGGTTGCGGGCATTGGCATTGCCGCCCCCCTGCCTGGCAGAGAATTCCCAATCCTGGTAACTCTTCGCCCCGGAGAACGCCTGCTGTGCTTCGTCAAATCCATCCTGCTTGAACGGCCGGGCCTTGGAGCGGCTGTAGACGCCGATGATACGTTCCTGCTCCTTGATCAAGCCCCAATCCCTGCTGGCGGTCATCGGGTCGATATAAATCCTGCGCAAATGGTGTTGGGGCTTGGGGCCGCGCCTGTCGAGCAATAGGTCCTCGAGCCGGGCCGGATATTGCTTGACCGGACTGGGGGTCTGTTGGTAATAACGTTGGATGGCAGACTGTATCTGCCCGCCGGCAAACAGCAGCTCCTTTTCCTTCTCGCGCTGCGATGCGGTATGCCAGACTTCGCCAAGCGCTGCGAAGCCGATGCCGCTTACCGCGATCATCATGAGCAGGCCGATATAGGTGAAGCCGCGCTGTATGCTACCACTCGGCATAGAGGGAGCCATCCGACGCCTGTCCTTCCGCGCCGCTGTGCAGGTCGTACAACTCGCCCGGCATTTCCTCCTCCGGGGCGATCAGTTGCCAGGTTTCACTGCTTTCTGTGATCGGGTCGATGGGAATTGCACGGATATATTTGCGCTCGGCCAGTTCCTCCAGCGAATCGGGATAGCGCGCGTTATCCGCATGGAATTTGTCGATCGCATCGCGCACCACTACCAGGGTCTGCTTCAATGCCGACTCCTTGGCGCGCTCAATGCCGTTGAAATACCTGGGGGCCGCCACCGTCAGCAACAGCATAAGGATAGCCATCACCACCAGCAGCTCGACCAGGGTAAACCCGCGCAAATATTTGCCTTGCATCACCACTCCCGGTAGGCAATGCCGTTGAGGCCGGTGCCGGTACTGAGTGAATACACGTCGAACACGTCCACGCCCGCTTGCGGCGCATCGGGCGGGCTGGCGTAGCTGCGCCTGCCCCAGGTATCCTGCGCGGGCACGTCTTTTTGCGGGAACATCGGATCGCGCGGCAGGCGGCGCAGGAAACGGATGAGGCGCTTCTTTTCGCTGCTTGCATCCGGCACGCCATTCGCAAGCACTTCCAGGCTGGGCGGATAGCCGGAGGCATCCGCATTGACAATGATTTTGCCGTCCTCCACCGCTTTCTTGTAGGCGTCGATCGCGCTGCGGATATCACGCAATGCCTGCCGCAATTCGGCCTCCTGCTGGCGCTTCACGCTCCACTGCCCAAGCGGGATCAAGGCGCTGGCGAGGATGCTGACAATGGTCAGCGTCACCACCAGCTCTATCAAGGTAAACCCGGCCTGGCGCGGCATCATGCTATTGGGCCTGCTGCGGCGCAGCCTTGGGCACCACGACCTCCGGCGTCACCAGGGGAACCACCGGCTTGGGCTGGGTGGACATGAAGTTATCCTGCGCCGGCTGGCTTTCTTCGGCCTGAGCCGGAGCTGGTTCCGGCTCGGGAGCAACGGGCTCTGCAGGACGCAAGCGCTGCATCATCATTTCCCGCGGGCTCATATTGCCGGCAGCGCCGGTGCCGGGCACATTGATCTGCGGATGGTCGCTGATGCCGTTCTCCGTGCCGGACCAGTATTCCATCACTTCGGATTCAGGGCGGCTGATGTTGTTGACCACGCGTGGCGTGATCGCGAGCACGATCTCGGTCTTCTTGCGGTTATCGATCTGGTTGGAGAACAAGCGCCCCAGCAACGGGATGTCGCCCAGCCCGGGCAGGCGGCTGGTGTTCTTGCGCTCCTCGTCGTTGATCAGGCCTGCCAGTATTTGCGTCTCCCCGTTCCTGAGCCTCAACAGGGTGCTCGCGTTGCGGGTGCCGATCTGGTACACCACGCCGCCGCCTTGCAATGTCGTGGAGGTGCCTAGCGAAGAGACTTCCAGCGCAATCTTGATATTGACAAAATCGTCCAGCGTGATGCGCGGTTCGGCTTCCAGCTTGAGGCCGACGTCCAGGTACTGCACGGTCTGGGACGAGCCCACCCCGGCCGTCGCCACGGTGGTGATCACCGGCACCTTGTCGCCCACCAGCACCTGTGCCTTGTCGTTGTTGCGCACGCGGATGCGCGGGTTGGCGAGGATATTGATATCGCCCGTCGTCTTCTTGAAATTCAGGCTGGGATTGGCGTCAAACAGGTAGGTGCTCGAATTGTTGCTCCTCATCGCCTCGATCGAGAGACCGGCGGAGGCGGTCAATGAGGTCGGGTATTCTATGCCCAGCTCCTGCAGTCGCTCGCGCGTCACCTCCATCACCTCGATCTCCAGCATCACTTCCGGATCGGCCAGGTCGTTTGCCGCCACCAGCTTTTCGGCGATGCGCACCACTTCGGGCGTATCGCGGATCACGATCATGTTGAGCCGCTCGTCGGTATGGATGTCCTTGGTCTTGAGCATGGTCTTCACCATAGCGGACACATCCTTGGCCTTGGCATTGGTGAGGTAGAAGTTGCGGATCACCAGGTCCTGATAATCCTTGAGCTTGGCGGCGGTGTTGGGAAATACCAGCGCGGTATTCTCGGACAGCACCTTTTTCTGCAAGCCGTTGGTTGCCAGCACCATCTCGATCGCCTCGTCGATCGGCGACTTCTTGATGAATACCGTGGCCTTGGTCTCGGGCTTGATGTCCTTGTCGAGGATGAAATTGATGCCCGTGGCACGCGACAACGCCTCGAATACCATCTTGATATTGGCATCGCGCAATTCCAGGCTCACCGGCTTATTAAAGGCAGGCTTCAGCTTGGGCGGCTCCATGCGCACATGGGCGCGCTGCTGGCGGATTTCCCGCTGCAGCCGCAAGGCCTCCTCATGCTGGGGAGCCTCCAGCAATATCTGGTGCAGGATATCCCGCGCGGCGTCTGTCTCGCCCTTTTCCAGCAACTGGCTTGCGTGCTGCACCTGCTCCGTATGCTTGCGGGTGCTCTCGATGAGCAATTGCCCGGATTGCGCCCTGGGATTGTCGGGCTCGATCGCCAACACGCGGCGGAACAATTCCCCCGCATCCGCCATACGCCTGTCGCGCAATGCCGCCTCGGCTTCGGTCAGAAGTTGGTTGACGCCCTGCTCGGTCGCCACACGCACGCGCTGCAGCTCTTTCACGCCTTCGGGCTTTTTCTCACGCTCCGCCTGGGTGTTGGTGATTTTCTCCTCGGGCGTATCGCCCGGGAATCCAGGCTTGGGCCAGGGCGCCAGCGCGCATGAAGACAACACCAGCACTACATTGACAAGGCCAGTGACGCGCCATGCATAACTAGACAACATTTAAAGATTCCCCTGTAAATCATCCGGATCCCCCGGCAAATGGCTGGCAGGATTAACGTCGGCCGCCGGCTTGCTCTTCTTGAGCAGCGTCTTGGGCAGGTTGAGCGGCAAATAGGTCAGCTGGAGGCTTTGGTCGTCCTCCTTGTCCAAGCGCCAGGCACGGTCGATATTGCTGCCGACGCTGACCGAATAGAGCTGGTTGGCGCTCGCCAGCAAAATGACAGTGCCCTGCGGCCCGTCCTCGAGCTTGCCGATATAGGCAAACCCTGGCTGCGGCGCCACTGGCGGCGGCGGGGCCAGCTCAGCTGCCGTCTTGGGCGGCGGCACATACCAGCGCTGGGGCCTGAACAGATCCGCCTGCACCTGCTCCGCTCCCGTCGCGACGGAACGGCCTTGCAACAAGCCCCAGTCAAGGTAATGCTGACGGTTTTCGGTATGTTGGCTGACAGGAGACTGCGCTGATGGCGCAGCCTGGGAGCGCGCGGGCCGGGCGGTTGGCAACAGCCCGGCATCTTCCTCATCTTCCATGCTGAACACCAGGGCCAGCGTTGCCAGCAAACCCAGTACCATCAGCCATTGGCGCTTGAATGGCAGTTTCATGCCGCACGCTTCCTGATAAAGAACACCAGGCGCAAACGCGTCTTGACCTCGGCTTCCAACGATTCACCGCGTTCGAAACCAAGCTCTGCCAACGCCACGTTCGGCAAGGCGTCCAATATATCGAGCACCAGCGCCTTCACCGACTGGTAGCTGCCTTGCACCGGCACGCTGGCCTCGAAGCGCCGCACGCTGCCTTGCTTTTTCTCCGATAGTGAATACTCGCCCTTGACCACTTGCAGGCCATGGCCTTCCGCAAGGCGGAACAACACGCCCAGTTCTTCCGGTAATTGCTTGATGCCGGGAAAGCGCGCATCGAACTCGGCCAGCTCCTGCGCCAATGCCTGTTCCGGGGAGCTCACGGGCTGGTGCTGCGGCTGGGGATGCAGGCGTAACGCCGCCTCCTGCATTGCCAACTCCTGCCGCAGTTGCGCGATCTCGGTTTGCAAAGGCACCAGCCACACCGCCACCAGGCATACCGTCGCCACCAGCAGTGCAACCAAGGCCATCCCGGGCCAACCCAGCCTATACTGCACCCGGCGCGCAACCCATTGCAGCCGCTTGAAATCCAGGGACGAAGCCATGCCGGGCTGCATCACACAGCCCCCCACCGAGCCGTAATGCCAAAACGGATAAAATGCGCCATGCCTTCGCCTTCCGGCTTTTCCATCATTTCATGCTCGTCGAGCACGACGTCATGCATTTCCGGTACAGCTTCCAACCGCTGCAGGTAAGCCAGCAGCGAAGCGACATCCTTGGCTTCCCCCTTGAGGCGCAGCTTGCCCTTGGCTGCATCGGGGCGTATCGCCAGCAAGGCGATTTCCGGTTGGGCTACCTGTTCCAGTCGGTTCAGCAAGGCAGGCCATGGCCTGCCCAGCTCGTCCAGTATGCCATTGGCTTCCTTGATCTCGGCTTTTTGCACGGCCGACAATGCCTGCGGCTGGATGGCGGCCACCTGCACCGGCTTGCGGGCCTCCTGCACTTGCTGCAACCTCTGTTCGATATCCGCACGCTCGGCGCGCATATCCATTAGTTGCCAGCCACACAGCAATGCCAGGGCCGCGACAACAAGCAGGCTGGCTTGGTAACGTGCTCCCTGGCTAGCTGCAACTGCATGGTCGAGCTGCAGCCTCATGCCACGCCTCCCGCCAAGGACCAATCCGCCCGCCAGGCTGCCATGCGCGGCTGCATATCGCCTTGCACCAGCTCGCATAATTGCACTGGCGTGGATTCCGGCAGCTCCAGTTGCAGGCGCAACCGACGCAAGCCTGCTTCCAGTACAGATTGCCAATCGGCAAGCACAGGTTGCATTTGCACCGCAGACCAGCTGCGGTTTTGCCAGGCCAGCAGGCATAGCCGCTCGGGTTCGCGCAGCACAAAGATGCCCTCCTGCCCAGCCTTGGCAAGACGGTTGAAGGCATGTGCCAATAGCGGCTGCACGCTGATGAGCTGCCCTTTTTCCGTTTTTACATGTTGCTTAAGGGCGCCCAGCCAATCCTGGTCCATCGCGCTGGCAAGCCCGTTGCCGCCAAGCGCGGCCAGGCTGAGCTGGATATTCCATTCCGCGACAATGTCGCCATGGACCCGTTGGAAAGCATGGCGGCACAGCAGCGTCAGCTCTTCGCCGTTGGCAGCCCCATCCGGGTTAGGCACGATGGCATAACGCATAAAGGCGTTCGACAGCACCAGCTCCACGCGCGCACCTGCGGCGCCGGCCTCGCGCAACGCTTGCGGCAATGCGGTAAGCAACGGCTGCACATCCTTGCCATGCTGCTCGGCATGGACTATGCCTTGGTCAAGAATCCTGGGCTTGATTCCGCCAGACTGGCGCGACCAGGCAATATGCCGAGGCTGGATATGAACGACCACGGTAGGCCGCCACCAGCCTGGCAGCAGGCGCTCACGCCACGAAAGTGACACGGTTGATCTCCTCCAGTGTGGTCTCGCCGCGCGCGACGGCCTCCAGCGCTGCCTCGCGCAGGCTCTTCATGCCCCTCGCACGGCCAGCTTCCTTGAGCTTGCGCAAGGGTTCGCGCGCAATGATCATCTCGCGCAGTTCGTCGTCCAGCGCCAGCAGCTCGGCAATCGCCTTGCGGCCTTTGTAACCGCTGCCGCGGCAATGCCCACAGCCCTTGCCTTGGCGCAATTGGTAATGGGCTGCCTGCTCGCGCGTGATCCTGGATTGCAACAAGAGCTCATCGCTGGCCTCGACCGCTTCAGCGCAATGCGGGCACACCAGGCGCACTAGGCGCTGCGCCATCACGCCGTTCAGCGCCGCCACCAGGCTGTAGGCCTCGACGTTCATGTGCAGGAAGCGGCTGATGACGTCGAAGACATTGTTCGCGTGCAAGGTGGTGAATACCAAATGCCCGGTGAGCGCCGACTGTACGGCGATCTGGGCTGTTTCCGGGTCGCGGATCTCGCCCACCATGATCTTGTCCGGGTCGTGGCGCAGGATGGAGCGCAAGCCGCGCGCGAAGGTGAGCCCCTTCTTCTCGTTGACCGGGATCTGCAGTACGCCCGGCAACTGGTATTCCACCGGGTCCTCGATGGTGATGATCTTGTCGTGGCCGTGGTTGACCTCGCTGATGGCCGCATACAGCGAAGTGGTCTTGCCGGAACCGGTCGGCCCGGTCACCAGCACCATGCCGTAGGGTTCACGCACCAGCCGGCGGAAATCCTCGATGATGTAGTCGTCAAAGCCCAGTTGCTTGAGCGACAGCCCCTTGGCCTGGTCGGAGAGGGATTTCCGGTCCAGCACCCGCAGCACGGCATCTTCGCCATAGATGCTCGGCATGATGGATACGCGGAAATCCACGTCGCGCCCCTGCATCATCACCTTGAAGCGGCCGTCCTGCGGCACGCGGCGCTCGGCGATATCGAGCTCGGCAAGAATCTTCACGCGCGACACCGCCTGCTCGGCCATGTCCGCGCCCTGCATGCTGCCAACATGGACGAGCACGCCGTCGATGCGGTACTTGATCACCAGCCCGGCGGCCACGCTTTCCATGTGGATATCGCTCACGCCGGCCTTCAAGGCGTCGTACAGCGTGGAATTCACCATGCGGATCACCGGACTGCTGTCGGCGTTGATGCTCTGCAGGCTCAGGTGCTCCACATCCGTATTGTTCGCCTCGGCAGCCTCGCCCGTGGCAATCAGGTTGCCATCCATGGCACGCAGGTCTTCCTCGTGCCGGCTCAGGTAAGCCTGGATATCGCGGAAATGCGCGATCCCGGTATGGAAGCTTTCCGGGATCCATTCCGCGGCCCAATCCAGCACTGTCTGGTCGAACGGGTCGGCAAGCACCAGCCAGAGGGTATCGTTTTCACGCAAGGGCAGGCACTGCAGGCGGCTGGCCATGGTGAAGCTCATCACATCGAAGGCGGGCTGCATCGCATGCATGGCTTCCATGCTGAAAAGCCGCAGTTGCACGGCCCCCGCCAGAGCTGCCGCATATTCCTGGTCGTCCAGGGCGGACAACCCCTGCAGCATATCCATCATGCTGCGGTTGCTGCTCGCCGCCAGGCTGCGGGCCTCGGCCATGCGCGCCTGGCTGAACATCGTTTCCGCCGTGCTCACTGCAGGCTCCCGGCAAGTTCGAAGATCGGCATGTAGAGCATGACCACGACCGCGCCGATGATGAGGCCGATGAAGATCATGAGCAGCGGCTCGAACAAGCGGGTGAACCACTCCAGCCAGCGTGCGATTTCCTCGTCATGCAAAGTCGCGATATGCTCCATCATCTTGCCCATCTCGCCGCTTTTCTCGCCGACGCGCAGCATGCGCAGCGAGACCGGCGTCACCAGCCCGGCAGCTTCCATCGCCTCTGAAATCGACCGTCCCTCGCGGATCAATGCGGCTGCCTTGTCCAGGCTCTGGTGCATGGAGGCCGTCAGCAGGCCACGCGCCATCTCCAGCGCCTGCTTGATGGTGATGCCGCCTTCCAGCAGCATGCCCAGCGTGCGGTAGAACCGCGCCAGTTGGAATACGCGCATTTGCTCGCCTATCGTCGGCAAGCGCCATAACATGGTCATGATGCGCCCGCGCACCCCGGGGCGCATGAGCGCCGCCACAACCAGCCCTAGGAAAACCACGCCCCCGAGCAGCAGGCTCTGCCCATGGGCCTCCATGATATCGGCCCAGCCCAGCACCAGCCTGAGCATCCAGGCCTGGTTCTCGCCCGCATCGGCATAGATCCGGGAAAAGCGCGGCACGACGTAGCCCAGCAGGAACAGGACCACCAGGCCGCCCACGGTGATGAGGAGGAAGGGATAAATGGAGGAAGCGATGAGTTTCTTACGCAACACCTCTACCTGCTGCTCGTAACCAATGTAGCGCAACAAGGCCTCGGGCAAATCCCCGGTACGCTCGCTGGCCTTGACCATGGAGGTATACAAGCCAGGAAATGCGGACGGATAGGCTGCGAGCGCGGCCGAGAATGTCTGCCCGCGGTATAGCGCGTCCAGCACGCCCTTGAGCACCTGGGCGATCTCGGATCGCTGTTCTTTCTCCGCAATACCTTCCAGCGACTCTACCAGCCCCAGGCCTGCCTTGAGCAGCGACAACAGTTCCTGGCTGAACAGCAACAAGGGAAAACGTGTGCGCTTACTCCTGGCCAGGCCTTGCGCACCTGACTTGGTCGCCAGGACTTCGTAGCCTTGGCTGCGCGCCTTGGCGGCCGCCTCTTCCGCATGCTGGGCTTCAAACTCCAGCGAAACCAGGCGGCCCGCGCTTATCGCCCGTACCTGATAGCGCATATCACCAGTTCACGATATCGATGTTGTCATCGCTACCGCCGGGCTGGCCGTCCTTGCCCAAAGAATAGAGGTCGAAATCCCCATGCTCCCCGGGCGACTTGAATTGATAAGGCCGGCCCCAGGGATCGTTCGGCACGCTCTTCTGCAGGTAGGGCCCAGCCCATTTGCTTTCGCCCGCAGGCGCGGTGTTCAGCGCAAGCAGGCCCTGCTCGGTGGTAGGATAGTGGCCGACATCGAGCCGGTATTGATCCAGCGCTTTCTCCAGCGCGCCGATCTGCGCGCGTGCCGTCTTGACCTCGGATTTGCCGAGCTGGGCAAAATACTTGGGCGCCACGTAACCGACCAGCAAACCCAGGATAACGAGTACCACCAGCAACTCCAGCAAGGTAAATCCAGCCTGGCGCTGATTCATTGAATAGGGGTTCTTCATAGCGGCATTGCCAGGTTCCACCTGGCGTTCATACGTAAGATTTGATGCCCAGCATAGCCACGATTTATGACGTTTTCATTAAACCCAACCCAGGCAGCTGCTGGCGCCAATCAAGCCTTCCGTTGCAGCCAGCTGTCATAATTCTGCAACCTTAACGTGCATAATCTGGACGGCACATCGTGATCACTTGGTCGCTTTGATTTGCCCATACGGATTTCCCCATACGAAGGCCCGGCACCCTGCCTCATGAACACTGCAACCCATTTCAGATTCAGCCACAGTGACGACAATCCCACCGTCAAACGCCTGTTGCGGACGGTGGCGCCCGTACTGGACGACATGCCCTGCCTGCAGGTGCTGGCCATCTTCCAGGAAAACCAGCATATTTTTGCCCTGCCCGTGGTCAACGCACAGCACCAACCGGTGGGAATAGTGGAACGGCACGCCTTCATGGAAACCTTCATCAAGCCCTATACCCATGAAATCTACGGCAAGAAGCCGGTTGCCGAATTCATGAACCGCAAACCGCTTGTAGTAAGCAGTCACACCTCGATTGACGACATCTCGCGCATCATCATCGATGCGGGCATGCAGCATATGGTGAGCGGCTTCATTGTCACGGAGCAGGGCAGATACGCCGGCATCGCCAACGGTCACGACCTGCTCGATGAAATCACGCAGCGCAAGCAGGCCAATTTGTTCTACCTGGCCCATTTCGACCAGCTCACCAAATTGCCCAACCGGGTGTTGTTCATGGACCGGCTGTCGATGACGCTGGCGGAAGCCTGCCGCACCAATGCGCAAGTCGGCCTGCTGTTCATCGACCTCGACAAGTTCAAGCACTTCAACGATTCCATGGGTCACGCCTTTGGGGACCAATTGCTGATCGCGTTGGCTGGCATCCTGACCCGATGCTCGCGCGAGATGGACACCGTGGCCCGCCTCTCCGGGGACGAGTTCACCATCATCGTGGACAACATCAGTAGCCAGAAGGATTTGGACAGCTTGTGCTGGCGCATCCTCGACACCTTGAAGCTGCCGCAGCAGATCATGGGGCGCGAAGTCTTCATCTCCGCCAGCATCGGCACCGCCATCTATCCGCTCGACGACGAGGACGCCAACAACCTGCTGGTCAAGGCCGATGCGGCCATGTACGAAGCCAAGCGCAGCGGGCGCAACACTTATCGCCATTATGCCGCGGGCATGCAGTTGTACTCGCTAGACCGCATGTCGCTGGAAACCGACCTGCGCCTGGCCATCGAGCGCAACGAGTTCGAACTGTATTACCAGCCGCAAATTGCGCTCGACAGCGGCAGGGTGGTCGGCAAGGAAGCCCTGATACGCTGGCATCATCCACAACGCGGGCTGCTCACACCAATCCACTTCATCGAGATTGCCGAGGAAACCGGCCTGATCGTGGCGATCGGCCAATGGGTGATCAGCGAAGCCTGCCGTCAGCACCAGGCCTGGCTGCAGGCCGGGTTCCAGCCTATGCGCATCTCCGTCAATATTTCCGCGATGCAGTTCTACCAGAGCGATTTCTGCGAGATGGTGGAAAACATCGTCACCGAAACGGGGATCGACCCAGCCTATCTTGAATTCGAACTGACCGAGAGCATGTTCATGCAGGATGCCGATGCGGTGGTGCGCACATTGCGCAAGCTGCACGGGCTCGGCATCAAGCTGGCGATTGATGATTTCGGCACCGGCTATTCCAACCTCAGCTACCTGCGCAAATTTCCGATCGACCGGCTCAAGGTCGACCAGTCTTTCATCAAAGGCATAGAGCACGAGCCGATCAATGTGGAAATCGTCAAGACGATCGCGGCATTGGCGCGCAGCATGTCACTGGAACTGGTGGCGGAAGGCGTGGAGACAGACGTGGAGCTGCATTGGGCGGAAAGCAGCGGCTGCACCTTCGTGCAAGGCTACCGCTTTTCCCAGCCGCTGCCGGCAGAAAAATTCACGCGCTGGGTGACGGAATACAAATACCAGGCCAACCAGCATTCGCTGGCCAATATTTAGGCGGGTTTATTTCTTGGCGATGGCACGCGACTGCTTGCGCTGCCAGCGGCCGAACACCCCGACCAGCCCCAGCAGCAGCATCCAGAAAGTCGAAGGCTCGGGCACCGCGCTCACCTTCCAGCCGATGTCAGCCAGCGCCGCATAATCAAGATCGCTGAAATATTCGCGGTTGCCGAACTGGGTGCCCGGGTCCATGAGGTTGGGTACCAGCTCGCCATCTATCGTACCCTGCACGCCATAGGCCCAATGCGCGCCTACCCCGTCGACAGGTACAAGATCGCCATATGCGGCGACGGCATTTTCCCCGGTGAATACCCAGCCGTTATCCGTAGACAGCAATAGGGCATCCCAGGCAGCAGAAGCGCCAAAACCCAGCAGGTGCGCAATTTCATGCGTCGCCGTGGTCAGCAGATCCGGCTGACCGGGAGCCAGGCCGCCCTCATCCAAGCCTGCATACCATGAGAACTGGCTGTTGAACCAGATGGAACCGCCCCACGGGCCGATATCGGTGGGCACATCGGCCTGCGCGCCTTCCTGGCCGCGTACCGCCACTGTATCCACGAACTCCTGGCTGCCCTGGGCACGCACGGTGCCAGAACCGGCAGCGCCAAGCACAGCGCCGTTGAAGGAAGATGCGCCGACGAAAATCACCAAGCTGTTTTCCGGCACATATAGATCGGTGACAGTGACATTCTCGATCCAGCTGTTCCAGCTGGGATGCTGGAACCTCACGCTCCAGCTATCGCCTGCGCCAGGCTGGATTGCCGACAGGTTGTCGGCCAAGCCGCTGAATACGGAAGCCGCCTGCTGCAACACGTCGCGCCGCATCAACCCCGCATCGCTATCGGTGCTGAACCAGCCGTTTCGATCAAAGCGGTAATCAAAAATGATATCGAGCGCATGGGCCGAGCTTGAGATCAAAGCAAGAACGACGATCAAGGCTGTTTTCAGGGACTGGTGTAGTGAATGCATGATGCAATTCCCAAAATCATGATTGAGAATCATTATACATATTATTAATAATAATTCTCAATAGCATTTTATCGAGAGATACATGCTTCACTGCAATCCAAATAAAAAGGCCCCGTAGAAACGGGGCCTTGGATAATTCAACACTGCCTTATATTCAGAACGGAATGTCGTCCTCGAAATCATCAAAGTTGCTGCCGCCGGCCGGCTTGGATGCAGCGGGCGCCGGACGCTGCGCCGGCGCTGCCTGCTGCCTGGGGGCAGACTGACTGTAGTCCTGGTTGAAGTCATCGCCGCCACCGTCATAGCTCGCTCCGCCGCTGCCTCCACCGTCGCGCCCACCCAGCATCTGCATCTGGTCGGCAATGATCTCGGTGGTGTAACGGTCCTGGCCTTCCTTGGTTTGCCACTTGCGGGTTTGCAGGCGGCCCTCGATGTAGACCGGGCGTCCCTTCTTCAGGTACTCGCCGGCAATTTCCGCGAGCCTGCGGTACATGACGATATTGTGCCACTCGGTGCGCTCCTGGCGCTGGCCATTCTTGTCTTTCCAGTTGTCGGTGGTGGCAATGCTGAAATTGGCCACCGCCTCGCCGTTGGGCATATAGCGCACTTCCGGGTCGCGGCCCAGGTTGCCTACCAAGATTACTTTATTGACCGATGCCATCCTTAACCCCTTATCAATTGCAGCGCTGCGGAATCATCCCAGTCCGCCTGCATATCCACTTTCAATATCACCATGCCCTCCGCGGGCAAGACAACCGATTCCTTCACGCCGGGCAGCGCCGCCAGCTGCCGCGACAATTGCGCCGCATCATGCGCGTGCCCTTCCGGCAGGTGGTACATTCTACTACGTACTGCCGCCGGTGCGCGCATTGTAGACACACTCACAAGCCATAACAGCATGAGCGCGCCGCAAAAGGCGAATACCGCCGTATATCCGTACTGGCTGGACAGCCAGCCGCCGGAAACGCCGCCAACGAATATCCCCAACGACTGCGCCGTGTTGAACACCCCGATCGCCGTACCCTTGGCGGCGGCAGGCGCCTGCTTGGAAATGGTGGAAGGCATGATCGCCTCCAGCACGTTGAAGGCGATGAAGAAGGTGGTCAGCGCCACCATGATGCCCCAGAAACTGTCGATCATGAGGCCGAATGCAAGCTCGGCCAGCAGCATCACGGCGACACTGATGATGAATACCTGCTTGAGCTTGGCCTTTTTCTCGCCGACGATGATGGCAGGCACCATGAGGACCAGGGAAATCACCATGATCGGCAGGTAGATCATCCAATGGTCATTCTCGCTCAGCCCGCTGGTCTGCTTGAGCGCGAACGGCACCACGACGAACATCGCCATGTGCGAGGCGTGCAACGCGAAGATGCCGAAATTGAGCCGCAACAGCTGCGTATCCTGCAATACAGGCCCCAGCTTGGCCGGCGCGGCCTGGGTATCGGAATGGAACCGGCTGACTTCGGGATTCGGCACCAGGTATTTGATATCCAGCATCGCCAGCAAGGCCAGGATGCCGGTCAGCACGAAGATGCCGGAAACCCCGATCCACTGGTTCAGGGTAGGCCCGAGGATCAGCGACAGCGCAAAGGTGATGCCGATGCTGCCGCCTATCATTGCCATCGCCTTGGTGCGGTGCTCCTCGCGCGTGAGGTCGGCGACCAATGCCGTCACTGCCGCGGATACCGCGCCCGCACCCTGGATGGCGCGGCCGATGATGATGGTATGGATGTCGTCCGCCATGCCGGCGACGAAGCTGCCGACCGCAAAGATCAGCAGGCCGATGTAAATCATGGTCTTGCGGCCGAAACGGTCGGACGCCATGCCGAACGGCAACTGGAACAAGGCCTGCGTCAGGCCGTAGGCCCCCAGCGCCAGGCCGATATAGAAATGGTCATGCCCGGACGGCAGGGTTTCCGCATAAATGGCGAAGATCGGCAGGATCAGGAACATGCCCAGCATGCGCAGGCCGTAGATCGAGGCCAAGCTCAGGGTGGACCGTAGTTCAACCGGGGACATGCGTTCAGGCTGTGACATTAAAAATCATTGAATTCAACACGCGAAGTTGCGTATATTAACAGGTTGCCCCATCAGACGTTAACCAAACTCAAGGTAAACAGCCCCTACCCCATGGACTACATACGTATACGCGGTGCCCGCACGCACAACCTGAAAAATGTTTCGCTGGACCTGCCCCGCAACAAGCTGATCGTGATTACCGGTTTGTCCGGTTCCGGCAAATCCTCGCTGGCATTCGACACCCTGTATGCGGAAGGGCAGCGCCGCTATGTGGAATCCCTTTCCGCCTACGCCCGCCAGTTCCTCGCGCGCATGGACAAGCCCGATGTCGACCTGATCGAAGGCCTGTCGCCCGCCATCTCCATCGAGCAGAAGTCCACTTCGCACAACCCGCGTTCCACCGTGGGCACGGTCACGGAAATCCACGATTACCTGCGCCTGCTCTATGCGCGCGCAGGCGATCCGGAATGCCCGGACCACGGCATCAAGCTGGAAGCGCAAACCGTCTCGCAAATGGTGGACAGCGTCCTGCTGCTGCCGGAGGACACCAAGCTCATGATCCTCGCGCCCGTAGTGAGCAACCGCAAGGGCGAGCAGTTGGACTTGTTCGAGGAGCTCAAGGCGCAAGGCTTCGTGCGCGTGCGCGTGGATGGCGAGATTCACGAACTCGACAGCGTGCCCAAGCTGGCCAAGACCGTGAAGCATAACGTCGACGTCGTCGTGGACCGCCTCAAGGTACGCGCGGACGTCAAGCAGCGCATTGCGGAATCCTTCGAGACGGCGCTGCGCCTTGCCGACGGCAAGGCCGTGGCGCTGGAGATGGATACCGGCAAGGAACACCTGTTTTCCGCCAAGTTCTCCTGCCCGGTATGCGACTACTCACTTGCGGAGCTGGAGCCGCGCCTGTTCTCCTTCAACAATCCGATGGGCGCCTGCCCCAAGTGCGACGGCCTGGGCCAGATCAGCTTCTTCGACCCCAAGCGCGTGGTCGCCTTCCCCCACCTCTCGCTTGCCAGCGGCGCGATCAAGGGTTGGGACAAGCGCAACCAGTTCTATTTCCAGATGCTGCAAAGCCTTGCCCAGCACTATGGCTTCGACCTTGAGCTGGCGTTCGAGGCGCTGCCTGCCGAGGTGCAGGACGTATTGCTCAACGGCAGCGGCAAGGAAGCGATCACTTTCCAGTACCTCAACGAACGCGGCAAGCTGTATGAAAAATCCCATACCTTCGAAGGCATCCTCAACAACCTGCAGCGCCGCTACCACGAGACCGACTCCATCACCGTGCGAGAGGAACTGTCCAAATACCTCAATTCGCAAGCCTGCCCGGATTGCGGCGGCACGCGCTTGCGCCGCGAGGCGCGCCACGTCAAGGTAGGCGGCAAGAACATCCATGAGGTGTGCGAGGCCCCGCTGCGCCAGGCGCTGCATTTCTTCGAGCATATCGAGCTGACTGGGCAGAAGCTCGCCATTGCGGACAAGATCGTGCAGGAGATCAGCAGCCGACTGAAATTCCTCACCAACGTCGGGCTGGAATACCTGTCGCTGTCCCGCTCCGCCGAAACCCTCTCGGGCGGAGAAGCGCAGCGCATCCGCCTGGCCTCGCAGATCGGCTCCGGCCTTACCGGCGTCATGTACGTGCTGGACGAGCCCTCCATCGGCCTGCACCAGCGCGACAACGACCGCCTGCTGCAGACCCTGGTGCGCCTGCGCGACATCGGCAACAGCGTGATCGTCGTCGAGCATGACCAGGATGCCATCATGGAAGCAGACTATGTCGTCGACATCGGCCCGGGGGCAGGCGAACATGGAGGCAACATCGTGGCGGCAGGCACACCGGCCGAAATCCAGCACAATCCGCAATCACTCACCGGGCAGTACCTCAGCGGCACCAAGGAAATCGCCGTGCCCAAGAAGCGCCATACCCCTGATCCCAAGCGCTGGCTCAAGCTGACACAAGCCAACGGCAACAACCTCAAGAACGTGGACTTAGCCCTACCTGTCGGCCTGCTCACCTGCGTCACCGGCGTCTCGGGTTCGGGCAAGTCCACGCTCATCAACGACACCTTGTACCGCGTGGTCGCACGCCACCTTTACGGCAGCTCGACCGAGCCCGCACCTTTCGAGGAAATCTCCGGCTTGGAATTCTTCGACAAGGTGGTGGATGTCGACCAAAGTCCGATCGGCCGTACCCCGCGCTCCAACCCGGCCACCTACACCGGCGTCTTCACGCCCATCCGCGACCTGTTTGCCGGCGTGCCGGAAAGCCGCGCCCGCGGCTACGGTCCCGGCCGCTACTCCTTCAACGTCAAGGGCGGTCGTTGCGAAGCCTGCCAAGGCGACGGCGTGATCCGCGTCGAGATGCATTTCCTGCCCGATGTCTACGTGCCTTGCGACGTCTGCAAGGGCCACCGCTACAACCGCGAAACCCTGGAAATCCATTACAAGGGCAAGAACATCCGCGAAGTGCTGGAAATGACCGTGGAGCAGGCGCGCGAATTCTTCGATGCCGTACCCGTCGTCGCACGCAAGCTGCAGACGCTGCTGGATGTCGGTTTGGGCTACATCACGCTGGGCCAGTCCGCGACCACCTTGTCGGGCGGCGAGGCTCAACGCGTGAAGCTAGCGCTGGAACTATCCAAGCGCGATACCGGCAGGACCCTCTATATTCTCGACGAACCCACCACCGGCCTGCATTTTGCCGACATCCAATTGCTGCTCGACGTATTGCACCGTCTGCGCGACCACGGCAACACCATCGTCATCATCGAGCACAACCTGGATGTCATCAAGACCGCGGACTGGATCATCGACATGGGCCCGGAAGGCGGCGATGGCGGCGGCACCATGATTGCCTGCGGCACGCCGGAAGAAGTAGCAGATACCAAGGCCAGTTACACCGGGAAATACCTCAAGCCAATGCTGAAACGCTGAAACAACATCCATACAAGGGCGAGCGCAGCGATGCCAAGTGTGGGTTTGACGTTGGATTCCCCGTCTGACTGCACGGAAACCTCGCTTTCTTCATCTACTTTCTTTTGGCAAAACAAAAGAAATAGGTTCGCCCCGCGCGGCGAAACCCATTCTTGCATCATACCGCCGTAGGGATGAAGACTAGAAGCCGCTGAGTTTGTGGTGATTGGTAGGTGGATGTTGGTTCAGAGAGTACTCTGGAGCTGCATTTGTAACTCAGCTCCAGAGTTTGGCAACTTTAACTCCAGATCGAAGCAATTTTAGCTGTAATGTAGTTATCCTCTGCTTTCTCCCTTGCTTATTTTTTGGAGAGGATTTCCTTGATTTCCTTCTCTTTGATTTTCATCGCCATCGCAGTCAGAAAGACTTTGAAAATAAACCCGGAAATAAATGCTGAGATAGCAATTGTAAAAAATGCGGAGACGAGCAGATCAACGACCAAGTAGTCGCTGCTTATCAGGACTGGCCTATAAATCAGTATTCCAGCAAAAACAACCCAGTGACTCATACAATAGAAGCAGCTAAAGAGGTACTCAATCATATGCCCGAGTTTTTGACTCCAAGAGCGTAAGGGAGAAAACAATTCAGTGTGGGTAATGCTATAGGAGATGCTGCTTGCAGCTATGGCGATCACCAAACATGACCAAAGTGAGTGTATACCGGCACCACTGAGAACCTCATTCATTGCAACTCCTATAAAATAATTCAGCCATCAATGTCTCATCAGAGATCAGAATCATCAGTGACACCTCGACCAGGACGCGACAAACACTCAACCGAAAAGCACCGATTCAGAGCTATATTCAACATTCAATTTATTGATTGAATGTTAGTGGAATGCTATCGTACTGTCAATGAACACATCTGATCCACCCCATGTCTCTAGTCGGCTCGCGCCTCTTGCCGAGCTGGCGAAGACTCTGGGACACCCCCATCGCCTGACGTTGCTAGACCATGCCACAACAGGGGAGCAGTCGGTCGAACGTTTGGCAGAGTTGGCAGGCCTGTCGATTGCCAATGCTTCCCAGCACCTTCAGCATCTCAAGCGTGCGGGCTTCGTCCAAACGCGGCGAGAAGGCAAACATATGTTGTATCGACTGGGGGATGGCCCACTGGCGAATATCTTGGTCGCCTTAAGGGATTATGTTGAGTTTCAGCAAGGCATCATCCGCCAGGTCTTATTGGACAGCCGTTACCAGCGTGAACAGATGGAGGCCATTTCCATTCAGGAGTTGGTACGGCGCATGACAGATGAGTCGATAGTGCTGCTGGATGTGCGCCCAGACGAGGAGTTCTTGCAAGGCCATCTCCCCGATGCCATCAATATTCCGCTAAAAGAATTGGTGCCTCGGCTGGGGGAGTTGCCAGAAAATATCCAGATTATCGCGTATTGCCGCGACCCGTATTGTGTACTCTCAGCTGAAGCAGTCACGATTCTTCAAGCAAATGGCCTTAAAGCACAGCGCTTGATCGGTGGCGTTCATGAGTGGCGGGCTGTAGGCTTACCCATAGATATGCTTGAAGATACTCAATAATTACTATATAAAACAATTCACTAGTTAAATCTTACTCAATTACAAAGAATCTGTTCAATTTCAAATTTAAGTTACAAATCCCAAGTTAACTTGTTAAATTCTTTACAGATTTTTGATTCAAATGTCGATTGCCTGGATTTAAATTGCAAACGACATGACCATTATCGCAAGCTAACGAATCGTTGCCTTTCGCTTGCCAGCCAAATCCTGTTTCCATTAAAAGCTGCGCTACTCGGCGCAGCCAGACGGGGAAGTCAACGTCAAGACCATACTTGGCTTTGTTACACTCGCCCTAAATAAAAAACGGCCCTCCTTATGGAGAGCCGTTTTCATTAAATAGCACTTACTTTCAGCTTACTGCTATCAAGCTACCTTACGGCGGCGTGCTGCAAAACCTACCAAGCCAAGGCCTGCCAGCAACAAGGCATAAGTTTCTGGTTCCGGCACAGCAGCGATAGTCAGGTTAGTCTGGCCTGGGCTACCGATGTCGCCCACTGTGGAGCGCCAGGAACCTTCGGAGTCACCCACTTGTGACAATACCCAACCGTGTACGTTGTTTTCACCCAGCACGTCTACGCTGCCAGGAATGCCGCTGTTGTAACGGGCACGGATACCGCCAATGGTATTGTCGCCATAGGTCAGGCGGTCCACCAGGTTTTCATCGGCATCGTAGATATTGATTTCATCAGCGCGGCCCAGGTTAGGGTTCAGGTTGCCGATAATCTTGACGGAGTCGTCCAGGCCCCAGCGGGTACGGAACAAGTCAGCGCTGATTTCAGTCAGGATGACGGACTCGCCAGCCTTGACGATACCGAAATCGGACAGATCGAAAGTAAAGCTTTGACGGCTGTCGTCGTCGTAGCTCCAGTAAGTAAAGTCGACATCGGTTTGTCCAAGGTTGGTAATCTCGATGTACTCGCCCTTTTCATCCGCAACGCGGCTCTGGTAGTTCCACTCGGTGATATAGACGTTGTAGGCGTTAGCCGCGAAAGCAGGAACGGCGGTAAAAGCGCTGGCAGCGAGAACACCGGCAGCAATCAATTTATTGATGACATTCATGATTAACCTCTCTGATTTGAAAAATATTATTAAAAAAACAACAACACAGGCACTACAGAAGAATCTTTATGCAGCGCGGCGGCGTGCAGCGAAGCCAAGCAGGCCAAGACCGGCCAGCAGCAAGGCATAGGTTTCAGGCTCAGGCACGGCTGGGGTTGGCCGCAGGAATACAAACACGCGAGGCTGTTCATCCACGATATAGATATTGCCCAGCTCATCGATCGTCACGCCTTCAGCGGTACCGCTCAGACGACGGAGATCAATAGAGCTCAGCACTTCGCCGGTACGGGTCACTTCCAGCAGCAGGCGCGACTCCTGGCTGATGATCAGCAGGTTGTCGTCCAGGCCGGTGCCGAGGAATGAAGGCACGGTGCCCAGCACCTGCACATCGGAAAGATCCAGTACGCCAAGCAGGGAGGCATCGAACAGGATATTGTGGCTGCCTGTGCCGTCATTGAAGTTAATATCGGCCTGGTAAACGGCTTGTGGATTCTTTTCCTTCACCGCGATCAAGGTGTTATTGCGCGGATCCCAGCTCAAGCCTTCCAAGCCCTCGTTGTTGCTGTAGCTGCCGAAAGAGTAGGCAGGCGTTATCGAGGACAGGCTCAGTGCCGTGCCGGCCTCATAAGTGACTTGATACACGCTTTGTGTACGCTCTTCGCCCAGGGCGAACTGTCCGTTGCCGATGTAGGTCAAGGATTCGGCATCGAAACTGGAGCCAAAATTCAGCTTCATGGAACCGACAACCTCGCCGGTCTTGGTCACTTCGACGATGGCTTCAGCCTCATCGCCGACGACGAACAGGGTGCCGGTATCCCAGTTGTAGGTAATGGCCGAGGCTTCGCCTACCATGCCTATCTGGCCGGGTAGGTTGAATCGATATCCCAGGGTGTAGTCGGAAAGATTGAGAGATGGTTGGGCAAGCGCCAGGGTAGAAATGGAAAGCCCGGCGAGCAGTACCAAGGTACGCGCGATCATTTGAAATTCCCCTAAAAATGGTGATGCAAATATTGTTGATTGACGATAAAGCGGGAGGAATATTGCGGATGGCAAAAGACAGTAGGATGAAGGCATGCATAGTCCTGCGCCTAGTCTTGAAACAGGCGAGGGAAATGCTGCCTTAATGCAGAAAGAAAATAGGCCACATTGGCTTGCGCAATGCGGCTCGAACTAGCGGCTTAAGAAAAAACGACTAGTTGCTGATGTGCAGCTTCATGGCCTGATGCGGGATACCGGCGTCTATGTACTCCTCGCCGATGCCGTGGAATCCGGCCTGCTCATAAAAGGCGAGCGCGTGGGTTTGCGCGGAAACGTGGATATCGAACCAGCCGTTCTGCCGGCACAACTCGATGGCCTCCTGCAATAGCGCATGGCCGACGCCTTGCCTGCGCCAGCCCTGCAACACGGCCATACGGCCAATGCTGCCGTCGCTGAGGATGCGGGCACACCCGATCGACCTGCCATCCTCGGCGACGGCAAGCAGGTGCAGGGCGGTCTCGTCCAGGCCGTCCCACTCCAGTTCGGCCGGCACATGCTGCTCGTCAATGAAAACTTGCTGGCGAATCGCCGATATCTGCGCTTGATCGCTGATCCAGTCAGCCTGCCTTACATAAAAGCTCATGTCAGTGTTCTTTCTTTTCTTGTGAGGGAAATTCATGCCAGCCCAGCCATGCAGCCTTCACAAGTATTGCGGTGCATGGCGCTTACAGGCATCATCTATGCTCGCCTCGATTGATGAAATCGATATAAAAATTAACGTAGACACATGTTTGTGTACTTGGACGAGAAGGTAAGACGATGACGAAGTTTTTAGGTTTCCTTGGACGTATTCTATTGGCGCAAATTTTCCTGGTCGCCATCCTGTTCCAGCTGGCGATCATCTTTCAAAACCCCAGCGGTTACGAGCAATATCTGATGTACCTCGGCCACTTCGGCCTGCCGGGCGTTTTTGCACCCTTGATGATCCTGGTGCAGTTGATATTTGGCCTCAGCCTATTGCTGGGCTTCAAGACCAAACTGTCCGCCTATGTGCTGGCAGTCTATGCGATCTTCGTCGCCATCTTCCTCAAGCTGCCTGACCCTACGCCCGGCAGCGGCTTGATCGGCTTGATGCAGTACCTTGCACTGGCCGGTGGCTATATCACCCTGGCATTGCATACGCCGACGGCATACAGCCTGGACAACCTGCGCAAGACCTCCTGACCGCGCAACCCATGCACACAAAAAAGGGCGGTTTGACCGCCCTTTTTTTATTTTAAATCCTAGCTACTTCAAGCCTCGGCCAGGTTACGCGGTATCTTGAACACCACGTTCTCCACCACGCCGTTGAGCTCCTGCACCTCGGCAGCCCCCAGTTCCCTGAGCTTGTTGATCACTTCCTGCACCAATACCTCGGGGGCGGAAGCGCCCGCGGACACGCCTACGCGTTTCTTGCCGACGATCCAGGCAGGATCGAGGAAAGAGGCGTTATCGACCATATAGGATTCGATCCCCTGGTTCTGCGCCACCTCGCGCAAACGGTTGGAATTGGAGCTATTGGGCGAGCCTACCACGATCACGAGGTCGCAATCCCGCGCCATGACCTTGACCGCATCCTGGCGGTTCTGGGTCGCGTAGCAGATGGAATCGCTGCGCGGCGGGGTGATCTCGGGAAACTTGGCCTTGAGCGCGCTCACAATCGAGGCGGCATCGTCGATCGACAAGGTCGTCTGCGTCACATAGGCTAATTGCGCCGGGTCTTTCACCTCCAGCGTCTCCACGTCCTCCGGCGACTCCACTAGGTACATGCCGCCCTCGGACTGGCCCATGGTGCCCTCCACCTCGGGATGCCCCTTATGGCCGATCATGATGATTTCCTTGCCGGAAGCGCGCATCTTGGCCACCTCGATATGCACCTTGGTCACCAATGGGCAAGTGGCGTCGAATACCTGCAGGCCGCGGGCTTCCGCCTCGGCACGCACGTCCTTGGAAACCCCGTGCGCGCTGAAAATCACGGTATTGCCGGCAGGCACCTCATCCAGCTCCTCAACAAAGATCGCGCCTTTTTTCTTGAGGTCATCGACCACGAACTTGTTGTGCACCACTTCGTGGCGCACATAAATAGGCGCGCCGAACTTCTCCAGCGCCTGTTCGACAATAATGATCGCGCGGTCTACGCCTGCACAAAACCCGCGCGGGTTGGCTAATACAATATCCATAGTCTCTCTACAATGTCGCTCGTTGCAACGCTTGTCACTGGCCCAGCCAGTGGGCAAACGTCAGCAGCAGCAATAATCCGATCAGCAATACCAGCACGCGCCAGACGAGGCCCACCGCGCTACGCAGATAGTCCGCATCGGCGGCATCGCCCAAGCCGATTTCAGGGCGGAACACCAAAATGCCGTTCATCGGCAACGGCTCGCCGATCTTCACGCCCAATGCGCCTGCGCCGCTCGCGAGGATCATGCCCATCGCCTTGTCCGACCAGGTCTCCGCCTGGGAGCGCCAGCAATAGATCGCATCCTCGAAATCCCCTACAATTGCAAAGCTGCCCGCGGTCACGAATGCGGGCGGCCAGTTCAGCCAGCGGAACACCTTGCGCGCCCAGTCATTGAACGGCGTCACTTCATGCGGCTGCCATTCCATGGTAACGATATGGGATAGCCGGTAGAACAACGCGCCAGCCGGACCCAGGATGACAAACCAGAAAATCGGCGCAAACAGGCCGTAATGCGAACGCGACAAGACCGTCTCCACGCTCACCTGCGCCACTTGCGTTAGCGTGAAGCTGTCACTGTCGATTTTCTCCCACTGCCCCAGCAAGAGGCGGGCCTCGTCGATATTGCCAGTGCGCAATGCGGCAATGATTTCCTCCGCACGCGGGCCGAACTGGCTCAAGCGCAAGGTGAAATAAAGCAGCGCCACGCCGAATACGATGCCGAGAATCGCATTCACCTGCAACAGCACGTAATAGACCGCGCCGACCAGCAGGCTGGGCAACAGCACGACCAATGCCCAGGCAGTAATGCCCTGCAGGCGGTTGCCGCCGTTGAAATTACGCTCGAGCAGCTGAACCAGCGGCGCAACGATCTCCTGCAACCAGTCCAGCTTGCGATGAGGCCGGTAATAAGTCAGCGCCAGCGCGCCAATCAGTGCAATGAAGTTCAAGGCGATTCTCCCGCATTGCGTTCCGTATTCTGTTCCACTTCCTCGACAGGCTCCAACGGCATTTCGACACTCAGCACGCTATCGTCCACGATCTCCACTGTGGGCAGGTTCAAGGTCGTATCCTTGGCTTTGACGAAATCCAGCACTTTGGAATACGTCTTGCCGTAAGCAAGCAAGGGATGTGCCTTGATGCTCGCGACAAACACCTTGCGCACAGGCACGGTATCCACCTGGATCGGTGCGGCCGGCTTGGCGTCGGCGTCAATGATGAACCCTGCGCGCGCATGCAGTTCCTTGTACGGCGTGGTGCGCGGGTCGCTGAAGATCAGGGTGATTTCCGGGCCGGGCTTTATGTTCTGCTCCACCAGCTCGTGCAACACCTCTTCCTGCTTGCTGGAAAGCTTGGAATACGGCCCTTCTGCCTCCAGGTAGGCGTAACGGTAATTGCCGCGCTCGGCAATCTCGACATCGGCAGATGAAAACAGGCCCCACCACCACAACACCAAGGTTACAGGAATCAGGAATACCAGCAGGAAATAAGGTAATTGTTTTTTCACGGTCTTGGCTTACCATCAGACAATTGTCCGCAACGCGCCTTGCGGGCCTGAACAACAGGCTGAGGCTACTGTTATTGTTACTGGCAAACGATACCACAGACACGGCTTGTCTTCATCATAACTTTCAATCCTCCGCAGGCAAGCCGGATTGCCTGCATGAGAGGCTGTTGCCGATCTTTTCGCTAGAGGCGCAAGCGGCAAATCGTCGCCGGGCAATGCGCATCAAATCCCAGTATAATGGCGGCTTTTGCGTTTAATGCCGCCAGAGCCACGATGAAAAACACCGCAACCCTACTTGTGACATGTCCCGACCGCAAGGGCATCGTCGCATCGATTGCCGATTTTCTTTATCGCCACGATGCCAACATCCTGCATGCGGACCAGCATCAGGATGCCGAGAACAGCCTGTTCCTGATGCGCGTCGAATTCGACCTGGACGGCGCAAAAGTCAACCTCGACAACTTCAACGAGCATTTTTCGCCGATAGCCGACCAGTTCAGCATGGATTGGGAACTCAAGGGCTCCCAGCGCCGCGCGCGCATGGCGATCATGGTCTCGCAATATGACCACTGCCTGGTCGACCTGCTGCACCGCCACCAGAGCGGCGAGCTGGATTGCGACATCCCGCTCATCATCAGCAACCATCGCGATACTGAAAACCTCGCCAAGTTCTACGGCATTCCTTTCTTCCATATCGAAGTCTCCAAGGAAAACAAGGCCGAGGCAGAAGCGCGGCAATTCACCTTATTCGACGAATACCAGGTCGACCTCATCGTACTGGCGCGCTACATGCAGATTCTCTCGCCGGATTTCGTCAAGCGCTACCCGCATCGCGTCATCAACATCCACCATTCATTCCTTCCAGCGTTCATCGGCGCCCGCCCCTACCACCGCGCTTTCGAGCGCGGGGTCAAGCTAATCGGCGCCACCAGCCACTATGTCACGGAAGTCCTGGACGAAGGCCCCATCATCGAGCAGGATATCGCCCGCATTTCCCACCGCGACCAGGTCGAAGACCTGATCCAGAAAGGCCGCGACCTTGAGCGCGTCGTATTATCCCGTGCGGTGCGCTGGCACATCGAAAACCGCATCCTGCTCTACGCGAACAAAACCGTGATCTTCGATTGAGCGGACAAGCCGCCGAGAAGCCGACAACAGTGACGGAATGTCGACATTCCGCCGCTGGATTTTGATCGTCCGCCATCCCGCCTCAGCGTCGCCTTCAAGATGCCCCCATAGTCCGATAGGACTAAAAACCCTATAAAAACAATGACATTTATCTAGTACATCATTAGACTAGCCCGCGGCTCATCACATTGGCGCAATAAATGCTCTGTGATGAGTTGCTGCCAATCGCGTGAGCCAACGGAAGTCCGGTGCGGTTCACAATGATTGACATTCAAGCAATGGGTTTTGAGCTAGATTGAAACAACAGGTAGGGAAAAATCCCGCCTGGTTATCTATAAAAATCACTAAGGGTTGAACGTGTTAAACAACCGCAAACACTTCATGTTTAAATGTACATGGCCTATGTTAGTGGTGACAGCAGCCTGGGCTGCCGAACCGCAAGGGGAAATCACCAACGCACCCGCCAGCGCGTTGCAGACTGCATCGAGCGCCGCCCATGCGGCGGTTGAGGCAGCCAATGCAGCTGCCGCAGCCGCGACGGCCGCAGCCAGCGCCGCTACTGCAGCGGCCAATGCCGCAAGCGAAGCGGTGAAGGCGACCGAGCTGGGCCTGAAACAGCCCCAGCTGGTGGTCGCGCCGACAACGCCCGAGCAGCTGGCCGCGCCTCCCGCAGCGCCTGCGCCCGTAGGCAACGCAGTTCAACCACAGCAGGCAGCCCAAACCCGTGTCGCGCCGATTGGCTTGCAATCGCTCAACCTGGACCTGCCGACCCAGGCCCAATCCGTGGCCGCGGTCGATGAACTGCACTTGTCGCGCCTGTTCGGCATCAGCACCATCCCCGTGGCGGTTGCCAATGAGATCCACAATGAATACCTAAGCAGCGAATACGCGGAGCAAGTCCACTCTGCGCAATTGCCGGCTAGCGTCACCGACACCATGGATCTTCGTTCGGCCACCGATGCCGCCGTGGATTTCAGCCGCGACGTGCATATCGCCGACGAGCGCGTGAACCAGGCCGAAGCGCAATCAAAGCAGGCACGCGGCCTGCTGCTGCCCAATCTTTCCGTGCGCTACGGCAAGGGACGCGAGATATCGTCGCCCTCCTCCGCCATCGACGCACGCACCGGCTCCCGCATGGAGGAGTCGCACCATACCCGTACCGACCGCGTGATCACCTTGCGCCAGCCGTTAATGGACCTGCCCAGCATCTATGACTGGAAGCGCCGCCAGGCCGTCATCAACTCGCGCGAGGAAAGCCGCCGCGGCAGCCAGGGCGATGCCTGGCTTTCCACCGTCAACGCCTACCTCGGCCTGACCACCAGCCGGCTGATTGCCGACTTGTCGCTGGGTTACGAGAATCAGCTCAACGAGCTGTTCACCTACGTGGACAAGCGTGCCACCGCGGGCGCTTCCAGCGATGCCGACCGCGAACGCGTGCGTGCGCGCAGCCTATCCGCCCGTTCGGCACGGACCCAGCAGGAAGCCGCCCACTCGGCCGCCAGTATTGAATTCCTGCGCCTGACCAACGTCGCGCCGCAAAACATCCGCCTGCCTGAGCGCGAGGACATGGGCGTCATCCCGCCCACGGCTGCCGACGCCATCAAGATCGCGATGAACAACAGCCCCGATATCGCCTCGATACGCGAAGAGTTGCGTGCTTCCCAGATCGACCAGAACGTCGCACGCTCCCGTTATGCCCCGCGCCTGGACTTGGAGCTTTCCAGGTGGACCACCGACAACGCCGGCGGCCCCGTGGGCGAACAGGACGACAAACGATTCATGGTGGTATTGAACTGGAACCTGCTCAACGGCGGCAGCGATTACTACATGACCAAGGAAAAACTATCGCGCATCGAGGAAGTGCGTTACCGCCTCGACGACCTGCAGCGCCGGATCAGCCAGGCCATGATCTCGCAATACGCCATCCTCGAATCCTCCCGCGAGCAACTGGTGGCGGGCTATCGTGAACTGAACGCCATCACGTCGGCAGCCAACGCCATGTCGGAGAAGATGTTTGCGGGCAACCAATCCCTGCTGGACCTGCTGGATGTCTACGACCGCCAATACCAGGCGCGTACCCGCCTGGTGACGCTGCATGCGCAGGAAATTGACGCCCTGTCGCAAATCAACCGCCTGCTCGGCCAATCGCAGCCCATGACCGTGGTCGCCGCCAACAAGACGCCTGGCTTCGGCCCGGCCACTAATAGCACGGACGATGCCGTGACAATGCCGCTGAACCCGCTGGAAGAAGGCACGGCCACACCGCTGCCCAAGGAATAGTGAGAGAACGCCATGCAGATTGATAACGAACAGGAAGACTCAGGCATTTTCTGGCCCGGCTACGTCGATGCCGTCAGCAACCTGGTGCTGAACCTGCTGTTTGTCGTGGTGATCCTCACCATTGCCGTGTTCATCTTCGCCATGGAACTGGGACGCCGCCATATCAGCGCCGAAACACCGGTAGCCCCTCCGACCGAGGAACAGCAATTGGTCTCCCAGCTGACGCCTTCCGATATGGAGGCAGTGGAATCCACCTCGCATCAATCCGATGACGATGCCGCCCGCCTGCGATTGCAGGTCGATGCATTGCAAAAGCAACTCGCCGCGCTCAAAGGCAAGGACGATGAGGCACGCCGCCTCAAGCAGGAACTGGCCGCATTGCAGCATGAAAAATCTGCCGGCCGCGACAGCCCGCGCCGCGTGGTTTCCGCCACCATCCGAGCCGAAGAGCCCGACATGACTATCACCGGCTCCCAGGGCGGCCTGGTCGTCGACTTTGTCGATGATGCCATCACTATCTCCACCAACGAGGCCGATGAATTGCGCGGCCCATTGCAAGCCATCGTGGAGAGCGGCGGCGCGACCCTGGAGGTCAACGTGCCCCCGGGCTTTACTGAAGCGCGGCGCCTTGCATTCTATCGCGCAATGGCGGTACGCAACCTGTTGATCGAAATGAAGCTGCCCGCAGACCGGATCCGCGTTTCCATCGTAGATGGCAACGCCAGGTCGGACAGCTCGCTGGTATCGGTCGTACCGGCTGGCAATAAGCCTTCAGCAGATCGCTGAACTGCATGAGCTGGCTACGCAAACAATGGAATGCCATGACACCTTCCCGGGCCTTTGTCCTGGTCAGTGTCCTCGCAGTCATGGCGCTAGTCGCCTGGGCAGCCCTGGCACGGGTTGACCTGATCGTGCGCACGGTAGGGCGCGTGGTGCCGGCAGGCAAGGCGCAGATCGTGCAGCACCTCGAAGGCGGGATTGTCAGGACCATCCTGGTACAGGAAGGCGAAGTCGTCAAGGCAGGCCAGCCATTGATCGAGCTTTCCGACATCAAGGCACGCTCCGACCTGGGCCAGGAGCGCACCAAGCGCGATGCCCTGAGAGGCCGCGAGGCGCGGTTGCTGGCAGAAGCACGCGGCAAGAGCAGCATCGAGTTCCCTGCCGACCTGCATGACGCAGAAGTGAAGCAAGTGGAAGCCGCAGCGCTGCAGGCGCGGGTTTCCAGCGTGAATGAAGAATCCCGCGTATTGCGCGACCAAAGCGCCCAGCGCCGCGGTGAGATTGCCGAGATCGAGACCCGGCGCAGGAACCTGGTTTCGGAGATAGAGCTGGCGCGCCAGCAGCACAGGCTGATCGAAGGCCTGAACAAGAACGGCGCAGCTTCGAAGATGGAGTTGCTGGATGCGGAAAGCCGCTTGCAACGCATGGAGTCGCAACTGCGCGAAGCAGAAGCGGCGTTGCCCCGCCTGAAGGCGGCGCAAGCGGAAATCGAGTCCAAGATAGGCGAACTTTGGGCGCGCTTCCGTGCGGATGCCACGGCCCAATTGACTGATGTGCGGGCAGAGCTGCAAAGGTCCACGCTGGAATTCGAGACCAATGTGGATCGCCTGGACCGCAACATCGTACGCGCGCCGATGGCAGGATTCGTCAACCGCATGATGCTGTCGACGGTGGGCGGTGTGATCAGGCCGGGAGAGCCGTTGCTGGAGATCACCCCGGAAGACGAGCACATCGTGGTGGAAACACGATCCAGGCCGGACGACCGCGCCAACCTGCGCAACGGCTTGCCGGCGCGGGTGCGCATCGGCGCATTTGACTATGCCACTTACGGCGCCTTGCCCGGCAAGGTCACCGAAGTGAGCGCGGACACGCTGTTCGACGAGCGTGAAGGGTATTACTACCGGGTGAGGGTAGATGTAGGGAGCATCAGCGAAATCAAGCTGGCAAAAACCGCCGGCCCGATTTCGCCGGGGATGTCAGTGACGGCGGATATTGTCGTGGGGAAGCGCACCGTGCTTTCCTACCTGCTGTCGCCGATGATGCGTTTTGGGGATCGCGTATTCCGCGATCCGAGATAAAGATTATTTGTTAAAGGTAAGTTCCACATGCTGAAGCGACTAAGAATTTATTACTTTTACGCGGCTTTGCCATTTGTGCTGCTTTTGCTCGGGGCTGCCGTTTATCATGAGGCCATCCTCAAGACGCTGGTCGAGAATCCGCACCCGCAGATCAATTACGCCATCTTCTTTATCACCATCCTCGGCGGCATCCTGATCCTGTTCAATGTGCGCCGCCTGCTAAAGGAAGCAAGCAAGCTGGAGGATTATACCGACGCCGTGCAATCCGGCGAGAGCCCAGCCCAATTGCAGGATAGGGCACAGGCTTACGATGGCGACATCGCATACGTGCTGCGCATGATGGCCACCTCCAGCGGGCGCGGCATCGCCCACCAGGAACAGGTCGCCATTGATGCGGAACTCAACAGTGCCGGCCGCCGCCTGACCAACCGCAACGCCTTGCCGCAGTTCCTCACCAGCCTGCTGGTCGGCCTGGGCCTGCTGGGTACGTTCATCGGCTTGCTGGCGACCCTGGACGACATTGCGGTGCTGATTTCCAGCTTCGCCACCATCAACGTCGGCGTGGACAGTCCGGTCGAAGTCTTCCGCGACATGGTATCGCGCATGCGCGCCCCGATGCGTTCCATGGGCATCGCCTTCTCGGCCTCCCTGTTCGGCCTGCTCGGTTCCATCGTGTTGGGCTTCATGATGGTGGCCGTGCGCCGCTGTACCCAGGAAGTCCTCTCCATCCTCGGCTCCGAAGTGGCCCAGCACATCGAACAAGCGATTGCACGCCTTGCCAACAACGGCCAAGGTGGCAATGTCGCCACCACTACAGATGGCGAAACAGTGGTCATCGAGTCCGGTACTGCCGGCAGCACGGGCTATCTTGCCAACATGGACCCTGCGGAACTCAAGTTCCGCCGCGAAGTGGCCACCGAGGAAATCCGCGTGCTGCGCCGCATCGAGGAACGCCTGAGTGAGTCTTCACGCCTGCAGGACCGTGCCTTGCAAGCCGAGCTGGACAACTTCAACAAGCAACGCAGCGAGATGATGCGCGCAATGGCGGACCACAACGAGTCGGTATCGCAATTCCGCGGCGAATTGCAACGCGTGGGCCGCCAACTCGGCACAATCTTGAGCATGATGGAGCGCGGCAACGCCGATATGCTCTCCCAGCTCAACGACCATTTCTCCGAATTGATCCAGACCACTGCGCGGCAGGGAACCGATCTCTCTCGCATGAGCGACATGATGACGCGTATGACGGACGACTCGATGGAGCTACGCACCAACATCACCAACATGATGGACAGATTCTCGCCTGCCGAACAACGCGCCGTGCTGGCGAGCCTGCTGGAAGAGGCAGGCAAGCAACGCCGTTGATGACGACGGCCCTGCCTTAAGCTTTGAGTGTCCCGGCAATAGCCGGGCAGCAAATTAAAGAAGGAGAACTACCATGGCAATTACCCAACCCGCAGTCACCGAACAGCGTAACGGTCCGAGCACCAAGCAGAACCACGTGACCAATGTCACGCGCGTACATGCGGATGCAGACGGCATCATCCGCCTGACGGAAAGCCATGGTGCCCTCAAATCGGTAGACGTTGCCGACGTCGACCTGGTACTGGGGTTTGCCGATGGAAGCTACATCATCATCCCCAACGGCGCGCTTGACGCCCTGGAGGTCGACGCCCCCAAGGTCGAGTTCGACGGCGACAAATTCAACACCAGCCTGACCGAGCTGTTCCAGCAGGTCGGCACCGTCGACGCCGCTGATGCCGGCAACCTGCGCATCATCAGCGAGAACATCGATACCCGCCTGACCGAGCTGCAGCCTGACGAGATCGACTACGCCTCGCTGTTCATGGCGCTGAACAACCATGCATCGGCACCTACAGCGCCTGCTGCCCCATTGCCACAAGCGCCCACCTTGCCTCAAGCTGCGCAAGTACAGCGCGGCAGCATCAACGGCCGCGGCAACAACAGCGGCGAAATGATAGATGCCATTGTGCCCCCACGGATAGACCAGCCATCGACCTATCGCCTGGGTAACCGTGTAGAACAGGGTGAATCCGCTCCCCCGCCTCTAAACCCCGAATACAACGGTTTGCCAGTATTGAGTGGCAGACTGTTTGTCAGCTCGGAATTCAAGACCGGAGACAATCTGGCAGGCATCAACGGTACAGAAAATAATCCCATAGGCTCCCGTCCCGACCTGACCGGCCTCGACCAGGATCAGCAAAAGACTGTCCTGGACAATGCATCAACGCCGGCAAACCAAGCCACTAGGCAAATCATTAAAGGCGGCACAGGAGATGACGTCATTGACCTGAATGGCGACTTTGCTACAGAAACACAATGGAATAAAACCTTTTTCCTGAATACCAATGGCATTGATAACGTTGATGAAATCACGATTACATTAACCGGGGATAAGCCTGCTGGATTCGATCTGTTGCTTAATGGGCAATCACTAGCTTCGGGGACAGATACATGGACTATCCCAGCTTCTGCCTTGCAAGGTGCTAGTGGCTGGGATATCGAGATTGTGTACGACTTAACTCCAGATGGCACACCAGTTGATATAAAGGACTTTGTACTACGTGCTGAAGTGTTAGGCGACATTCAATCCGTTGGACTCAAGTTTTCAGAAAACTTTTACTTCCGCTATAAGGATGCTACCAGTCCAGACGACTTCAACGTGAGCGTGGATGGAAAATCCTGGCTGGTATTGCCCGCCAACGGCATTGGCTATGACATAGAGACAGGCAATGGCAACAACCTCGTCAATGCCGGAGCAGGCAACGACAAGATTACAGGTGGCGCCGGGAATGACACCATCAATGGCGGTGCCGGCAATGACACCATCGACAGCGGTGGCGGTGACAATATCCTGAATGGCGGTTCGGGCAACGACCGAATCATCAGCCGCGATGGTAGCAATACGATTGATGGCGGAACCGGCACCGACACGGTGGAATATGCAACAAGCCACTCCGTTTATGTTGACCTGCGCAATGGAGAGACCCGCGATTTAACCAATAACAATCTAAAAGACACACTTGCTAACATAGAAAATATTATTGGTTCAGGAGGAGACGATCTTCTGATCGGTGATCAAAATGCAAATCGCATCGAAGGCGGTGCAGGTAACGATACGATTGAAGGCATTGCCAACACAGGCGCCACTGGAGACACGCTGATTGGTGGTACGGGGACCAATACGGTGAGTTACGAGCATGCTGCAACTTCTGGCACAGTAAAAGTTGATCTATCTGCCGGTACTGGGAAAGTTGGAACTGCGCCTACTGACACATTAAGTGGGTTTACGCACATCATCGGCTCAGCAACCGCCGATAATGAATTAATCGGTAACGCCAGTGACAATGAAATTGTTGGCGGGACAGGCGACGATACGCTAGAGGGCGGCGCTGGTGCAGACATTTTGGATGGAGGCGGCGGAAACAACAACACTGCACGATACACCGATGGTGGAGGTGTAAAAGTATCCTTGACTGATGAAGTATTGGTTGGCGGCAGCAATTATTATCAAGGCAACGCCACGGGCCATGCAACAGGCGATGAGCTCATCAACATTCAAAACCTGCAGGCAACCACAGGGAACAACTTGCTAATCGGCGACCTGCATAACAATAGGCTTACCGGTGGCTCTGGAAATGACACGCTGGTAGCTGGCGGAGGCAATAATGTGCTTAATGGCGGCGGCGGCAATAACTGGGTTGATTATTCTTATGTAGCCGGCAACGGAAACATAAGGCTGGACTCCGGTACTGCCAATATTACTGATGTCAAATATGCCGGTAATGATACATTGAGCTCTATTCAGAATGTCATTGGCACTCAAGGTGATGACATCATCCATGGCAACACTGCAAATAATACAATTCGTGGCGGCAATGGCAATGACACCATCATTGTGTCAGGATCTGGTCAGGGTGGTAACGACATCGTTGAAGGAGGTCAAGGCAATGACACCATCACTGCATCAGTAGATGAGGCGCTTGGCGGCGGCAGTTCATATAGCAAGCGATTCACGTTGATTGATGGTGGAGCCGGTGATACAGACACTCTTGTCCTCCAAGGGCTCACTACTGACACATTCAACTTCTCGACTTTCCGTACAGGCGGCGCTACCGCAGCAGGTCGCGCCGAGGTGAAAAATATTGACGTCATCGATGTGCGTGAAGGGGTTTCTACAACCTTCTCCATCGATGCATTGACTGTCAACAAAATCACAGGCGGAACAAATGATTTGACTATAAAAGCCGACAATAGCGATGCAATCACTATTGTCGGAGCACACGATACAGTTTCGGGTGGAACTGGAGAAACAATTTACTATCTATATGCCGATGCTAGCGATCTAGGGAACACGGCCAATGCTATTGCAACCGTCCATTGGCAAGCTGCCTGATGGCAAACGGCCAGAATACTTCTGCGCTTTCCAGCCTATGGAGCCTACTCCGCACCCAATGGCTTGAAGTCGGCCTCTCCAGCTTATTGATCAACAGCGGTCAGATACTGCTGCCGCTGTTCTCCATGCTGGTGTACGACAAGATTGTCAGCAACGGCGTATTCGAGACGTTATGGGCGCTGGTGATCGGCATGCTGATCTTCATCGCGCTGGACGTGGGCATGCGCGTGACCCGCAACTGGACGGTGGAGCGGGTTGCGGCGGATATGGCGCGCAAGACGGATGAAGGGCTGTGGCACAAGCTGCTCGCGGACCGCGACATGCCGGCGGGCGGCGTCGCGACGTTCCTGGCGCATTACCGTGACCTGACCAATGCGCTCAACTTTGTTTCTTCCACCTATCTGCTAGCGATTGCCGACCTGCCGTTCTACCTGCTCTACATGCTGGTGATCGGCTTCATTGCCTGGCCCATCATGATCCTGGTCGGCGTGCTGACCTTGGTTTACGCCGGCATCGGTTACCTCGTGCAACGCCAGACTCTGCGCCTCAACCGCGATGCCGAGCAGACCTCCACCCAGCGCATGGCCTATATCGGCGAAGTGTTGCAAGGGATGGAGGTGGTGCGCACCGTTCCGGGCGTCACAGGGTTGCTGCAGGGCTGGCGCACGCAATCCGAAAAGGTCAGCGACCTGGAAGCGGCGCGCAGGCTTTCCGCCAGCCATAGCAACACGCTTTCCGCCGGCATGATGACGTTTACCACCGTCGCCGTATTGACGCTTGGCGCCTACCTGATCGAGGCGCGCATGCTGTCCGTGGGTGGCCTCATCGCCTGCTCATTGTTGGCTGCGCGCGCCATGATGCTGGTCACGTCGCTGTACTTGGTGTTGGGCAAATGGGAAGACTTCGCCCGCTCCGCCAAACGCATGGATGCCTTGCTGGAATCCGGCAAGGCCGCGCATGGGGTCAGCCATGACATTGAACAATCCGCCCCGCATGCTTCATTCAAGGTCAGCAAGCCGGAGGCGAGGGGCGACATCACATTGCTGCGTTTAAGCAAGCGCTATCCCGACCGCCCTGCTGCGCTGGACAACGTCACGCTCAATATCGCCGCAGGCGAGAAAATCGGCCTCCTGGGACGTCCGGGCGCAGGCAAGAGCACCTTGCTCAAGCTGATCGCCGGCCTGAGCATTGCAGATGAAGGCGAAGTGTTGATCGACGGCTACGAACTGCATGCCATCTCTCCCACAGACCGTGCGCGCTGGCTGGCTTACAAGCCGCAGGAGCCCGTGCTGTTTGCAGGCACGCTGGAAGCCAACTTGCTATTGGCAGGCAGCAAACCGAACAGCGAACGCATGGAAAGCGCGCTATGGGCCTCAGGCCTGGAGGAAGAACTCAAGCAAGGCCGCCTCACCCTCACCATGGCGATTGCCGACCGCGGCAGCAACCTTTCCGGCGGACAACGTCAAAAGGTTGCCCTGGCGCGTGCTTTCGCCCAGAGCAGCAACATCCTGCTGCTCGATGAACCCAGCCTGGGGCTTGATCCGGAAGGCGAACAGCTTCTGGCGCAACGCCTGCCGCAGGTAGTGGGCAACGGCAACCTGATCATGATCAGCCACAGTGCCGCCATGATGACGGCGGTTCAGCGCATCATTGCCCTGGATGGCGGCAAGGTCGCGGCCGACGGGCCGAAAGAGAAACTGCTGCGTTCCGCTTGATCAATCAAACGGCAATAAAAAAGCCAGCGATTGCTGGCTTTTTTATTTTGGGTGTTTCCTACTTTTGCAATGCCCGCTGGATTTTCTGGTCGGTTTTATATTCGCTCAGCGCATACACGGACCAGATCGCCGCTGGAAGCCAGCCGATGATAGTGATTTGCAGGATCAGGCAAATGATGCCTGCAATCGGACGGCCAATCGTGAAAAACTGCAACCAAGGCAGGAAAATGGCAAGAATCAGGCGCATTTCAATCTCCTCTTTGTCTTTTAAACTTGTTGCAACAGTTTAGCCCAGAATCTTTTCCAGGGCGAACAGTTGCGCGATGGTCTCGCGCTCGCGAATCAGGTGCACCTTGTCGCCATCCACCATGATTTCAGCAGCGCGGGGGCGGGTATTGTAGTTGGAGCTCATGCTCATGCCGTAGGCACCGGCGGACAACACCGCAAGCAGGTCGCCTTGCTGCAATGCCAGCTTGCGGTCATGGCCGAGGAAATCGCCGCTTTCGCAAACCGGGCCTACAATCTCGTAAACCCGGGCAGCAACTTGATCCGCTGCAGGCTCAACTGCTGCGATCTCATGATAGGCATCGTAGAGCGCCGGGCGCATGAGGTCGTTCATGGCGGCATCCACAATGGCAAAGTTCTTGGCTTCGGTATGCTTGAGGTATTCCACCTTGGTAATCAGCGCGCCGGCGTTCCCCACCAGCGCACGCCCAGGCTCGAACACCAGCTTGACCTTGCGGTCGCCCAGCTTTTGCAGCATGGCGGCCGCGTACGCTGCAAAGTCAGGCGGCGTCTCGTCGGCATAGCATATGCCGATACCGCCGCCGAGATCGATATGCTCAATCCTGATGCCTTCGGCTTCCAGCTGATCCACCAGCGCCAATACCCGGTCGAACGCATCGAGGAACGGCGACAGCTCGGTCAATTGCGAGCCGATATGGCAATCCACGCCATGCACGGCAATATTGGGCAAGCTGGCTGCATGCTTGTACAGGCTGAAGGCATCCTCATACGCGACCCCGAACTTGTTGTTCTTGAGCCCGGTGGAAATGTAAGGATGCGTCTTGGCGTCCACGTTCGGGTTGACGCGCAATGAAACCGGCGCCGTCTTACCCAAGCGGCCAGCAACGTCATTGAGCCGGTCCAGCTCGCTGGCAGATTCCACATTGAAGCAGAAAATGCCTGCATCCAATGCGGCCTGCATTTCCACTTCGGTCTTGCCCACGCCGGAGAACACCACCTTCGCAGGGTCTCCACCTGCAGCCAGCACCCGCGCCAGTTCGCCGCCGGAGACAATGTCAAAGCCGGCGCCCAGGCGGGCGAACAGGTTGAGCACCGCGAGGCTGGGGTTGGACTTCACCGCGAAGCAGACAAGATGGGCCGTGCCTGCAAACCCCGCTGCAAAACGGGTATAGGCGCTCTCCAGGGCGGCACGGGAATAGACGTAGCTCGGCGTGCCGAACTCTGCTGCAACACGGGTCAACGGTACGTTTTCGGCATGCAGGATGCCATTCTTCAACTGAAATGGATTCACGGACAACTCATCGGGAAGGTTGTTGTTGCGGCTGCGGTTCCTGCGGGTACTGCTTTTCCGGGATATAAAGGTCGCCCTTGGTGCCGCATGCGGCCAAGGTCAGGCTTGCAATCAGGATCAGGAAGCAGAGGCGCATCATATTTGGATTCAAAGAGCTTATTTTAACACAAGGCCATCGCGGCTTCGGCAATGCCGTCAGGGCACTTCCGCGTAGCGCATGCGCGCTTCGATGATGCCCGCCTTGCGGATCAGGCCACGCGCTTCACGATGCTTGTCGTAATAGCGCGGATTCGGGATCATCGCCGCCAACTTGGCGGCCTGGGCGGCGCTCAGGCTGGCGGCGCTGGTCTTGTAGTAATGCCGCGCAGCAGCCTCGGCGCCGAACACGCCATTGCCCCACTCGATCACATTGAGGTAAATCTCGAAAATCCTGCGCTTGCTCATCATGCGCTCGAGCATCCAGGTGATCACGGCCTCTTCCAGCTTGCGCCAGGGCGTGCGCCCGGTGGAAAGGAACAGGTTCTTGGCAAGTTGCTGGCTGATGGTGGACCCGCCCGCGACGATCTTGCCTTTTTGCCAGTTCTTTTCATACGCCTTCTGGATACCGTCCCAATCAAACCCCTCATGGCCGACGAACTTGGCGTCCTCGGACGCAATCACCGCACGCTTGAGGTTGCGGGAAATCTTCTGATACTCCACCCACTGATGCTTGAGGGTCGCATCGGGGTTGTCTTGTCGCAACGTCGCCAAACTGGTGCGCATGAAAGCGCTGCTTGAGGGGTTATGCTCTACCCACCAGAGGATATGCATGAATATCCAAAGCTGGTACAGCACCACCAGCACCAGGGCGAGCAGCAACCCGCGCCACAACAACCGCCTGATCATGATGCCCGCAATGCGGCAATCACGGATGAGGTATCCGGCCGCACCTGGCGCCAGATATAAAAAGCTTCTGCCGCCTGCTCCACCAGCATGCCCAGCCCATCGGCAATTTTATGTACGTCCTCTTCACGGGCATACTGCATGAAAGGCGTTTCGCGCCCATACATCATGTCGTACGCCAAGGCATCAGCGGCAAACAATCCTGTCGGCAAAGGCAGCCGCTCGTTGCTCAAGCCGCTAGAGGTGGCGTTGATCACGACGTCGAACGCCTTGCCGACCAAGGCATCGAAACTGCATGCTTCCAGCACGGCATCAATAGGCCTGACACGCGCTGCCATCGCCTCGGCCTTTTCCACGCTGCGGTTGGCAATGCACAGCAATGCCGGATATGTATGCAGCAACGGCCCCAATACGCCTTCAGCGGCGCCTCCTGCTCCCAGCAGCAGCACGCGCTTGCCTGCCAGGGAAAACTCAAGGTTTTGCAGGATGTCGCGCACTAGGCCGATTCCATCCGTATTGTCACCATGGATGCCGCCATCCTTGAAGCTCAGCGTATTCACCGCGCCGGCATCACGCGCTCGTTCGCTTAATTCGGTTGCCAATGAATAGGCCTCGAACTTGAACGGGACGGTGACATTGGCCCCGCCATATCCTTGGGCCTGCAAGCCAGCCACAGTGGCAGCAAACCCGTCCAAGGGCGCCTTCACCTTGCTGTATTCGATCTGCTGTCCCGTCTGCTGCGCGAATGCGGCATGAATCAAGGGCGACTTACTGTGCTCCACCGGGTGGCCGATCACGGCATAACGATCCATGCAAATCCTCAGGCGTTGGTCCAAGGCAGGCCGGCAGCCTTCCAGCCATTGATCCTGCCGCGTTGCTTGGTGTCTGGCGTGGACTCGCCTTCAAAACCTTCGAGCACGTTGTAGGCCTCGGCATATCCGGCCTGAGCGGCCACGACGGCCGCATTGTGGGAACGCCCGCCTGTACGGCAGAGGAACATCACCAATGCCTCGTGGTCGACCTGCTTGTCCAATTGGGACAGAAAATCCGGGTTAGCCACCATGCCGGGATAAAACGCCCATTCGATGTGCGTCGCATTGGGCACGCGACCCACCAATTCAAGCTCCGCTTTGGTGCGCACATCCACCAGCTTGGCCGACGGAGCTAGCTCCAGGACTTTCTGCGCCTCCTGTGGCGTCAATGCTCCGGCATAGGGAAGCCCGTGCTGCTCGGCACGCTGTTTTGCATTCTGCAAAATGGCACTCAACGTTTCCATTGTTCTCTCCTTTTCCCTCTCAGAAATGCGGAGTATAGCGTTAAATTTTGCCACATCTCCCAATGCACAAGTATGGTGCACAAAACCGAGTGAACGCAATATTTTGGTGCACACATAGCGTTTCTCTTTTATAACCTTATGTGTGAAAATGGGAATTTGCGCGAATTCAATGGCACAGTTCCTGCTTCACCTTAGTGTCAAAGCATAGTGCTTAATTAACTTCTTAATCCAAAAAGAGCTAGGAGAATCAAATGGCGGTGGCCGACGTATTAAAGCTTGTGAAGGAAAACGACATCAAGTTTGTCGATTTTCGCTTTACTGACACCAAGGGCAAGGAACAGCACGTGACCGTGCCGATTTCCGCATTCGACGAAGACAAGTTCACTGAAGGCCACGCTTTCGACGGGTCTTCCATTGCAGGCTGGAAGGGCATCCAGGCATCCGACATGCTGCTGATCCCAGACCCAGAGACTGCCAACATCGACCCTTTCATGGACGAGCCCACCCTGTTCCTCACCTGTGACGTCGTGGACCCCACCGACGGCAAGGGTTATGACCGTTGCCCGCGCAGCATTGCCAAGCGCGCCGAAGCCTACCTGAAGTCCAGCGGCATCGGTGATTCGGCCTTCTTCGGCCCAGAGCCAGAATTCTTCATTTTCGACTCCATCAACTGGTCCGTGGACATGAGCGGCAGCTCCGTCAAGATCAACTCCGAAGAGGCCGCATGGGCTTCCAACGAGAAGTTCGAAGGCGGCAATACCGGCCACCGTCCAGGCGTCAAGGGCGGCTATTTCCCTGTGCCTCCCATCGACTCCCTGCACGATATCCGCTCCGCCATGGTAGTAGCCCTGGAAGAGCTGGGTGTGCCTGTCGAAGTTCACCACCACGAAGTCGCGACTGCCGGCCAATGTGAGATCGGCACCAAGTTCAGCACCCTGGTTCAACGCGCCGACTGGACCCAGATCCTCAAGTACGTCGTATTGAATACGGCGCATGCATACGGCAAGACAGCCACCTTCATGCCCAAGCCTATCTTCGGTGACAACGGTTCCGGCATGCACGTGCACCAATCCGTATGGAAGGATGGCAAGAACCTGTTCGCAGGTAACGGCTACGCCGGCCTGAGCGAATTCGCGCTCTACTATATCGGCGGCATCATCAAGCACGCTCGCGCTTTGAACGCTATCACCAACCCAGGCACCAACTCCTACAAGCGCCTGGTACCTGGCTTCGAAGCCCCTGTGAAGCTGGCTTATTCCGCGAAGAACCGCTCCGCGTCCATCCGCGTTCCTTTCGTGCAATCCGACAAAGCGCGCCGTATCGAGGCACGCTTCCCTGACCCAACCGCCAACCCATACCTGGCATTCAGTGCCTTGCTGATGGCCGGCCTGGACGGCGTGCAGAACAAGATCCACCCCGGCGAGCCTGCCACCAAGGATCTCTACCACTTGCCACCAGAAGAAGATGCAGCGATCCCAACTGTCGCCTCTTCCCTGGAGCAAGCGCTGGAAGCCCTGGACAAGGATCGCGAGTTCCTGACCCGCGGCGGCGTGTTCTCCGACGACTGGATCAATGCCTACATCGACCTGAAGATGGAAGAAGTGACCAAGCTGCGTCAAACTCCGCATCCGATCGAGTTCAGCTTGTACTACAGCGTTTAATCAGCGCATTGCATAACAAAAGCGGGGAAACCCGCTTTTTTTATGCCTAGAATCCGCCTCGGCGGCAATTGCCTGCACCAGACTTCTGCTCTACACTGAATCTCATGAAAAGAATTCGCCTGTCCCTTTTTACTTGGCTTGCATATGCAGTCACTTGTGGCAGCGCCCATGCCGAAATCTATAAAAGCGTCGATGAGAACGGCCATGTCACCTACTCCAACGTCCCCAGCAAAGGGGCCATCAAGCTGGAGATAGACCCGCCGCCCCCAGCTGCGACACCAGCTCCCAAATCCAAGCCTCAGGCGACGCCCAGCAACTTCCCGCGCGTCGACAGCCAAACGCAGAAAAAGCGTGACGATCAACGCAAGAAGATCCTGCTGGAGGAGCTGGAAGCAGAAAAAGCGGCTTTGGAAGAAGCCAAGAAAGCCTATGCCGAAGGCGAGTCCAAACCTGAGGTATACCGTGGCGCCAACGGAAAAACTTATCGCAACGTCGCAAAATTTGAGGAAAAAATGCAGCGATTGCAGGCCGACGTCGATGCACATGAACGTAATGTGCAGCTTTTGCAAAAAGAGCTGGAAGCTTTTAAATAAAAGGCTTCGGCTCAGTTAAAGCAATTGGCCTGGCTTTTGCTTAACACAAGCCATGGAACATAAAATCCCCCCCTCATTCGCAGGCTTGGAACATCTATCGACTGCGGTTATCCTGCTCGACAAACAACGTCGCGTCGTCTATGCAAACCCAGGTGCCGAAGTGCTGTTTGCCATCAGTGCCAAGCAAATCGCAGGCTTGCCTGTGTCACACGTATTTCCCGGTTGCGACATCCTCGACTCGGCCATGGAACATGCGATCAAGCACCATAGCCCATTCCGCGAGCACGAGTTCCCGATCACCACGCTGCGCCAGCAATCTTTCGCCGTCACCTGCACGGTAACGCCGGTGGAACTGGCGCCGGCCTGCCTGGTACTCGAGTTCCAGCATATGGATCAACAGCTTCGCATCGCGCGTGAAGAGCGCATGCTCATCCAGCAACAAGCTAATGCCGAGCTCTTGCGCAACCTGGCCCATGAAATCCGCAACCCGCTAGGCGGGCTGCGCGGCGCGGCGCAATTGCTGGAACACGAATTGCCACAAGTCAGCCTGCGCGAATACACCCAGGTCATCATCAAGGAAGCCGACCGGCTGCAATTGCTGATGGACAGGCTGCTGGTACCGCACCGCGTACCGAAATACGAGCCTACCAATATCCACGAAGTACTGGAGCGCGTGCGCAGCCTGCTGCTGGCTGAGTCGCCCCGCGGCATCCATATCCGCAGGGATTACGACACCAGCCTGCCGGAACTGATCGGGGATCGCGAGAAACTCATCCAGGCGGTCCTGAACATTGCCCGCAACGCCGTGCAAGCCATGCAGAACAACCCCGGGGCGGAAGCGCCGGAGATCGTCCTGCGCACCCGTGCCGCCCGCCAAGTCACATTGGCAAAGAAACGCTACCGGGTCGCCATCAAGCTGCAGATCATCGACAACGGCCCCGGCATCCCGCCTGACATCCGCGAACGTATTTTCTATCCGTTGGTATCAGGCCGCGATGGCGGCACAGGCCTCGGCCTGACCTTGGCCCAGACCTTCATCACCCAGCACCACGGCATGATCGAGTGTGAAAGCGAGCCTGGCCACACCAGCTTCACCATATTGCTGCCAATTGAAAGCACGGCGATGAAGTCTTACATTGCAAGACAATAGATTCACACAATAACAATTACTTTTAATACCAAGACAGACTACACAGGTAACCATCATGAAACCGATCTGGATCATAGACGACGACAAATCCATACGCTGGGTATTCGAAAAAGCCCTGGCCCGCACAGACATGGATTTCAAGACTTTCGCATCCGTACCAGAAGCCCTGAATGCCCTCAACAGGGAAGAGCCGCAAGTCATTGTCAGCGACATCCGCATGCCCAATGGCTCCGGCCTGGACTTTCTCCACGAAGTGAAGCAAAGACATCCAGATATTCCCGTCATCATCATGACGGCCTACTCCGATTTGGAAAGTGCGGTTGCCGCCTTTCAAGGCGGTGCATTCGAGTACCTAGCCAAGCCTTTCGACGTAGACCAGGCCATTGAAATCATCCGCCGTGCCGTCGATGAGAGCATGCGCCAGGCCACGGAAGTCGTGATTCAAGAAGAAACGCCGGAAATCATCGGCCAGGCGCCTGCCATGCAGGAAGTCTTTCGCGCCATCGGCCGCTTGAGCCGCTCGCACTCCACCGTCTTGATCAATGGAGAATCCGGTACCGGCAAGGAATTGGTGGCAAGCGCACTGCACCGCCACAGCCCGCGTTTCGACAAGCCATTCATTGCGATCAATACTGCGGCCATCCCCAAGGATCTGCTCGAGTCCGAATTGTTCGGTCATGAACGCGGCGCATTTACCGGAGCACAAGCCGCAAGGCGCGGACGCTTCGAACAGGCCGACGGCGGCACCTTGTTCCTCGACGAAATCGGCGACATGCCCTCCGACCTGCAGACGCGCTTGCTGCGCGTACTATGCGACGGCCAGTTCTACCGCGTAGGCGGCCACCAGCCAGTCAAGGTCAATGTGCGCATCATTGCCGCGACACACCAAGACTTGGAAGAAAGGGTCAAGCTCGGGCTGTTCCGCGAGGATTTATTCCACCGGCTCAATGTCATCCGCCTGCGCCTGCCGCCGCTGCGCGAACGCCGCGAAGACATCCCCTTGCTGGTCAAGCATTTCTTGCAGCATAGCGCCCGCGAGCTGGGCGTCGAAGCCAAGCAGCCATCCACCGCAGCCTTGCGTTATCTCGGCACACTGAGCTGGAGCGGCAATGTGCGCCAATTGGAAAACGTATGTCACTGGCTCACCGTCATGGCGCCTGGCCAAAACATCGATATTGCCGACCTGCCGCCCGAGCTCAAGGAAGATGCAGCCAAACCCACCAGCGCCACCTCATGGCAAAACGCGCTCGCATCGGAAGTCACGGATGCCCTCAACCGTGGCGAGCACGATATCCTCGATAGCCGCACCCAACAATTCGAGCGCATCCTGATCACCAAGGCGCTGCAACACACTGGCGGACGCCGTATTGAGGCCGCCACCCAACTCGGCATGGGGCGCAACACACTCACTCGTAAAATCCAGGAATTGGGGATAGACGAATAAATTGGCTACTGCTCCCGCGGGATGCCGGATTTTATCCGGCACCTCGCAACATCCTGCTTACTCGCAGAAACCCGGCGCAAGGCCGGGATAGCAGTTGCAGATACCGCGAATCCGGGGTTCAAATACAATTGGCATTATGAACTAGACACTTCTCGAAGCTGTTTGATCATTGTGCTCACGATAGTGTTCTCGATAATGCCCAGCATACGCGAGTCCTTCTCTAATCTCCATTGGACTTCTTCGATTTGCTGTGAATTCTCGTCAAGTATTTCCCTGCGCACCTTGTTGACGGCAAGCGGCACTTTTCGAATAAAGTAGTCCAGTCTGCGCTTTGCTGTCAGGCGCCCCAAGCCCAGAGCAGTACCAGCAGCGATGACAACATCCCGGGTGATATCCGAAAAACACCTCACTTCAGAATTCAGAGAGAGCGCAAACTTTGTTTTTGGCCATTCCCCAAAATCACGATCAACCGCTTTTGTATCGTAAGCAGCAGTACATAACAGGTCGTAGCAAGGTGAAATGACAATCCCGGCGTGGGAAACCATGAATGACACGTTCTTGAGATGGTTATCACCGTTGCCCATCAGGATATTGAATACCAGCCAGTCAAAAAACCATTGGCGCCCAGCGGCTGGCACCTGAAGCAAGCCAACCAGTTGCGCCAGTTGCTCGACGCTGGCCGATGAATATTTGAACACACGGTCAATATTAAGCAGTTGGCAACCATCAATCACGTGCAACCGGTCAACGCCGCCATCAGCGTTTGCAACCCGGTCAAACCGCTCAATCAGGTAAACCGGTTCCGGGCAAAACACACGGTGCACTTGTGGGACATTCAACCCCACCTCGCGCGCGACGCGCATGGTCAAATACTCGTTGACGACACTAGATGGATACGCATCTTTTTCAGGGTGCTGCGGTTTGAGAATATGCGTTGATGCAGTGGGGCCATCCGGCTCAAAAAGCTCGCCCCCCTTGTAGATGACAGCCAGTTTGTGCTGCGCACCTGCCAATGACATATGTTTCGGTGAACTAGCACTCAGCGGCACTTTTGGCATCGCCTTGATGCGATCAGACAATGCTTGCAATGACAATGGCCGCATCCCAGCCGCGACCACTTGCTCACCTTCGCGCAGCAAGGTCAGCGACCCTGCGGACTCTTGTCCATAATAGGCCAACAGGCCGAAAGCATCCCCCTCCTCCACCTCAGCCTGGCCAGCCAATACAGTGCGCAATGCCTCTTCAGGCAGCAGATTATCGAAATACCATTGCACTGACCGGGTGGAACTGCCGTCAACGTGCAACATCGGCCGACCCGCAGCATCCGCGCGTGGCAGTGCCGGGGATAAGTCATACCCATCTTCGGCGGCTGTCCAAGCCTGCGTATACTCAAACCGCCAAATATTATTTTCAGCACTCAAGGTGCCGACGTGAGCCCCATTGATATAAGCACGCAGGGAACGCCTCATTCCTTGATGCTCCGTTGAGCTTTACGCTTGCTTGGCCGAACCAGACCGCCTTGCTGACGTATTTTCTGCAGATACGGCTCGGTAGATAAGGGAACATCCACCGTGAGCTTGAGGCCCAGCTCACGTAAGAGTTGCAACACACGCCCCATTTGGACGGTTTCCTTGCCGTACTCGACATCCCCCACGAACACAGGCCCGACCCCAGCCATACCGGCCATATCATCGAGCCGGATGTTATTGGCCTTGCGCGTAGCACGAATCACCTCACCAAGTTCCGCCATGGTCGTTATCTGGATTTTCATCAATATTCACCAAAAATATATCTGACCAAATATATTCTAGCGTAAATACGGAGTAAAATATAAAAAATATTAGATCAAATATATTTTTATATATATTGACGAAAAATCAATAAAATATATCCGGACCAATATATTTAATCTTTTTCCTATTCAATTTCTTCTCGTCACAAATTTGGAAAGACTGAACAAAAGCGATAAATCAAAGCTTGCGCAGATGACAGGCAATAAAAACGGCACCCGAAGGTGCCGTTTTTTAATGTGAACGTATCCGAGAATCCATCCAAGGAAATCAAAGACTTTTCCTGAGCAGGCCAATTTGCCTCACCAAATCTGGAATATTACGTTGAACAGTCTGCCACACGACATCCAGGTCAATATCAAAGTAACCATGAGCAATCCGGTTACGCATACCACGCATATTTCTCCAAGGAACTTCGGGATGCTGTTCAACAAACTCGGCATTAGTACCCATCACCTTCGCCGCCGCCTCACCAATAATCACAAAACTCATGATTCCAGCTTGTTGGGCTCACTTATCTGCCAGAAAATCGTGCTTATCCAATCCATCAACAAAATTACCGCATCCACTGCCGCCTGATAGATGTGCTCAAGATAATCCGACAAGCGGCTCTCATTCATACCGGCTGTGCTTCTGCAAGCACCTTATCCAGAAATTTAGCCGAGATGTCTGCCGGAGTTAGAAGATCAACCTGAATGCCAAGCAAGGCCTCCAAATCCTCTTGCAAACCTCCCAAATCAAATAATGTTGTCTCGTGTAAGGTATCAACCAATAGATCAAGGTCGCTGGCAGCTCCGTCCTTGCCATGCAGCACGGAGCCAAATACCCTGGGATTTTGTGCTCGACTCGCCTCGACCACCTGGCGAATAGCGATACGATGCTTATTCAAGGCTTCTGAAGGCTTCATATCATTGACTCCTATGCTTTTTTAAACTGTGATCGCAGAGTAGCAAAAAGTTATCACAACTCAACATCAATAGAGAGCAGCGCTATCAAGATGCCGGATCAAGTTCCGGCATGATAGGGGATATCATGAATTTGCATACACGGCTCTTCGCGGGAAAAGAAAAAGAAACGAAAAGCGCCCCTTCGAAATAGAATGACAGCATCATCAAATGGCAGCTAGATAGAATCGACAAAGCTATCGCGCTTTCCAGGGCAAGACGAGACCTCCTGGGGCAAGAACGCACCGCGCTTAAACTATCTAATCAAGTCATCCTTTTTGCTTAAATGCTTTAATGATGCCCGCAATCGGAATGGAGAACAAAGCAGCACCTGCCCAATCATGCTCCAAATAAACCAACCACACGCCACCACCCACACACGCCAGACTGACGACTAAACCAAATAACTGCCCTACAAAATCACTCACTCCCACCCATCGAACCTGCGAACGATTAATCTCGGCTTGCATGAGCCTTATCTTTTCATTCGCGTCTAGCACCTTTTTCTCTTGCTCAATTCTATGCTGACTTTGGTTTTCAGCCATCACAAGAATGCGCTCGGCAGCACCCGGCAAAATATCTTCATATCCTTGCAAGATTGTTGGATGAGGCACCGGGCCTTCAAACGAGGTGTGCTGCGCGACCAAATGGTCTTGTTGATGGTCTTGGGAAGGATTACTTTTGCGAGGTGGTCTGGCCATATTGCTGTGCGGATGACTGGATATCCATCCCTACGGCTTCCCAATCGCTTTTGATTGCTTTCGCAGTGGAAATAGCAGGAATCTCCAAAAGCTCTACCGTATGAATATCTGGGGCCTTAAAATGTCCATGCAACATCAAAGGCGCAGATAGCCCTTTCGCAAAGCCAAAAGCAAATGCCCTTTTGATGGACTTATTGAAATCTATGATTAACATGGTGTTATCAGTATAAAGACCCTGCCAGATATTGCAAATAAAAAACGGCACCCGAAGGTGCCGTTTTTACGATTGCTTTCTAAGCTAAATCTTGCGATTTAAATCCTAGAAGAACAAGATCGCGCCCAAGCTGATAGTCTTGGCCTTGCCATCTGTGTTACCAGCAGCTTGATCAACTTCAACCTTTTGGTGTGCGTATTCTGCAACCAGGTTCAGGCTCTTGGTCAGAGGATGGTAAGCACCAACAATCCAGGACTTGTTCTCGAAATCGGCTGCAGTACCTTGGTAGATACCATCATCAGACTTGGAAATACCGTAGGAAACACCCAGCTTGGTACCAACGCCTGGCAGCTTGTATGTTGCTTGAACATAACCACCCTTGTCGTCAGTCTTAGTTGGGCTACGGAATTGCAGGCCACCAACTACACCACCGGTTTGACCATCAAGGCCCTTACCGTCGTAGTAGTAACCAACCAAACCGAAGTCTGCTACATTGATTTTACCGCCCAATTCATAACCACGGGAGCGGTAGTCACCTACAACAGCACTTTCATGCTTTTGAGTAAGGAAACCAGCCCAAACTTTACCGGAAAAGTCACCAGTCCATTCGTAGCTCAACTTACCATCATAACCGAGCTGAGTCTTGTCATCAGCAGTGATAGTATCAACATTACGCAGACCTTCACGAGCAGCTACAGCAAAGCTAAAGCCATTCCAGTTAGGAGATGCATATTGAATTTGACCGATCCAGTCAGCGTACACATAACCGGAACCGATACGGCCCAGTGTGGAGTTGCCAGGGTTACCAGCGCCAACACCAACGCCCAACAGGGTCATGTCGGAGAGGATAGCGTCGGAACCGAACAGGCCGAGGTCACGACCAGCCTTGATAGTACCCCAGGAAGCATCACCAAAGGTCAAGTAAGATTGACGAATGTTGATACTGTTGTAATCGCCAGCAGAACTCTGACGAACACCGTCACTGGAGTTAGTACCAGTGAAGAATGTGAACTGGAATGCGATATCCAGGTCGTTCTGACGGGTCTTACCACCGATACCCAGAGCAGATGGCAAAAGACCTGTTTGAACTTGGTTGCTACGCGCATTACCAGCAAAAAGATCACCACTGTAACGAGTGTTAGTGTAGTAAGCATTGACGTTACCACCGATATCGATGGTCCAGTCACCTGCTGGGATGATGATACCTGCGTTTGCAGCGGAAGCGCCAAACGCCATTACAGCGCCGGCAACTGCCAAGCCTAGTTTCTTGTTCATGTATATCTCCTAATGCGTTTTAGTTTGCTCTCGTGCAGTTTTTTAACCACCGCTTCGAGAGTATTTCGCCTACTTCTTGTTAAAGAAGTTATGGGCAGTATGCCAAAGGCGATTCAGGGGCTGCAAGCAATCTTGTGGTTTTTTTATGCTGAGCTGGGGATTGTGTTGCAATTACGCAACAGATTAATGCCACAACCAATCTTTGATGAAAAAAGCGCTTCCCTGCTAAACAGTTAGAAAAGAATGCTAAAGCTTTTATTCAGAAATGGAGAAGAGCCGCTGGTGTTCCCGGATCGCGTAACGGTCCGTCATGCCCGCAATGTAGTCCGCAATCACCCGCGGCTGTGCCTCGCCATCTGCAACCTGGTACTCATCAGGCAGCAGGGTGGGATCTGATAGAAAGGCGTTGAATAACTCCGCAATGATGCGTCTGGCCTTGGAAGTCATGCGGTTGACGCGGTAATGCCGGTAGAGGTTGGCCCTGAGAAAGCGCTTCAACTCAAGCTGCTGCTCGTCGATGGCCGGACTGAAGCCGATCAACGGCGGAAGCGCCCGGACATCGCCCAGTGTCTTGGGGGCATGGTCTGCGATATTCCTGCGGCTTTGCTCGCATAAATCCGTCACAAGGATATGGATCATGCGCCTGACGGTTTCATGGATCAGGCGGCGGCCGGCCAACGCGGGATATTGCCGCTGCACCAGGGAAAACTGCTCGGCAAATAGCCGTACCTCGGCAAGCTGTTGCATTGTGATCAGGCCGGAGCGCAAACCATCGTCGACATCATGGTTGTTATAGGCAATCTCGTCGGCCAGGTTCGCCACTTGCGCCTCAAGTGAGGGCTGCTGCTTTTTGATAAAGCGCTCCCCTAGTTCACCGAGCAGCCTTGCGTTGGGCAGGGAACAATGCTTGAGTATGCCTTCGCGCACCTCGAACGTCAGGTTAAGGCCGTCGAACTCGGCGTAGCGCAATTCCAGATGGTCCACGACACGTAATGACTGCAGGTTATGCTCAAACCCGCCATATTCGCGCATGCAATCGTTGAGCTGGTCCTGCCCGGCATGGCCGAATGGCGTATGTCCCAGGTCATGCGCAAGCGCCACCGCCTCGATCAGGTCTTCGTGCAGGTTGAGGTTGCGTGCAATCGCGCGGCCTATCTGCGCGACTTCAAGGCTATGGGTCAGGCGGGTGCGGAACAGGTCGCCTTCATGGTTGATGAACACCTGGGTTTTGTATTCCAGCCGGCGGAATGCACCTGAGTGGATGATACGGTCCCGGTCGCGCTGGAAATGGTTGCGTGTTGCCGGCGCCGGCTCTTCATGGACCCGCCCTTTGGTCAAGGCCGGGTCGGCGGCATAGGGCGCCAATCCGATCATGCAGCGATCGCCAGGGTTTCTTTCAATAGGCTGGCATCATAGTCGCTGGTTACCAGCGATTTGCCGATGCCTTGCTGCAACACGAGGCGAATCTGGCCGTCAACGACTTTCTTATCCAGCCCCATCAAGTCGAGATAGCGTTCCACACCCAGCGCCGGCGCCTCTATCGGTAGCCTGGCCTCCTTGAAGATGGCTTTAATGCGGTCGATGTCCCCGTCATTGAGCCACCCCAGACGATATGAAAGATCAGCAGCCAAGATGGTGCCTGCCGCCACAGCCTCACCATGCAGCCAAACGCCATAGCCCATGGCATTTTCGATGGCATGGCCAAAGGTATGGCCCAGGTTGAGCAAGGCCCGCTCGCCAGACTCGCGCTCGTCGGCCGCCACCACTTCCGCCTTGTTTTCGCATGAGCGGTAGATGGCATAGCTCATGGCTTCCGTCTCCAGCGCGAGGAGCTTCTGCATGTTGGCTTCCTGCCATGTGAAGAATGGTTCGTCGCGGATCAAGCCATATTTGATCACCTCGGCAAGGCCAGCTGATAGCTCACGCTCGGGCAATGTGGACAATGTATCGATATCGGCCAGCACCACTTGCGGTTGGTAAAACGCGCCGATCATATTCTTGCCAAGCGGGTGGTTGATGCCGGTCTTGCCGCCGACAGAGGAATCCACCTGGGACAATAGGGTTGTCGGCACCTGGATGAAAGGCACGCCGCGCAAATACGTCGCTGCAGCATAGCCGGCCAAGTCGCCAATCACCCCGCCGCCCAGGGCAATGACGGTGGTGCTGCGCTCGCAGCGGTTTTCTAGCAAGGCATCATAAATCAGGTTGAGCGTGGCGGCATTCTTGTAGGCCTCGCCATCCGGCAACACGATGGGAATGACCTTGACACCGGCATCACGCAAAGGCTGGGCCAGCTTTTCCAGATACAAGGGCGCCACTGTGGTATTGGTGACGATCGCCACTTGCTTGCGCTTGAGGTGCTGCAAAATCAGCTCTGGCTGGGTTAGCAGGCCGCGGCCGATGTGGATAGGATAGGAGCGCTCGCCCAAGTCTACGTGTAAAGTTTGCATGGTTATATAGATAAAAGTTTCTGTTCGATCTGGTGGACGATGGCATTCACCGGCTGTCCGCCGGTATCTACAATAATGGAGGCGACTTCGCGGTACAAGGGATCACGCTGGGCAAACAACTGTTCCAGCCTCTTGCGCGGGTTGTCGTTTTGCAGCAGCGGACGGTTCTTGTCGTTGCGGGTGCGCTGCCAGAGTTCGTGCACATTGGCGCGCAAATAAATCACGGTACCATTTTCCATGAGCTGCTTGCGGTTCTCAGGCAATAAAACCGCTCCGCCCCCGGTTGCCAGGACAATATCCTGCATCTGGCTCAATTCTTCTATCACCGTGGCTTCCCGCTTGCGGAAGCCATCTTCCTTTTCCAACTCGAAGATGACAGGAATGCTGACACCGGTACGGCGCTCAATCTCATGATCGCTATCGTAAAAAGTCTTGTTGAGATGCTTGGCAATAATGCGGCCTATGGTGGTTTTGCCCGCCCCCATCAACCCGACAAAGAAAATATTTGCTGCCATAAAAAATGCCCGCCATACGCAAGCGAGCATTTTAAGGGAATCTGGCTTAACTGTCAGATATGGCTAACGCAACGACAAGCTTTCGTCCATGACCTTGGGAGTAATGAAGATCAGCAGTTCGGTCTTGTCGCTTTGCTTGACGCGCCTTTTGAAGACATTGCCAATAAAGGGCAGGTCGCCGAAGAACGGCACCTTGTCCACGTCGTTACGCTCGGTCTGCTCATAGATACCGCCCAGTACAGCCGTTTCACCATTGGCTACCAGCACCTGGGTCTGTACACGCTGAGTGTCGATAGAGGGAACAGTGTTAAAAACCGTACCCACCCTATCCTTTTTCACTTCCAAGTCCATGATGATCTTCTCGTCAGGTGTAATCTGCGGCGTGACTTCCAGGCTCAGGGAGGCGTTCTTGAACTGCACCGCAGTAGCGCCGCTGCTGGTCGACTGTTGATATGGAATCTGCGTACCCTGCTCAATAATAGCTTTTTGCTGGTTGGCCGTTGTGACACGCGGACTGGAAACGATCTTGCCGCGCTGGTCTGTTTCCAGCGCAGACAGCTCGAGATTGAGCAGGAAGCCTGCTGGCAGGCGGAACAAGCTGAAGGCAAAGTTACCGAAAGCGTTTGCAACCGGGAGGTTGACGTTCAAGTCCTGCGCGCCATCGGCACTCACGCCCACGCCGACCGTACCAGGAATGGAAGTGGTAGCCAAGGTGGAGGAACCCACCCGGTTGGCGATGGTTTCCGTAATGACGCCCGTCGTCGGGTCTATGGTACGCTGGGTGATGGTATTTCCCAGGGTACCGCTGGAGCCGTAACGGGTATCCCCGCTCGCCTGCTGCTTCTGCACACCGAAACGCGCGCCCAGGCTGCGGCCGAATTTCTCATCCGCAATGACCAGGCGCGACTCAATCATCACCTGCTTCACCGGGATGTCGATCTTGTTGATGATGCTCTGGATTTCCTCCAGGTGCTTGACCGTATCCTGCACGAATACCGTATTGGTACGTGCATCCACCACGGCGCTGCCGCGCTTGGACAGGATCTTTTGCTTGCTGTCGCTGATGATATTCTTGAAGTTCTCGGCCTTTTGATAGCGCAGTGTGAAGACTTCGGTACGCATCGGCTCCAGCTCCTCGATCTGCTGGCTGGCTTCGAGCAAGAGCTTTTCCTTGGCGGCCACTTCGTCAGACGGCGCCACCCAGATCACGTTGCCTGTCTTGCGCTGGGTCAGCCCCTTGCTGGACATGATGATGTCCAGCGCCTGGTCCCAGGGCACGTCCTTGAGACGCAGGGTCAGGTTGCCTGTGACGGTATCGCTGGTGACGATGTTGAGGCCGGTGAAGTCGGCGATCACCTGCAATACTGAACGCACGTCGATATTCTGGAAATTCAGCGACAGCTTCTCGCCCGCATAGCCGGGCTTGGAACCCTGCACCAACTTGTTCGGGTCTTCCACGACAGGGCGGATATCGATGATGAAGCGCTTGTCCGCCTGGTAGGCCGACTGTTCCCACAGCCCCTTGGGCTCGATGACCAAGCGGCTGTTATTCCCTTGCTTGATGGCATCGACATACAAGACCGGGGTATTGAAGTTGATGACATTGAGCCGGCGCTGGAGATTTTGCGGCAACTCGGTATTGTGAAAATCCACGACTACGGTCTTGCCCTGCTGGCGGATATCGATCCCGGCAGAGGCGTCGGAAAGATCGACCACAATGCGGCCTTCGCCATTCTTGCCACGCATGAAATCAATATTGTTCAAGGTGTGGAACTTCTCCCCGGCCTTGGCCTCGGCAAAACGGGCAACGGTATTGCTATTGGCAGCACTCGCTTCATTTGCCTGCAGGATGATCGTGGTTTCACGTCCCTGGGTGGTGGTGTTGTACGCCACCATCTTGGCAAGGTTCAGCACGACGCGGGTACGATCCCTGGCCTGGGCTAGGTTCACGCCCTTGAGCACGCCCTGCGCCGCCTGCACATTATTCTTGCCGAGCCCATTGCCGACGGCCGGGAAATCCAGTGCAATGCGTGAAGGATTGTTGAGTGTGAAACCGGCTGGCGGATTTGCCAATGGAGCAGTTGTCTGCAGCTGTATCGCTACCCTGCCTCCCGACATGGCAACAAAGTCGATCTTCTCGATCTTATTGGCAAACTCAGCCTGCTCCTCGGCCGCCTGCGACAGCGGCATCAATAGCAGAAAAAACAGCCCAGCGGCCCACTTTATAATATTCATGTGTTCACCCTCAATCCTGCAACTCAATACTGGAGATACGTTCTACCCAGTCACCGCTTAACTCGTCCTGTATGATTTCCTTGAGCTTCACGCCGCCTTCGCTGATCTCGGTCACCATGCCAAAATTCTGCCCCATGTACCCGCCCACCTTGATTTGCTGAACCAGGTTATCCGGTGTCAGGATCAGGGCGTACTTCAACTTCTCCTTCGACAAGGAGCCAACAAACTTTAGGCTTTCCAGCGGAAAAGCCTCCAGCGGCTCGCGCGGCCGGTTCATGTTGGGCTGCAGGCTGCTGCGCGAACTGACGATCTTGCGCGCCTTGAACGGGTCGTTCAATATGCCGTCGGCATTATAGGTCGCAGCGGTATACGGCTTGACCTCAGGCAACGGATCCACGCGCGCATGCATATCATTGCCGGCATCGCGGATGAAGCGGTCCAGGTCATCACCCTGTCCGTCACCGCAGGCGCTCAGCAACAGGCATAACATGAGAGTAAGAACGCATTGCCCGCGCTCACGCCAAATATTCATGCTCATTTGCGCGCCTCTTTCTTTTCCGCCTGCTTCTTGCTGGCAATCTCACTCGCGTCTAGGTAACGGTAAGTGCGGGCCACCGCCTCGATGACCAGTCGGCCGTCCTTGCTGTCCTTGCCTGCGGTATTGATCACGATATCGTTCAAGGTGACGATACGCGGCAGCCTTGCGATATCGCCTGCGAACTCGCCAAGGTCATGGTAGGAACCGGTTACCTTGATGGAGATCGGCATTTCGGCGTAGAAATCCGCAATGACCTCCTGGCCAGGCTTGAATAGTTCGAATTCCAGACCGCGCTCAAGACCAGCCTGGTTGATGTCGGTGAGCAGGCCGTCCATCTGTGAGCGGTCGGGCAATTGCTTGACCAGCGCGCCAAACGTGCGCTCGATTTCCACCATTTGCTGCTTGTAGGCTTCGAGGTTGATTGCCTGCCGCTTCTTGGCAAGGAAGGTTTCGCGCAGCTCGTTTTCCTTCGCCCGCGCCTGCTCCAGCTCTTCCATCGCGGGGCTCCAGAAGAACCAATAACCGGCAACCACAATTACCACCAGCAGCAAGCCCAGCAAGACACCTTTGACGGGCCAGGGCAGGCTGCCGGCATTTTTCAAGTCGATATTGTTGAAATCCTGCAGGTTCACTGTGCACCGCCCTTCTTCGCGCCTAACACCTCATCCTCAGGTGATGGCGGCGCCTTTAGCTGGGCATTCACCGTAAAGTTGTTCTGCCTGATGCCATTTACGGTTGCGGACTTGATTTCCACAAGATTGGGCGACTGCAGCCACTCGGAACCGGAAAGGTTGCGCACCAGGGTGGCGACGCGAGCATTGGTATCCGCCACGCCCTCCAGCGTCACCAAGTGGCCTTGTTGCTTCAAGGCCCTGAGGTACATACCCTCGGGCAGCTGACGGCTGATTTCATCCAGCATCATGACCGACTGGCTGCGGTTGACTTGCAGGTTCTCCACAATCTGTTTGCGGTCCAGCACGTTGCGGATTTGCGACTTGAGCTCCTTGATTTCCTCGATCTGCTTGTCGAGGTTGGCACTCGCTGTTTCCAGCCGCGCATTGCGATTCGTCTGTTCATCCAGCTTGCTGCCCAGGATGGTACTGCCAAGGAATACGATTGCAACGCCGGCAGCAGCGGCAAATGCCAGCATGAGGTTGAATTCGCGCTGCCGCTCGGCGCGGCGGATCTGGCGGTGGGGGAGGAGGTTGATCCTGACCATTAGTCGAACCTCCGCAAGGCCAGGCCGCAGGCGATCATCAACGCCGGCGCATCCGCAATGACTTGCAATTGCTTGAGGCGCGGATTGACGGACATATGGTTGAACGGATTGGCGATCAGGGTATTGGCCTGGGTTTTTTCCTGGATCAGCGCTGCCAAGCCCGGAATGGCGGCGCACCCCCCAGCGAACAGGATATGGTCCACTTTATTGTACTGGGTGGAATTGGTGAACAATTGCAGGCTGCGCACCACTTCCTGTGCCAGCGACTGTACGAAAGGCTGCAGCACCTCGCTCTCGTAACTCTCCGGCAGCCCGCCGTTGCGTTTGGCAATCTCGGCCTCTTCGCTGGAAATGCCGAAACGGCGCTGAATCTCCTGCGTCAGTTGGTTGCCGCCGAAGGCTTGCTCACGGCTGTGCACGAGTTGTCCATCATGGAAGACGTGCACATGGGTCATGGCGCTTCCTACGTCCACCACCATGACGGTTTGTCCCTTGCCGGATTTAGGCAACTCGGTTGCCGCAAGCGCATAGGCCGCTTCGGTCGCGTAGGACTCGACATCGACGATCAACACCTTGAGCCCCGCCCCCTCGGCCGCAGCGACTCTATCCTCGATCTTTTCCTTGCGTGAAGCGGCAATCAGCACCTCGACCTCATCGGCGCTGCTGGGTGCCGGACCCAGTACCTGGAAATCGATGTTGACTTCATCAAGCGGGAAAGGAATGTATTGGTTGGCCTCGGCCTCGACCTGGAATTCCATATCCTCCTCGCGCATGCCGGCCTGCATGATGACTTTCTTGGTGATCACGGCAGTAGCCGGCAAAGCGAGTGCAACGCGTTTTTCCCGGGAAGCCAGCAGCTTCCAGGCGCGCTTGACCGCATCCGCCACCAGGTCTAGGCCGACGATATTGCCATCCACGACCGCATCCCTTGCCATGGAGGCAATGGCATACCCCTGCAAGTGATAAGCTCCCTTGTTCCCCTGTGTCAGCTCGACCATCTTGACCGAACTGGAACTGATGTCCACGCCTATCAGAGGCGGTGTGCGCTCTGAAAAAAAGTCGAATTTCAAACGAAATTCCCTTTCCAATACGGTTATTTACAATTATTTCTAATAATTTACTTTAGATGCTAGCAACAAGCATCTGTGAAGTCAAAGCAGATTATTTGATTTTAAAATCACGGTAATGACACTTATAATAACGGCGTCTGTTACCAATACTGAACCCTAATCAATGCTCCCGAAAAAATGGTGGCAGTTCCTGATCCTCACCGGCATTATCCTGGGATTGGTGACAACTGCGCTGGTGGCACTGGCTGCCACATTGATCTATCCCGAACTCCCCTCCCTTGAAGCCTTGACCGACTACAAGCCCAAGGTTCCCATGCGCGTCTATTCCGAGGACGGCCACCTGATAGGCGAATTCGGCGAGGAGCGCCGCGCCTTCATCGGCATCAACGAGACGCCGAAGGCATTGAAACAAGCCATTCTCGCCGCCGAAGACGAACGCTTCTACCAGCATGGCGGTATCGATACGCTGGGCATCCTGCGCGCCGCCATCTCCAACGTGACTTCCGGCAGTTTCAAGGAAGGTGCCAGCACCATCACCATGCAGGTTGCCCGCAACTTCTTCCTCTCCAGCGAAAAGACCGCCACCCGCAAGCTCAGCGAGGCATTGCTCTCGATCAAGATAGAGCACAACCTGACCAAGGACCAGATCCTGGAGCTTTACATCAACCAGATCTACCTGGGCCACCGCTCGTATGGCTTTGCGGCCGCCTCGCAAGTTTATTACGGCAAGCCGCTGGACCAGCTCAGCATCGCGGAAGTCGCCATGCTGGCCGGCTTGCCCAAGGCGCCTTCCCGCTACAACCCCTTCGCCAACCCCAAGCGCGCAGAAGCGCGCCAGCGCTACGTGCTGCGCCGCATGAAGGATTTGCACTTCATCGATCAGAAACAATACGAAGCAGCGCTGCAGGAGCCGCACCGCTTCCGCAAGTCGCGCAAGATGCGCGACCTCTCTGCGGACTATGTCGCGGAAATCGTGCGCCAGGCAATGTACGAGCGCTACAAGGATGACATCTACAGCAGCGGCCTCAAGATCTACACCACGATCCGCAAGAGCAACCAGGAAGCCGCCAATCGCGCCATCCTGCAAGGTATCATCGATTATGACCGCCGCCACGGCTACCGCGGCCCGGAAAAGACCGTCGCGCCGGGCACCAACGAGGCAGGCAGCGGCAACTGGCTGGATAACGCCATGGACGACCTGGAAAGCTTCCAGGGCATGATGCCTGCCGTCGTGACCAAGGTCACGCCCAAAGTGGTGAGCGTCTACGCCAAGGACGGCAACAATATCGAGATCAGCGGCGACGGGTTGGCATTTGTGCAGAAGCAGCTTGCCGAGAAAGATGCGGCCAAACGCACCATCAAGCCAGGCGCCGTCATCCGCATCATGCGCCAGGGCGACAATTGGCATATCGTGCAGTTGCCGCAGGCAGAGGCGGCCTTGGTGGCGATGGACCCAGAAACTGGCGCGGTCAAGGCCCTGGTCGGCGGCTTCGACTTCAACCGCAACAAATTCAATCACGTGACGCAGGCGTGGCGCCAGCCCGGCTCCAGCTTCAAGCCCTTCATCTACTCCGCATCGCTGGAGAAAGGCTTTACCCCGGCCAGCATGATAGAAGACGAGCCCATCTCGGTCTCGGCACGGGAAACCGGTAGCGGCTCGGCATGGGAGCCCAAGAACTACGACCGCAAGTACGAAGGCCCGATGCGCATGCGCACGGCATTGACCAAGTCCAAGAACATGGTCTCCATCCGCATCCTGGAAGGCATAGGCGTCAACTACGCGCAGGATTACATCACCCGTTTCGGCTTCTCGCCCAAGGACCACCCTCCCTACCTCGCGATGGCGCTGGGCTCGGGCTCGGTGACCGCGTGGCAGATGGCCGGGGCCTACTCGGTGTTTGCCAACGGGGGTTATCGCGTCAAGCCATATATCATCGACAAGGTCGTCGACAGCCGAGGCAAGGTACTGGAGCAATCCAAGCCGTTGCTGGCAGGCAAGGGCGCCGCGCGCGTGATTGACGGCCGCAACGCCTTCATCATGAACTCCATGCTGCAGGACGTAGTGCGCCTGGGCACTGCCACGCGCGCGCGCAGCCTGGGCCGCTCCGACCTGGCAGGCAAAACCGGCACAACCAACAACCAGATCGATGCCTGGTTTGCAGGCTACAGCCCGAAACATGTCGCGATCGCCTGGATGGGGTATGACAAGCCCAAGTCACTGGGCAGCCTGGAAACCGGCGGCAAGGCGGCGCTGCCGATCTGGATCGACTATATGAGTTCCGCCCTCAAGGGCGTGCCAGAGGTGGTACCGGAAGTGCCAGCCGGCGTCAGCGCCATTCGCATCGACCCGGCGACGGGCATGCAGGCGAAGGGGGATGGCGAAGGCGTCATGGAATATTTCTATCATGAATTTCCGCCGCCCGAGCCAGAGGAATCCATTTTCTCCATCATTCCCGGCTTCCCTATTCCCGGGCATGGTTCGCCACCGCCTACGGAAAAGCAGGACAATACCCCGCCGAGGCCGGATCAACTGTTTTAGAATCCTGCGCACCCGCATTCCCTGAATGCGGGCAGCCAGCTTAATTTTCAGAAGGGCGTTTGCACCATGGCAAAAGACAGCAGCAATCGCCAATCCCAGTTGCGCCAGCTGATTGCGCAGCTGGCTGCCCGCATGATGGCGGAAGAGGGCATCTCCGATTACGCCCACGCCAAGCGCAAGGCAAGCCGCCAGCTTGGCGTCACCGACTCGCAATGCATGCCGACCAATAGCGAGATCGAGGAAGAAATCCGCGTTTACCACGAAATCTACAATAGCGACGACCAGCCTGAAGCATTGCTGCAACTACGCAAGGACGCATTGCTGGTCATGCAGTTGCTGGAACGCTTCAACCCGCACCTGACCGGCGCGGTGCTGGACGGTACGGCGGGAAAATACGCAGAAACGCATATCCACCTGTTCGCGGACAGCCTGAAGGAAGTCGAGATATTCCTGCTCAACCAGCAAATCCCCTATGCCACGGATGAGAAATCCTACCGCATCAGCGAACGCCGCAGCATGGAGCGCAAGAAGGTACCGGTGTTCACCCTGGAAGGCCCGCACGGGCTGATCAGGCTCAGCGTGTTCGAGGTCGACGACATGCGCATGCCGACAAAAAGCCCGGTCAATGGCAGCAACGCCAGCCGGGCCAATATCGAAGCGCTCGCCAGCCTGATACAGCAGAGCGAGCCTTTATCCTGAGATTTAATCGTATTAAACGCGCCTAGTTGCTATGTATTCCCGATCAAGAGTCGCTAACAAAAGCCAGCGAAGCGATTCTGGTTAGGCGCTCTTTCGCAGACAGTACAAAACTAGTACGGCAAGGAAGAGCAACGACGATAGAAGGATTTTGTTAGCGGTTCTAAGCCTCGCGCAGCCAGCGGGCAATATCCATGGCGTAATAGGTCAGGATGCCGTCTGCCCCCGCGCGTTTGAAGCCGAGCATGGCCTCCAGTACCACGGTCCTTTCATCCAGCCAGCCATTCTGCACTGCGGCCTTGAGCATGGCATATTCGCCGCTCACATGGTAGGCATAGGTCGGCACGCCGAATTCCTGCTTTACGAGGCGTACGATGTCGAGGTATGGCATGCCGGGCTTGACCATGACCATATCGGCGCCTTCCTCGAGGTCGAGCGCTACCTCGCGCAAGGCTTCGTCCGAATTGCCGGGATCCATTTGGTAATTGTATTTGTTGCCCTTGCCCAGGTTGGCGGAAGAACCCACCGCATCGCGGAAAGGGCCATAAAAGGCGGAGGCGTATTTGGCGGAATAGGCAAGAATGCGGGTATGGATGTGCCCGGCTTCTTCCAATGCGTCGCGGATCGCACCGATGCGGCCGTCCATCATATCCGAGGGTGCCACCACGTCCGCCCCTGCCTGCGCATGGCAAAGCGCCTGCTTCACCAGGATCGCCACTGTCTCGTCGTTGAGCACATAGCCGGTATCGTCGATGACGCCGTCCTGCCCGTGCGTGGTGTAAGGGTCGAGCGCGACATCGGTGATGACGCCCAGTTGCGGGTATGCCGCCTTGAGCGCACGCACGGTGCGCGGCACCAACCCGTCGGGATTCCATGCCTCATCCGCGGTCAGGCTCTTGTATTGCTGGTCGACGACGGGAAACAGCGCCAGCGCGGGAATGCCCAGCGCCACGCATTGTCCGGCAGTGTCCAGCAGGCGGTCTATGCTCTGACGTTGCACGCCGGGCATGGAAGCGACTTCCTCGACCCGGTTTTCCCCTTCCAGCACGAATACAGGGTAGATCAGGTCGTTGGCAGTAAGCACATGCTCGCGCATCAGCCGGCGCGAGAAATCGTCCCGCCGCATGCGGCGTGGGCGAATGGCGAGAAACTGGCGTGATGATGCGGTCATACGAATTCCTTATGCGAATACCTGGGCCAACGCCAGGCCGGGATCAGGCTGGCGCATGAACGCCTCGCCGACGAGGAAGGTATGCACCTCATGGCGGCGCATCAAGTCAACGTCCTCGGCAGTAAAGATGCCCGACTCGGTGACGACGGTCTTGCGTGCAGGGATACGGGGCAGCAGCGACAATGTCGTGTCCAGCGTCACCTCGAACGTGCGCAGGTTGCGGTTGTTGATGCCCAGCAACGGCGTCTTTAGCTGCAAGGCCTGCTCCAGTTCCTCGCCGTTGTGCACTTCCACCAGCACGCTCATGCCGAGCCGGTGGGCGATGGTTTCCAGCTCACGCATCCGGGGCAGGTCAAGCGCTGCCGCGATCAGCAGGATGCAATCGGCGCCCATCGCGCGTGCCTCGAACACCTGGTAGGGATCTATCATGAAGTCCTTGCGCAATACGGGAATATCGCAGGCGGCGCGCGCTGCCTTGAGATATTCGGCACTACCCTGGAAGAACTGCTCGTCGGTCAATACGGAAAGGCAGGCAGCGCCATGGCCGGCGTAACTGGCGGCAATCTCGGCAGGACGAAAATCTTCCCGGATCACGCCCTTCGAAGGGCTGGCCTTCTTGATTTCCGCAATCACGGCCGCCTTGCCTGCCGCGATCTTGTCCTGAATTGCGCTGAGGAATGGGCGCGGCGCAGGCTGGGCCAAGGCTTCCGCCTCAATCTCGGCCAATGGTTTGCGCTGTTGCGCGGCATCGATTTCCGCCCGCTTCACTTCCAGAATTTTATTGAGTATGTCTGACATTGCCCTGCGATCGCTTTCGTTAATCCTGACTACATTTCTGACTATTGGTACATCCTGCCTTGATAGCGCAGCCATCCCTCCGCATGCTGGCCGCGAGGGTCATGATGGGTCCAATGTACGACACCGCCCTTGGCATTCCATTCATAAACACCGTTGAATTCCACGGCGTCACCAGCGCGGAGGCCATCCAGCCTGGGCGCAAGATCGATATTATGCGCCACCAGCACCGTCATGCCGTTGTCCAGCTCAAGGATAAAGCGCTGGTGGCGCGATCCGTCATTGTCATCCGGCAGAACCTTGCTCACGACGCCCGCGGATTGTATTGCCACGCCATGCTCACGCTGGCTGAACGCCTGCGCCATGCGCTGGTTTGCCGCAGCATGGGATGATGCCGATACCGCCTGAACCTCGTCAGCGGGAACAGCATGCTGCCCAGGCTGCGTGAAATGGAAAAAGGTATAGGCGACTGCAATGGCAGCCACCAGCCATAAGAGCCTGTTCACGATCTTTTCATAGGGCGCGTTGCCCCGGCAGTGTAGTCGATGCAAGGCGCAAACCGAAGCCGTGCTGATTGCCCGGCGAGGATTTGCAACGCAGCAGCGGCTGCGCTGCCGGGACAACCCGAAGGGCATGGCTCCAAGACGCTCCCGCTCTGCGTTGCAGCCCTTGGCAAGGCAATGAGCATTGCCTGCGGTCCGCGCCTTGATCGGACGCGTCCTGGAGCCATGCGCACCCTATGAAAAGATCGTGAACAGGCTCTAGGCGCATCATGCCGCCTGGCTCAGCGCCTTGAGCTGCTGCAGCTTGTTCAATGCCGCACCGGAATCCAGCGAATCCGCAGCCCGCGCTATGCCGTCCTGCAAGTCGCCCGCAATGCCGGACACGTAAATGGCGGCGCCCGCATTCAACAGCACGATGTCGCGCGCCGGTCCGCCCGCACCGGAGAACACCCCGAGGATAATCTCGCTGGACTGCTGGGCGTTTTCCACATGGATGCTGTCGATGTCATGCAAAGGCATGCCGAACTGGGCAGGATTGAGCGTATATTCGCTCACCTCGCCATGCTTGAGCTCGGCAACGTAGGTATCCGCGGAGAAAGAAATTTCATCCATTTCGTCCGCGCTGTGCACCACCATCACATGCTCGCTGCCAAGCTTTTTCAACGTATGCGCCAGCAGGCTGACCAGGTCGCGATGGAATACGCCCATCACCTGGCGCTTGGCCCCTGCCGGATTGGTCATCGGCCCCAGCAGGTTGAACATGGTGCGCACGCCGAGCTCGCGCCGCACCGGCGCGGCGTACTTCATCGCCGCATGGTGGTTGGGAGCGAACATGAAGCCGATCCCTGCCTCGTTCACGCACCGTGCCACTTGCTCGGGCGTGAGGCTGATGTTGACGCCTAGCGCCTCCAGCACATCGGCGGAGCCGCTCTTGGAGGAAGCCGCGCGCCCGCCGTGCTTGGCGATACGCGCACCCGCCCCGGCAGCCACGAAGGCCGACGCCGTGGACACGTTGAATGCCTTGTTGGGCGCGCCGCCGGTACCGCAGGTATCGATCAGGTGGCTGCTGTCCTCCACCTCTACCTTGCTGGAAAGCTCGCGCATCACCTGCGCCGCTGCAGCAATCTCCGTGACAGTTTCGCCCTTGACGCGCAAGCCGGCAAGGAAGCCGGCAATCTGGATCGTGGTGAAGGCGCCGCCCATGATCTGCTGCATCACCTCCAGCATTTCCTCATGCGTGAAATCGGTATGGTCAATCAGCCGTTGCAAGGCAATCTTGGGGGTAATGCTCATCAATACGCTTTCAGAAAATTGTTCAGCAGCTCGTGTCCGTACTGAGTGAGGATGGACTCGGGGTGGAATTGCACGCCCTCGATCGGCAAGGTTTTGTGGCGCACGCCCATGATCTCGCCATCTTCGGTCCAGGCGGTAATTTCCAGGCACTCCGGAATCGACTCGCGCTCGATCACCAGCGAGTGATAGCGCGTTGCCGTGTAGGGATTGGGCAAGCCCTTGAACACGCCAAGGTCGGCATGGTGGATTTCGGAGGTCTTGCCGTGCATGAGCTGCTTGGCGTGGACGATCCTGCCGCCAAAGGCCTGGCCTATGCTCTGGTGGCCGAGACACACCCCGAGGATCGGGATCTTGCCCGCGAACTCGTGGATCAACGGCACGGAAATGCCGGCTTCGTTAGGCGTGCAGGGACCGGGCGAAATGACGATATGCCTGGGGTTCAGCGCGGCCACGCCCGCAAGGTCGATCTCATCGTTGCGGTAGACCTGCACATCCTGCCCAAGCTCGCCAAGGTACTGTACGAGGTTGTAGGTAAACGAGTCATAGTTATCGAGCATCAACAGCATAATGTGCATCCTTCATCTTGCACCCGGGCGAACCTGTTATTGTGGGCGCAATTCATCATAAAAAAAAGTCCTTGTCCTGCACCAGCTGTTCAAAATCCTGTATCAGCATGGGCTTGGCAAACAAATATCCCTGGAAGAACCGGCCGCCGTAGCTTTGCAGCAATTCGAACTGCACCTCGGTCTCCACGCCTTCTGCAATCACCTTCAGCCCCAGGGTATTGCTCATCGCCAGGATGGCCTGCACGATGGCCGCATCGCTGGCGTCCTCGGCGATATCGCGTACGAATGAGCGGTCGATCTTGACTTGGCTGAGCGGCAGGCGCTTGAGATAAGCCAGCGAGGAATACCCGGTGCCGAAATCATCCATGGAGAATCGCACCCCGAGCTCCCGCAAGGCGTTCATCTTCGCAACCGCATCCGCTATATTGTCCAGCACCACGCTCTCCGTCAGTTCCAGCTTGAGCAGGCTGGGGTCCGCCCCTGTGCTCTGCAGGATTTTCCTGACCTCGTCGACGAAATCGACGTGGCGGAACTGGCGGGCGCTCACATTCACGGCAAGCTGCAAACCATCGAACCCCGGACGGTCCTCCCAGGCCTTAAGCTGCAGGCAGGCGTTGTACAGCACCCAGTGGCCTATCGACACGATCAGCCCGCTGTCCTCGGCAATGCCGACGAACTCCTTGGGGGAAAGCAGGCCATGTTCTGGATGCTGCCACCGCAGCAAGACCTCCGCGCCGAAGACCTTGCGCTCGGCATCCACCTGCACCTGGCAAAACAGCCTAAGCTGCTTCTGCACGATCGCCAGGCGTAGCTGCAACTCCATATCGACCCGTCTCTCCAGGGCAGCCTGCATGGCGGGATCGAAGAAACGCAATGTATTGCGCCCGGCCGCCTTGGCCTCGTACATGGCGGTATCGGAACGCTTGAGCAATTCCTCCATGGTAACGAAATTGCCATTGAACAGGACAATGCCGATGCTGGATGAATTGTGATGCTCGATCTCGCCCAACTCGTACGGATGATTGATGATCTCCAAGACCTTTTGCGCGACCTGCCTGGTTTGCGCGATGGCCTGCTCCAGGTTGAGGCTCAGGTCCTCCAGTACGATCACGAACTCGTCGCCGCCTAGCCGGGCTACCGTATCCTCGTTGCGCACGCACTGGCGCAGGCGGCGCGCCACTTCCACCAGCAGCAAGTCGCCGACATCATGTCCGCGCGAATCATTGAGCGCCTTGAAATTATCCAGATCGATAAACAGCACAGCGCCATGCTTGCCATGCCTGACGCTTGCCGCAATCGCCTGCTGCAACCTGTCCAGCAGCAAACGGCGGTTCGGCAAGCTGGTCAGCGCATCGTAAAAAGCCAGGTTGCGGATCTCGGACTCGACCTTGCGGCGCTCGGTCAGGTCGCGAAAGAATCCCGTCAAGAGCGGCACGCCCTGCTCCTTGAGCGAAGTGATGGTCAGCTCGACCGGGAATTCGGTGCCGTCAGCACGCAAGGCGCTGAGTTCCAGCCTGCGGTCAAGCATCTTGCTGACGCCCGAAGTCAGGTAGCGCTGGTGGCCCTGCCTGTGCGCCTCGCGCATCGCAGGCGGGATCAAGGTATCCGCCAGCATCTTGCCCAGCACGTCTTCACGGCGGTAGCCGAACATGACCTCTGCCGCATGATTGAATTCCACCAGCCTGCCTTGTTCGTCAATGCTGACAATCCCGTCCTGGGCATTCTCGATCACCGCCCTGAACTTGGTCTCGCTGTTGCGCAATGCCTTTTCGGTCACCTCGCGCGAGGATTGCAGGGCGGCAATCAGCATGCCGACGATGGAAAGCGTGCTCATCAACACCCATAGCGCCCATACCGGCTGATATCCCGCATAGTCCAGCCCGGCCTGGTAATCAACCCGGGCCGATGCCATCGCCACGATGGACAAGGCCAGCACCACGATGGAGGCGCCGGTGATGCCCATGCGCATGGAGATCAACACCACCAGCGGCAGGACCAGGAAAGCAAACCACATGTATTGATCGGCATAATTCGGCGCCAGCTGGAAGATCGCCCACTCCACTGCCACCGCGACCACGGCCAGTAAGGTGAAACGCGCGCGCCGCTGCCAGAAACTCTGGATTTCCGCCCAGGTGACATTCAACAGCAAAGGCAGCAGCAATAACATACCGAGCACATTGACGACCCAGCCGAACAACAAAGACGGCAGAACGCCTTGCAGATCGACCAACTTTGCCTGATGCAGAATCGCCACATTGACCACGGTCGATACCAGCATCCCCGCAGCAACGCTAAGGACCATGACGGGAATGTCGCGTATCCTGTCCAGCCCGTGATGGAAGCCGCTCAACCGCAATATCCACGCGGTGAAGGCATAGGTCACGGTATTGGCCAGCGGCAGTGCGACGATCAAGAGCGCATTGGCGGGAACAGGGTCGTAGGTCGTGAAAGCCAGTGCAAGCTGCGCCCCCAGAACAGCAGGCCAATAGGCCATGCCCCAGCGAAGCATGGCGGCAACCGCGACACCTGCGGGCAGCCAGACGAGATTAGCCTGCAAGACGGAGAACGGCAGTACCCTACCCAGCATGCCCACGACAAAACACCCGAGTGCCAGAATGATAAGCCGGAGCAAGATCCGGCTGTTAGCTGCCGCCATACCTACTCCTTGTTATCGAGCCCTGCCTGTACGATCTCCGCTGCGCGCAATACTGCACGCGCCTTGTTTTGGGTTTCTATCCATTCGTTTTCCGGCACCGAATCGGCGACGATGCCTGCTCCGGCCTGGGAATACAGCATGCCATCCTTGATTACGCCGGTGCGGATGGCAATCGCCAGGTCCATGTCGCCATTGAAGCCGAGGTAGCCGACAGCGCCGCCATAAATGCCTCGCTTGCTCGGTTCCAGTTCATCGATAATTTCCATGGCGCGCACCTTGGGCGCGCCGCTCAGGGTGCCGGCAGGGAAGGTCGCCTTGAGCACGTCGATGGCATGCAAGCCAGGCTTGAGCTTGCCCTCGACATTCGAGACGATATGCATCACGTGCGAATAACGCTCGATCACCATCTTGTCCGTCACCGCGACGCTGCCGACTTGCGCAACACGGCCGACGTCGTTGCGCCCCAGGTCCATCAGTTGCACGTGCTCGGCAATTTCCTTGGGATCGGCCAGCAATTCTTCCGCCAGGGCGACATCCTCCTCGCGGGTCTTGCCGCGGGGGCGCGTACCGGCAATCGGCCGCGAGGTCACCGTGTCGTCCTCCAGGCGCACCAGAATTTCCGGGGAAGCGCCGACGACATGGTGGTCCCCCATGTCGTAATAGAACATATAGGGCGAGGGATTGAGGCTACGCAAGGCACGGTAGAGCGACAACGGTGGCGCCGTGAAAGGCTTGGCCATGCGCTGCGACAGCACCACCTGCATGATGTCGCCATCAAAAATGTACTGCTTGGACTTGGCCACCGCCTCCTTGAAGCTCGCCTCGCCGAACTCCGAATGGGCCTCGGTTGCCGGCATGGCGGCGGCATCAGGAATAACCACCGGCTGGCGCAAGCGCTGCACCAATGCGCTCAGGCGCCGTATGCCCTTGGTGTAGGCGCTTTCGCTTGCCGGGTCGGCATACACGATGAAATACAGCTTGCCGGAAAGGTTGTCCACCACGGCAATCTCTTCCGAGACCATGAGCAGAATATCAGGCACGCCGAGCGCATCCTGCTTGGCTTTGCCCGCCAGGCGGCGCTCGATATAGCGGATGGTGTCGTAGCCGAAGTATCCCGCCAAGCCGCCGGTAAAGCGCGGCAGCCCCTGGTAGGTAGGAATGCGGAACCTGGCCTGGTAGGCCTGGATGAAATCCAGCGGATTCACATCTTGCACCTCTTCGATCACCGCGTCGCGGTCCAGCACCTTGACTGCCTGGCCGTGCGCCTCTATGCGCACCTGGGCAGGCAGACCTATGATGGAGTAGCGGCCGAAGCGCTCCCCGCCCTGCACCGATTCGAGCAGGTAGGAATAAGGCTGGTTAGCCAGCTTGAGGTAGAGTGAAAGCGGCGTGTCGAGATCGGAGTATGTCTCGATGACCAGGGGAATGCGGTTGTAACCCTGGCTCGCCAGGGCATCAAACTCCTGTTGACTGATGGTTTGCAGCATGAAAAAACTCCCGAATCCTGATGATTTTCTAATTGAGTGGCGCCCATGAGTCTTCATGGGTCAAGGCGGCTACTTCAGCGCCACCATCGCCAGCTGCTGCGATAATTCAGGATTCGGGCGTTCATGCGCATGCTGCCTATACTTTGGCCAGCTCGGCACGCAATGCGCTGATGACAGTGTCGTAACGGTTAGGATCGGTATCCTTGCCTGCGCCGAACACGGCAGAGCCTGCCACGAACGTATCGGCACCGGCGCGGGCGATATCGGCGATATTGGCAGGGTTCACACCGCCATCGATTTCCAGCCAGATTTCGCGGCCAGTCTTCTCAGTGTAGGCATCGATACGCGCACGCGCTTCGCGCAGCTTGTCCAGGGTGCCGGGAATGAATTTCTGACCGCCGAAGCCGGGGTTCACGGACATCAGCAACACCATGTCGACCTTGTCCATAACGTAGTCCAGGTACGACAGCGGGGTGGCAGGATTGAACACCAGGCCGGACTTACAGCCCTGGTCACGGATCAGCGACAGGCTGCGGTCGATATGGTCGGAAGCCTCGGGGTGGAAAGTGATGATGTTGGCACCCGCCTTGGCGAAATCGGGGATGATGCGATCCACCGGCTTCACCATCAGATGCACGTCGATGATGGCGTCGGTAATCGGACGAATCGCCTCACAGACCAATGGGCCGATGGTCAGGTTGGGAACATAATGGTTGTCCATCACGTCAAAGTGGACAATATCCGCGCCGGAAGTGATCACATCGGTGATTTCCTGGCCCAGCTTGGCAAAGTTGGCGGAAAGGATACTAGGGGCAATTCTGAATGGTTTAGCCATGATATTGAGGTTGTATAGCGTAAAAAATCCTTATTTTAACCGAAAATGTGTCAACGCACCCGGCCTCAGCAACGCTTATTGCAAAATCCATACTGTAATCAGGTTTATACTTAGGATACGAGGCGCTTCAGCACCATGGCGACAGGAAAATTCGGGCACCAATATTTCGCCCGCTAATGAACAGCTTCATTCAATGCCGTCAAATGAGAGTATGATAGCGGCCTGCCGCGCACAATTACCTTAGCTTAATTGCTTGAAATTGTTGCTCAAGTTGCCGCGATACAGGAAAATTGCAGGATGCATTTATTTACAGTCGGCGTTAATCACACGACCGCACCAGTTTCCATACGTGAGAACGTCGCTTTCCAGAACGAGCATCTCGGCGGCGCGCTGCGCGACCTGAACTCTTACGGCATCCGCGAAGCCGCCATCCTGTCTACCTGCAACCGCACCGAACTCTATTGCAACACCGACAACCCGCAAAAAGCCCTGGAATGGCTGGCCGGTTACCATCAGTTGCAACCGCAGACCATTGCTCCCTACATGTATACCCTGCCACAGGAAGACGCCGTCAAGCACGCCTTCCGCGTAGCCTCCGGACTCGACTCCATGGTGCTGGGCGAAGCCCAAATCCTGGGCCAGATGAAGCAGGCAGTGCGAATCGCGGAAAATGCCGGCACACTTGGCACACTGCTGCACAAGCTGTTTCAGCGCACTTTCTCGGTTGCCAAGGAAGTGCGCACCAATACCAATATCGGCGCCAACTCGGTATCGCTGGCTGCCGCCAGCACTCGCCTTGCGCAGCGCATTTTCGGCGCGCTGAACAACCAGCACGTGCTGTTCATTGGCGCAGGCGAGATGATAGAACTCTGCGCCGAGCACTTTGCCGCCCATCGGCCTTTGTCGCTGACGGTGGCCAACCGCACGCTGGAGCGCGGCCAGGAGCTCGCTGCCAGTATCGGCGGCACCAGCATGCTGCTGGCCGACTTGCCCGACCGCCTCGCGGAATTCGACATCGTCATCACTTCCACTGCCAGCCAATTGCCCATCGTGGGCCTGGGCATGGTGGAGCGCGCGATCCGCAACCGCAAGCATAAGCCAATGTTCATGGTGGACTTGGCAGTCCCGCGCGATATCGAACCGGAAGCGGGCGAGCTCGACGACGTGTTCCTCTACACCGTGGACGACCTCGCGCAAGTGGTGCAGGAGGGCATGGAGAACCGCCAGGAAGCTGCGGCGGAAGCCGAGGCCATCATCGACATGCGTGTGGACAACTTCATGCAATGGCTGAAAACCCGCAGCGCGGTGCCAACCATCCGCGCATTGCGCGAGCAGGCAGAGCGCCACCGCCTGAGCGAGCTGGAAAAAGCGCGCAAACTACTGGCCCGCGGGGACGACCCGGCGCAGGTGCTGGACGCATTGAGCAATGCGCTCACCAACAAACTGCTGCACGGCCCCAGCCACGCGCTCAATAATGTCAGCGGCGAAGACCGCGACCAACTGGAAGCTATGCTGCGCCAGCTGTACCAGATCCATCATTAATCCAACCCCGACATTCACCTTTAGTGTTCCAATTTTCCCAGCAATGAAACCTTCAATGATTAAAAAGCTCGCCACCTTGAGCGAGCGCTTGGACGAACTGAATCGCCTGCTGTCGAGCGAGGATGCGACCAACGACATCGACAACTATCGCAAGATCACACGCGAACACGCCGAGATCACGCCTATCGTCGAGCAATTCCGCGCCTACGAGCAAGCCGGCAACGACATCAAGGAAGCCCAGGCCATGCTCTCCGACCCGGAGATGAAGGAATTCGCGCAGGAAGAGCTGGAAAGCGGCAAGCAAAGGCTCGAGGATATTGCTCAGGAGCTGCAAAAGCTGCTGCTGCCCAAGGACCCCAACGACGAACGCAACATCTTCCTGGAAATCCGCGCCGGCACTGGCGGCGATGAATCCGCGCTGTTCGCCGGCGATCTGTTCCGCATGTATTCACGCTACGCGGAACGCCAGCGCTGGAAGGTGGAAATCGTCTCCGCCAGCGAGTCCGAAGTCGGCGGCTACAAGGAAGTCATCGCCAAGATCGAAGGCTTCGGCGCCTACTCCAAACTCAAGTTCGAGTCGGGCGGCCACCGCGTGCAACGCGTGCCGGAAACCGAGACCCAGGGCCGCATCCACACCTCCGCCTGTACCGTGGCGGTATTGCCGGAAGTGGACGAGGTTAGCGACGTCACCATCAACCCTGCCGACATCCGTATCGACACCTTCCGCGCCTCGGGCGCGGGCGGCCAGCACATCAACAAGACCGATTCCGCGGTGCGCATCACCCACTTCCCTACCGGCATTGTGGTGGAATGCCAGGACGGCCGTAGCCAGCATTCTAACAAGGCCCAGGCGATGCAAGTGCTTGCCGCGCGCATCAAGGCCAAGCAAGTGGACGAACAGCAGAGGAAGATCGCCAGCGAGCGCCGCAGCCTGATCGGCTCGGGCGACCGCAGTGAGCGCATACGCACCTACAATTATCCGCAAGGCCGCATCACCGACCACCGCATCAACCTGACGCTGTACAAGATCGACGCCATCACCGAAGGCGACATGGACGAGCTGATCAATGCGCTGGCAGCGGAGCACCAGGCCGACCTGCTCGCCACGCTGGGCGAGGAAAACTAGACCGGAATGAACGCCAGCCTGCGCACGATCGCCCTGTTCGAGGCCAGCAAGGGGATATTGGTGCTAGGCGCCTCGCTCGCCCTGTTCCGCTTCGTCAACGCCGATTGGCAGGCGTATGCGGAGACCCTGGTCCGCCACCTGCACCTCAACCCTGCCAACCATTACCCACGCATCCTGTTGCACTGGGCCGGCAATATCACCGAGCCCAGGCTGATGGCCCTGGCATTCGGCGCCATGTTCTATGCCGCCATCCGCCTGCTGGAAGCCTACGGCCTATGGCTGGGCCGGCATTGGGCCGTCGTGCTCGGCATGGCCAGCGCGGGCCTTTACCTGCCATTCGAGATACTGGAATTGCTCGCGCATTTCAGCTGGCTTGGGTTTGCGGTATTTGCCGCCAACATCGTGATCGTGGCCATCCTCTGGCGCCATCACCGCTAACAGCCAGACCATGGCCAAGCTCAAGAACCTCATGTCCTGCGCCGCCAACCGCCTGCAGCAAGCTGGCGGCCTGGATATGGTTGAGTCACGCATAGAAATCCGCGCCCTCATGCAGCACAGCCTTGGCAACGTCGACTATGCCTGGTTGATTGCGCATGGCGACGACGCCGTAACAGACGCGCTTCGCGCACGATTTGAATCCTTGCTCGCCCGGCGCATCAAGGGCGAGCCCGTTGCCCATATCCTGGGCAGGCGCGAATTCTACGGCCGGGATTTCATTGTGACGCCAGACACCTTGATCCCGCGGCCTGATACCGAAACCCTGGTGGAAGCCGCCCTTGATCGCATCTCAGTTAACCAAGCCTGCGGAATTCTAGACCTGGGCACCGGCACAGGGGCGATCGGCATCACGCTGGCGCTCGAGCGGCCGCACGCCAAGGTCACCATCGTGGATTATTCGGAAGCCGCCCTCGCGATTGCCAGGGAGAACGCCCGACAATTATCCGCGCACAATGTCGCAGCACTGCACAGCGACTGGTTCAGCGCCCTGAAAGACCAGCGCTTCGACCTCATCGTCAGCAATCCGCCCTATATCGAAACCGCCGACCCGCACCTGCAGCAAGGTGACCTGCGCTTTGAACCCGTCACCGCCCTGGCCTCCGGTGCAGATGGCTTAGATGACATCCGCATCATCAGTGCACAAGCCGCGGACCATCTCACCCCCAACGGTTGGCTCATGCTGGAACACGGCTACCAGCAAGGCGCTGCGGTACGCAATATCCTGCAACACCATGGTTTTACCAATATCGACACCGCGACTGATCTGGCAGGGCATGAAAGGGTTACGCTAGGACAGCTCGCGTAGACGTCTGCAAACGAATGCGCCCTGCGCTGCGCTTACAATATTCCCAACAGTGCAAGGCTTTTCCTGCCAAACGCCACTCGCTTGTCTGCATCAGAGGCGTTATGAACATCCATATTCAAGGCGAATGTGTAAATACGATTGTTTTTATGCACCCATCCCACCCACCATCCAACTCCGGGATTAGGGGCACTCTCCCAACCGGTTTTGCCATATAGCACCCAGTCCTTACCCTGATCCACCTGGATAATTTCCCTGACGCTCGCCTGCAACGGTGCGGGGAACGGCAATATGCCCTGAGCCAACCTGGCAAGGAACCGAGCCTGCTCTATCGCGCTGACCTTGAGCGGGCCATCCAGCCAGAAACGATCCACCTGGGAACCAATCTCCTGGTTCCCATAATCCATTTTCACGATGTTTTCCCGCATGCGCTCAAGTCCAATACGCCGCGCGAGATGCTGATAAATCGGAACATTGGACAGGATAATGGCTTTTCTCAAGCCCATATCCTCTTCCCACGCTTTCATAAACTGGGGCTGGCCGCCGTAAGGCAGGACTTCATCCACATCCTTCACCGCGCCAACCGAGAGCCCAATCAGCGCATTCGGAATCTTGAAGGTTGAAGCCGGGACAAACCTCGTCTCAGCCCTGGACTGGTTGTAACCAATATATGCATCATCGGCAACATCATAAAGAACAAATGTGCCGTTGATGCCGGCATTCTTGAAAAGTGCGCCAATATCGTCGCTCTCCTTCCAGCCGGCCGCCTCAACCGGGAAAACGAGCAGGGCGACAACGATAGCCAATACATATTTCATTTTATTTCCCCAACACCCCATCATCCTTTGCACACTTTGCAAGCCATGATGACGATAGCGTGTCGTCCCATCACTTCTTCTTCCGCAAACTAATCATCATCACCCCAACCAGCACCAGCACCGACCCCAGGAACTGGATCAGCGACAATTGCTCGCCGAGGAAGACGTATGCCAGGTAAATCGTCGCTACCGGCCCCAACGCGCCTATCATCGAGGTCCGCATCGAACCGATGCGCTTCATGGCGGCCGCCAGGGCAAATGCCGGCAATACCGTGGAAAAAAGCGCCATATTCGCCGTCAAGACATAAACCCGGCCCGATTGCCGCAATGCATCCAGCGGATGCGTCAACAGGAACTGGGCTATGCAGGCCAGGCAAGCCACCGTCATCGCATACGACGTGAAGCGCATGGCCCCGATGCGGGCAATGGTATGCCCGGCCCCGACTAGGTAGACCGCATAGGCAAACGCGCTGGCAAACACCAATGCGCCGCCCAGGAATAGGCCATCGCCGTTCATGCTGAAATCATGCACGAACACCAGCACGATGCCGGCATAGCTCAGCAAGAGTGCAACCATCACCGTCCTGCCGATACGTTCGCGGAACACCAGCGCGCTGATGAGCACCACCATTGTCGGGTAGAGGAACAGGATCAGGCGCTCCAGCCCGGCGCTGATGTATTGCAGGCCGAGAAAGTCCAGGAAGCTGGCAAGATAATATCCGACGAAGCCCAGGACCAGCACCGCAAGCCAATCGCGCCGCTGCATCTCCGCTGCTTTTTCCTGTCCGTAAAACATGGCAACGATGAAGAACGGCACCGAAAATGCCATGCGCAAGGCCAGCAGCGTCACCGCATCGACAGGCTCGACATAGGCTAGCTTGACGAAAATCGCCTTGGCGGAAAAACCAATCGCCGACACCAGCGCAAACAATACGCCCAACGCCTGCTGACGCGAGGAAAAGAATTTTGCAAGAAATGGATGCATAAGGAAAACCTGTATCTAAACATTCAAAAACACAGGCCTTATCACGGAGAGACAGCAACAACGGGACAAGGCCCGCATCGCCATCTGAAGATCAACAACTCAATGCAATGATCCGACGCGCCGGGCAATGGCAGGTAGCCGCCACAGTCGCAGAATCAGCAGAAGATTGAAGGCATTCATAATGCTTGCTACTTTAGGCGATGGCAGAACTGCTGTCTACAGCGCATTGCCGGCAGCCATCAGGTAATGCTGCTTCAGGCGCATGTAATGCTGGGCCGAATACATGAAATGGGCGATTTCCTTTTCCGTCAGCGCCCTGACCTTGCGCGCCGGACTGCCCAGGTAGAGGAATCCGCTTTCCAGCACCTTGCCTTCCGGCACCAGGCTGCCTGCGCCGAGCAATACGTGCTTTTGTACGACAACTTTATCCATGACGATGCTGCCCATGCCGATCAGGCATTCGTCTTCCAGCGTGCAACCATGCAAGATTACCTTGTGCCCCACCGTCACATTGGCGCCCACGACCAAGGGGCAACCTTCCGGCTCCCAGCTGGATTTATGGCTGACATGGAGGATGGAGCCGTCCTGGATATTGCTACCCTCGCCGATGCGGATATGGTTGACGTCGCCACGGATCACGGTGCCCGGCCAGACTGAGGCATGGTCGCCCAGCACCACATCCCCAATGATCACCACCGCAGGATGGATGTAAACTTCCCGCCCGATTTGCGGCGAGATTCCCTGGTAAGCGGCAAGCACAGAACCCGCTTGCGGGGTATGATGGTCTGACATAAGCCATAGTATAATCCCATCCATGCAAGATTCTTCATCCGTCGGCATCGTCGCCCCGCAAACCGCCCATTTCCAGCAACCGCTCATCCTGAAAAGCGGCGAAGCGCTACCCTCGTTCGAGATTGTCTACGAGACCTATGGCACATTGAACAGCGGCAAATCCAATGCCGTGCTGATCTGCCATGCGCTATCGGGCAACCATCATGCGGCAGGCAAGCACAAGGAAGACGACAAGTACCCCGGCTGGTGGGACAACCTCATCGGCCCCGGCCGGCCGCTGGATACCAACAAGTTCTTCGTCATCGCGCTCAACAACCTGGGCGGATGCCACGGCAGCACCGGCCCTGCCAGCATCAACCCGGCCACCGGCAAGCCCTGGGGCTCGAAATTTCCCATGCTGACGGTGGAGGACTGGGTCAAGTCGCAAGCCATGCTGCTCGACCAGCTCGGCATTAGGCAACTGGCCGCCGTCGTCGGCGGCAGCCTGGGCGGGATGCAGGCCATGCAATGGACGCTGGACTTCCCCGAGCGCGTGCGCCATGCGCTGGTGATCGCTTCCGCCCCCAACCTCACGGCGCAGAACCTGGCCTTCAATGAAGTCGCGCGCCAGGCCATCATGACCGATCCGGAATTTTATAACGGCGACTATTACGAACACAGCGTAGTGCCCAACCGCGGCCTGCGCATCGCGCGCATGCTGGGCCACATCACTTATCTTTCCGATGACGCAATGGGCGCGAAATTCGGCCGCAAACTACGCGACGGCAGCCTGAAGTACAACTTCGAGGTGGAGTTCGAAATGGAATCCTACTTGCGCTACCAAGGCGACAAGTTCGCCACCGCGTTCGACGCCAACAGCTACCTGCGCATGACCAAGGCGCTCGATTACTTCGACCCCGCCTTTACGCACGGCGGCGACCTCAGCCTCGCGCTTGCCAAGGCCAAGGCGGACTTCCTGGTCGTATCGTTCACCAGTGACTGGCGCTTCTCGCCGGCGCGTTCGCGCGAGATCGTCAAGGCCCTGCTGGATAACGAATTGAGCGTCAGCTATGCGGAAGTCACCGCCGCGCATGGGCACGATGCATTCCTGATGCCCGACCCGCACTACCACCAGATTCTGCGCGCCTATCTCGCCAAAATCGATACAGGAGCCAGCACATGAGCACAACGGAAATTGTGAGAGAAGCAGAAAATCGACACGACTTTGCGTTAATCGCAAATTGGATACAACCCCAATCCAAGGTACTGGACCTGGGTTGCGGCAACGGCTCCCTATTGTCGTTCCTGCGCGAGAAGCTCGAAGTCAAGGGCTACGGCGTGGACAAGGACGACAATAACGTGCTGGCCTGCATCGACCATGGCGTGAATGTGATCCAGATGGACCTTGAGGCGGGACTGGCAGGGTTTGACTCCTTGTCCTTCGATTACGTCATCCTGTCTCAGACCCTGCAGGCGATGGTCAATACCGAAGGCGTGTTGCGCGAAATGCTGCGCGTGGGCAAGCAAGGCATCATCACCTTCCCCAATTTCGGCTACTGGCGCCACCGCATCCAGCTCATGGCCGGACATATGCCGGTGTCGGACAATATCCCGCACCAGTGGTACAACACGCCCAACCTGCACCTGTGCACCATCGACGACTTCGAGGCGCTGTGCGCCAAGATGAATATCCGCATCACCGACCGCATCGTCATCAACGAAGGCGACACCGTCAGCTTCATGCCCAACCTGCTGGGCAGCCTGGCGATCTACCGTTTCGAGCAGGCCGGCTGGCCGATCAGTTATTGATCCCAATCCTGGGTTACAGACTCAAAACCAGAGGCGCACCAAGCCAAGCACGCCAAACAGCAGCACCACCAGGCCGCTGACGCGCCGGATCCACAACCGCTGTAACCAAGCCTTGAGACGCACCGCCGCCATGCCCATTGCCAGCAGGGTCGGCAATGTTCCCACCCCGAAAGCCAGCATCAGCAGCCCGCCCTGCTCTGGACTACCTGTCGCCAGGGCGGCGATCAGCACGCTATAGACCAGCCCACACGGCAGCCAGCCCCAGATCGCGCCCAGCATGCCCGCTTGGGCAATGTTGCGCACCGGCAGCCAGCGCTTGCTGAACGGCTGCAACCGCTTCCATAACACCGCGCCAATTCGCTCCAGGGCGATCACGCCATGCCAGAGATTGGCAAGGTAAAGCCCCAGCAAAATCAGCATGATATTCGCTAATGCATACAACACCTTGCCGACCGGCAGGAGGTGCTGCAGAAAGAAGCTGCTGGCGCCTACCGCGCCAGCAATCACACCGGCAATGCCATAGCTGCCGATTCGCCCGAGATTGTAGGCCAGCAGCAAGCGCCATTGCGGCCGGCTGCCAGGCATGCTCATGCTTACGGCGCCCACGATGCCGCCACACATTCCCGCACAATGCCCACCGCCCAACAGGCCAACCAGCAGGGCAGCGAACAGGCTGAGTTCAGGCATGCGGCTCCCAGCTCCTGAAGCGCCGGATCATGAGCAGGCCCGGTATGGCAAGCACGGTGCACAAGAGGAAGAACATGGTCCAGCCAATTTCTCCCGCCATCCATCCCGTAGGCGTGGAGAGAATCACGCGCGGCACGCCCATGAGGCTGGAAAGCAAGGCGTACTGGGTGGCGGTGAATCGCCTGTCGGTCATGGCGCCCATGAAGCCGACGAAAGCAGCGGTGCCCAGGCCGCCGGTAAAGTTCTCCACAGCGATGACACCGGTCAGCATGGGCAGGTTGTATCCCACCTGCGCCAGCAGTACAAAGCCGAAAGTCGATGCCATTTGCAGGAAGCCGAACAGCCACAATGAGCGGTATAGGCCGATGCGCAATATCCAGATGCCGCCCATGGTGCCGCCTATCAGCGTAGCCCAGAAGCCGAACAATTTAGCGATAGCGCCGATCTCGCTCTTGCTGAAGCCCAGGTCGAGATAGAAGGGCACGTTGATGGCCGAAGCCAGGGTATCGCCCAGCTTGTAGAGCAGGATGAAGGCAAGGATGGTAATGGCCTCGGGCCGCTTGAAGAATTCCAGGAACGGCTCCACCACAGCTTCGCGCAAGGTGCGGGGGCTGCCTGCGGCTTCCCTGGGCTCAGGGGAGAATAGCGTCACCAGGATGCACAAGCCCATGAACAGGGCCATCAGCTGGTACATCTTGGGGAACGTCAGCAGGTCGGCGAGTATCAGGCCGCCACCGCCAGCGAGCAGCATGCCGACGCGGTAGCCGTTGACGAACATGGCGGACCCCAGGCCCAGCTCCTGGTCGGACAAGCTTTCACGGCGATAGGCATCGATGACGATATCCTGCGACGCCGAGAAAAAGGTCACCAGCAAGGCAGCAACCGCCACGCCCCACAAACTGCTGGCCGGGTCGCTCATACTCAAGGCAAGCAAGGCGAACACCAACGCCAATTGACTCAGGGCCAGCCAGCCGCGCCGCCGCCCGAACAGCGGGATGGTGTAACGGTCGAACAATGGCGCCCATAGGAACTTGAGCGTATACGGCAGGCCTATCATCGCCGCTGCGCCTATCATGGCGAGGTCCACGCCAGACTCCTTGAGCCAGGCCTGCATGGTGGAACCGGTCAGGAGCAGAGGCAATCCCGACGCGAACCCCATCATCAGTGCCACCAGCATGCGCCCGCTCACCACGGCCTTGAGGGTAGCCCCCCAGCCTTGCTTGATCATTATGTATCCTGACTTGTCAAATGATTGACCTACCAAACACTATTGGTAATCGACGGTAAGCGGCGCGTGGTCGCTGAAGCGCGCATCCTTGTATATCGAGGCGCTGACCGCCCGGGCAGCCAATGCCGGCGTTGCCACCTGGTAATCGATGCGCCAACCGACATTCTTCGCCCACGCCTGCCCGCGGTTGCTCCACCATGTATAGCAGGCATCGGTGGTATCCGGATGCAGCAAGCGGTAAACGTCCACCCAGCCGATGCGGCCGAACAAATCCGTGAGCCAGGCGCGCTCTTCCGGCAGGAAGCCCGAGTTCTTGCGGTTGCCGCGCCAATTCTTGAGATCGGCCTCCTGGTGGGCGATATTCCAGTCGCCGCAGATGACGACATCGCGGCCATCCCGGATCAATGACTCGAGGTGCGGCATGAAACGCTCCATGACGCTGAACTTGAATGACTGCCGCTCTTCCCCGCTGGAACCGGAAGGCAGGTAAAGCGACACCACGCTCAAATTGCCGTAGCGCGCCTCCAGGTAGCGGCCCTCGCTATCGATATCGGCCATCCCCAGCCCCACGATCACGGCATCGGCCTTCTGCCGCGAGTAAATGCCCACACCGCTGTACCCTTTCTTGTCGGCGTAATGGAAATAGCCGTAATAGCCTTCCGGTTGCAGCATTTCCGCCGTCATGTCGGCTTCCTGCGCCTTCAGTTCCTGCAAACAGACGATATCTGCCTGCTGTTGCTGCATCCACGGATAAAAGCCTTTGCTGGCAGCGGAACGGATGCCATTGAGATTCAGGGATATAATACGCAACACTACAACCTTTCTTCACTCATCATGTCAGATTCAACGCAAGATTTTATCCAATTCGCCATCCAAAAGCAGGTATTACGTTTCGGAGAGTTCACCACAAAGGCCGGTCGGCTCAGCCCCTACTTCTTCAACGCGGGCCTGTTCAACGACGGTGAAAGCCTGATGCGCCTGGGCGAATTCTATGCTGCCGCCATTGTGCGCTCCGGCGTGCAGTTCGATATGCTGTTCGGCCCGGCTTACAAGGGCATCACCCTGGCCGCCAGCATCGTCATCGCACTGGCGCGGCAAGGCCGCAACGTGCCTTATGCCTTCAACCGCAAGGAAGCCAAGGACCATGGCGAGGGAGGGACTATTGTAGGCGCTTCCCTGCAAGGCAGGGTGCTGATTGTCGATGACGTGATCTCGGCCGGCACCTCGGTACGCGAATCGGTCAACATCATCACCGCCAGCGGCGCCACGCCGTGCGGCGTCGCGATTGCGCTAGACCGCCAGGAGCGCGGCCTGGGCGCCCTATCAGCCGTGCAGGAAGTCGAGCAGCAACATCAGCTGCCCGTGATCAGCATTGCCAACCTGCGCGCCCTGATCCAATACCTGGAGCAAAACAGCGAATTGGCGGCCTACCGCCCCGCCATCGCCGCATACCGCAGCGCTTATGGTGTCGAATAGATTAAGCGCGGCTAACAAAACGCTCCTGGCGTTGTTGCGCTGCCTTGCCGTACGACTTGTACTGCCTGCGGCAGCGCGCCTAGCCAGGACCGCTGCGCTGGGTTTTGTTAGCTGCTCTAAGAAAAGCCTCGGCGGCACATGCTAGTCCATAGCTTTCCTCCAGCCATCACCCCAGGTTGCCGGGTATTGATACTGGGCTCCATGCCCGGCAAGCGCTCCCTGGAAATGCAGGCTTACTACGCCCATCCGCAGAACCTGTTCTGGCCGTTCATCGCCCATATCTTCAACATTCCGCCCGAGACCGGATACCATGAAAGGTTAAGGCTGCTGAACCAGCAGCATATCGGCATATGGGATGTACTCAAGGAATGCATACGCATCAGCAGCCTGGACGGCGACATCGAGGAAGCCTCCATCGTTGCCAATGATTTCAGCGCCTTGTTTACGCAATTTCCGCATATCCGGCATATCTTCTTCAACGGCAGCAAGGCCGAGCAGGCGTTTCGCCGCCACGTGCTCAAACGGCAGACCATTCCCGCCCACCTGCATTACCACAAGCTGCCTTCCACCAGCCCCGCCAATGCCTCGATCAAGAAGGAGCACAAGCTCGCGCAATGGCAACGGATCACGTCCGTGATCGCCGGCTGAACAATTCCCTTATTTTGATAAAGGGTATAATCCGGCACGAAATCATGCGATAGTGGCACAAAACAATCACGATTATTCCAAAGGGAGGAACGGCATGCTACGCAGATCGCATCTGCCAGCGAACGTCATGGCATACCTGCTATTGACGCTAAACGCCAGTACCGTATGGGCGGCTACGGAATCCAAGCAGCCCAGCGGCAAGATCATGAAGTGGGTGGACGAGCAAGGCACCACCCATTATGGCGACACCCTGCCGCCCCAATACTCGGGCAAGGAAAGCAGTATCAGCCCCCGCGGCACGCCGCAAACCGACACGGGCAACAGCACAGCATCGGAAACCCCCGGCAAAAAGAGCGAACAGGCAAGGCGAGACAGGACCTTGCAAGCGGTCTACAGCTCGGAACACGAAATCGACCTCGCGCGAGACCGCAATCTGCAAATGGACCAGGCCATGCTGGAAGGACTGGAACAGCGCAAGCTCAGCGTCACGGCGCGCCTGCAGGATCTCAAGAACACAGAAGCCAGCTACATCAAGCGCGGCCAGCCGTTGCCGAAAGAGTTCAAAAAGGATTTCAAGGCCGCCCTGCTCGACATCGGCAAGATAGATGAGCAAATCGCGGAGCGCAAACACCATATGGAAACCATGCGCTTGCGCTTTGAAAACGACAAGAAGCGTTTCATTGAATTGAAGACGGGCGTGCCGGCTGGCGAGGGCGCCAGCACGGCACATTAGATTGGTTAACCTAGTAGATTGCGTTAACCTGCGAGCTTGCGCTTGAGGATTTCGTTGACCTGGGCTGGGTTGGCCTTGCCCTTGGAAGCCTTCATGGTTTGACCCACCAAGGCGTTGAACGCCTTTTCCTTGCCTGCGCGGAACTCTTCGACCATGGCGGCGTTGGCGGCCAGCACTTCGTCCACGATAGCCTCGATCGCGCCGCTATCAGTCACCTGTTTCAGGCCCTTGCGCTCGATGATGGCGTCCGCATCGCCTTCGCCTGCCCACATCGCCTCGAATACATCCTTGGCGATCTTGCTGGAGATGGTGTTGTCGGCAATGCGCTTGAGCAAGCCAGCAAGCAGGGCCGGCGATACCGGCGCATCGGCGATCTCGCGGCCTTCTTCGTTCAGCTTGGCGCTCACGCCGCCCATCACCCAGTTGGCCACCAGCTTGGCTTCGCCGCCGAACTCGGCCAATGCCGCAGTGAAGTAATCCGCCACGCCGCGCGAGGCGGTCAGTGCAGAGGCATCGTAGGCCGACAAGCCGTGGTCGCGCTCGAAGCGTGCCTTCATGGCGGATGGCAATTCGGGCAAGGTACCACGGATGGCGTCGATGTCTTCCGCCGAGATCGCCAACGGCAACAGGTCGGGATCGGGGAAATAGCGGTAGTCGTTGGCTTCTTCCTTGCTGCGCATGGCGCGGGTCTCGCCGGTATCGGGATTGAACAGTACAGTCGCCTGCTCGATCTTGCCGCCGTCCTCCAGCGTCTCGATCTGCCAGCGGGTTTCGTATTCAATCGCCTGCTGCATGAAGCGGAACGAATTAAGGTTCTTGATCTCGCGGCGCGTGCCCAGCTTTTCCTCTCCCTTGCGGCGCACGGAGACGTTGACGTCGCAGCGGAAGCTGCCTTCCTGCATATTGCCGTCGCAGATATTGATCCACTGCACCAGCTCGTGCAGCTTGCGCGCATAGGCCACGGCCTCGGCAGCAGAACGCATGTCCGGCTCGGTGACGATTTCCAGCAAGGGCGTACCGGCGCGGTTGAGGTCGATACCGGACTGGCCCGGGCTGGCGCCATGCACGGACTTGCCCGCGTCTTCTTCAAGGTGCGCGCGGGTGATGTTGATGGTTTTCTCGGCATCGCCGACCTGGATCGTCAGCGAACCCTTGCCGACCACCGGCAGTTCATACTGGCTGATCTGGTAGCCCTTGGGCAGGTCGGGATAGAAGTAGTTCTTGCGCGCGAACACCGAGCGCGGGGCAATCTCGGCATCCACCGCCAGGCCGAAGCGGATGGCGCATTGCACGGCCTCCTTGTTGAGCACGGGCAATACGCCGGGCAGGGCGATGTCGACCACGTTGGCCTGGGTATTGGGCTCGGAGCCGAACGCAGTGCTGCTGCCAGAGAAAATCTTGGATTTAGTATTGAGCTGGACGTGCGTCTCCAGCCCGATGACGACTTCCCAACTACTCATGATGCAATTCCTTCAGGCATGCGGGTATGCCAGTCCGTGACTTGTTGATAGGCATGCCCGGCGTTGAGCATGCGCGCTTCGTCGAAATAGTTGCCGATGATCTGCAGGCCCACTGGCAATTCCTTGCCATCTGCGGCAGGCGCAAACCCGGCAGGGATGCTCATGCCAGGCAAACCGGCGAGGTTGACGGCGATGGTGTAGATATCCTGCAGGTACATCGCGACCGGGTCATCCGCCTTCTCGCCGGACTTGAACGCGGTAGAAGGCGCGGTCGGGCCGAGAATGAGATCGCATTGCTCGAAGGTCTTGGCAAAATCCTCCGCGATCAAGCGGCGGATCTGCTGCGCCTTGAGGTAATAGGCATCGTAGTAGCCAGCGCTCAACACATAAGTGCCGATCAGGATGCGGCGCTTTACTTCCGCACCGAAGCCTTCCGCACGGCTCTTGCAGTACATTTCCATAAGATCGTCGTACTCGGCAGCGCGATGGCCGAAGCGCACGCCGTCGTAGCGCGACAGGTTGCTGGAAGCCTCGGCCGGTGCGAGCACGTAGTAAACAGGGATAGAGAGCATGGTATTGGGCAGGCTGACCTCGACAATTTCCGCGCCCAGCTTGCGGTATTCGTCTACCGCCGCCTCGATCACCTTCGCCACGCCGGCATCCAGGCCTTCGGCGAAATACTCCTTGGGCAAGCCGATCCTGAGGCCTGCCAGCGACTTGCCCAATTCGCGAGTGTAGTCCTCCTTATCGCGCTGCAGGCTGGTGGAATCCCGCTCGTCGAAGCCGGTCATCACGTTCATCATCAGCGCCATGTCCTCGGAGGAATGCGCCATCGGTCCAGCCTGATCCAGGCTGGAGGCGAAGGCGATCATGCCGTAGCGGGAAGCTAGGCCGTAGGTAGGCTTGAGGCCGGAGAGGCCGCATAGCGAGGCTGGCTGGCGAATGGAGCCGCCGGTATCGGTACCGGTCGCAGCCGCACAGAGGCGCGCCGCCACGGCAGCCGCGCTGCCGCCCGAGCTGCCGCCGGGAACACGGCTGCGATCCCAGGGATTCTGCACCTTGCCGAAATAGGAAGTCTCGTTGGAGGAGCCCATCGCGAACTCGTCCATATTGGTCTTGCCCAGGTTCACGGCGCCGGCCGCATTGAAGCGCTCGATGATGCCGGCGTCATATGGGGCAATGAAGGTTTCCAGCATCTTGGAACCACAGGTGGTCTTCCAGCCCTTGGCACAGAAAATGTCTTTCTGCGCGACCGGGATGCCGGTCAGTGGCCCCGCGTCGCCATTGGCGATGCGCTGGTCGGCCGCCTGGGCCTGAGCCAGGCTCAGCTCGGGATTAATCGTGATATAGGCATTGATCTCGGGGTTGAGACGCGCAATGCGGTTGAGGTATTCCTGCGTCAGCTCGACGCTGGAAATCTCCCTGCTGGCCAGCATGCCGGCCAGGTGCTTCAAACTATGATTGATCATGACAGGACTTATTCGATGACTTTGGGAACGAGGTAGAGGCCGTTCTCGACGGCAGGCGCGATGGATTGCAGCAATTCTCGCTGGTTGCTTTCGGTGACCGCATCCTCGCGCAGGCGCTGGACCACGTCCTGGGAGTGCGACATGGGGGCGATTCCGCTGGTATCCACCGCCTGCATTTCCTCGATCAGGCCAAGGATTCCGGAAAGCTTGACCAGGGTCGCTTCGGCCTCTTCCTCGCTGACGGCGATCCGCGCCAGGTGCGCAATCCTTTTGACGTCATGTGTGTTGAGTGACATTTATCCAATCCAAATCTTAAATTTCTAGGAGATATCAGGTATTATACCTTGATTTTACGCACATCTTCAGCCGCAACATAAGGCCCACACAGCCTGCGGCAGCTCGTCAGGATACAAATAATGTTCGGTCTTTTAAACAGTTACTTTTCCAACGATCTCGCCATTGACCTTGGCACAGCAAACACCCTGATTTACGTACGCGGCAAGGGTATCGTCCTCGACGAGCCATCCGTGGTGGCGATTCGCCAGGAAGGCGGCCCCACCGGCAAGAAAACCTTGCTGGCGGTCGGCCTGGAAGCCAAGCGCATGCTGGGTCGCGCACCTGCCAACATCACGGCGATCCGCCCGATGAAGGACGGCGTGATTGCCGATTTCACCATCACCGAGCAGATGCTCAAGTACTTCATCCGCAAGATTCACGAATCCCGCCTGTTCAGCCCCAACCCCCGCATCATCATCTGTGTTCCCGTCGGCTCCACCCAGGTGGAACGCCGCGCAATCAAGGAATCTGCAGAGATGGCCGGTGCGCGTCAGGTTTACCTGATCGAGGAACCGATGGCGGCAGCGATCGGCGCCAACATGCCGGTCGCAGAAGCGACAGGCTCCATGGTGGTGGATATCGGCGGCGGCACTACCGAGGTCGGCGTGATCTCGCTGGGCGGCATTGTCTATGCGAAATCCGAGCGCGTCGGCGGCGACAAGTTCGATCAGGCCATCATCGACTACATCCGCCGCAATTACGGCATGCAGATTTCCGAACCCACTGCCGAACTGATCAAGAAGCAGATCGGCTCCGCATTCCCTGGCTCCGAAGTGCTGGAGCTTGAAGTGACTGGTCGCAACCTCGCTGAAGGCCTGCCGCGCAAGTTCACCATTTCCAGCAATGAAATCCTCGAGGCATTGACCGAGCCGCTCAACGCGATTGTCGGCGCAGTGAAGTCCGCGCTGGAGCAGACCCCTCCCGAACTCGGCGCCGACATCGCAGAAAAAGGCATGGTGCTGACCGGCGGCGGCGCATTGCTGCGCGACCTCGACCGCCTGCTGCTGGAAGAAACCGGCCTGCCGGTAATCGTGGCGGAAGACCCATTGAGCTGTGTCGCCCGAGGCTGTGGCCGTGCGCTGGAAGAAATGGACAAGCTGGGCAATGTGTTTGCCTACGAGTAATTTGCGTTATCATGAGCACAGAATCAGGCCATGTCACGATGGCCTGTTTTTTATCATCAGGAGCTTCGCAGGTTCCGGAACACCACTAGCACACTAGACCAGACAACCACCACACACCTCTCATGCCACGCGCCTTAGAACACCAACACCACACTGGCTTCTTTGTTCGCGGCCCGAGCCCTACAGCGCGCTTGTTCTTCTTTTCCGTGCTGTCCCTGGTACTGATCGCCACCGACGCACGGCTGAACTACCTGGTCGAAGTCCGCCAGGGATTCATCGCGCTGCTGCACCCGTTGCAGATCATTGCCAACGCTCCGCTCAACCTCGCGCAGGACGTGAGTGCCTACCTGCATACCCAGGCCACGCTCACTGAAGAAAACACGCACCTGCGCCAACAGGCGCTGGAACATGCGGCGGAGCTGCAGCGCTTCAAGGCGCTGACGACTGAAAACGAACGCCTGCGCAGCTTGCTGGGCGCCGCACAGCTTTCCAGCCAGCCGGCACGGCTCGCCGAGATATTGCATATGGGACGCGACCCGTTCAGCCACAAAGTCGTCGTCAACCTGGGCTCTCGGCAGAACATCGTGGCAGGCCAGGCAGCGATTGACGAAGCGGGTGTGGTCGGGCAGGTCACGCGCGTTTACCCTTTCAGCAGCGAAGTGACGCTGATTACCGACAAGGAGCTCTCCGTCCCGGTGCAGGTCGAGCGCAACGGCCTGCGGGCGATCGCATTCGGACAAGGCCGCAATGCGACGGTAGAACTGCCCTCGCTGCCGGCCAATGTCGATATCCGGGTAGGCGACAAGCTGGTCACCTCCGGCATTGACGGCATCTACCCTCCAGGACTTGCCGTCGCGGAAGTCGTCCAAGTGGACACCGATGCCGATTCGCCATTTGCCCACATTATCGGCAAGCCCCTCGCAGGCATCGAACACCATAGGCAGCTCCTGCTGGTCAGCATACCCCAGGCCGAACGCCCGGCGGACAGCAATACCGTGAAGGCCAAGCCTGCCCCCAAAAAAACAACGCCGCCGAAACGCCATGTCAACAACTAGCTTCAAACCTGTATACCTGTCGTTGCTGCTGGCATTGATACTGCAAATCCTGCCATGGTCCGGCAGCCTGCTGACGATACGCCCCGAGTTCCTCCTGGTGACCGTGCTGTACTGGACTCTGCGCGCGCCGCACTTGTGCAACATCGGCACCGCCTGGTTTGCCGGGCTGCTCATGGACCTCATCTCGGGCGGGTTGTTCGGTCAGTTTGCGCTCGCTTACTCCGTCACCTCCTATTTCGCGGTGGCTTACCAGAGGCGCCTGGCTTTGTTCAATATCTGGCAGCAAGCCGGCTACGTCTTCCTGCTGCTGCTGCTCACCCAGGTGATTACCCTGGTGCTCAAGCTGTTCGCAGGCGGGGAACTGCCGGGCTGGCAATATTTTCTGCCCAGCGTCAGCGGCATCCTGCTCTGGCAGTTCGTCAGCTTCTCGCGCCTTCGTATCGATAGCCGATCCAACCAGGCCTGATCCTGCGCATGAGATCCCGCCGCTCAGAACTCAAGAACTACCAGAAGGAGCAGCACGACTTCCGTGCGCGCCTGGCTGCCGGCGCATTGCTGGTCATTACTTGCTTCGGCATCCTCATCGGCCGCTTCGTCTACCTGCAATACGCGAAATACGACCATTACCAGACCATGGCCGAGAACAACCGCATTTCGCTGGTTCCCATCGTGCCCAACCGCGGGCTGATCCTGGACCGGAACGGAGAGGTGCTGGCGCAGAACTCCTTTGTCTATACGCTGGAAATCACGCCGGCCAAGGTCGCCACCAACGTGGAGGAAACCATAGACGAGCTGGCGAAACTGATCGACGTCAGCACTAACGACCGCAAGCGCTTCAAGAAGCTGCGTGCCCAGACCCACAGTTTCGAGAGCGTGCCCATCCGCACGCATCTCAACGAGGACGAGGCCGCCAAAATCGCCGTCAATCGCTTCCGCCTGCCGGGCGTGGAAATCCGCTCGCGCCTGTTCCGCCAATATCCGCAAGGAAAATCAGGCTCCCACATCATCGGCTACATAGGCCGCATCAACGACCGCGACCTGGAGAACCTCAAGGAGTCCGGCGACCTCTCGAACTACAAGGGCTCGGACCATATCGGCAAGAGCGGCCTGGAGCAGTATTACGAGTCGCAGCTGCACGGCATCACCGGCTTTCAGCAAGTGGAAATCGACGCGGGCGGCCATGCCGTGCGCGTGCTCTCCAGCACCCCTCCGGTCCCGGGCAACAACCTGATCCTCTCCGTGGATAGCAAATTGCAGCGCATCGCCGAAGAAGCCTTCGGCGACTACCGCGGCGCCCTGGTGGCGATCGAGCCCAGCACGGGGGAAGTGCTCGCATACGTCAGCCAGCCCGGCTATGACCCCAATCTTTTCGTCGATGGCATCGATAGCGAAAGCTGGAAAGAACTCAACGAATCGCTGGACAAACCCCTGATCAACCGCCCGTTGCGCGGCATTTACCCTCCAGGCTCGACTTTCAAGCCGTTCGTCGCCATGGCCGGGCTCGAAGCGGGAAAGCGCGCTCCTCCTTTCAGCATCAGCGACCCGGGCTTTTTCACATTGCCGGGCAATTCGCACCGCTACCGTGACTGGAAGCCCAGCGGCCATGGCACCGTGGATATCCGCAAGGCGATCGCGGTTTCCTGCGACACGTTCTTTTACGGGCTAGCCATGGAGCTGGGCATAGAAAGGCTCGCTTCGTTCGTTAGCCACTTCGGCTTCGGCAAGCCGTCCGGCATCGACATCAAGGGTGAGCTGGGCGGCTTGCTGCCGACCCCGGAATGGAAAGGCCGGCGCTTCAAGCAGAAATGGTTCCCGGGCGAAACCGTGATTGTCGGCATCGGCCAGGGCTATATGCTCGCGACCCCCATGCAATTGGCGCAGGCAACCGCCATTCTCGCCAACAACGGCAAAGCCATGAAACCGCACCTGGTCGCTGCGATCCAGGAGAGCAAGGGCGGCCATGTACATTCCATTTCGCCCGAAGTCATCGACCAGGTTGCGCTCAACCCGAAAAATATCGAGATCGTGAAACAAGGCATGATGGACGTCACTCTGCCGGGCGGTACCGCGGCGCGGCTGGGAGCCGACAGCCAATACCTCATGGCCTCCAAGACCGGCACTGCCCAGGTGGTCGGGATCAAGCAGAATGAGAAGTACAATGAAAGCAAGATGCACGAGCGACACCTCGACCATGCCTTGTTCATCACTTACGCGCCGGCGGAAGACCCCAAGATCGCGATTGCCGTGATTGTGGAAAACGGCCGCCATGGCGGCTCCACCGCTGGGCCGATCGCGCGGCGCGTGATGGATTACTACTTGCTGGGCAAGGAGCCCCCTTCGGCAAAACCAGCTGTGGAAGATGCCAGTGTTGGCGCGCCCGTCACTCCGGAGGCCCAAAGCCATGATGAGTAAATTGATAAAGCGACTGGTGAAGCACATCGACGGCTTCCTGATGAGCTGCCTGATCGTCACCATCATGCTGGCCCTGTGCGTGCTCTATAGCGCCTCCGGGCAGAGCATGGGCAAGATCAGCAACCAGTTGGTCAACATCACGGTGGCGCTCAGCCTCATGTGGATCGCCGCCAATATCTCGCCCCAGATACTGGAACGTATCGCCTTGCCCGCCTATGTGCTGGGCGTGCTGCTGCTGATCAGCGTCGCGCTGTTCGGCGAGATCAGCCACGGCGCCAGGCGCTGGCTGCATATCGGCGTCGCCAAGATACAGCCTTCGGAACTGATGAAAATCGCCGTACCCATGCTGCTGGCCTGGTATTTTTCCCGCCGAGAATCCGCCGCGACGTTCAAGGACCATGTCTTTGGCGCCATATTGCTAGCCATCCCGGTCGGCCTGATCATGAAGCAGCCAGACCTTGGCACCTCGCTAATGATCGCCGCCTCCGGCTTCTATGTCCTGTTCCTGGCCGGCTTGAGCTGGCGCATCCTGATCGGCGCGGCGGTCAGCGTTGGCGTCATGGCGCCCATTCTCTGGTCGATGCTGCACGATTACCAGCGGCGGCGCATTGAGATCCTCTTCGACCCGTACCAGGACCCCCTGGGGGCAGGCTACCATACCATCCAGGCCAGCATTGCGCTCGGCTCAGGCGGCCTCGCCGGCAAGGGCTGGCTCAACGGCACCCAGTCGCAGCTCGACTTCCTGCCGGAACGCACCACCGACTTCATTTTCGCCGTGTTCGGCGAAGAGTTCGGCCTGCTCGGCAACGTCTTGCTGATCCTGCTGTTCACTGTCATCATCGGCCGCGGCCTCGTGATCGCGGCACAGGCGCAAGGCACGTTCAGCCGCTTGCTGGCAGGCAGCATTACATTGACCTTCTTCACTTATGTGTTTGTTAATATCGGCATGGTCAGCGGCATCCTGCCGGTAGTGGGCGTGCCCTTGCCGCTCATCAGCTACGGCGGCACCTCGCTGGTCACCTTGCTGGTCGGTTTTGGCATACTCATGAGTATCCATACGCATAAGAAGCTTGTTACCTCATAGGAAAGAAAGGAGCGAGTCGGGCCGTCGAAAGCCTGCAGACCTCATGAAACTGATACGCAACCTGATTCCTGGCATGATTGCCCTCACCCTGGTGGCCTGTGGCGGCGGCACCAGCGTCAAACCGGAAGCGGGCAAGCCTGCCCCGACGACACAGCCCGCACCCAAGAAAGGCGGCTACTACCTGGATGACGGCCCTGGCGATAACCCGCCCGCCGACATCGACAGCATTCCGGATGCCAAGCCACGCGCCGAAACGCCGCTGCCGCGCGCCATGCGCCCATATAGCGCGCTGGGCCGCCGCTACACCCCGCTGACGGAACACACCCCTTACAAGCAACGCGGCATCGCCTCATGGTATGGCAAGCGCTACCACGGGCAAAAGACCTCGAGCGGCGAAGTCTACGATATGTACGCCATGACCGGCGCGCATACCATTCTGCCGCTGCCGAGCTACGTACGCGTCACCAACCCGGAGAACGGTCGCTCCGTCATCGTGCGCATCAATGACCGCGGCCCATTCCATGACAACCGGCTGATCGACCTTTCCTACGCTGCAGCCTATAAGCTGCGCCTGGTCGAAAAAGGCAGCGGCATCGTCGATGTAGAGGCGCTGGACGAAAATGGCAGGCCGATCTCAAACCCAGCCGGCGCCACCGTCGAGCAACAGGCAAAGCCCGCCGCTGCGGAGGCAGGCAACGGCAGCCTCACCAACGCCATGAATGAAACCGTCACCAACCAGCCGATCACCGGCGCCTATGTGCAGGTTGGCGCCTTCTCGGTCAAAGCCAACGGCGACCGGCTGGTCGAGACCTTGCAGCAAAACCAGCTCGCGGACAATGTCCAGGTAGAGAATTGGTATAATGCCGGAACTTATCGCGTGCGCCTCGGGCCATACAGCAGCCGCCAGCAGGCCGAGGCAGCGGCGGCAAAAATCAAGCAGACACTCAATACCAACGCGATCGTGGTATACCAGTGAGTTTGTTAGCTGCCGGCTTGAACCCTAAATCATTGAGTTAAAGAGATTCTATGTCCTATCTTTCCATCCGCAAGCCAGCGATCCTCATCGCTGCAGTGACCGCCTTTGTGACCAGCGCTCTGACGGCGCAAGCGGCAGACATCCCCCAACCCCCGGCGCTGGCCGTCAAGTCCTACCAGCTCTATGACTTCAACAGCGAGCGCGTGATTGCGGAACAGGATGGCAGCTCCCGTGTCGAGCCGGCTTCGCTCACCAAGATCATGACGGCCTACCTGGCCTTCAAGGCTATCAAGAACGGCCACCTGACCCTGACGCAGACCCTTCCGGTCAGCGTCAAGGCCTGGAAGGTGGAAGGCTCCAAGATGTTCATCGAGCCCAACAAGCCCGTGACGGTCGACGAATTGCTGCACGGCATGATCATCCAGTCCGGCAACGATGCCTCCATCACGCTGGCCGAAGGCATTGCCGGCTCCGAGGAAGGCTTTGCCGAACTCATGAACAAGGAAGCCACGCGCCTGGGCATGCGCGAGACCCATTACGTCAACGCCACCGGCCTGCCCGACCCGCAGCATTACACCACCGCGCATGACCTGGCCCTGCTCGCGGCCGCGTTGATCCGCGACTTTCCGGACCAATACAAGCGCCTGTACTCCATGAAGGAGTACACCTATAACAAGATCAGCCAGCCTAACCGCAACCGCCTGCTGTGGCTGGACCCTTACGTTGACGGCATGAAGACCGGCCATACCAAGAGCGCGGGCTACTGCCTGGTCACCTCGGCCAAGCGCGGCGACACCCGCATGATCTCAGTCGTGCTCGGCGCCCCGTCCGACTCCGCGCGTGCGACAGAGAGCCAGAAGCTGCTCAACTACGGCTTCCAGTTCTACGAATCCAAGCTGGTGTACAAGCGCGGCGCTGAAGTCAGCAGCCTTAAGGTATGGAAGGGCGCGGAAAATAATGTCGTGGCCACCGTGGCCAAGAACGTCTCCATCACCTTGCCCAAGGGCGAATATGCCCGCGTCAAGGCTAAGGTGGTTAGCCAGCAGCCCTTGGTGGCGCCGGTAAGCGCCGGGCAGCAGGTGGGCACCATCCAGTTCATCCTGGATGACAAGGTCATCGCCGAACACAAACTGGTTGCCGCCAAAGGCGTGGAAGTGGCCGGCATCTTCGGCCGCCTGCTGGACACGATCAAGCTCTGGTTCGAGTAATCCCGCAGCGCATGGATGAAACCGTCTACCTCAACGGCTCATTCCTGCCATTGGCTCAGGCCACGGTCCCGGTGCTGGACCGTGGCTTTATCTTTGGCGATGGCGTGTATGAAGTCGTCCCGGTCTATTCGGGACAACCGTTCCGCCTTGACGAACACCTCGCCCGGCTAGCCCAGAGCCTGGAAGCGATCCGTATCCCCAACCCGCTCGACACGGCCGGATGGCATGATGTCTGCACGCGCCTGGTCGCAGCCAATGCCGGGCTGACCGACCAATCGCTCTATATCCAGGTCACGCGCGGCGTCGCACCGCGCGACCAGGCGTTTCCCCAGCCGGAAGTCAGCCCGACCGTGTTGGCGATGAGCATGCCCCTGGTGACGCCATCGCGCGAACTGGTGGAATCCGGCGTGAGCGCGATCACGGCACTTGATATTCGCTGGCAGCGCTGCAATATAAAAGCCATCTCCCTGCTTGCCAATGTACTGTTGCGGCAGGAAGCCGTGGATCACGGCGTGGCGGAAACCCTGATGCTGCGAGACGGCTATCTCACCGAAGGCAGCAGCAGCAATATCTTTATCGTGAAAGAAGGCATATTGCTGGCCCCGCCCAAGAACCAGTTCATGCTCCCCGGCATCACCTATGACGTGGTGCTGGAGCTTGCGCAGGCAAACGCCATGCCGCTCAAGGTCGGCCCGGTAAGCGAGGCGCAATTGCGCGCGGCGGATGAAATCTGGCTCACCTCATCCACGAAGGAAGTGCTTGCCGTGGTCGCGCTGGACGGCGTAACGGTCAATGACGGCAAGCCCGGCCCGGTATTCAAGCGCATGCATGCGCTGTACCAGGCGTTCAAGAACCAAGTAATGAGGCCCGCGAGGTAAGCAATATGGCAAATGCGCCCAATGACAACAAGCCCGACGATCAGGAAACGCTGATCGAATTCCCCTGCGACTTTCCCATCAAGGTAATGGGCGAGGCCCACGAGGAATTCGCCAACCTGATCCTGGGCGTGATCCAGCAGCACCTGCCGGATTTCGACGCCACGCGCATCGAGATGCGGGCCAGCACCGGCGGCAAATACGTCAGCCTGACTTGCACCGTGCTCGTGCACTCCAAGCCCCAGCTGGATGACATCTACCGCTCGCTCACCTCGCACCCCAAGGTGAAATACGTACTTTGATGACGGCAACAGCGATACCCCATGCAGCATGAGCGCATGAACCGGCCCTTGGTAATCCGTACGCTGGGCCGCACAGATTACCTCGCCACCTGGCAGGCCATGCAGGCCTACACACAGTCCAGGACCGAACACAGCAATGATGAACTCTGGCTCACCGAGCACGCCCCCGTCTATACCCTGGGGCTGAACCGCAAGGCCGTGCGCCCGCCGAGCCGGGATGATATTCCGCTGATCGAGGTCGATAGGGGCGGCAAAATCACCTACCATGGCCCAGGCCAGGTCGTCATCTATGTCTTGCTCGACCTCAAGCGCAGCAGTCTCACTGTCCGCTCGCTGGTCAGCGCGATGGAAGACAGTATCATCGCCCTGCTCGCAGAGCACGGCGTCACGGCAGTGGCGCAGGCCGATGCGCCCGGCGTATACGTCAACGGCGCCAAGATTGCCTCTCTCGGCCTGCGCCTGAAGAACCAGCGCAGCTATCACGGCCTGGCGCTGAATATCGACATGGACCTGGCCCCGTTCCTCGCCATAGACCCTTGCGGCTACAAAGGCCTGCAGGTCACCCAGGCCCGCGACCTGGGAGTAGGCCTGGCACCCGAGGCGGCGGCACAAAAGCTGCTTGATAAATTGACATCACAGTTAGGCTATACTGATTGTCCGGGGTCTGTTCCCGTTTTATTCGAGTCCGCGCCGACACCGGTTTTTGTGCGGAGCAAGGCATGAGGAGAGAAATTTGGTCATTCCAAATGAACGACGAATAACGCAGCGCCGTGCAAAAACCGGTGCCGGCCCTTTAGGGTTGCTGTGGCAAATGGCGCCATGCTGCGTTGCGGGACTTGACAAGGGAATCACCATTGCCTGCGCCCCGCGTCTTGCCTGACACCATTTGCCACAGCAACGCAGACACGAATAAAACGGGAACAGACCCCATCGAGAACACCTTATGACAGAAATTACCGAACGCATCGTCCCGCCGCCGCGCAAGGTCGCGGGCGTAAAGGAAACCAGCGCCGAGAAGATGGCGCGCATCCCGATCAAGATCATTCCCATGCCTGCCATGCGCAAGCCGGAATGGATACGCATGAAAGTGCCGGATAGCGCACGCTTCCAGGAAATCAAACAGGTGCTGCGCGAGAACAACCTGCACACTGTCTGTGAAGAAGCATCGTGCCCCAATATCGGCGAATGCTTCAGCGGCGGCACCGCCACCTTCATGATCCTTGGCGACATCTGCACGCGCCGCTGCCCGTTCTGCGACGTGTCGCACGGCAAACCGCTGCCGCCCGATGCCAACGAACCGGAGAACCTGGGCCGCACCATCGCCCAGATGCGCCTCAAGTATGTCGTCATCACCAGCGTCGACCGCGACGACTTGCGCGACGGCGGCGCCCAGCATTTTGTCGAATGCATCGCATCAGTACGCACCTACTCACCCAATATCAAGGTGGAAATCCTGGTGCCTGACTTCCGCGGTCGCCTCGATCGCGCCATCAATATCCTCAAGGCCGCACCGCCAGACGTCATGAACCACAACCTGGAAACCGTGCCACGACTCTACAAGGAAGCGCGTCCCGGCTCCGATTACCAGAACTCGCTGGACTTGCTCAAGGAGTTCGGCGAACTGCACCCGGAAGTGCCGACCAAGTCCGGCTTGATGCTGGGGCTGGGCGAAACCGACGAGGAAATCCTGGAAGTGATGCGCGACCTGCGCGCGCATAATGTCACCATGCTCACCCTGGGCCAGTATCTGCAGCCTAGCCCGCACCACCTGCCGGTCAAGCGCTTCGTCACGCCGCAGCGCTTTGCCGAATTCGAGCAGCAAGCGCTCGCCATGGGCTTCACCCATGCCGCCTGCGGCCCCATGGTGCGTTCCTCCTACCATGCCGACAACCAGGCACAACAAGCAGGAGTCAGTTTCTAACATTCCACCATCATGGAAAGCAACCTTCTACTCATCCTGCTCGCATTCTTCCTGGTCCTGCTCAACGGCTTCTTCGTGGCGGCCGAGTTCGGGCTGGTCAAACTCCGGCAAACCCGCGTCAAGGCGATTGCCAAGACCCACGGCTGGCGCGGCCGCATCCTCGCCAAAGTTCATGGCCAGCTCGACGCCTACCTGTCCGCCTGCCAGTTGGGCATTACGCTGGCCTCACTCGGCCTGGGCTGGGTTGGCGAACCGGCGTTTGCCCAATTACTGGAGCCCTTGCTGTTCAGCGTTGGCGTCACCGCCCCCGAACTCGTGCACGGCATCTCATTCGTGGTTGCCTTCTTCACCATCTCCTACCTGCATATCGTACTGGGAGAGCTTGCCCCCAAATCCATGGCGATACGCCAGTCGGAAACGGTCGGCCTATGGACGGCCGCCCCCCTGTATGTTTTCTACTGGGTCATGTACCCCGCCATCTGGCTGCTGAATGCCAGCTCCAACTGGATATTGCGGAAATTCGGCCTAAGCACCGGCCATGCCAGCGACGCCCATTATTCGGCCGACGAGCTGAAACTGATCCTGCGCAGCAGCCGTGCCTCGGAAGAGCTCACCAAAGATGAATGGAACATCCTCGCCCATACGCTGGATTTCAGCGACCTGGAAGTCGCCGACCTCATGCGCCCCTTCAACGAGGCCATTTCCCTGTCGGCAAAAAATAGCTTCGAGGAAAACCTGGAAATCATCTCCCAGCACCGCTACAGCCGTTATCCTTTTGTGGAGCAGGACGGCAAGGTCAAGGGCGTCATCCACCTCAAGAGCCTGTTCCTCGCCAAGTTTGAAGAGGACGAATTGCAGGACCTGAGCCGCTTCGTGCACCCAGCGCCATTTGTCTCTCCCGACCTGCCTGCGATAGAGCTGTTCCGCCGCTTTCGCGAAGGCAAGGCCAGCCATTTCGCCATCGTCGGGCGCAAGGGGCAGGAACCCCAGGGCTTCATCACACTGGATAACATGCTGGGGGCATTGGTCGGCGAGATCCGCGACGAGTTCCGCCAGAGCCAGAACGACTGGACCAAGCTCGACGACGGCACGCTGATCGGCAAGGGCAGCCTGCCGATCTTCACGCTGGAACGCGCCCTGGGCATCGAGATCGAGAACGACGACGAAGTCGATTCCGTCGGCGGGCTGGTGCTGTCCAAGCTGGGCTACATCCCCAAGGAGGGCGAGAGCATCGCCTTCGAGCAATTCGACATCGTCGTCAAGAAAATGAACGGCCCGCGCATCATCCTGGTCCGCATCCACCCGAAGCAGAAGCATGATGAGTAATACAGTGGCCGAAGTGAACTACCCGCAAAAAGTCGACCTGTTCATCGTCGGCGGCGGCATGATAGGCAGCGCGCTAGCTGCCAGGCTCGCGCCCAGCGGCATGCGGATCACCCTGCTGGAGAACCATCCGCCCGCCGCTTTTGACGCTTCCAGCACGCCCGATTTGCGCGTATCGGCCTTGAGCCCCGCCTCGATCAGCTTTCTTGAGCAAGCCCAGGCATGGCCGGCTATACAAGCCATGCGTACTGCGCCGTTCAAGCGCATGCAGGTTTGGGAAAACCGCCAGGACCAAGGTACCTTGTTCGATGCCGAGGAAGTCGATGCGCCCTGGCTCGGCCATATCGTCGAGAACAGGCTGGTGCAGCTCGCCTGCCTGGAGGCAATTCAAGGTTACGACAACGTCACTTTATTGTGCCCGGACGAAATCGATCAGATTGCCTATCGGCCCGAAGGCAGCCACATCCGCCTGAAAAGCGACCAGGCCTTCGAGGCAAGACTCCTCATCGGTGCCGACGGCGCCAACTCGCAAGTGCGCAAGGCCGCCGGTATTGCATTGGATAGCCAGCAATACCCCATGCATGCGCTGGTCGCCACCGTCGGCATCCAAGGAGGCGAACGTGACATCACCTGGCAGCGCTTCACCCCCGACGGGCCGCAATCGCTGCTGCCCCTGCCCGGGGACTATGCCTCGCTGGTCTGGTACCACCGCCCAAGCGAAGTGCGCCGGCTGTTGACGCTGGACGACGATGCGCTGCTGGCAGCGTTCCGCCAGCACTTCCCCGCCGCATTGCCTAAGATAACGGGATTGGTGCAACGCGGCAGCTTCCCGCTCGCATGCAGCCATGCACAGGTTTACGCGCGCCAGGGCATCGCGCTGATCGGCGACGCCGCCCATACCATCCATCCGCTTGCAGGCCAGGGCGTGAACCTCGGATTCCAGGATGCTGCCGTGCTCAGCGAAATTCTGCTGCAAGCCTGGCAAGAAGGCGGCGACTTTGCCGCACTGTCCCGCCTGCAAGGCTATGAGCGCCAGCGCAAGCTCGCCAACCTCGTCATGCAGCGCGCCATGGACGCGTTCAGCTATGGCTTCAGCAACAATATCACCCCTTTGCGCGCCTTACGCAATCTCGGGCTCAGGCTTGCCGATCACGACGGCCTGCTCAAGCGGGAAGTCATCCGCTATGCATTGGGATTGAATCCGCAACCTGCTTCCCGCTTGTTTTCCCCTTTGCAGAAACTCATCCAGCGGCATACATAGCATCATGAAATAGCAAGGTTAAAGATGACATGATGCACTCCCACTGATAATATGACCTTATAGTCATAATTAACCAGTCAAATTGGAGGCCTCATGAAAAACATCTCGGTAGTGGAAGCCAAGAGCCGCTTTTCCTCACTGCTCGCAGAAGTCGAAGCCGGTGAGGAAATCGCAGTGACACGACACGGAAAGGTGGTCGCCCGCCTGGTGCCGGATCGGCCGCGCATGGCCGCAGAAGCCTTCCGCGACCTCTGGGCCGACAAGGAAAACGACCTGCAAGCCCCCAGTGACAATCCTGCCGAAGATGTCGCCTCGCTGGATGATTAATGCATGGCTGTCATTTACCTGCTCGATACCAACATCCTGATTGCAGCGCTAAAAGCCCATCCCACGGTTCAGCGGCATCTGGAAAACACGCCGCTTAGCAGCCTGCGGCTTTCCAGCATCGTACTGGGAGAGCTAGAGTTCGGCACGGAAAAAAGCGCTTTCGCCGAACGCAACCACGCCAGGCTGGCCGAACTCACCCATCGCCTGCAGCCAATCGGCGTCGATCACGACACCGCACAACACTATGGCCGTATCCGCGCCCTGCTCGAGCGGCAAGGCACCCCCATCGGCGCCAACGACCTCTGGATCGCCGCCCAGGCCCTTGCGATCGACGCTACGCTGGTCACCGACAACCAGCGCGAATTTCAACGTGTGCCCGGCCTGTTTCTGGAAAACTGGATAGTGGAATGACTAATACAAAAAACCACTGCCGTAGAAAACCGGCAGTGGTCAGATGTAATGTCCAGAGCGTTAACCGAACGTCAGAATTTATACCTTAAGGTCAATAAAACTTTCCGTGGCTCGCCTACATAATTGTTCAAATAGTTGTTCGAGATAAAAGAGTAGTACTCTTTATTGAACAAGTTGTCGGCGTTCATGGATGCCGACCAGTTTTTATCGATTTGGTAACCGACCCGCGCATTCCATACCGCATAACTTCCTTGCACAGGGTTCAGCATGGCATCGCTGTCTGTCTTCTGTGCATTGCGGTAATTGACGCCCAGGCCAACGCGCCATTTATCGAGCGCTCCCGGCAATTGATAGTCAGACCACAGGCGCAGCATATGTCTGGGCGTTTCGTAACTGAACGGCTTGCCGACCAGGCTCTCGTCGCTGTCATCCAGATACTTGTTACGATTGTATGTATAACCGCCACTGACCTGCCAACCGCTTGCCACCAGTCCATGCGCTTCGATCTCGAAACCTTCGCTGCGGACTTTTCCTGCCGAGCGGGAGCAATATGATCCGCCGCATATCATGGGAGCGTCATAGTCTATGACAGCCCGATTCTTCTGATCGACACGGAAAATGGCCAAGGATGCATTCAAGGCGCCATCGAACAACTCGCCCTTGACCCCCGCCTCATAATTGACGCCCGTCATCGGTTGCAGGACTTTAAGCTGGGTATCCAATGCACTTTGCGGCTCGAATATCTCCGTATAACTCGCATACAGCGACCACTGTGGCGTCAGCGCATATACCAGCCCGCCATACGGCGTGACCTCGCCACTCTCTTTCTCGTTGGAACTGGTTACAATCGCGCCATTTACAGGGTTGACGATGGAAGATGCATACTTGTACCAACTTGCACGTCCGCCGACTATCAACGTCATGCGCTCCGTCAAATGACTACGCCAAAGCGCATAGATGCCTTTCTGGGTAGTGTCGGAGCTCAGGTTTCTTGTACGGCTCAATACCCGCGAATCAAGTGTAGAAATAGCCGCCTGATGGTCAAAGACGTTGACCGTCGTATTCGCATATTCATTAAAGACATCACGACGCTCCTGATCTGAATAATTCGCGCCAAGCACCACTTCGTGTGCCATGCCAAACGCCTGCAATTTGCCATTGACATTGGCATTGAACCCTTTGCTCTTGCCGCCGAAATCATACTTAAAACCTGGGGCCGTCATCGAGTTTCCATTCACAGGAATCAACCTGAAATACGAAAGGGCAGTCACGGCATCATATTCCTCATCGGTATAGACCCCGGCCGCCTTCAACGTCCAATCCGCATTGAACCTGTGCTCAAGGTCGAGGAACAACTGCGTTTCCCGACGCGTCGCCTCGCTCCAGTCGGCATCAAGATTGGCTTTTCTGGAAATGGGCAATGTCGTGCCATCGGCATAGCGCGGCAACCCGTAATAGAGGCTGCTATTTCCATTCAAACGCGAGAAAGCGATACCTGCCCCGATCGTAGTATCTGGAGCCACATCAATATCAATGGCGGCATAGGCGTTCAGATTGCGATCCCACACTTTGTCTATAAATGAACCTTTATCCTCATAATCCAGCACGGCACGGCCACGGATACTTCCTGCCTCATTCAGCGCGCCTCCGGCATCGATTCGCGCACCATAATTATCCCAGAAACCCGCACGGCCTTCGGCCATGATCGAAGTTTCAGCCAATCCGCGCTTGCGCACCAAATTAATCGCGCCAGCAGGGCTGCCTGCCCCTTCCAGCAAGCCCTGCGCTCCTCGCAACACTTCAACTCGGTCCAGGTAGACAGAACTTGCCAACAGCAGGTTGCCGTTGGTGTAACTGCGGGACAATGGCACCCCGTCATATTGGATGATGTTGGTTTGAAACCCCCGCGAATAAATATCGCTGCCGCCGCCCGTGCGCTTGACCAATGTCACTCCAGGCGTATTGGCCAATACGTCCGCCAGCGTATCCAGTCGCTGGTCGTCTATTCTCTGCCTCGTCATCACGGTCACTGACTGGGGAATATCTTTCAGCGAATCCACTCCTTTCAGAATGCTTGCGCCTGATGCTGCATAAGAACCTGTACCTTCCGTGACCAGCCTGTCATTCGCTTTTTCACGCCTCGTCTTCACACTCACCTCAGGCAGAATATCCTCACCTTTTGCCTGTGGACTCAATGCTTTGGTCAAGGCATAGCCACCATCACGTTCTTGCCTCGCGGCAAGGCCGCTTCCTTTCAACAAAACATCAAATCCCTGACTGATGGTGTAACTGCCATTGAGGCCTGTCGTCGTTTTTCCTTGGGTTACCACTGGATCAAAAGACAGCAGCACGCCAGCCTGGGTGGCAAACGTGGAAAGCGCCGCGCCCAGAGGGCCGGCTGCGATAGCGTAGGTTTTTGCTTCCGCCGCGGCCGGTTCGGCGGCGTGTGTCATATGCATCGGCATCAACGCGCCTGTTGCAAGGCTGGCCTGCAACAGCAAGGCAATGGTGCGGCGCTTGAATGCATGGGGGTTTTTTTCTTTTGGCATGATGCTCCCTGGATAGTGATTGAACGTCTCTATCTGCTTTGCCAAACGAAAATCGAAAAGTGACAATCGAAAATGAAAATTATTTTGGCGGGCTTGCCCGAACCGGAGATCAGGCTTTATGTTGAGCGAGGTTCCAGCAATACGATGTAGCGGGTGAACATGGTGATATTGACCGGCAGGGTCCTGGCAATGCTGTGCAATACGGCATCGGTATCCTTGACCGGGAAAGAGCCGGAAATCTTCAACTCATGCAATTCAGGGGCCAAGCGCAGCCAGCCTTTGCGGTAGCGTTGCAGTTCTGCGATGAATTGCGGCAAAGGCAGGTTGTCGGCATAGATAAACCCATCGACCCAGCTCGACGCTTGTGGCGACAACGGGCCCAGGGTGATCTGCCCATGGGCAGAAAACAGGCTGGCCATGCCTTCGTTCACGGTATAAGCCTGCCCAGGCGCGGAATGCGGCTCGACCTTGACGGCATGCGCCAGGACGCTGAGCAAGGTACCGCCATCGGTCTGGCGCACGCTGAATTTCGTACCCAAAGCAGTCAGCAGCCCTTCGCTGGTCTGGACGAGAAAAGGCCGGTATGGCCCGGTTTCCTGGCCGGTATCAATCATGATTTCGCCGCTGTGCAGGCGAATCAGGCGCTGCCGGGCATCAAACGCCACGTCCAGTGCGGAATCGGTATTGACGACCAATCGGCTGCCGTCAGCCAACGCCAACGTGCGCTGCTCGCCAATCGCGGTACGGATATCGGCATTCCAGCTTTGCCAAGGCAGTTCGCGATAGGCTTGCCAGCCTGCGCCGCCCACGGCAAGCAGTATGGCAAGCTGCTTGAGCGCCTTGCGGCGCTCCAAGCGCTTTTGCGGGGTCAGGGTCGCCATGCCGAGCTTGCTCGGCACATGCTCGAACTTGCCGGTGATAGACTCCACGCGTTGCCAGGCAGCCTGGTGTTCAGCGCTTTGCTCGCGCCAAGCTTGCCATGCGGCATGGTCGGCTTCGCTGGCCTCGCCCGAACTCAACTGGGCATACCAGGTAATCGCAGCCTGCAAGGCGGCCTGTTCGGTTGGTGGCGGGACAGTGGACATGCAGGCGCCTAAACCGCAGGCATTTCGATGGAAAGGCAGTGAGCCAGGGCAAGCATGATGTACTTACGCACCGAGCTCACCGAGACGTCAAGACGGCGCGCAATGTCGGCATGCGAGGCATCTTCCAGCTGCACCATGAGGAAAGCGATGCGCACCTTGGCAGGCAGGCCGTCCAGCATGGCGTCGATTTCCAAAAGGGTTTCCAGCAGCATGGCCTGCATTTCCGGCGAGGGCGCTTCGCTGGAGGGCGCCTGCGCCAAGGCTTCGAGGTAGCTCTGCTCCAGCTTGCGCCTGCGCAACCGGTTGACCATGAGCCCATGCGCGACGGTAGTAAGGTAGGCACGCGGCTCGCGCAGGTTCTCCAGCTCGCGCTGCAAGGCGATCCGTACGAAGGTGTCCTGCGCCAGGTCTGCCGCCTCGAATACGCAGCCCAGCTTCTTGCGCAGCCAACTTTGCAACCAGCCGTGATGCTCGGTATATAGCGTACCCAGCAGTTGTTGCTGCGAATCCGGGAGCGTTTCCATTTGACCATCAATTAATGAGAATATTTCTCATTTTATATGAGCGCCAATTTATCAGGCAAGGACTCTTGACTCCCGGAAAGAACTATCCTTACCATGCCGCTATACAGGTCAGTAAATACTAAAGTTATGAAGGAGGTGAACATGGGCGAGTTTTACGGAGAGCAGCATAGGCAATGGCAGGAACATTTTGATGGTGCGGCCATGGCGGACCGGGTGCGCGACCTGATCGTGCTGCCCAGTATTCCAGAAGAGCATGCCGCTTTTATCGGCAGCCGCGATTTCTTTTTTCTTTCCACCATAGACCACCGTGGCTTTCCTACCTGTTCCCACAAAGGCGGCCAGCCCGGGTTTGTGAAAATTCTGGATGACACGACATTGGCTTTCCCCAGTCTGGACGGCAACAGCATGTACCTCTCCATGGGCAATCTCTCGCTCAATCCCAGGATCGGGATGTTGTTCATCGACTTTGAAACCCCGCACCGCATCCGCGTGCATGGCACTGCGAGCATTACGCCGGACGACCCATTGCTGGCGGAATACCAGGAGGCCGAACTGGTGGTGAGGGTCAAGATCGAGGAAATCTTCATCAATTGCCCGCGCTATATCCACAAGCACCAGCGCGTGCAAGCCTCCCCTTACGTTCCACAGCCGGGCTGCGTCACGCCGACGCCTCAATGGAAGCGCATCGATGCCGTGCAGGATGTCCTGCAGCCGAAGGATCTCGCAAAGGTGGCTTCCATGGGCGGCACGATTTCCCCTGAGCAATATGGGGAACTCGTGATGAAAGGCAATGCCTGACAGAGAAGCACAACCTCAAGGGAGACTGGTATGGCAAAGCTACTCGGGATTTCCGGCAGTTTACGCAAACAATCATTCAACACGGCGTTGTTGAAGGCGGCCAAAACATTGGCGCCAGAAGGGGCAGAGCTTGAAATTGCCACCTTGCACGGCATACCGCTTTACGACGGCGACCTGGAAGGGCAATCCGGCATTCCGGAAGCCGTGACGGCATTGAAGCAAAAGGTCATCGCCAGCGACGGCGTCATTATTGCCACGCCTGAATACAACGGCAGCATTCCCGGCGTGTTGAAGAACGCGGTCGACTGGCTGTCGCGCCCGCCCGCGGACATTCCCAAGGTATTTCAGGGGCGCGCTTTTGCCGTGGTTGGCGCCACTCCATCGGGCTTCGGCACCATTTTGGCGCAAAATGCCTGGCTGACTGTGCTACGCCAGCTTGGCGTCCAGTACTGGAACGGTGGAAAATTGCTTCTTTCCCGCGCCCATGAGGCGTTTGACGATCAAGGCAACCTGACTGACCAACGCCACAAGGATGAGCTGGGGAAATTCGTCCAGGGCTTTGCGCAATTTGCGGCCCGGGCTAAATCCCCAAGCTAAATCGTAGACTTTTTCCCGGAGCCCGGCTTGAAAACATAAAACAGGTTGGGCTCGCTGATCACGTAAATACGCTTGTCCGGCCCGATGGCCAAGCCTTCAGCCTGCGGCACGCTGCGGGAGAGGCCCTGGAAACCGCGCCACAACGCGAGCGTATCCAGCATTTTGCCTTCGGCATCGTATTCCGCCACCATGCGCGAATCATCGCTTAATAATAGGACATGCCCTGTGCTGGCGTCGTAAGTCACGGCGGACAAATCCCTCAGGCCGCAGGAAGCGGTTTCCTGCAGCTTCTCGATATGGATATCCACCGGCTGGCCAGGCAACGCATCGACGAAGCCATGAATGGCGATCACGCGCTTGGGGGAACGTTCCTTTGCCACCAGCAAGCGCTGGCGCTCCTTGTCCCAGACGATGCCCTCGAACCCCTTGTTGTCATGGGCATACATGGCAAGCGTGAGGGAGGGCGCACCGCTGACATCCAGTTCGTCCACGCCAGCGTGAATGTCGGCAATCACCAAGCTGTGCTTGGCCTCGTTGAGCAGGGCGAAGCGGTTGCCACCGATATGGGCGATACCCTCCATGTCCTTGATGCCCTTGACATGGATTTTACGCAGCACTTCGCCCGTGAGGGATAATTCGACAATCAAGGGTTGCTGGTTGGAAACGGTGAACAGGGTATGGGTTTCGTGGTTATAGCTCAAATCGGAAAGGTCCGACCCGACTCCCGGTATCTCGATCGCCTCATGCTCGACAGTGTAACCCTTGAGGCCCAAGGTATCGTGCTTGGCTTGCTGCGTGCCCCACAAGTGCCACGCAATGGCTTCCAGCCTGAAAGCGTAAGCAACGGCCAGCAATGCAGCCAAGACAATCAACAGCAAGCCCAAACGCTTGCCCGGCAGAAATCTGGACATACTGATTTATAATCCCTGACAATACTTGCAGCCGCCGAGTTGCGGCCAAAACGAATCCAATGCAAGACTGTACACGCGGGCACAAAGTTCCACATTGAATGTCATATCCATACAAACAGTTAGCATTAAACGTGCCATATTGAAGCCTGACAACCCCTCATGACCAGAACAATGTCTTTCCACAAGAACTGTGATCTCTGTACCACCGCAGGCGGCGAAATCCTCTGGCAGGACGAGCTCTGCAGGGTGGTACGCGTGGAAGACCAGGATTATCCGGGGTTTTGCCGCGTCATCCTCAACCGCCACGTCAAGGAAATGAGCGACCTCAGGCCTGCGGACCGCGACCATCTCATGCTGGTCGTGTTTGCAGTGGAAGAAGCCGTGCGTGAAGTCATGCGCCCGGACAAGATCAACCTCGCCAGTCTGGGCAACATGACGCCGCACGTTCACTGGCACGTGATCCCGCGCTACAAGCGCGACCGCCACTTTCCCAACCCGATATGGGGGGAAGCCAAGCGAGAAAGCCTGCCGCAGGCGCTGGACCAAGGCAGTAGCGAAGCATTGAAGAAAGCGATTTCCGTGCGGCTGGACCACGGCGAGCACGTCTTCATGGGCATTTAGAGCGGCTAACAGAACTTTACCGGCGTTGTTGCCCTGCCTTGTCTACTAGCTGTACTGCCTAGGGCAGAGCGCTTAGCCAGATAGATAGGCTACGCCGGATTTGCTTATCCGCTCTTAAGCTCACTCGCTCCCCATGACGCGAGACTACTGAGTTGCCAGGCTGTCTTCCTTGGTGAAGGTCCAGGTGCGGGTAATGCCGATGATGTCGTACTCCTTGCGGATATCCTCGGGAAATGCCGCATAAGGCGCCGCCAGCTCCACGATCCGTTTGGCCGCATCATCGAGTATCTTGTGGCCTGAGCTGCGTGTAACCTGGATCTTGTCTATCGAGCCGTCCGCGCGGATATCGACCGACAGCTGCAACTTGCCGTAAAGCTTTTGCTCCTTGGCCGCCTCGGGATAATTGAGGTTGCCGATTTTCTCCACCTTCTGCCGCCATGCCTCGACATAAGTGGCAAAGCGGTATTCCTGCGTACGCCCGCCCAGTTCCTTGCGCTTGGGACGCTTCTGGTATTCATCCTGCTGCTTGGCGATCTGCGCCTCCAGCCGCGCAATATCCATGCTGCTCGCTACCAGGTCGCGCGCATTGAGGTTTTTGGGAGCATCCTGCTGCTGGCCGTGGTCGGGCGTTGAAGTGGCGGCGCTTTGCGCAGGCGCGGACTCCAGCTTTTTTTGCTCCTTGAGCTGGGTCATGAGCTCCTGCGCCTGGCGTTCCAGCTCCGCCACCTTGTCCTGCTGGGTCTGCTCCTGCTTTTCCTCGCCCGGCCGCGAGGCGGCCGAGGCTTCTACCGCCTGCTTGGGGGCCACCTCGGTTTTCTTTTTCCTCGGCGGCGGCAGGGCAGTCTTCATCTGCCTGTCCTGGTCGGTATTTCCGCCTTTATCGAGGTTGGCCTGCGCCAGGGCATCGGCCTTCTTCGGCTTGGATTCGGTCTTGGCATTGACCAGGACCACCTCCAGCGGCGGGATTTTGTCCTTGAGGAACTTGAGGTTTGGCGCCTCGAAATTGACTGAAAGAATCAGGATGACGTGAAACACGGCCGAAAGCAGCAAGGCCCAGCCGAGGACGCCCATCTCTTTCAGGCCTTGCAGCTTCACTAGGCCAGCCTCTCCAGCAAGCGTTCATGAATACCGCCAAAGCCGCCGTTGCTCATGACCAGGATATGGTCGCCCGGCTGCGCCTCGGCAGCGATCGCCTCGATCAGCACCGGCATGCTGTCGAATGCCGCCGCCTTGTGCTGGATTGGCTGCAGGGCCGCTGCCGCATCCCAGCCCAAATGCTCGCCATAGCAGAACACCAGGTCCGCGTCGGCCAGGCTGCCGGGCAATGCATCCTTCATCACGCCCAGCTTCATGGTGTTCGAACGCGGCTCCAGCACGGCAAGAATGCGCGCCTTGCCGACCTTGTAGCGCAAACCGGCCACCGTAGTGGCGATGGCCGTGGGATGGTGGGCAAAATCGTCGTAAACCGTGATGCCGTTCGCCACGCCCCGCACTTCCATGCGGCGCTTGACGTTCCTAAACTGGGATAACGCCTCTATCCCGGCATCAATAGCGACCCCGGCATGCCGGGCCGCAGCCAGGGCAGCCAGCGCGTTCATGCGGTTATGCTCGCCCAGCAATTGCCATTGCACGCGGCCTTGCGCCTTGCCCTTGAAGCGCACCGTGAATCCGCCTTCCGCGTCCACATCAACCGCCTGCCAATCCGTGCCGAAATATTCCGCCCCCGTCCAGCACCCGCGCTTGATCACGCGCTTGAGGCTGTCCTCCTTGCCATTCGCCACCACCAAGCCATTGCTGGGGACAGTGCGCACCAGGTGATGGAACTGGGTTTCTATCGCATGCAGGTCGGCAAAGATGTCAGCATGGTCGAACTCGAGGTTGTTGAGGATGACCGTGCGCGGACGGTAGTGCACGAACTTGGAGCGCTTGTCGAAAAACGCCGTATCGTATTCATCCGCCTCGATCACGAAAAACGGCGAGATGCTCTTGTCGTCCTGGCGCGGCACGCCGGGCAGCCGCGCGGATACGCCGAAATTCTCAGGCACGCCGCCAATGAGGAAGCCAGGCGCAAGTCCTGCATGCTCCAGTATCCATGCCAGCATGGAAGTGGTCGTTGTCTTGCCGTGCGTACCCGCAACAGCAAGTACCCACTTTGCCTGCTCGCCTTGCCTGGCATAGAGGATATTTTCCGCCAGCCATTGCGGGCCGGAGATGTAGGGCAGCCCGCGGTTGAGGATTTCCTCCATCAATGGGTTGCCGCGCGCCACCACATTGCCCACGACGTAGATATCGGGGTTGAGGGAAACCTGTTCCGGGCCGAAGCCTTCGATCAGCTCTATGCCCTGGGCCTCAAGCTGCGTGCTCATGGGCGGGTAGACATTGGCGTCGCAGCCTGTCACGCGATGCCCGGCAGCCTTCGCCAGCACCGCGATGCCGCCCATGAACGTGCCACAAATACCGAGAATATGGATATGCATAACGCTAAATAAACTTTCGAATCAGGGTTGATTGTAGCAAAGCCGTATGACCAGGGCAGGTCAGGATAAATTTGGCGCCAGCCAGCGCTCCAGGTATTCACGCGGCAACCCGCGCCGCTTGGCCATGTCCAGCAGTTGGTCCTCGCCGATCTTGTCCACGCTGAAATACTTCGATTCCGGGTGGGCGAAATAGAATCCGGAAACCGCGGCGCCCGGCATCATGGCAAACGAATCGGTGAGTTGAATGCCCACTTCCTCGCATTTCATCAGGTTGAACATGTCAGGCTTGACGGTGTGGTCCGGACAGGCGGGATACCCGGGTGCCGGACGGATGCCGCGGTACTGCTCCTTGATCAGCGCCTCGTTGCCCAAGGCTTCCTCGGGCGCATACCCCCACAAGTCCTTGCGCACGCGCTCATGCAGGTATTCGGCAAACGCTTCCGCCAGGCGGTCGGCGAGCGATTTCAGCATGATGCTGCTGTAATCGTCATGCGCAGCCTCGAAACGCTGCTCGTATTTCTCGATGCCCAGCCCGCCCGTCACGGCGAACATGCCGATGTAGTCGGCGATGCCGCTGTCCTTGGGCGCGATAAAGTCGGCCAGGCACTGGTTGGGCCGTTGCTCGCCGTTCACCACCGGCTTCTGGGTCTGCTGGCGCATGCCGTAGTAAGTGAACGCTACCTGGCTGCGGGTATCGTCCGTGTAAATCTCGATGTCGTCCTCATTGACGGTATTGGCCGGCAACAGGGCGATTACGCCGCTGGCCGTGAGCCAGCGACCGTCGATGATCTTCTTGAGCATGGCCTGGCCTTCGGCGAATAATTTGGTCGCCGCTTCTCCCACCACCTCATCCTTGAGGATGGCGGGATAAGGCCCCGCCAGGTCCCAGGTCTGGAAGAATGGGCCCCAGTCGATATATTGGGCGATGGTAGCCAAGTCGATATTCTTGAATACGCGGCGCCCGATGAACTTGGGCTTGACCGGGGCATATTCGCCGGCAAAGCTGAGCCTGGCCTTGTTGGCCCTGGCATCCGCCAAGGTCAGCATCGGCGTACCCTTCTTGTTGGCATGCTGGGTACGCACACGCTCGTAATCCTGTTCCAGCTCGGCGATATAGCTGTCGCGCTGCTCCGGCGTCAGCAAGGATTGCATCACCGAGACCGAACGTGAGGCGTCCGGCACGTAAATCACCGGGCCGTCGTAGTGCGGCGCGATCTTGACCGCGGTATGCGCACGCGAAGTAGTCGCCCCGCCGATCAGCAACGGCATCTTGAGGCCGTGGAAATACGGGTCGCGCTGCATTTCCCGCGCCACGTAGGCCATTTCCTCGAGCGAGGGCGTAATCAGGCCGGAAAGGCCGATGATGTCGGCCCCGGTAGCCTTTGCCTGCTCCAGGATCTCCGCGCAAGGCACCATCACGCCCATGTTGACCACCTCGAAGTTGTTGCACTGCAACACCACCGAGACGATGTTTTTGCCGATATCGTGCACGTCGCCCTTCACGGTGGCGATCACCATCTTGCCCTTGGGCTTGGACACGATGCCCGTGCGCGCTTCCTCGGCACGCTTTTCTTCCTCGATGAACGGCACCAGGTGCGCCACGGCCTGCTTCATGACGCGGGCCGACTTCACCACCTGCGGCAGGAACATCTTGCCCTGGCCGAACAAGTCGCCGACCACGTTCATGCCGTCCATGAGCGGCCCCTCGATCACGTGGATCGGGCGTCCGCCGCCATCCATGACCTTCTGCCGTGCTTCCTCGGTATCCGCGACGATGAATTCGGTAATGCCGTGTACCATGGCGTATTCCAGGCGCTTTTCCACCGTCACCGGGCTATCCGGCGTGCCGCGCCAATCCAGCGTGGCTTCCTGTTTCTTGCCGCCCGCCGCCAGCGTGGCGGCAAACTCGATCATGCGCTCGGTGGCATCCTCGCGGCGGTTGAGCACCACGTCCTCCACGCGCTCGCGCAGCTCGGGGTCGAGGTCGTCGTACACGCCTATCATGCCGGCGTTGACGATGCCCATGGTCATGCCGGCCTGGATGGCATGATAGAGGAACACGGTATGTATCGCTTCCCGCGCGGCCTCGTTGCCGCGGAAACTGAAGCTCACGTTCGATACGCCGCCGGAAATCCGCGCATGGGGCAGATTTTCCTTGATCCAGCGCGTGGCATTGATGAAATCCACCGCATAGTTGTTGTGCTCTTCGATACCGGTCGCCACGGCAAAGATGTTGGGGTCGAAAATAATGTCCTCGGGCGGGAAATCCAGCTTTTCCACCAGCAGGTCGTAAGCGCGTTTGCAAATCTCGACCTTGCGCTCGAAAGTATCGGCCTGCCCGACCTCGTCGAACGCCATGACAATCACCGCTGCGCCGTAGCGGCGGCACAACGCGGCCTGGCGCAGGAACTCGGTCTCGCCCTCCTTCATGGAGATGGAATTGACGATGGACTTGCCCTGCACGCACTTGAGCCCGGCCTCGATCACCGCCCACTTGGACGAGTCGATCATGATGGGCACGCGGGCGATATCGGGCTCGGAAGCCACCAGGTTGAGGAAGTGCGTCATGGCATGGATGGCGTCCAGCATGCCTTCGTCCATGTTGATGTCGATCACCTGCGCGCCGTTTTCCACCTGCTGGCGCGCCACAACCAGCGCCTCCTCGTATTGCTCGTTGAGGATCATGCGCGCAAAGGCCTTAGAGCCGGTAACGTTGGTACGCTCGCCGACATTCACATACAGTGAGTTTTCATCGATCGTGAACGGTTCCAGCCCGGCCAGCCTGGTCGCCACCGGGATTTCCGGGATGCGGCGCGGCGGGATATCCTTGACCGTCTCGGCAATTGCGGCAATATGCGGCGGCGTGGTGCCGCAGCAGCCGCCGGCTATGTTGACAAAGCCGCTCTCGGCGAACTCTTTCAGCAAGGCGGAGGTATCGGCGGGCTTCTCGTCAAAGCCGGTATCCGACATCGGGTTGGGCAGGCCCGCGTTCGGGTAGATACAGACGAAGGTATCCGCGATCTTGCTCAGCTCTTCCGCATAAGGCCGCATCAGGGCGGCGCCCAAGGCGCAGTTCAGGCCTATCGTCAGCGGACGCGCATGGCGCACGGAGTTCCAGAATGCGGGCACCGTCTGGCCGGAAAGAATGCGTCCCGAAGCATCCGTCACGGTGCCGGAAATCATAATCGGCAGGCGCTTGCCGGTTTCCTCGAAATACTGGTCAATCGCGAACAAGGCCGCCTTGCAGTTGAGCGTGTCGAAGATGGTCTCGACCATCAGGATGTCGGCGCCGCCCTCGACCAGGCCGCGGGTCTGCTCATGGTAAGCCGCCACCAGCTGGTCGAAGGTGACGTTGCGCGCTGCCGGATCGTTCACGTCAGGGGAGATGGAGGCGGTCTTGGGCGTCGGGCCCAGCGCGCCCGCCACGAAGCGCGGCTTGTCCGGCGTGGAGTACTTGTCGCATGCCGCACGCGCCAGCTTGGCGGCCTCGACATTCATTTCATAGGCCAGGTGGGCCATGAAATAGTCTTCCTGCGCCACGCTGGTCGCGCCGAAGGTGTTGGTCTCGATAATGTCCGCCCCGGCTGCCAGGTATTGCTCGTGTATCTCCTGGATGATCCGCGGCTGGGTAAAGGTCAGCAACTCATTGTTACCCTTGACGAACAGCTCCCGCTCGCCCTCTGGCGCGGCAAAATCGGCAAAACGCCCTTGCGGGCCGCCGCGGTAATCCTCCTCCGTCAGCTTGTATTGCTGGATCATGGTCCCCATCGCGCCATCGAGAATCATGATGCGCTTGGCGAGAATCTCTCGCAGCAAGACCTCGGTTGGGGACATTTCGTAACGTTTCATGCGGAACCTTAATGCTGGCGAATCGGATAACTGCCAGGTGATTGAATATTCAGGGCGTGATTATAAAACAGGAGCGGCACAGCGCATAACTTACCCCGCATTCGGGTAGGGCAATAACGCTCTCCTTGCACTTTAATGCGTGGCCGGGATCGCCCTGCATTGCCGCTAGACCGGCAGGCCTGAGCCCAGCAGGCTGCCGACCCAGTAAGTCATGCCGCCTGCCGCAGCGCCGATCAGCAGCATGCGCGCACCGCCGTAGAGCATGTTGCGTCCGCTGAACAATGCGAGCAAGGCCCCCACCAGGAACAGGGCGGCGCCGGTCAGGCCGAACGCCAGCGCCAGCGCATGGGATGAGACGCTCAGCAACCATGGCAGCAATGGAATCGTGCCCCCGAGCAAGAACGATGCGAATGAAGAAATGGCCGCCGTCCATGGCGAACCCAATTCGTCCGGATTGAGGCCCAGCTCCTCCCTGGTCAGGATATCCAGCCCCAGTTCCTTGTCAGCCACCAGCCGGCCGGCCAGTTGCCGTGCCTCTTCCTGCGTCAATCCCCGCGCCTCGTAGATCAGCGCCAGCTCCGCAGCCTCCTGCTCCGGATACAAGGCCAGCTCTTCCCGTTCCAACGCAATTTGGTACTCGAACAGTTCGCGCTGGGAGCGCATGGAAATGTATTCGCCTGCCGCCATGGAAAACGCACCCGCCAGCAACCCCGCGATACCCGACAACAGGATGACCGAGGCATTGCTCGCGGCTCCCGCCACGCCCAGTACCAGGCAGGCTATCGACACCAGGCCGTCATTGACACCGAACACGGCAGCCCTCAATCCGCCGTTGCTGCCAGCCAGCTTGTGCCGCCCGCCCACTTCGTTGACCTGCGTCGGCATGGCATGCGAGGACAACGCAATACGCTTGGCGCCATACGCCGAAAGCCCACGCACCTTGCTTGCGGCCAATACCGGGCGGATACGCTTGGCCCCCAGGCTGCGCAGCAGGAATACCACCACCCTCGTACGCAAATCCGGCCGATAGGCTTGCACCACATGCCCTGCAGCAGCCAACTTGGCTTCCCAGACCCTGGCTTGCTCGGCAGCAGCCGTGGCCAAGCCTTGAAACATGTCGGCAAGTGCCTTGTCCGGTTCGCGCCGGGACAGCTCTTTGTACAAATAGGCAGAGCGCTGCTCTTCGTGCCAACTTTTTAATGCATCCAACTTGGCTACAGTCCCAGACGGCGGTATTGCACCGCTTCGGCAATATGCGCGCTTTGCACGGCGTCGCTGGCTGCCAAGTCGGCAATCGTGCGTGCTACCTTGAGGATGCGATGATAAGCGCGTGCGGAAAGGTCAAGACGGGCGATCGCCTGCTTCAGCAATGCGCCGCCTGCTTCGTCCGGCTGGCAATGCTCGTCCACCTGCTGGCTTGTGAGCATATGGTTGCTGGTCCCCTGCCGATCCAACTGGCGCTTTCTTGCCGCCTCGACCCTTGACCTGATCACGGCACTCGCCTCTCCGGCCGGCGCATGCATTAATTCATCCTCGCTCAATGCCGGCACCTGTATATGGATATCGATCCGGTCCAGCAAGGGCCCGGAAAGGCGGTGGCGGTAACGGGATATCTGGTCCGGCGTGCACCGGCACTTGCCATTGGGATGCCCGAAATAGCCGCATGGGCACGGGTTCATGGCAGCAACCAGCTGGAAACGCGCGGGGAACTCCGCCTGTCGGGCTGCGCGCGAAACGGTGATATGCCCGGATTCCAGGGGTTCGCGCAATACCTCCAGCACTTTGCGGTCAAATTCCGCAAGCTCGTCCAGGAACAAGACCCCGTGATGCGCCAAAGAGATCTCGCCGGGCTTGGGAATCGCGCCGCCGCCCACCAGCGCCACGCCCGAAGCCGTGTGGTGAGGCGCACGATAAGGCCTCCTGCCCCAATCGCGGGCGCGAAATCCTTTGTTGAGCGATTGGATAGCGGCAGATTCCAGCGCCTCCGCCTCCGTCATCGCAGGCAACAAGCCGGCAAAACGCGAGGCCAGCATGGATTTGCCGGTGCCAGGCGGCCCGGACATCAATACACTGTGCCCGCCTGTGGCTGCTATCTCCAACGCACGCTTGGCCTGTAATTGCCCTTTGACCTCGGCAAAATCGACATCGACTGAGAAACTTTGCGGGATATTGACCGGTTGCGGCACCAGCAGCTCACGGCCTGACAGATGGGCGCATACCTGCAGCAGGCTTGTCGCAGGCAGGACTGTAGCGCCTCGCACCAGTGCCGCCTCGGCGGCACTCTCCTGGGGCAGGATAAAGGTACGGCCGCTTTCCCTGGCCTTGTATGCCATGGCCAACGCGCCGCGGATCGGGCGCAGCTCGCCGGTCAATGCGAGCTCGCCCGCCACCTCATATTGATCCAGCTCTTTTGCGGGTATTTGCCCGGAGGCAGCCAAGATCCCCAGCGCAATGGGTAAATCGTAACGGCCGCTCTCCTTGGGAAGGTCAGCTGGCGCCAGGTTAACCGTAATCCGGCGGGCCGGGAATTCGAACTGTGCCGTTTGCAGGGCGGCGCGCACCCTGTCCTTGCTTTCCTTGACCTCGGCTTCGGGCAAACCAACGATGGTGAAGCTCGGCAATCCGTTGGCAAGGTGGACTTCCACCGCGACCTCAGGCGCCTCCATCCCGGCCAGCGCACGGCTATGCAGAACCGCCAGCGCCATGCTTAGGAAGCTTGTTCCAGCTTCGCTTCTATTTCGGCCAATTGCTTTTCCAAATCAGCCAGTTGAGCCCGGGTCTTGCGCAGCATTTCCGCCTGGATATCAAACTCCTCACGCGTCACAAGCTCCAGTTTAGTGAATGCGCCCTGTAATAGTGCATGCAAATTGCGCTCGACGCCCTCTGCTGGCAAGGAAGAATATATTTCTTTGATTTTATTGGATAATTCATCAATAAACTGAGTACTCATTACTTAAAAACCTCCCAAAACATTCGCAGTTTAGCAGTTTTTTACTAGCAGAAATCCAGATTAAACATAACAAACTCAATCACTTACAAATAAAAATCAAGCAACGCACCATTCCAGACCGTCGAAAATCCCAAAAAATAGCACGTAAGTAATTGTTTTATATGTATGTTGTTTTTATGGCACAGGTGTTGCTTATTACCCAATGCAGAGTTTTCGTTGCTGTTTTATTTTTCAAAACCTTGAAAGGGTACATCATGCGTAATTCGCTTCTACTTGCCGCCATCGTTGGCACTTTTGCAGCACCTGCCGCCGTCATGGCCGAAGAAGCTGCTGAGGAAACCTCCCCTCACACTATTACATACAACATCGGCCTGACAAGCAACTACATCTTCCGTGGTACCAGCCAATCCGGTGACCGTCCAGCGATCCAAGGCGGTGTGGACTACTCCCATGCCAGCGGCTTCTATATCGGTACCTGGGGTTCCAGCATCAGTTGGCTGGCAGATACAGAAGTAGGTGATGGCCGTGCTTATAACAGTTCCAGCATGGAATGGGATATCTACGGAGGCTACACCGCTGAAATCGGCGAAACTGGTATTACATACGATGTCGGCGTGAACCAATATATCTATCCTGGCCGTCGCAACTCCGTGCAAGGTACCTACAACGCCGATACCACTGAAATCTACGGCGGCCTTTCCTACAAGTGGGTATCCGCCAAGTACTCCTGGTCGCCTAGCAAATCTGCTTTCGGTTTTGAAGGCCGTGGCGCCAGCTACATCGACCTGACACTGGAAGTACCATTCGGTGAAAGCGGCTACAGCGCGATTGCCCACGTAGGCCGCCAGGAGTTCGGTAACGGTCCCAGCTATTTCGACTATACCGATTGGAAGCTTGGCTTGAGCAAGGCCTGGGATAACGGCATTGTCGTCGGCGGCTACTATACCGACACCGATGCTGACCGCGGCGCATTCACTTACGGCCCTGTGTTCTCCGGCAAGGAAAACTGGACTTTCTTCGTCCAAAAGACTTTCTAAGAAGACAGTCAGGATAGAAGGCAAGGCGGTTTGCCTTGCCTTTCTGCTTTTTACCAGAGGAGATAACCATGAAATTTGTATCCGCCATCATCAAGCCTTTCAAGCTTGACGAAGTGCGTGAAGCCCTGTCTTCCATTGGTGTGCAGGGGATCACCGTCACTGAGGTCAAAGGCTTTGGCCGCCAAAAAGGACACACTGAGCTTTACCGTGGTGCAGAATACGTTGTCGACTTTTTGCCCAAGGTCAAGCTGGAAGTTGCGATTGCCGACGAATTACTTGACCAGGTAGTGGAAGTTATCGAAAAATCTGCCACAACCGGCAAAATCGGTGATGGCAAGATATTTGTCTTCGACTTGGAACAAGTCTATCGCATCCGTACTGGCGAAACCGGCGCCGATGCGCTTTAAGGGGTTTGATATGAAAAAAATTCTTTCCATGATTGCACTGGTTGGCGCGCTGGGTTTTTCCGGCTTTGCGCTGGCTGAAGAAGAAGCTGTCATCGTTGATGAAGCCGTCACCACTGAAATTGCGCCCGCTGCCGCAGAAGCGGTAGATACAGCGACTGAGGCCGTGCTGACACTCAGCGCCGGCGATACGGCCTGGACCATTGTCGCCACTGTGCTGGTATTGGCGATGATCATTCCCGGCGTCGCCCTGTTCTACGGCGGCCTGGTTCGCACCAAGAACATGGTATCCGTCCTGACCCAAGTGTTCGTGACGACGGCGCTGATGTCCGTGATCTGGGTCGTCTACGGCTATAGCCTGGCCTTTACAGACGGCGGTAGCCTGAATGCCTATATCGGCGGATTCAGCAAGACCCTACTATCCGGCATCAGGCCAGATACCCTGCTCGACGGCGGCACCATTCCTGAATACGTGTTCGTCACTTTCCAATTGACCTTTGCGGCGATTACCCCTGCGCTGATTGTCGGCGGTTTTGCCGAGCGCATGAAATTCTCCGCGGTGCTGGCGTTCCTCGCCTTGTGGGTCACATTCATCTACATCCCGATCGCCCACATGGTATGGGGCGGCGGTTTCCTGGGCGACCTCGGCGCGGCTGACTTCGCAGGCGGCACCGTCGTGCACATGAATGCCGGTATTGCAGCACTGGTAGGCGCCATCGTCGTCGGCAAGCGCCTTGGATACGGCAAGGAAGCCATGCCTCCGCACAGCATCACGCTGACCATGGTAGGCGCTTCCATGCTGTGGGTAGGCTGGTTCGGCTTCAACGTCGGCAGTGAGCTGGCTGCCGATGGCACTGCCGGCCTCGCGCTGATCAACACCCAGGCGGCCACTGGCGCCGCAGTGCTGGGCTGGGTATTTGCCGAATGGCTGTTCAAGGGCAAGCCTTCGCTGCTGGGTGCCGTTTCCGGCGCGGTTGCGGGCCTGGTTGCCATCACGCCTGCTTGCGGCTTCCTCGGCCCTGTCGGCTCCATCGTGCTGGGCTTCATTGCCAGCGTCATCGCCTTCTGGGCGGTCACCAGCCTCAAGGTCAAGCTTGGCTATGACGACTCCCTGGATGTGTTCGGCATCCACGGCGTAGCCGGCCTGATCGGTGCCATCGGCACCGGCATCCTCATGAGCGCGGATTTTGGCGGCGTAGGCTATGAAGAAGGCACCACCATGGGCAGCCAGCTCTACGCGCAGGCGGTAGCCATCGGCGTGACTATCGTATGGGGCGGCATCGGCAGCTACATCCTGTTCAAGATCGTGGATATCTTCATCGGCCTGCGTGCCAGCGAAGAAGCCGAACGTGAAGGCCTGGACACTTCAGAGCACGGTGAACGCGCCTATCACTACTAACACCTTCTAGCTTCAACACAACGGGCGCTTTCAGCGCCCGTTTATATTTCTATCTCTGTGTTTCCACCTGTCTCGCCAGCGCATCGCACAGAAAAATATCCAGGCGCACCCAATCGGGGCAATCCTGCACCACTTCGTCACAGCGACACCATCAAAGCAGACCGATCGTGCCGATTCAAGCCTAGATTCAAGCTCATAAAACTGGCACGGTGATTGCTTATGTATTAGCAAGCGTAATTTGATCTTTACGTCGCAAGACCAGGAACATCTTACTGCCTAGTTTTATGCATTATCTCCTCCTCCTCAGGGCGCTTAAAGCGCCCTTTTTTTTCGCCTCCTCCCTGCTTTAGGCTAAAATCTCCGCCTACTCTCTTGGCTTATCAGGTGTCCACTTACAACATGATGGTTCCCCACCTTACGACGGCCCTTACCGGCCCATTGCTCACCCTGGAAAAACGCCTGCTGGAAAACATGCCGCGCATCGAACACTGGTTCCGCAGCCAGTGGCAGGAATACGGCGCACCGTTCTATGCCTCGGTGGATCTGCGCAACGCAGGCTTCAAGCTCGCGCCGGTGGACACCAACCTGTTCCCAGGCGGCTTCAACAACCTGAACCCGGACTTCCTGCCATTGTGCATCCAGGCCGCCATGGTGGCGGTGGAGAAGATCTGCCCTGATGCGCGCCGCCTGCTGCTGATCCCGGAGAACCACACGCGCAATACCTTCTATCTGCGCAATATCTACGCTCTCACCCATATCCTGCGCCAGGCCGGACTCGAAGTCCGCATTGGCAGCATTGCACCCGAGATTACCGGTCCTACCTTCCTGGAAACGCACGACGGCCATAGCATCCTGTTGGAGCCGGTGCAACGCAAAGGCAACCGACTGGTGCTGGACAACTTCGACAGTTGCGCTGTCCTGCTCAACAACGACCTTTCCGGGGGCGTTCCCGACATCCTAAAGGGTCTGGAGCAATCGCTGATTCCGCCATTGCATGCAGGCTGGGCCACCCGCCGCAAGTCCAGGCATTTCGCCGCATATAACCGCGTGGTGGAGGAATTCGCCCCGCTGATCGGCATAGACCCCTGGCTGCTCAATCCCTATTTCGACACCTGTGGCGGGCTGGATTTCCATGCCCGCGTCGGCGAGGAGCAACTCGCCGAGAAAGTGGAAGCCTTATTGGCAAGAATCCGCAGCAAATATGCGGAATATGGCGTGAACCAGGAGCCCTTCATCATCGTCAAGGCCGATGCGGGCACCTATGGCATGGGTATCATGACCGTCAAGAGCGCTGACGACGTCCGCGACCTCAACCGCAAACAGCGCAACAAGATGTCTGTGGTGAAGGAGGGGCTCAAAGTGAGCGAGGTCATCCTGCAGGAGGGGGTATATACCTTCGAGCACCTCAACGACGCCGTGGCCGAACCCGTCGTCTACATGATGGACCACTTCGTGGTGGGCGGCTTCTACCGGGTCCATACTTCACGCGGCGCCGACGAAAACCTCAATGCGCCAGGCATGCACTTCGAACCCTTGGCATTCGAAACGCCATGCTCCACGCCGGACTGTGCCGGCGCGCCGGATGCGGCACCTAACCGCTTCTATGCCTACGGCGTGGTGGCGCGCCTGGCATTACTCGCCGCCACCATCGAGCTACAGGAAACCGACCCGGACTTGCTGGGCTAACTAGGAGGCTAATAATGCGCATCGCCTTCATCCTCGACCCGCTAGACAGCCTCAAGCCATACAAGGACACCAGCCTCGCCATCATGCGCGAAGCCGAGTCGCGTGGGCACTCCTTATTCGTGGCGTTGCAACACGGCCTTTTGCTTCGCCACCATGAAGCCAGGCTGCGTAGCCGGCCTTTCAGATTCATCGACGGCGCCCCTTGGTATTCGCTAGGTGAAATCCATGAAGAAGCCCCGGAGGCATTCGATGCCATCCTCATGCGCAAGGATCCGCCGTTCGACAACGAATACCTCTACAGCACCTACCTGCTGGAACAGGCCGCCAGGCAAGGTGCGCGCGTTTATAACAACCCAAGCTCTATTCGCGACTGGAACGAAAAGCTCGCGGTGCTCAACTTCCCGCAGTTCGCACCTGCGTTCCTGGTCTCCAGCGAGCAGGCACTGATCCGTGATTTCCTGGCGCAACACCAGGATATTGTCGTGAAACCGCTGGACGGCATGGGCGGCAGCAGCGTGTTTCGCCTCCAACAAGGCGACCCCAACCTCGGCGTCATTCTTGAAACCATCACGCGCCACGGCAGCCAGACCATCATGGCCCAGCGCTACCTGCCCGCCATCACGCAAGGCGACAAGCGCATCATCGTCATTGACGGCGAACCGCTGCCTTACGCGCTGGCCCGCATCCCGCAAAACGGCGAGACGCGCGGCAACCTGGCGGCAGGCGGCAAAGGCGTGGCCCAGCCGCTGACCGGGCGCGACTACGAAATCGCCAATGCCGTCGGCAAGGTGCTCAAGGAAAAGGGACTGTTCCTGGTCGGCCTGGACGTGATCGGCGAACACCTGACCGAAATCAACGTCACCAGCCCGACCGGCATGGTGGAAATTGCCGCACAGACGGAATGCAACCCGGCCAGCATCCTGCTCGACAAGCTGGAAGAGTCTGCGCGGAAATAAGCGCAGCCGACAAACTCAGCAAAGCAATTCGGACGAGGCGTTCTGACGTAGGCATTACAAGTAGTGCGGCAAGTCAGCAACACCAGAAGGTTGCAGCCTCAAGAAAAAAGCCAGGGAACATCCCTGGCTTCAATCCATTGCCTATCCGTTCGTTATTTGGTCAGCTCGCGCCAACCTGTACGCCGTGACACGGAATCTGATGCGGCAGTATCAATGCCGATCGTGGTTTTCCGGCCTTGCGCATCGGTAATGATCGCCTTGAGCTGTCCATTGGGCAAGCGGACAATCACCATCCCCACGGATAACCCCGTTGCAAGCTTCTGACCGAAATGCGTCGCGCCGGGCACCATCAAGCCCGTCCTATAATCAAACTGGTAAACCCGGGTCGTCCCGCCCAATGAGCAGCCATCTGAATTCACGTTGTCGATCTGCGGCGTATTGCTATTGACCGTCAGCGTGCCTAACGCCAACTGGGGATCAAGATTCACCCGCTCGCGCGATTCGGGCAAATCGACATACCAGCCTCCGCCTGCCCAATCCAGATCGCTGCCTGCGATCGAAGAGGTCGTATCACCGTGGGTGATCGTTCTCGGCGTCAAAGAGCGCCCGTTATAGCTTACGCTATTGTCACGGATCGCATAGACAGATTGCACCTGTGCATTCGTCACGTCGCTTAATCCCAAGTAACGCCCTGTTGCAACAAAAATCACCGGTTCGGTCACTTTCGGCACCTTGCCGATTTCCGGCTTGGTGGTAATAGGTTGCCCTAAACCATTAGGATCAGTCAGCTTGGCCATCCTGGTGATTGCTGGAATAGATGCTTCCAGGTTCACTTTCCATAGATTCCCCTCAAGGTCTCCCCCATACAACGCTACCAAGGTCGCATTGATATCCGCATTGCCATTGATGCCGGAACTGCTGGCAAGCTTGGCGAAGCCGCTGGGACTTTCCGCCGTCCCCACGCCCGTTCCAACCTTCTCGATCAATGCGCCTGTGATCGCATCGACGATATAGACATATCCCTGTCCATTACCCGGCGATACATTGTTGTAACCCGAAGTGAAAATCACCACCCAGCGTCCGGCATGCGCATTACCTTCTGGCAGTTTTGCAATGATAGGGTTGCCGTATGTCAGGCCCAAATCCTCATCCCAGCGGTTGCAATAGCTGTTGGTATGGCAGAACTCCCACAATGCTTTCGGATTGTCTTCATCAGTCACATCCAATGCAAAATAACCGCGTCCGCCTGCATTCAGCCCGCCAACAAGAATTGTGCGCCAGGCCGAGGTAGAAGCATCGTAGACATCCATGACCTGCGGAGAGCCATCCACCAGGAACTGGTGATTGGCGCCATAGTTCTTGTCCGCGAGCTTATACATGTTCGGCATGACGGATTGCGGCACGTAGGCCCAGCTTTCATTGCCGTTGGTGGTATTGAACGCATGCAGCATGCCATCATTGCCGCCGACATACAGCATGCCATGACGGTCGGCGTGATCATTCTTGAAGGTCTGATAATTAGGCACCACGTTGTCAATGAAGTTGAATCGCGGCTGCTTCACATATGCAGGCGCCGAATTCACGATATCGCCCAGCAGATGCGTGCGCAAACGGTATGCCTTGTCCGTCTGGCTCACTTCACCACTATTGACGGACTGCCCCCGCAGGTAATTCAGCAGGTTCTCGCCTGAGTTTGCAATCTCTTTGATATCTGCATTGAAACCATTGCATTGCGAGAGCAATTCGCACTTATTATTAAAATAGACTTTTTCCTCAGTGCTCAGGTTGTCCCAGGCAAACGGCTCGATTGTTTTGGTATCACGGTTAAACTTGAAAATGCTCCGTCCGCCACTCAACTGAGCCTGCGCACTCCATACATGCGCTTCGCTTACGGTTCCATCGGTCGGGTTGATCGTCTGCGCCTGCACATCGCCGTCCCAGTGCACGCTACGGTAAGTAGAACTGAAGATATAGTTATCGGTTTGGGTAATATTGGGACTACTGGTTGCCGACGCTGCGGCGGCACCGGTTCTATCTGATACGCCAGCCAAGGCGCTGCGCAAACCAGAAATTAACTCCTTGGGCTGCTTGGCGCTGAAATACAAGCCACGTCCATTGACTGCGGCATGCCAGAGGTCGTCTAAAGAGCTAGGAGACTCTGCATAAGGAATTGGCCAATTACATTCTTCCCTTGGGGCCCAGCTACAATCCCTATCACCTTGTTTTATTCTGGCAAAATCACCATCATTTGCAATCTCATAGTCAGAGCGATAATTCATTTCACCATCAAGTCCGAGACCCAAGGTAAATGTATTCATATGTTGTTTTGCGTTTTTGTCCTTGCTGGTAGTAGGCACCTTGTCATCCATATTGGGACGCAGGTCAGTCTTGTAGTAATACATTGCAACATCAGCAAGAGTATTAGTTGCTTCTGACAATCCACCGTCAAATGCGCCATCTACACGTTTGGAATAACCTCCATCTACATTATCCTGATTACCAATAGGACCTCCACTAATCGTAATACCAGCAGCATTATTTGGATCATTCCAATATCCATCTGTAGTCAAGATAGTAAAGTTTTGCTGGCAGGCAAATTGCACTGGGTCCTCATTCATTCCAACATTAATGCCAGTTTTCACACCTGCATAATGACGGCCAACTCGTGAAAGCGCTTGTCGTAAAGGAGTACTCCCGCTCACATCTGAAGCATAGAATTTTTTATACCAATTTTCTTTATGCGAGGGCTCAAAATCGTCAATTTTGAGGTATTTACTCGCAGATACCGGCGAACCTGGATTAATGGTCAAGAAACCAACTCGATAATTATTGTCTATCGTTGCAAATGCCTGTCCTGCAGCACTCTTCATTGCAAATGACCGAGTCCGATAATAAGCATACCAGTTAGCAAAATTCGTCATTTCTTCCGCATAACTACATGTTGAACCAGCACAATCTATACGATCGGGATACTTGGTAAAGGATTGGGTATCCGTTATATCAATTCGCACGAAATTCCCATATCGCGCATAACGATACGTAGTGGTATGTTTATCTTGGCATTTGCCGCCACCACTTATTACAGTAGAAGAACTGGCATCATTTATAGAGTTGCAATATCTGACATAGGCAGGATAGCTATGTGTTGCACTTGGTGTTGAACGAAGCTCGCACTCTTCGAGATTGCTCTTCGTACAATACTCCTTAGGCGTTATCAGGAAATAATGAGGATTACTATTTCGAGTGCGCCCTGTCGAAAATGTACTATCGGGCCAATCATAACCACGAGTAGTGCCGGTTGTAGGCCCATCTATTCCATTTCGTTTGCATACCGTTTCATTTCTTCGAGTATTAGGGTTGTAAACCGAACCGCAATATTCTCTCTCTGGATATTGAGTCAAAATATTCGCGAATACAGAATTCTGTGCGCAGGAGTCATTGTCAATAGCATGACCAACCACCCTCACTGCTTGCCAGCCATTGGTATTAGTACCATTCATGGTTGGCAATGTTTGTGATATATCACAGGGATTTATTGGCGGCGTGTAACTGATAGCAGGGTTGTAATAAACCGCATTAACCAAAGGACTGTAGACTGGAGGATCACCACCTGCAGTTGGTTTATTTTGACCACTTTGTGAAGTACCTGCACATGACGCACTCATGTCGCCATTACTTGCCCTGCATTTGCCAGCTCTATAATTGCCGTATCCAAGGAAATCCGGCATAAAATTGAAGTTCATACTCCCCGAATCGTCCAGCACAAACATCACGTTCGGCCTGACTACGGTACCGGAAGCAGTGGAAAGCGGATTACTGGAAATATCCGTCACTGCAGCATTAGCAAACCATGCAAATCCCATCAACCAGCCTGCCAACAGCAGAGCCTGCCACCATAACCCTCTTTGATTTTTTTGTTGCTGCATTGTCTTGCTCCCTGGAAATGCTGGGGTTCTGTTTATACCGGCACCATGACCGTGGCCTGCACGATGCTGACGGTGTTTCTTGGTCCGAGCACGCGGGCCGTGATGCGGTAGTACACGGACGGATTGGACTGGTAAACGGCCGCGCCGATCTGCAGGCTGCTTCCCAGCGAGGCATTGGTGACTGGCGCCTTGGATAAAGAGGTGGAGCAGGAATTGGCCTGGCCTGTGCCGTCCTCGCCGTTATAAGCGCCCGTGGTACGGCAGAGTCGGTGGATCAGGTACTGCACGCGGTTGCCTGCTGCATCGGTGCCCAGGTCCACGGCATTGCTCCAGACCGCATTGCCATACCAGTCAGGCTCCGTGGTAAGGGTGTTGGCGATATAGCCATGGGAGGTGTTGTTGTCATTCAGCGCATTGCGGTTGTTGTCCAGCCAAACCAATGCCGCCTGCAAGCCGCGGTCAGCGGACATGGTGGCTGATTGCTTGAAGGCAAGATTGCCGGCAATGACATTGCCGGAATCCACGGCGCGCCATAAGGCCAGGCCTGCCAGCGTCATGGCGATGAGCACGATCAGCGCCACCATGAGCACGACGCCGCGCTGGCGCATGACGCTCGAACTGGTTCGCAAAGGCGTTTTCATGAAGGAGGCTTCCATAAGATGTTGCGGATCACCACCGTGGTTTCAAACACCCGGTAGCGGTACTGCTGCCAATCCGCCAGGTTGGACACGTTGCTGAAAGTGCCGCCTGCCCAGCTCGGCACTTCCGTCGTAACTGCGCTTGTTTCCTTTTTGCTGCTGCGGCTCACCAGCCCGATACGGATGGCGATAACTTTCTCCCACTCATCCCAGCTGACCACGCCACTGCTATCCAAATCTGCCGACGCCCGATACTCGTCCACGGTGTTTTCCGTATCTCCGTCCAGGTTGAGGCCGTAATCGGCCTGCAGATCGACAATGCCATCCGCCACCAGTTCCGCCTCGCCTGTAAGCTCGGAAAATACCTGCAGGCCGCCATCCACGATGGAATACCGGTTACTGACCGGGTTCCTGCCCATGTTGTATACCTGCGCACCGGAACTGAACACCTGGCTACCGCGATAACGCGCCGTGGCAGCGACCTGGATGTCGTTCTGGTAAGGGTTGGCAGGCGTAGCCGTAATCTGGGCCAAATCGCAATCCAGGCCCGGCGCTGCCACGACCACCACATCGCCGACGGTGAAGCCGAAACGATTGGTGACCGTGTATACCGTATTGGTGCCGGTAGCCGCTGAATCTTTCATGAGCGCAGAGGGACTGGTCACCATGCTGGCATTACTGTAGGTCAACTGAATCTCATCCGGAGCCGTGTCGAGGCCCTGGGTAACCACCGTGGGAGTAAAAAGAAAACGTACATCCCGCCCGGTGGTACTATCGACGCCTGCCACCTGGCAGCCCAGGTTCTGCGATACGTTCATGCCGTAGCCGGATTGGCGGATATCGCGCTCTATCGCCAACAAGGCCAGCGCACCATTCTGCTGGGCAGTGCCGCCGCTATTGGTCGTGCGGTTGCTGTCCTGCGATACGGACAACACCTGTGCAATCACCAGCAGGCCTAGCAGGCCGATAGTCATGCCAACCATGATTTCCACCAGGCTGTACCCGGCATGATGCTTCAGGATTGCGCTTGTCTTCATGGCGTTGGGTTGTTATTGATATAGGCCACCGTGGTATGGCTATGCGGCTCGGTTTCTGAAGGCGGCTGCCAGAATACGGTCACTGTCGCGGTGTAGCCTGCGGTCGCGTCTCCCGCGATCACGACCGTGGGCGCTTTGGTGTCGGCACCGGGCAAACGCTTTTTCACGTCGGCTAGCCATTCTGCCAGCGTTTCGGAACTGCCTCCCGGCAAGCCATAATTTGCAATTTGGGATGGCCCGGCCGTCCAGATGCTGGCAACCAGGCGATTGGCGAGATAGCTTGCCTCCAAGCGGTATTGCGCATCGGATACGGTCCTCATGGAAGCGGCCTGCAAGCCGATGATCGCCAATATGCCCATGGAAAACACCAGGATGGCGATCAGCCCTTCCAACAGGATAGAGCCGCCCTGGGTAGCGCGCAGCTTTTGATGAACGGGCCTTAGGCGCATACGCGTGGGTCTCCGACTGTAGATACGTTAGGGTCGCAAAAATGTACGCTGCCTCCCCGGATCAGGATGCGCAGGTTGCGCCCGTTGCCTTCGTCCGCAGCGATATCCACCTGGCGCATGACGTTGCTGCCGTCATTGTTGAACGTGACCCGGCCAAGACCGTTGAAGGTCACGCTGGTGGCGCCTGCCGGCACCACTTCTACATTGACGTTGACTGCGCCTTCAGTGCTTTCCTTGCTCTGGATGACTTCGGGGCAATCCTCCACGCCATCGTTGTCGGCATCGGCCACCACCACTTGGCAGCCGATCGTCCAGGTGGCATTGTCGCTCAAGGTGAACACGACATTGACATTGCGGCGGATGGCCTCTGCACGCGCGAGTTGCAAGCCGGTATTCAAGCCTTCCGCGGCGGAGCGTATCTGGAAGTTCAGCAACATTTCCCGGAAGCTAGGGACGGCCACCGCCAGTAGAATCGTCAATACCGTCAAGGTCACGATCAACTCCACCAATGTAAAGCCGCGCTGCTTCATGCCTCAGCAACTCCCGCCATGCTTGGTGATCCAGCAATTCGCCGGTACCGTGGCATCAGGAAATGCCGTCGTTCGGCGTGCATTATCCTGGTTGATGGTGAATTCATAGCCGGTCATGCCTTGCGCCGCCACGCCGGTAGCCGTGATGAGGAAGGTCTGGTCTCCGTTGGGCGTGCCGCATGCGTAGGTAAAATACTGCACCGCAGGGCTGGCCGGCATGACGACGTCCTCGCAGCTGTAACGGCGCTTATCCTGATAGTTGCGCTCCATGCGGTTGCGGATATCGGACAATTGCGAGATGGCCTCGGCCACCTTGGCGCGCGCCACATAGCGCGAATAGGAAGGCACGGCGATGGATGCCAGAATGGCGATAATGGCCACCACCACCATCAGTTCGATCAAGGTAAAGCCCTTTTGCCCAGGTTTCATCAGTATTCCTTTTTTGCCCAGAATGCATCATGCAATGCAAGCCAGCTTGTTTGCCAATCCGTCCGACAAACGGAAGCGCTGTACCGATAAACGGTATAACGATCACACCGCTGCTGAGATTTAGCCGTTTAGGAGGGTAGCCAAAATTCTTCCGGCCGCCTTCGTGCAGTTTTTACGGTCCCGGCAAGTCACCCAGCCAGGATCGCCCCGCCGAGTTTTGTCGGACGCCTTTAGCCAGGGGCTGAACATTCCGGAAGTTTGCCCCACCCCTGCCGCTTGGGTAAAATACAGCGTTTCGTTTATTTACCTCTTCCCTTAAGGATATCCAGATGTCAAAAATCGTTTTCAAGGCTGGTGAAGCCACTATTTTCAGCGAAGGCAAAGACGTCACCGCCGCAATGCCAGAAATCGTGATCGGCGCTGTTGACGGCCCCGTCGGCCAGGCGTTTGCCAACCTGATGGCGCAGACCAAGGGCCATTCCGCCATGTTCGCCGTACGCGACATCAACCAGCTGGTACGTCCCGCCACCATGATGGTGCCTAAGGTAACGTTGAAGGATTCCATGAATATCGAACTGTTCGGCGGCGTAGTGCAGGCAGCTACCGCAGATGCGATTCTCGACTGTGTGATCGAAGGCATCATCCCCAAGGACCAGGTCAACGACTTGGCCATTATCAGCCTGGTCTGGATCGATCCAGGCTGCGGCCCGCTGGCAAAGGAAGGCAAGCTGGACAAGGCCGACATGTACAAGAACAACTATGAAGCCACCAAGCTCGCGATCAAGCGCGCGCTGAACGATGAGCCGACTATCGACGAACTCATCGCCAACCGCCACAAGATCAAGCACTGCATGTGGGAGGAAAGCTGGGGCGATATCTAAGCCTGGCTTCATTCTAAAAAGCCCGCTCCGCGGGCTTTTTTATTACTCATCATCGAAAGCAAGCGCTTACCAATAATAGGTGGCGCTGGCAATCACTTGCCTGCGCGGCCCCAGCCAGCAATCGCCCCGCGAGATGCAAGTGGAGACGTACTCCTTGTCGAACAGATTGCTGGCATTGAGCGCATAGCGCCACGACCCGTAATCCAGCCCGAGCATGGCATCGACCAGCGTGACGTCCGGCGCCTTTAGCTGCTCGTAGGCATCCTGGCTGCTGCCAATATAGCGCACCCCAAGGCCGGCGCGGAACCCATGCAGGTCGCCAAGCGCAAAGCGCTGCACTGCCCATGCCGAAGCCAGGTGCTTGGGGATGGTCTCGACCTGGTTGCCTCGCTCAGCCGGGTTGTTGGTCTTGTTGTAACGTGCATCCAGGTAACTGTAGCTTGCAATCAGGCTCAAGTGGTTGGTCAAAGAGCTGGTTGCCTCCAACTCGATGCCCCGCGTGCGGATCTCGCCTCGCTGGATTGAATAGCTGGGGTTGACGGGATCGGGCGTCTGGCGGTTCTGGTCGCGCATATCGAACACCGCTGCAGTCAGGCGCGTGCGCGAACCCGGCGGCTCATACTTCACTCCCAGCTCCCATTGCTTGCCGCGCTGCGACTCGAACAAACCGCCCAAACGGTCGGTTCCGGCAACAGGTAAGAAGGATTCGGCATAGCTGAGATAAGGTGCCCAGCCGTTCTCGGCAACATAAGTCAGGCCGTAGCGTTCCGTGGTGGCGTAATCCCGCTTGGTTTCAGCCCCTTGGACCTCATTCTTGGCCTCGTCGCGGCGTATGCCGGCCGTTAGCACCCATTGCTTGTAGCGCACTTGGTCCTGCACATAGATGCCGGCCTGGGTCAGGCGCGAAAATGAGGGCGTCAATACGAGGCCGGACGTATCCACCGGGGTATAGATCGGGTCGTAGACATCAATCGAGTTATTGGGATTGAGGGAATAACCGATATTCTTGGCTTGGCGAAAACGCCCATAATCCAAACCCAGCAGCAAGGTATGTGAAAAATCGCCGGTATTGAAGCTGGCTTCCAGGTGATTGTCGAGATTGACGGTTTTGGAATTCGTCTCGGAAACATCCACGTACCGGTTCAGCACCCGCTGGTTGGCATCGATATAAGGGTTGGCGCTGAAACTGTCGGGGTAGAGGCTGCGGTAATCGTTCGTGCTGCTGGTGTAGCGGGCGTTCTGCCTGAACTTCAGGTGGTCGTTGAACGCATGCTCGAGTGCCCAGCCCAGATGGGTGGATTCGGAGACGTAGCGGTCGAAGCCGGGATCGCCGAGATAGGTGTCGAACGGAATCTTGCCGTTCGGGTTGGGACGCAGCACGCCGGACCAAGGCAGGAACTGCGGCGTGGGCCGTCCGTCATTGCGCTGGTACTGGGCCAGCAAGGTCGCACTGGTGCGATCGTTCGGCTTCCAGGTCAGCGAAGGCGCAATCAGGGTGCGCTCATCCCCCGCATGCTTGACCTGGCTCTCACTATCGCGCCCCAGCAGGACCAAGCGGTAGAACAAACTGTCGCTGTCCGCAACCGGTCCCGTGAAATCGGCTTGCAATTGCTTGCGCTGGTAATTGCCGAGCAAGACGCTCATTTCGCGCTTGGTTTCCGTCTGCGGGCGCTTGGACACCAGGTTGACCACGCCGCCGACGCCGCCCGCCCCGTACAGCATGGAAGAAGGCCCCCGCAACACCTCGATGCGCTCCATGGCATAAGGGTCGGGACGTACGGTCTCTGAGTAGAAGGTGTTGATCTGGCGCAGGCCATTCAGGTACTGCGTGGCATCCATGCCGCGGATGGCATAGGAATCCGACCTTGAATCCAGCCCGTACTGGTCGGACACGACCCCGGCAGTGTAGCGCAGGACTTCCTGTATCGATTGCGCGCGCTGGTCTTCAATCCGGTCTGCCGTGATCACGGAGACGGATTGCGGCGTCTCCAGGATGCTGGTGTCAGTCTTGGTCGCCGTCGCGCTTCGCTTGGCGGTATAGCCGCGTACGGCGCTTGTGGGGGTCTCCTTCTCCATCTGGCTGCTCACCTGCACTTCCGGCAATTTCTCCTCGGCAGCATGTGCCTGCATGATGGCAAGGCTGACCAGCCACCCGCACATACGGTAATGTGTAGATTTGGATTTCATGATGCTCCCGCATTGAATTCAGCAATGCCGGGCAACCCTGCGAACGCAAGGCGTGGGACAGGGAATTGCCCAGCGGTGCAAATTCCCCGATCGGATATGGTGATACTGATGCAGCCAGTCGAAATTCCGGCCTACAAGATGCACAAAATTACTGTTGCGCTTGATTATTTTTAATAAAACTCATTATCTATTATATAAAATATCGACTTTTACCTCCACCCATTATTGCTTTTCAATGCGTAAATACCTGGTTGTCATCCATCGATGGTTCGGCCTCGCCATGGCCGTGTTCCTCTTCATCGCCGGGCTGACCGGTGCCGTGATCTCCTGGGACCACGAGCTGGACGAATGGCTGAACCCCGCATTGTTCCACGCAGCCGGCGAAGGAACCGCGCAATCCCCACTGGCGCTTGCCAACCAGTTGGAACAAGAGCGCCCGCAATTGATGGTAACGTATCTGCCGCTTGCCATAGAACCTGGCCATACACTGGGCATGAGCGTCAGCGCCACACCGGATGCGGCGACTGGAAAGGCCAAACCGCTGGGTTACAACCAGGTGGCCCTCAACCCGGCCAATGGCGAAATCCAAGGCCAGCGCGAATGGGGCGCCGTGTCGCTGACGCGCGAGAACCTGCTGCCGTTTCTCTATAAACTGCACTACAGCATGCATATCCCCGATGCCTGGGGCCTGGAACTCGGCATGCTGTTCATGGGCATCATCGCCATCATCTGGGTGTTCGATAACCTGATCGCGCTGTGGATATCGTTTCCCAACGTCAAGTCCTGGCGCAAATCGTTTGCCTTTCGCTGGAAGCAGGGCGGCTACAAGCTCAATTTCGACCTGCACCGCTCCGGCGGCGTCTGGGTATGGCTGCTGCTGCTCATGCTAGCCGTTACCTCCGTCTCCATGAACCTGAATTTCCAGGTCATGCGGCCGTTGGTGGAAACCTTCTCCAGCCTCAGCCCCAGCCCGTTCGCATCCCGCATGCCGCAGCCCGAGGACGAACCGTTGCTGCCGGACATCCGGCGTGAGCAGGTCCTTGAGATTGCACGTGCGGAGGCCCGCAAGCGCGGCTGGACAGCACCGGCTGGCGCCGTGTTCTACTCGCCCGCCTTCGGGCTCTATGGCGTGGGGTTCTTCGAGGCCGGCAATGACCACGGCGACGGCGGCCTGGGCAACCCCTGGCTCTATTTCGACGGCAAGGACGGCAGCATTGTCGGAGAAAGCATTCCCGGCACAGGCAGCGCAGGAGACATCTTCATGCAAGCCCAGTTTCCGCTGCATTCCGGACGTATCCTGGGATTGCCGGGGCGCATCCTGATTTCAGTCATGGGCGCGGTTGTCGCCATGCTGAGCGTGACAGGCATCATCATCTGGCTGCGCAAGCGGCAATCACGCAGACTGGACCAAAGGGCCAGGAGAGCCACCTAGACTCGCATTAAGCGCAGCGATTCTGGCCAGGTTTCCGCGGACAATACAAACAGCACGGCAGGACAACAACGACAGAAGGATGTAGAGCCTGTTCAATGTCTTTTCATCGGGCACGCATGGCTCCAAACCGTGTCCGGTCAAGGCGCAGTCCGCAGGTAATGCTGATGCCTTGCCAAGGACTGCAACGCAGAGCGGGCGCGGTTTGGGGCCATGCCCTTCGGGTTACCCCGGCAGCGCGGCCGCTGCTGTGTTGCAAATCCTCGCCGGGCAATAAGCCCGTCTGCGGTTTGCGCCTTGCTTCGACTACCCTGCCGGGGCAACGTACCTGATGAAAAGACATTGAACAGGCTCTTAGCGGCTCTACATCAAACCAGCGCCAACTGCCGCTGGCCGGGGCTTGCAACTTGTTGCTGCGCAGCCAAGGCCTGCAGTATCTTGCGCACCGGCACCGGTAGCGCGGCGTCGATCGCATCATCTAGCGGTATCCATTGCAGGCCCGCTTCCCGCGCCTGTAAAGGCACAGCGTCCACAGGCATATGGTTGGCGGTGATATGCAACTTAAAATGCGTGAATACATGGGTCAACTGCACAAGCGAAATCGGCGCAACTCCCTCCACGCCGAATGCCTGCCGCCCCCATGCCCGGCCGTCCTGGCAGATCTCCAGTTCAGGCAAGCTCCATAGCCCGCCCCAGATTCCGCTATCCGGGCGCTTCTGCAGCAAGACGCGGTTTCCATTTGTTATCACCAGCATCTGCACGGCTTTCTCCGGGATGGTTTTGCGCGGCTTGGAAGCAGGCAGTTCGCCAACGCGCTCCGCCAGCAGCGCGCCGCAATCTTCCTGCAATGGGCAATTGGCGCAACGCGGACGGCTGCGGACGCAAACCGTGGCTCCCAGGTCCATCAAGGCCTGCGCATAAGTGCCCATTTCCGCCTGGGGCTGCATTGCTTCCGCGATCTGCCACAGCTTTTTCTCGACGCTAGGCAGACCCGGCCAGCCCTCGACCAGGAAATAGCGCGCAAATACGCGTTTTACGTTGCCGTCCAGTATCGGCTGCGGCAACCCGAAGGCAAACGAGGAGATGGCGGCTGCCGTGGAGCGGCCAATTCCCGGCAAGGCCTGGATGGCATCGAAATCGCGCGGAAATTCGCCCGCATGCAGGCTCATCACCTGCTGCGCCGCCTTGTGCAGGTTGCGCGCGCGCGAATAATAGCCCAGACCGCTCCAGTGCTGCATGACATCATCCTGGCTGGCCGCCGCAAGGCTGGCAATGCTCGGGAAACGCCGCATGAACTTCTGGTAGTAGCCGATCACCGCCGCCACTTGCGTCTGTTGCAGCATGATCTCCGACACCCAGATGGCATACGGGTCGTGCGTATTCTGCCAGGGCAGGTCGTGGCGGCCGTGCTGTTTCTGCCAGGCTACCAGCCTGTCGGCGATGGGAGGGTATTGCGTGAAGTTCATCTCAGCGAGATTCATTTCAACGGCCAAACAGGTTCTGGAGTTTCTGCTTGACCTTGTCCTCAGAGGAGGCAGGCGGGGCCTCGCTGCCGGCTTCGTCCTTGCTCTGGTCGCTTTTCTTGTTGAGCAGGGATTTCACCGCTTCTTCACGGTTGCCTTCCAACAGGTTCTTTACCGCCTCGCCCTTGGCGCCGCCGGCGCCTTCCAGCAACTTGTTCTTGGCCACGGCGGCAGCCAGCCCGGCAAAGTCGATGGCGTAGGCTGGCTTAGTGAAGGTCCCGGTGAGCTTGACCGGCACGGTGAGGCCGTTGAGCTCCTGCAGGCCCGCCCCGCCCTGGCCCTTGAGGGAAGCGACGACAGTAGGCTTGGCAAGGTAATCCAGGGTTTCGTTGGCAATGTCGACGCTGCCGTTGCCCGCAATGCGGAACAACGGCGCCTTCATGTCGAGGTCGTCATTGTGCGCCACGCCGTTCTTGATATTGAAACTGGCGGACATTTCGCTGAAATCCGTCTGCTTGCTTTTGTCGCCCGTGACGCTGGTGCTGCCCTTGAGCGCATTGAGCTTGTCCTTGGCGCCACGCAGCGTCCCTGCAATATCGATGCCCTTGACCGCACCGTCCTTGAGGTTGAGTGCGGCCTTGCCGTTCAGCCCTTTCTTGAGGGAATTCACGGTATCGCCGCTGGTGGTGATATCGAGATTCAGGCTGCCTTTGCCGTTGAGCATGTCGTTGTTGATGGCATCTGTCAGCAAGGGGCCGATCGCGATGCTCTTCATGTCTTGCTTAATCGCGATATTCGGCATGCTGCGGGCGTCAACCGTCAGGGCGCCGTTCATGGAGCCCTCGTAGAGGTTAGCGGAAAAAGGGGCGAGTTCGGCCACCCCCGAGTCCGCCTTTAGCTTGATGCGCACATTGGTGCTTTTGACATTGGCCACCTTGAGCGAGCCGATGCGCAGCTCGCCGTCCGCATTCAATTGCCGCAATGCGCTCAGGTCTATGGGGGCGTCTTCCTGCGGCTTGCTCGCCGTGGCTGGCGCCGGTTTCGCAGGCTTCGCTTCGGAGTCGGTGATATAGCGGTCCGCATCCAGCTTGTCGATATCGACGTCGAAATGATAGATCGGCCGCTCGAACCGGCTGATACCGAACTTGCCGTTGATCGTGGTTTCGTCGAGCTTCACGTTGAACGGATTGATATTGAGCGTCTTGCCGTCGGCCTTGATGCCGAGCTTGAGCCCAGCCAGGCGGAACTTCTCGTAGACGATGCTGCCGATATTCACATTGCCCTGCAACAGCAGGTCTTTCAATGCGGAAAGATCGGGCGCGGACGGCTCGGCCGCCGGCTTGCTTGCGGCTTTCTGCGCCGGTTTGGCATTGGCTGCGCTATTGCCCAGCAGTTTGTTCAAGTCCAGTTTGTCGCCATTGAGGTTGAAACGGATATCGGGCTTGGCAAAGCCGGCCACGGCCACGTCGCCTTTGAGCTTGGTGTCCTCGACATCCAGGCTGAAATCGCTGTCTACCTTTTCCTGCTTGACGTCAGCCAGCAGCTTGAAGGCGAACTCGCCCTGGGCAGCGCCTTTCGGCAAGGCCTTGTCCTTGATGTCTATCTTGCCTGCCAGCTTGGGCAGCTCGAACACCAAATCTTCCAGGTTGCCCTTGAATGGCGATGAGAACTTGCTTTCCACGCTGCGGTCGGTTTGCTTGAGGCTGAACTCGCCATTGACGCCGCTGCTTTGCAGCTCCCTTGGCGAACCCTTGATGTCCGCCAACACCAGTTGGGCCTTGATGCTGTCGCCTGCTTTTTCCTGGCTGAAGGCCAGTTCGGCCTTGTCGCCAGACACTTCATCCTGACGCACTACCAGCTTGGGCGCAGCGAAATCCGCCACCAGCTTGGCATCGGCAAGCTGGCCGGAAAACGCGAGCTTGAGGCCGTTCACGAGGAATTCCATGTTTTCAGGGCGCGCATCTACGTCGCCTGTCAGGCGAATGTCCGCATCCTGCACATCCGCGATATTGCCCTTGATCACGGCATCCAGCTTTTGCGCGGCGAAATGCTGGTTCTCGACATCGGCCATGAAGTTGCCTTGCAGCTTGACCTTAGCCTCCACCTTCGGCGCGCTCGCGCTCACTTCGAAATCGCTCGCAAGGTCGAATGGCGTGGCAAGCGCAACGCGCCCGGTCTTGAGGTTGAACTGCTTGACGGCATAGGTGTTGCCGGCTGCCTCGTCGTGGAAGCTCACGGCGGAATTGCTGACGTTGATGCTGGAAATATCAAAATTGATTTCCTGCGACGGCTCGTCCTTGTCTTCGCTCAGCAAGTCGTCGAAATTGGTGCTGCCGTCCTGGTAGCGCACGATATTGGCACGCGCGCCATCCACATAGACCGCATCGACCACCAGCTCTTTCTTCAATAACGGGATCAGCGCCACGGAGACCTTGAGTCCCTCCACGGCGGCAAATTCTTTATCGCTATTGTGCTCGGAGAGGGAAATCCTGCCCAGGTCCGCACCCAGCTTGGGCCAGAATGCAAGCTTGATGTCGCCTTCGATATTGAGCGTGCGCTGCTTCTTGTCCTTGACCAGTTGCACGATCATGGGTTTGTAGTCGTTCGGGTTGAAGGTGGCGGCGAACACCGCCACGATGATGACCAGCACCAGAACGATTCCGCCGAGGCTAAACAAGGAATACTTAAGGATTTTATTCATTAACCTATCCTGTTTTGATTGCGCAAGAACAATAAGCTACCGACCATCGCATGAACAAGCAACGCACGTAGGTAGACGATCATCGCGCTGCTCCCGTCAGACTTCAGACCACTCCACCCAGCCGAAATACCAGGTCGCCAGCACAACCAGGCCGAAGACAATACGATACCAGGCGAATACGACGAAAGTATGGTTGGAGATGAACTTAATGAAGCTCTTCACTGCCCACATGCCGGCGACAAAGGAGGCGATGAAGCCAACCGCGAACACCGGCAGATCTTCCAGCCGCAGCAGCGCCCAGTTTTTGTACAAGTCGTAGGCAGTGGCGGCAAACATCGTGGGAATGGCAAGGAAGAAAGAGAACTCCGCCGCCGTCTTACGCGACAGACCGAAGATCAAGCCGCCCATGATGGTGGCTCCCGAGCGCGAAGTGCCGGGGATCATCGCCAGCGCCTGGGCGAAACCGACCTTGAGCGCATCGCCCCAGCGCATTTCATCCACATCGTTAATGCGCGGATGATAGGTACGCTTTTCCACATATAGGATAATGAGCCCGCCAACTACCAGGGCAGTGGCAACGGTAATCGGGTTGAACAGCAGTTCCTTGATAGTGGAGTGGAATATCAAGCCGAGCACCGCAGCCGGCAGGAAGCCGATAAACAGTATCCCGACAAAGCGCCGCGCGGACGGCTGCGTGGGCAGACCGATGGCGACCTTGATCAGGCGTTCGCGGTAGTCCCAGCACACGGCAAGGATAGCAGCTAGTTGGATGACGATTTTGAACACCTTGCTGGTGTCATCATTGTAGCCAAGCAAGTCGCCAATGATGATCAAGTGGCCGGTACTGCTGATGGGAAGAAATTCCGTAGCGCCTTCCACAATCCCGAGGATGAGCGCCTTGAGTAATAGTAAAAAATCCATGTCGTTTCGTCTTTATTGTTGATAATCAGCATGGGCCATGCTGCATGCCTGCCATACAGTACGGAGCGCTTTCCCTCCGTCTTGCGACAACGATCAGCCTTTGAGCAGGGAAAACGCCCGCGCCATCAATTCCGCCTGGCTGCTAGGCAACTGACCATCCGGGCTCAGCTTGTCGATGGCCTGGGGCAGGTACTCCGCCAGCTTGCTGCTGAAATCATTGGTAGGCATAGAAAACTGCGCTGCCATCGACTTGAGCAATTCTGCACCAAATACCTGCAGCACCTGTTGTGCACTCAAAGGCAGGTTGCTGCCCGACCCAAGCCAGGACTCCACTTCGGTACCCAGGCCGTGCTCACGCAGCTTGTCCAGCACACCCTGCGGGCCGCCGGAATTGCTTATCAGCTCCAGCCCGGCCTGTATCATCGGGTTGCCGCTGCTGCCAGCCACCTTGCTCATCACCGAGCCTGCAATACTGTCCAAAAGTCCCATTCGATATTCCTTTTAAAATCCATGTTGCCAGCCCGGAGCCTCAAGAGCAGTGCTCTCGCCCTTCCTTTTAGAATCGTTCTCCCGGCCGCAAATAGCGCCAAGTCCCCACAGGCAGCTTGCCCAGGGCCACGCTGCCGATACGCACGCGCTTGAGTCCGACCACCGTGAGCCCGACCAGTTCGCACATGCGGCGAATCTGGCGCTTGCGCCCCTCGCGCAGCACGAAACGCAACTGGTCCTCATTCTGCCATGACACTTTGGCTGGCTTGAGCTTGACCCCATCCAGGCTTAGGCCGTAATTGAGCTTTTTCAGCCCGTCCTCGCTGAGCGTCCCGGTGACGCGCACCAGGTATTCCTTCTCGATCGTCGAATCCTCACCGATCAACTGACGCGCCACGCGGCCGTCCTGGGTCAGTACCAGCAAGCCGGTGGAATCGATGTCCAGTCGCCCGGCAGGCGCCAGCCCGCGTAAATGTCCGCGCTTGAATATCGTCTGGGTCGGGTCTTCCTCCCACTGGTTGTCCGGATGGACCAAAACCACGGCAGGCTCATAACCGTCTTCCGCCTGGCCGGAGACATAGCCTACCGGCTTATGCAGCAGGATGGTGACGATCTCCGCCTGGTGTTTGTGCGCCTCCTTGCTGACCTTGATCTCGGCATCGGGCGATACGCGCGTACCCAGCACGTCGACCACCTCGCCATTCACCGTCACCCAGCCGTTGGCGATGAACTCATCCGCCTCGCGGCGCGAGCACAGGCCGAGCTCGGCCATGCGTTTGGAAAGCCTGGGCAATTCAGGCTGGCTGGGAACCGGCTTGGGCGAAAACCTGGGATTGGTCTTCCGGTCCTGATTGAATTCGCCAGGCTCGAATCCGTCACGTTGCTTGCCGCCACGACGCGGCGTGTCTCGGTCAGCAAACTGGCGAGGATTATCGTCTTTTTTGCCATAAGGCTTCCTGGCGGATGCTGGCCGCTGCGCTGGTGGCTTTGTCGCAGATAGAGATTTGCCAGCGGCATTACTCCTACCAGTGCTACCGGGCCCTGCTGCTCTTCGTCCAGTCGCGGAAACAGGTTTTGCTGGCTCTTTTTTTACCGGTTCTTTCGCTTCTGCAACGGCTGCCGGCGAAGCCTTCGCCACATATTCTGGCGCCGACGTACGCGAACGCTTGGCGGGGTCGGCCCTGCGTACCGGCGGCTTGCCAGGATTCTTCGGCGAAGTTGCTGCACCGGGTTTCAATTTAAGCGTGGTCATGGCGTGATTTTAGCATAGCAGGCTATCGCAATCAGGACTGACGCATCAATGCATTGGAACGCCTGAGAAACTTGTGTATTATAACCAAAGTTATAACATTCATGAGGCAATCGCCATGTCCACACTCAAACTGACGCAAATCGGCAATTCGCTGGGCGTGATCCTGCCCAAAGAATTGCTTGGCAAGTTCAAACTGGAAAAAGGTGATGAGTTATTTGTCACCGAAACGCCCGATGGTTTCAGCATTACACCACATAATGAAGAATTCGAACGGCAAATGGAACTTGCACGCAAGATCATGAAGGAAAACCGCGCCGTCCTGCGTGAATTAGCAAAATGAACAAAGGTGACTGGGTATGGATTCCCCTGCCCATCATTCTTGCCGTCCATGACGAACAATTGGCCGAGCACGGCGGATTAAGGGGTATCCGCGATCAGGGCTTGCTGGAATCTGCGTTGGCTCGCCCCGAGCATTTGGCTGCCTATGGCACTCCGGATTGCGCCGCACTTGCAGCGGCCTACGGCTATGGCATCGCTCGAAACCATCCCTTTGCCGATGGCAACAAGCGCAGTGCATTTGTGGCGACGTTACTGTTCTTACGTTTGAACGGTTTTGATCTCACAGCAACCGATACAGACAAGGTGCTCACCATGCTGGATGTCGCTGCTGGGAACCTCAGTGAAGATGCTTTTGCAGACTGGATAAGACACCACAGCACTGTGTTGACATAAAAGCAGCCAGTTAAACTGGCCGTTACTTCATGCATGGCAATACCTGCCATCAAACCTTCTGATAAACCTCGCTGCCGCGCTTGACGAACTCGATCGCCTTTTCCTGCATGCCCTTGCTCAGCGCCGCCTCTTCGTCCACGCCAAGCTTGTCGGCATATTCGCGTACGTCCTGGGTAATTTTCATCGAGCAAAAGTGCGGGCCGCACATGGAGCAGAAATGCGCCTGCTTGGCGCCTTCCTGCGGCAGGGTCTCGTCGTGGAATTCCTTGGCTTTCTCAGGATCGAGGCCGAGGTTGAACTGGTCCTCCCAACGGAACTCGAAACGCGCCTTGGACAGGGCGTTGTCGCGAATCTGCGCGCCGGGGTGACCTTTGGCCAGGTCGGCGGCATGCGCCGCAATCTTGTAGGTGACGATGCCGACGCGCACGTCTTCCTTGTCCGGAAGGCCCAGGTGCTCCTTCGGCGTGACGTAGCACAGCATCGCGCAACCGTACCAGCCTATCATCGCGGCGCCGATGCCGGAGGTGATGTGATCGTAGCCGGGTGCGATATCGGTGGTCAAAGGTCCCAGAGTATAGAACGGGGCCTCGCCGCAATGCTCCAGCTGCAAGTCCATGTTTTCCTTGATCATGTGCATGGGCACGTGGCCAGGGCCTTCGATCATGGTCTGCACGTCATGCTTCCAGGCAATCTGGGTCAATTCACCCAAGGTTCTCAGCTCGGCAAACTGGGCTTCGTCATTGGCATCGTAGATCGAGCCGGGACGCAGGCCGTCGCCGAGCGAAAAACTGACGTCATAGGCCTTCATGATCTCGCAGATGTCCTCGAAATGCTCATAGAGGAAAGACTCTTTATGATGCGCCAGGCACCACTTCGCCATGATGGAGCCGCCGCGGCTGACAATCCCAGTCATGCGCTTAGCGGTCATCGGGATGTATTGCAAACGCACGCCGGCATGGATGGTGAAGTAATCCACGCCCTGCTCCGCCTGCTCAATCAAAGTATCGCGAAAGATTTCCCAAGTGAGGTCCTCGGCCTTGCCGTTGACCTTCTCCAGCGCCTGGTAAATCGGGACTGTGCCAATCGGGACTGGGGAGTTGCGGATGATCCACTCACGAGTTTCGTGGATGTTCTTGCCGGTGGACAGGTCCATCACGGTATCGCCGCCCCAGCGGGTGCCCCAAACCATCTTCTCCACCTCTTCGCCTATGCTTGAACTCACGGCGGAATTGCCGATATTGGCATTGATCTTCACGAGGAAATTGCGGCCGATGATCATCGGCTCGATTTCAGGGTGGTTGATGTTGGCGGGAATGATCGCCCGGCCGCGCGCCACTTCGTCCCGGACGAACTCAGGCGTGATGGTTTCAGGAATGGAAGCACCGAAATGGTGTCCGGCATGCTGGGTCTGTAAAAGCTCACTCATGCCTTCGCGGCGCTGGTTCTCGCGGATGGCGATGAACTCCATCTCCGGGGTGATGATGCCCTGGCGCGCATAGTGCATCTGCGACACGTTTCTGCCTGCCTTGGCGCGCAGCGGCTTGCGGTGCAGGTTGAAGCGCATGTCGGCCAGCTTGGGGTCGTTCAGCCGTTCCAGCCCGTAGCTGGAAGTCGGGCCGTCCAGTTGCTCGGTATCGCCGCGCTCGGCAATCCAGCCAGCGCGCAAGGCGGGCAAACCGTTACGGATGTCGATACTGACTTCAGGATCGGTGTAAGGACCGGAAGTGTCGTAGACAATCACCGGCGGGTTCTTCTCGGCGCCGAATGCCGACGGCGTATCCGACAGGCTGATCTCGCGGAAAGGAACGCGGATGTCGGGGCGCGAGCCTTCGATATAGATCTTGCGGGAATTGGTAAAAGGCTGCGTTGCGCCAGGGTCGACCTGGGCGGTGGCATTGAGGAAATTCTGCTGCAGGTTTTTGTCGGTGGCGTTCATTCAAGTCTCCAAAATGCGGGAAGCGTTTTTGGAGTACCGACAGGGGAATAAAAATAGAAATCACCCCATCAAACCAAACTGCGCTTCCCTACGGTGGGATAATCCACATCAGGTTCAAAGGGTAATTCTCACTGCCATTGCATGCCTCAGCGTGCAACAGCAGACCCCTAGCGATGGAAGGAATGTACGTTAAAACCCTGATTCGATCAAGATTATTGTGGACAATGCACAGTTGATGCAGAGCAGCATGTGCCTAAAGCTGGCAGGTCACGCGATCCAGCTTGAAACTCTGCCGTCTGGCGCTATAATCGGCAGACCGATAGCCATGCGATGGATAAGGACAATTGCGATGCACCATGATGTAGAACAAGCCCGCTTCAACATGATAGAGCAGCAGATCCGCCCCTGGGAGGTGCTTGACGGCACCGTGCTCGACCTTCTGGGCCGCGTGCCGCGCGAAGCGTTTGTCCCCGAGCAATATCGCGGCTTGGCGTTTGCCGATATCGAAATCCCCATCGGTTTCGGCCAGACCATGCTTTCCCCCAAGATGGAAGGCCGCGTCCTGCAGTCGCTGGAAATCAAGCCGACCGATAAAGTGCTGGAAATCGGCACCGGCAGCGGCTACTTCACCGCCTTGCTTGCCTCCCTAGCGCAAGAGGTGCACAGCATCGAGATCAACGCCGAGCTTAGCCACCAGGCAAATGCGAGGCTGCTCCAGCAACAAATCAGCAATGTGACGCTGCATGTAGGCGACGGCGCGCGCGGGTGGCCGGACAACGGCCCTTATGACGTGATCGTTTTCACTGGTTCGTTGGCGCTGCCACCGCTGGCAACCAAACAACTGCATATCGGCGGCAGGCTGTTTGCCGTCATCGGTGAACCTCCGGTGATGGAAGCCACCATCGTGCGGCGGATCAGCGAAGACAGTTTGCGGCAGGACGTGATTTTCGAGACCACGCTCCCTCAGCTCGAAAACGCCCCTCAGCCGGAAAAATTCAGCTTCTAAGTAGATCAAACGGGAGCTTAGCTCCCGTTTTATTGTACTGCCAATCAAGTAGCATAGACGCTTGCGTCAGAGTCGCGTTCTCCTGCAAACCTGCTTAACTAGCTCTCGATTCTTCCCTTGCTCAAACTACAAATTGACACCGTTAAGTTAACAGCGTTTAATAATCATCCTTGATGATGTCCATGTTTCCAGCGCATGCCTCCTAGAGTCAAAACCTTAGAAGAACGCCAGCAATTGCAGAAGCTGATTCTCGACGCCGCCCGCGACCTGTTTGTACAGCATGGCGTGGAGGCAGTCTCCATGCGCGAGATCGCCAAACGGGTCGGCTATTCGCCCACCACCATCTATTTGTATTTCAAGGACAAGAACGACCTGTTGCAAACCTTGTGCGATCACGACTCCCTGATATTGGCGAACGACCTGCGCAATATCAATGCAGACGCGGCGCCCGACGCAGTACAGCAGTTGAAGGAGCTCTGCAGCGCCTATTCCCGTTTCGCCTTGGCCTATCCCAATCACTACCGCTTCATGTTCATGACGCCCAAGCCAAGCAACAGCAAGGACAAATCCAAGCTGCGCCAAGGCAATATCGAGCAGGACGCTTACGCCTTACTGCGCTCGATGGTGCAGCAGGCATTTGAACAACAGGTATTCCGTGCCGACCTGGCCAACATGGACCTGATCGCCCAGACGTTATGGGCGGGCATCCATGGGGTATGCGCCCTGGAAATCGGCATGGCGGGAGACGACTGGGTTGACTGGCAGCCAATAGACCAGCGCGTTTCCCTCATGCAAAACGCCATGATCCAAGGCCTCACCAGGCCCCATTCCAAGCACTAGGTATCGATATGCCTCTACCATTCTCCCGAACACAAATTAATCCATGGCTGTTGACGCTCGCCATCCCGGCATTGGTTGCCTGCCAGAAGCCGTCATCTGAAACGCCGCCACCGAGGCCCGCCCTCGTCATGCAGCTAGATGCCGCACAGCATAGCGACCATGGCCAGTGGCTTATCGGCGAAGTGCGTCCTCGCTATGAGTCGGCTCAAGGCTTCCGCATTGCCGGCAAGATCATCCAGCGTCACGTGGAAATCGGCGACCATGTCAAGAAGAGACAAGTACTGGCGCGGCTGGATGCCGAGGACAACAGGCTGTCGCTAGCATCCGCCCAGGCCGCATTGCATTCCGCAGAGGCGCAGCTGGCACTGGCTGAGGCCGACAGCAAGCGCCAGCGGCAGCTGTTCGAGCAGCGCTTCATTTCCGCGGCAGCGCTGGATTCGGTTGAAACGCGCCTGAAATCGAGCCTGGCCCAGGTACAGCAGGCGCAAGCGCAGGTCCGGGTTGCAAGCAACCAGGCGCAATACACCACGCTGGCCGCAGAACGAGACGGTATCGTTACCGCCATCGACGCAGAGCCTGGGCAGGTAGTGAATCCCGGCCAGGTGATTGCCCGAGTAGCCGTGCCGGGAGCACTGGAAGTGCAGATCGCCGTCCCGGAATCCCGCATGCAAAACATCAAGGTAGGAGAAAGCGCTGTCGTGCGCCTCTGGTCGAACCGCGACCAGACCTACCAGGGACGCATCAGGGAAATCGCCCCCGCCGCCGATCCTGCGACCCGCACCTTCAAGACCCAGGTATCGTTGCTGGATGCCGACGACAAGGTGCAAATCGGCATGACGGCAGGCGCACGGCTGGGAGGCGAGCAACACGAATTCGTGCTGCCCAGCACCGCCGTGTCGGAGCAACATGGCCAGGCGCAGGTTTGGGTCGTGGAGGCGAACAATCAAGTGCATTCGCGGGCGGTCGGCATAGGCAGCTATAGCGAGCAGGGAGTCAGCATCGTTTCCGGGCTCAAGGGCGATGAAACCCTCGTCGTCACGGGTGTGCATACCCTCAACGAAGGGCAAGTGGTCACTCCGGTCAAAACCGAGGTCAACCAATGAACGACCAGCGCCAATCCTTCAATCTCTCAAGCTGGGCGCTCGAGCATCGCAGCCTGGTGCTTTACTTCATGCTGGTGCTGACCCTGGCCGGCATGCTGGCCTATACCAAGCTCGGACAGTCGGAGGACCCGCCCTTCACCTTCAAGGTGATGGTGGTGCGCACGATGTGGCCAGGCGCCAGCACCCACGAAGTGGAGCAGCAGGTCACCGACAAACTCGAAAAGAAGCTGCAGGAGCTGCCCTACCTCGATATCCTGCGCAGTTACTCACGCCCTGGGGAATCCCTGATTTTCATCCTGGCCAAGGACTCCACGCCGCCATCCGCCGTGCCGGATGTCTGGTACCAGGCGAGAAAAAAGATCGGCGATATCCGCAATACATTGCCGGACGGCATTCAAGGCCCGTTCTTCAATGACGAGTTCGGCGACGTCTACGGCAACCTCTACGCCCTGCACGGGGAAGGCTATGACTATGCCAGGTTGAAGGAACAAGCCGAATCCATCCGCGGCGAGTTGCTCAAGATCAAGGATGTCGCCAAGGTGGAATTTTTCGGTGAGCAACCGCAGCGCATCTATGTCGAGCTGGCCAATGCCAAGCTGGCGACGCTGGGCATCAGCACCAGCATCCTGCTGGAAACGCTGCAGCAACAGAACCAGGTCAATAGCGCCGGGGCTTACGACAGCGGGCCGGAGCATATCCGGCTTGCGGTGAGCGGGCGCTTCGACCGGCTGGACAACTTGCGCGAGTTGAAACTGCGCGCCAACGGCAACGAGTTCCGCCTTGGCGACATCGCCAAGATCTACCGGGGATTTGAAGACCCGCCCACTGCGCGCGTGCGCTACATGGGCAAGGAAACCCTATTGCTCGGGGTCGCCATGAACCATGGCGGCGACATTATCCAGCTCGGCCATTCGCTGGATAACGCCGTCGCGCGCATCGACGCCCAGCTCCCGGTCGGCCTCAGCCTGGACACCGTCTCGTCCCAGCCCCGGGCCGTTGTCCACTCCGTCGATGACTTCGTCCGCTCGCTGGTCGAGGCCCTGGTCATCGTACTGGGAGTCAGCCTGCTGTCCCTGGGGTTGCGCACCGGGATCGTGGTCGCCATCGTGATTCCGGTCGTCCTTGCCGTCACTTTCCTGCTGATGGAGATATTCGGCGTGGGCCTGCACAAGATTTCACTGGGCGCATTGATCCTCGCCTTGGGGCTGCTGGTGGACGACGCGATTATCGCAGTGGAAATGATGTCCTCGAAAATGGAGCAGGGCTGGGAACGCATGAAAGCCGCTTCTTTCGCCTTCACTTCCACCGCCATCCCCATGTTCACCGGCACGCTAGTCACCGTGGCCGGCTTCCTGCCGATCGCCACAGCCGCGTCCTCCACGGGCGAATACACGCGTTCCATCTTCCAGGTATCGGCAATCGCCTTGCTGGCCTCCTGGGTGGCCGCCGTGATCTTCGTCCCCTACCTCGGCTACTACCTGCTACCCGACTACAGGCAGCAAGCGGCCAAGCCACCGTCCCGCATGGCGCGTTGGCTGCAACGCATCGCCCCGAGTATTAGCCGACGCCTCGCCGAGCGCAGGGAGCACCACTTGCAGCACATGGCCGCGGGCGAGCAGGCCGATATCTACGATTCGCGCTTCTATCGGCGCCTGCGCAGCCTCATCACCCAATGCGTGCGCCACCGCTGGATTGTCATCATTGTCACGGTGTTGCTCTTCATCGCCTCGGTCGCGGGCTTCGGGCTGGTGCAACAGCAGTTCTTCCCGGATTCCACCAGGCCCGAGCTGATCATCGACCTGCGCCTGGCGGAAGGCTCCTCCTACGCCGCCACCGATGCCGAGGTGAAAAAGCTGGAACAATGGCTGCAACGACAATCCGGCATAGAAAACTACGTGGCCTATATCGGCAGCGGCAGCCCGCGCTTCTATTTGCCGCTCGACCAGCAATTGTCGCAGCGCAGCTTCGCCCAGTTCGTCGTCCTGACGGATGGCAATGCCGAGCGCGAGGCGCTGCGCGGCAAGCTGCTGCATTTGTTCGATACCGACTTTCCCGCGCTCCGGGCTTCGGTATTGCGCCTGGAGAACGGGCCGCCGGTCGGCTTCCCCGTGCAGTTCCGCGTTTCCGGGCCCGACGTGGATAAAATCCGCGACATCAGCCACCAGGTGGCCGACATCATGCGCCGCAACCCCAACCTCAGCAATGTGCAGCTGGATTGGGAAGAGCCTAGCAAGGTGATGAAGATAGAAGTCGACCAATCCAAGGCCAGGCTGCTCGGCGTCAGCTCCACAGATATTGCCAACCTGCTCAATGCCGCAATGCGCGGGCTTTACGTCACCGAGTTCCGCGAAGGCATCGAGCGCATAGACCTGGTGCTGCGCGGCGACACATTGGAACGCACCCATCTCTCGCACCTACCTGAATTGATGGTGCCCACCAGCGCCGGCACCAGCGTACCATTGTCGCAACTGGCGACCATCACCCCGGGTTTCGAGGATGCCGTGATCTGGCGCCGCAACCGCACGCCCACCATCACGGTACGCGCCAACCTGATCGGCGACCTGCAGGCGCCGGTGGTCTCCGGCCAGGTTGAAAAACAGCTGGTCGAGCTACGTCAGCACTTGCCGCTGGGCTACAGCCTGGAAACAGGCGGCGCCGTGGAAGAGTCGGCAAAGGGCGGCCAATCCGTGGCGGCGGGCGTGCCGCTATTTATCTTTGCCGTGCTGACCATCCTCATGCTGCAATTGCAAAGCCTCTCCCGCACCTTCCTCGTGGTATTGACCGCACCGCTCGGGCTGATCGGCGTCACCATCGCCCTGCTCATCTTCAACAAGCCTTTCGGCTTCGTCGCGATGCTGGGCACCATTGCCCTGTCGGGCATGATCATGCGCAACTCGGTGATCCTGGTGGACCAGATCGAGCAGGACAAACGCGCAGGCAAGCCCGAATGGGAGGCCATCGTCGAATCCGCCGTGCGCCGCTTCCGCCCCATCATGCTCACCGCCGCGGCGGCGATCCTGGCGATGATACCGCTCACGCGCAACACCTTCTTCGGCCCGATGGCGGTCGCCATCATGGGAGGATTGACCGTCGCCACCGTGTTGACGATATTGTCGCTGCCGGCACTGTATGCCGCCTGGTATCGGGTTAGAATGCCGGACAACCAACCCTGACAAGGTATTATACAGATACTCCTGAGATGACTGCCATGAGAGTTGCCCACATCCTATTATTCATCATTGCCGTAGCCGGCCTGGCCTCGTTCCAGGCGCAAGCCGCCGCCAATGGGCAGAACCTGCTCGACATCTACGAAATCGCCTTGACCAACGACCCGACGCTGGCCGCCGCACGTAGCGGCAACCTGGCGGCGCAGGAGAAAATCGAGCAGGGCAAAGCGTTGTACCGTCCCACCGTCAACTTCACGACGGATGCCAGCCATTCCGAGACCGACATCCGCTATCTTGGACAGAACGCCATTTTCCGCAACGCGGGCAGGGAGTCCTTCGACACCTTCGGCTTCGGCGTCAACTTCAGCCAGCCCATCCTGCGCAAGGAAAACTGGGTGCAGATGAAACAGGCGGAAACCCAGGTCTCACAGGCGGACAAGCAATTAATCCAATCGCAGCAGGAGTTGATGCTGCGCAGCGCCCAGGCCTATTTCGACGTTCTCATGGCGCAGGACCAGATCGACCTCATCAACAGCCAGAAAGCGGCGATTTCCAAACAACTGGAACAAGCCAAGGCCAATTTCGAGGTGGGCACCGCCACCATCACCGACGTGAATGAGGCCCAGGCGAGGTTCGATCTGCTCAAGGCCCAGGAAATCACCGTTCTCAACGATTACGAGGTGCGCAAACGCGCGGTGCAGGCCATCACGGGCCGGTTGCCCGAGCGCCTTGCCACGGTGCGCCAGGACCTGAAAACCCGCTCGCCCCAGCCGCTGGACATGGAGCAATGGGTCAACCTTGCCGTACAGAACAACCTGACGCTGAGCATCCAGCAGGAAGCGCTGCGGCTCGCCACGCAAGAAGTCGAGCGCATGAGCGCAGGGCACTGGCCAACGCTGGACATGGTGGGCAGCTATGCCGACACCCGTGCGAGCGGCAGTCCCAATGGCTTCGGCAGCGATTTGCAGAACGCCACCATCGGCCTCAGGCTGAACATTCCGCTGTACCAAGGCGGGGCTGTCAGCTCCCGCGTACGCGAAGCCGTCGCCAACCAGCAAAGGGCCCAGGACGAAGTCGAGGCTGCACGCAGGAAATCCGAACTGGATACGCGCCAGGCCTACCTGAACCTCACCGGCAGCGTGGCGCAGGTCCAGGCCTATGAACAGGCGCTCAGCTCCAGCCAGAGCCAACTGGATTCCACCAACCTGGGCTACGAGGTCGGGGTGCGCAATAGCGTGGACGTACTCAATGCCCAGCAGCAATTGTTCACCGCCAAGCGCGACTTGCTGCAATCGCGCTACAACTACCTGATGAATGTGCTCCGGCTGAGATATGCCGTCGGCCTGCTGAATGAGGCCGACTTGAGCGAAGTCAACGAGCGACTGGTCCTGACCAGCCAATTGTTGGACTGAGCAACGATAGACCCGGGAACAAGTCCATGCCTGCCACCGATTTAGCCGTACGCTCCCTTAGCCAGCTCGTCGTCATCGACGTCCAGGAAGGGCTCGCCGCCGCCATGGACCAGCATGCCATAACGTCGGTGACACGTTATTGCGACATCTTGCTGCAGGCCTCCCGCCTGCTCGACGTGCCCGCCATCGGTACCGAGCAATATCCCAAGGGCCTGGGCAATACGATCTCTATCCTGCAAGACAGCTTGGGCCATGCCTGCAGGATAGAGAAAACCGCGTTTTCCTGTTACGCGGTGCCCGCGTTCCGAGAGCAATTGCACGCTGACAGGCCGCAAATCGTGCTTGCAGGCATGGAAGCCCATATCTGCGTGCTGCAAACCGCACTGCAATTGCAGCAGCACGGTTACCAGGTGATCGTGGCGGAAGATGCCATACTGTCGCGCGATCCGGCCAACAAGGCCAATGCCTTGCTGCGGCTGCGCCAGGCTGGCGTGATCGTCAGCAATGCGGAATCCATCGTGTTCGAGTGGCTGGGTGTTGCCGAAGGCGAAGCCTTCAAGGCGATTTCCCGGCTGGTGCGGTAATCCGGCCCAGTCGGGCCGGGATTACCTATCGGGCAGGTAGCGCGACACCAAATCAGCAATGCGTTGCGTAGCGCCTCCCGCACTGGCGCTGAACTCCAGCGCCTTCCAGCTCATGGACTGGCGAAGCTCCGGATCGCCGAATAGGCGCTGCAAGGCCCGCGCCAGGTCTGCCACGTCCTGCACGCGCCAGGCCGCTTTCGCTGCGATCGCCATTTCCGTCGCTGCGGCGAAGTTGAACGTATGCGGGCCGACCAGCACCGGCTTGCTCATGGCGCTGGCCTCGATCAGGTTCTGCCCGCCCAGCGCTTGCAAGCTGCCGCCGATGAAGGCGGCATCGCAGGACGCATAGTAGGCGAACATTTCCCCCATGCTGTCGCCCAGCACAACCTCCACATTGGCGGGCACTGCCTGTAATAGCTTGGAGCGGCGCAAGAAATGGATGCCGCGCCGCGTCAACAGGTTGGCCACTTCGTCGAAGCGTTGCGGATGGCGCGGCACGATGACGGTCAGCAACTGCGGTATTTTTGCCGCGGCAACCGCATCCAGGATCATGGCCTCCTCGCCGTCTCGCGTGCTCGCGGCAAGAAACACCGGCCGCGCATTGCCGAAATAGCCGCGCAACGCAGTACCCAATTCCGCGGCGGCTGCCGGCGGCGTGACATCGAACTTGAGGTTGCCGGTGACCTCAACCGGCAGCTTCCCTGCCCCGCCGCCCGCCAATGCCTGCAAGCGCTCGGCATCCTGCGCGGTCTGCGCCGCAATCGCCGTCAATTGCCGCAAGCCGTTGCGGGCCAAACGTCCCAAACGTGCATATCCCTGGGCCGATTTGGCGGAAAGCCGCGCATTCACCAGCAGGATGGGAATATGGCGCGCCTTGCAGCCTGCAATCAGGTTGAACCACAGTTCGGTTTCCATCAGCATGCCCAGCCTGGGCTGGAAATGCCCGAGGAACCGCGCAACCGCGCCCGGCGTGTCGTAAGGCAGGTAACAGCGCAACACGCTGTCGCCGAACAATTGCTCCCCCGCCTCGCGCCCGGTGGGCGTCGCATGCGTAATGAGGATTTGGTATTGCGGATATCGCTGTTGCAGCAGCTTGATCAAGGGCGCCGCGCCACGGGTTTCCCCGACGGACACGCAATGCATCCAGATGACGGGCTTGGTCACCGGCGTCTTGAAAAAACCGAACCTTTCCCCCCAGTGCCAACGATATTCCGGCTGGCGCATACCGCGCCACAGCAAACGCAAAGGGGCAAAAGGCAACAGGAGATAAATCAGGAAGGTGTAAATTAGGCGCGGCATCAGCCAATTTTCGCATGAATACAGGGCATAATCACGCTTCGTGATTTTTGCCTCTACCTGACAGCAGTGACTCCAAGAACCTTCGTTTTCCTCTTGCTGCTTTGCGTGGGCTGGATAAGCAGCGCCCACGCCAACGGCCTGATCGCCAAGCGTGAAGTCTTCAGCGACCCCAGCGGCCAGCTGGATATCGGCCAGGTCCAGCGGCAGGACTTCAAGCCGGTGAAAAACCTCCTCATCGCCGGCTATACGCCCGCCACGCAATGGATGCGCATTGTCGTGGCCCCGACCTCCGAGAAAAGCATCGAACTCAGGATACGGCCCACCTACCTCGATGAAGCCACACTCTATTACCAGGATCCGCAGCGGCCCGGCACATGGTTGTCCAAGGTTGCCGGCGATCGCTACGCCTACCGGGACCGCGAGCGCCACAATGCCATTACCCACGGTTTCGTCATCGACGGGCAGCCCGTTCCGACGGTGTACTACCTCAAGCTGCACACCACCAGCACATCATTGATGTATGTGGAGGCGCTGACGCATGCCGACGCCAACCTGAAGGAGATGCGTCAACACCTCATGATGGTGTTCTATCTCGCCATCATGCTCTGGCTGGGCGTCTGGTCGGCCAACAGCTTCATCGCCCGGCCCGACCTGACCATGGGGCTGTTCACGATTTACCAGGCCAGCCACATGGCTTACGCATTGGCCTTGTTCGGCTATTTGGCGCCGTTCGTTCCGCAAGCGCACCCGGCACTCAACGACACCCTGACCAGCATCATTATCCTGACTACCGTATGGATCAGCATCCTGTTCCATTACGTCCAGCTATCCGCATACCGGCCCAACAAGACCGCACTGCATGCCTTGCTCGCGATGGCATTATCCTACCCGGTGCTCATGTATGGCTTGTTCAACGGGCATGCCCGCGAAGCGCTGCAGTTCAACGCCTACCTCGTCCTCACGGCCGTGCCGCTGTTCTTGATCCTGGCCATGACGGCAAGCAAGGAGAACAGCCCGAGCCGCAAAACGCTGAGGATCATCTATGGGCTCCATACCCTGTCCCTTGCCGTTGCAACCTTGCCGATCATTGGTTGGTCGTCCGCCACCGAGTGGCACCTGAATGCCATCCTGGGCCATAGCATGATCTCGGGCCTCCTGCTCTATATCATCCTGCAACAGCGTTCGAACGCCATGCGCAAGGAGTCTGAAAATGCCAAGCTGTCGCTCAGGCTGGCACAGCAGGAATTGAGTTTCGAACGGCAGAAACGCGACGAGATGGGATATTTCATGGCCATGATCACGCATGAGCTCAAGACGCCATTGGCCGTCATCCGCCTATCGCTGGATTCGCTCGGGCTGAGCGGAACGTCAAAGCATCACATCGAGCAGAGCATCGGCGACATCAGCAGCATGATCGACCGTTGCGCCCAGATCAACAAACTGGAGGAGCAACGCGTCCAGGTCAATTACGAAATGTGCTCCCCCGATGCCATCTTGCAGGCATTGATCGGCGAATATGCATGCACGAACCGCGTAGAGCTTTCCATGCACTTCACCGGGCCATTCCGCTGCGATCGGATGATGTTGCGGCTCATGCTCCGCAACCTGCTGGAAAACGCGTTGAAATACTCGCCCGCCGACAGCCCGATCTCCATCCGCATCAACGCCCAGACAGAAAACGACGGCAGGAGCGGCGTCGCCGTTTCATTCGAGAACAGCGTGGACCAGCCTCCCGACCTCATCCGCATCTTCGACAAATATTACCGTGAAGCCAACTCAAGCAAGCACACCGGATTCGGCCTCGGGCTTTATCTGTCGCGCGCAGTGGCGTTATCATTGAACGGTTCGCTGAACGCAAGCGTGTATCACCACCGTATCAGATTCATCCTATGGCTACCCAATTGAACATCGTGGTCGTGGAAGACCACGACGCATTGAGAGAAGTCACCGTCAACGCCCTTGCCGGCAAGGGACACCACGTCACCGGGCTGGAATCGGCCGAGGCGCTGTACGAGCACCCGAATATCCAGTGCATCGATTTGATGCTCATCGACCTCAACCTGCCTGGCGAAAGCGGGCTCACCCTGACCCGCCGCATCCGCCAGATTCATCCCAATGTCGGCATCATCATCGTCAGCGCCAACAATCTCGCAGAACACAAAATGGCAGGCTACGACCAAGGCGCCGACATCTACCTGACCAAACCCGCCGCGCTGGAAGAGCTGAACAGCGCCATCAACGCGCTGGCAAGGCGGGTGAGGCCGCAGCAAGGCCAAAGCCAGTCGTGCCTGACGCTCCATTCCAGGACGCGCCAGCTGGTACTGCACCAAGCCAGCGTCTCCCTCAACTCCCAGGAAGCTTCTGTGGTCCTGGCCTTGCTGCGCGCGCCCGACCAGCGCCTGGAAACCTGGCAATTGCTCGAGGTGGCGGGACGCGACCATCCCGATTACAGCAAGGCATCGCTCGAGGTGCTGATTGTGCGGCTACGGAAAAAACTCATGCAGATCAGCCCGCAACCAGACTTGAACCCTATCCAGGCCATCCGCAACTACGGCTACCAGCTCTGCGCCAGCATCACCATCGCCGATTAACTCTTTGCTTTGTAGGTTTCTTTAGGTTTTCTCCCCCGCCCCTTTGCTAGCATCCCGGCACGTGCCTGATGCACTGCATTAAATATACATATTGTTATTCGGGGGAGGAACTCATGAATCAGCCACATCAAAATGGCTTAATGTCGGCTAAAGGCCTTAAGAAGAAGCTAACGCTTGCAACGATCATTAGCGCGTTGTTTTCACAAACGCTATATGCGCACACTTCATCCGTCGGCTATGAAAACGCCGGCCCAGGCGCAGTGACATTCTGGTATGGTACGTATCACTCCAATACCTCTTTCACAGAAGGAAGTCTTGAGGTAAGCGGACCCAACAGCTATTCATCCACCGTATCCTTTTCCCTGCTCGTGACCGACAAACCTGCCGGGCTGATTGATGGGGTCACCAATTTCTACTCCGATGGCACCACATTGGTTGCCACACCAACAACTTCCGGTCACATTGCACAATCATGGCAAGGCGCCACCTTCAGCAACCTGACACCTGGCACTTATACGTTCACGTACATTCCTATTGCCAGCCCCACGCTGGAATGGGCACCGGTAGACTTGATCATCCTTTCCAGCTCCGTCATCCTGGATGCCTCGATACTCGGCGGTGGCCTGTTCACCCCCAATTCCACGACTCACAGCTCAGGCGCTGCTGGCGTACTGGATAGTCTCGTAGGCAATGCCAACACTTCCATGAGCAATGCCCTGGCAGACCTGGTATTGCTATCCAAGGAACAACAAACGGCGGCATTGAACCGCATCGCGCCCAATACCAATCAGGCATCCGGTTTTGCCGCGGCACAAACCATTTCCGGCAACTTGGATACGGTGCAGATGCGGCTGGACACCCTGCGGATCGACGGCTTCCAGACCTCGCTCGCTGAAGACCTCAAAGCAGGCAAGGTTAAGCTTGCAGCCAATGGCGATTTATCCACCATATTCACCAGCACCTTGAAAAAACACGGCTTCTGGACCAAAGTATTTGGCGGACGCGGCAACCAGGATATGCGCTCCGGCTTTGCAGGTTACAACATGAGCACCGCCGGTATGGCGTTTGGCGGCGATACATTGCTGGATAACAACTGGGTAGTAGGCGGCGCTTTCACTTACGCAAAGACCAACGTCAATATGAGCGATTTCCGCGATGGGGATCGTAGCGATATCAAGACCTATCAATTAACGGCTTATGCCGCAAAAGATTTCGGCAAATGGTATCTGGAAAGCATGCTGGCTTATGCACGGCAAAACTACGACAGCTCTAGAAATACCGCGATCAGCGGCATCGCCAAAGGCAGCTATGACGGCGATCAGCTCGCTGCCCGCGTGAATATCGGCTTCCCATTGACGTTTGGCAGCCGTTCAACCATCACGCCGATTGTGGGCTTGGAGTGGATCAATCTCAAGCAGGATGGCTACACGGAAAAGGGCGGCAGCCCGCTTGCTCTGAAATATCAGGATGAATCCGCCGACCGGGTTCGCAGTTTAGTCGCGGTCAAGTTCTCGAGCGATGTCGAACTATCCAACGGTATCCGCATGCTCCCGGCCGTTCAACTCGGATGGCGTCATGACTTCAAGAATGACGGCTTGAATGCCACCACCAACTTCATAGGCGGTGGAGCATCGTTTAAAACGGAAGGCCAGGAAATCGCCAGGAACACTTACAGCCTCGGCGGTGCGCTGCGTTTCCAACGGACTGAAGATTTTTCGCTTTCATTGCAGCTCGACGGAGAACGCACAACTGGCTATAGCGCAGTCACGGGCCAGATTGTCGGCCATTGGAAATTCTAAAATCCCGGCCCTGGATTTTCCACACCAATCAAGCCAGCAAAACCTAGCTGGCTCTATTGAAACCCGGCACACTGCCGGGTTTTTCTTGATACATATCTCCCTAGCAAATTCATTTCAGCCACCAACATCAGCTGATCTCTTTATACTGGCAGTTGAATATCCAGCCTTCATCACGTCGTTGAGAAGGACAACAATACCAACCCATGGAAAGAGGAGAGAAGCCATGACCACAACATTGAGAGATTTGACCGGGCTAGGGCAGACACCGGCATTATTAGCCGATTCAGCCCTGATTCTGATCGACTGCCAGAACACCTACCGCGAAGGCATCATGGCACTGGAAGGAGTAGAGCCTGCACTGCAGGAGGCCAGGCGCCTATTGGAGAAGGCACGCGAACTCGAAGTGCCCGTGATTCATATCCAGCATGATGCAGGCGAAGGTACGCCATATGACATTCGCGCCCATATCGGCAAGATCGCGGACGTGGTCGCCCCCATTGAAGGTGAAGCGATCATCACCAAGCATTATCCCAATTCCTTTGTCGGAACGAACCTGGATGAGGTCTTGAAGGCCAAGGGCATCCACAACATTGTGCTGGCAGGCTTCATGACGCACATGTGCATCAACTCCACCGCGCATGGCGGCTTCAACCTGGGATATGCGCCTACCGTGGTCGCCAGTGCCACCGCAACCCGGGCGCTTCCTGGTGCGGATGGCAGCATCGTTCCAGCGGCCGATGTGCACAAGGCAGCGCTGGCGGCTACGCGCGATTTGTATGCCGCCATCGCCAATGACGTGGATGAAGTCGTTCGGGCATAAAATTACGCGAAACTGGGCAGGCTCAGCTGCCCAACACCTAGTTCCTGCTTATATTTGATCACTGTCTGAAAATTCGATTGACCCGCCCGGCCAATACTTTCCAGGCAGCAAAATAAAGCGAAGCAAGGACTCACCCTGCGCCAAGACATTGCAGGTAAAAGGCATGCACCCCGCCTGCCTCTTTCCGATGCATTCCCTTTCTTTCATGCACCAAAAAACATCCTTGACCAACACAATAAAATGACATAACTTTCCATTCACTCACTATATGTTGTGGTCGGCGGATAATCCGCAACATTAAAGCGTGTATTCAAAAAACAGCGAATTCAGCCAGAAAACTAGAGAGGATCCCCCCATGCTCAAGGCCGTGAAAACTGCTAAACCCGCAACCCAGGAGGCCGACGTGCCAGAAGTCCCGATGCAGTCCGTTTCCCTGGACATCTGGGACAAAAAGTACCGCCTGAAAACCAAGCAGGGCAGTTTCATCGACCAGGACATGGACGACACTTACAAGCGCGTGGCGCGCGCCTTGGCGGATGTGGAAGAGACCGAGGAAAAGCGCGGCCTGTGGTTCGAGAAATTCCTCTGGGCGTTGCGCCGCGGCGCAATCCCCGCCGGGCGCATCACGTCCAATGCGGGCGCGCTGGAGCACAAGCCCGCCACCAGCACCATCAACTGCACCGTCTCCGGCATCGTCGAAGACAGCATGGACGGCATCCTGGAGAAAGTGCACGAAGCCGGCCTGACCTTGAAGGCAGGCTGCGGCATCGGTTATGAATTCTCCACCCTGCGCCCCAAGGGCGCGTTCGTCGCGGGCGCTGGCGCTTACACCAGCGGCCCGCTCTCGTTCATGGATATCTACGACAAGATGTGCTTCACCGTCTCTTCCGCCGGCGGCCGCCGCGGCGCGCAGATGGCGACCTTCGACATCTCGCACCCCGACGTGACCGATTTCATCAAGGCCAAGCGCGAGGCGGGACGGCTGCGCCAGTTCAACCTTTCCACCTTGATCACCAAGGAATTCATGGAAGCGGTGAAGGCCGACGCAGAATGGAAGCTCGCCTTCCCCGTCACGGCGAAGGAAGCCGAGCAGGACGGACTCGACGTCGACAATGAAGAAACCGTGGTCTGGCGCGAATGGCCGGTCAAGGACAAGTACCTCACGCGCGAATCCGACGGCAAAGTGGCCTGCCGCGTCTACAAGACCATCAAGGCGCAGCGCCTGTGGGACGTGATCATGTCTTCCACCTACGATTTCGCCGAACCCGGCTTCATCCTCATCGACCGCGTCAACGAGATGAACAACAACTGGTACTGCGAGAACATCCGCGCCACCAACCCCTGCGGCGAGCAGCCCCTGCCGCCTTACGGCGCCTGCCTGCTCGGCTCTGTCAACCTGACCAAGTTCGTGCGCCAGCCATTCACCGACAGCGTCTATTTCGACTGGGGCGAATACCGCGAAGTCGTCGCCATCTTCACGCGCATGCTCGACAACGTCGTCGAAATCAACGGCCTGCCGTTGCAGCAGCAGCGCGACGAGATCGCCCGCAAGCGCCGCCACGGCATGGGCTACCTAGGGCTGGGCTCCACGCTCACCATGCTCAGGATGAAATATGGCGAGGCCGATTCGCTGCAGTTCACCGAGGAAGTCACCAAGGTCATGGCCGAGGTCGGCTGGGAAGTCGGCGTGGAACTCGCCGAGGAAAAAGGCGCCGCGCCGATCATGGAGGAAGAATTCGAGATCACCGCCGACCTGTTGTCCAAGCGTCCGGAAATGGCGAAAGACGGCATCAAGCTCGGCGACAAGGTCAAGGGCAAGGTGCTCATGGGCCTCTACAGCCGCTACATGCAGCAATTCCCGGAAAAACTGCGCAAGCAGATCGCCAAGACCGGCTCGCGCTTCAGCCACCACAGCTCGATCGCGCCGACCGGCACCATCTCGCTCAGCCTCGCCAATAACGCCAGCAACGGCATCGAGCCGTCGTTCGCGCACCACTACAGCCGCAACGTCATCCGCGAAGGCAAAAAATCCAAGGAAAAGGTCGACGTGTTCTCCTACGAACTGCTCGCCTACCGCGAACTGGTCAACCCGGACGCAATGCCGTTCTCCGAAAGGGCGGAAGAGCAGTTGCCGGCATACTTCCTCGATTCCTCCACCATCGCGGCAAAGGCCCATGTGGACATCCAGGCCGCCGCGCAGAAATGGATCGACAGCTCCATTTCCAAGACCATCAACGTGCCAACCGACTACGACTTCAACGACTTCAAGGATATTTACCTCTACGCCTACGAAAAAGGCCTAAAGGGCTGCACCACCTTCCGCTTCAACCCCGAAGCCTTCCAGGGCGTGCTGGTGACCGAGAAGGACCTCGAGAGCACCACCTACAAATTTACGCTGGACGACGGCAGCGTGATCGAGGCCAAGGGCAACGAGGAAATCGAGTACGACGGCGAAATCCACACCGCCGCCAACCTCTACGACGCCCTCAAGGAAGGCTACTACGGCAAGTTCTAACACACATCGCAGGCAACCGGATTAAGAGTCCGTTTGCCTGTCCCAGTGACGCACGTGCACAGGAGACGAACATGGCAATCAAGATAGACAAGAAAATCACCGGTTACAACGTCATCACCGAAGAAGACAAACTCAAGGCCGAACAAGCCGCCGCCGAGCAAAAAGCGCACGAGCAAAAGCTCGCCGAAATCGTCCAGCTGGGCGAGCCGCTCAGCCGCCCGGAAATGCTCATCGGCAACACCTACAAGATCAAGACCCCGGTGACCGAGCACGCCCTCTACATCACCATCAACGACATCGTCATGAACGAAGGCACCCCGCAGGAACACCGCCGTCCGTTCGAGATCTTCATCAACTCCAAGAACATGGAGCACTTCCAGTGGATCGTCGCGCTCACGCGCGTCATGTCGGCCACATTCCGCAAGGGCGGCGACATCACCTTCCTGGTGGAAGAACTCAAGAGCGTGTTCGAGCCCAGCGGCGGCTACTTCAAGAAAGGCGGGAAATACATCCCCAGCCTGGTCGCCGAAATCGGCGAAGTGCTGGAACAGCACCTCTACCAGATCGGCATGCTGAAAAAATCCGGCCCCGACGAGCACCAGCAGAAACTCATCAACGAAAAGCGCGCCGAGTACATGGAAAAGCACGCAAAACCGGGCGCTGAAACCAATGCCGAAGGCTTCCCGCCCGGCGCGCAACTATGCAATAAATGCCAAACCAAGGCTGCCATCGTCATGGACGGATGCCTAACGTGCCTCAATTGCGGGGATAGTAAATGTGGTTAACGAAAAGCCCGCAAATGCGGGCTTTTATTATTGCAAATCCATAAAATGTCCAGCTGACTTCAAGCTTGTTTGCAGAAATCCACAATCTCTGGAATATCTTGCTCATTCACATGATGCCACGTCTTGCCAATCGGTATCATATGCACATTGGGCCCTTCCGAACACATGCCCATGCAAGCCACGGCCTCTACCTCAATCGGAGGCTGTGCACTTTTTAAAGCGTCCTGCAGCTTTAAGAACAAAGCCTCTCCGCCAAGATGGCCGCACGAGTCCTGATTGGGAGAAGGGCGTGTTTTTGTACAGACCAGCAACTTCATATGCAAGTACCTTCAATGACAAAAATATACATATCTGTATATTTAAAACATCACGCATAATATGGATTGAGAATCCCAAATGTTTAGTTGGCAACCCATGGAAATACCTTCCCCAATTGCCGACAGAGCCAACTCACAACATTCTGCCGATCTCCCGACAATGGCCAATGTTCTTCATCAGACTGGCGCGGTATGACCTATCCCTTCCAGCACGTCCTTGAATACGGCAAAACTGCTTGGAGTCGGCTGCATGACCGGGAAGTGGAACTCGCATTTCGGACAGGCTTCGGCTAGCGTTTTCTGTTCTTGGCCCAAATCATAGGGTTTGTCCTGAACAAGACCGCAACATGGGCAAACTCTAAGCAGCCTGGTACTCGTCAACTCAAAATTGGTAATAATGTCTTCCATGATGGCGCCGCGTGCCGCCCATTCCTTGGCATGCCGATGATACGTAGCCATATGCCAATCCTTAAGAAACTCTTTATTCACCCAGAAGCTGACTTCGTTAAACCAAGTAGGATCTTCTGGATGCACCCACCATGTCAGATGAAGAAATCCTGGCAGCTTCATCAAATGAGTACGTGTATCAGCAAAGATGATTTTGAACTTCTCATAATCATCCGGGCTAGAGAACCTGACACGTTGCATGCTTAAATAAATAGACATCTCCTCACTCCTTTTTTTCCAATGATGTGAATTGACTGCCAGGTAAGTATCAAAGTAAATTTGGAATTATCCTAGATCCAAGATAGAAGTATTTTATGGTGCCAGAACCAGCTATCAAACGTACTCTTTTCCGAGGCCGCCTATGCAATTGCCGATAGCTATTGACCAGCTCAACGGTCAATCTCTTCAGACCCAGATCTACGAAGCAATACGCAATATGATTCTGGAAGGAATACTGGAAGCTGGGCAACGCCTGCCATCTTCACGCAGCGTCTCGGAACAATTGGGCGTGTCCCGTAATACCGTCGTACTAGCCTACAGCCGCTTGGCTGCAGAAGACTACATAGCCTCAGAAATAAAAATAGGGATTTACGTTAACAAGAAAATCCCGGAAGTGAGTTTGTTGGCGATGACGCATGGCACCGACCCGCAGCCAGTGCATGGAAAAAAGCAGTTGGATTCCCACCATGAATTGCTTGAGCACCTACCATATTTATGGATCGAAAAATCCCTACGGCCAGAGTTCGATTTTTTTGTGGGCAGGCCGCATCCCACCAGCTTTCCTAACATTTTCTGGCGACGCTCGGTAGTCAAGCATCTGAAATACGCGGATAGCGCCCAAACGGAGTATGGCGACCCACAAGGGCTTCAGGCATTGCGTGAAGCAGTTGCACACCATTTAAAAGCAACCCGCGGGATCAATACAAGTCCGGCCCAGATTGTGATTACTTCCGGCATCCAAGGCGCCCTGAATTTATTGTCCAGGATTTTATTCAAGAATAATCGACAGCCATCCGTCGCTATTGAGAATCCGTGCTATCAGGGCGCCGCACTTCTCTTTAAAAACTATGGCGCCACATTTCATCCTATTGAAGTCGACGAGAGCGGCATGATCGTTTCACAACTAGAGGATTTTGTCGGAAAACTCGCCTACCTGACACCGTCGCATCAATTTCCAACCGGATATACATTGACACTGGACCGGCGCCTGCAATTACTGGATTGGGCGTACCGAACCAGCAGTTACATCATCGAAGACGACTACGACAGCGACTTTCGTTACGATGGGCCACCATTGACAGCTCTGGCTGGCCTGGATCGGAGAGAACGGGTCATCTACCTCGGAACATTTTCCAAGTCGATTGGTGCCAGCATTAGGATTGGATATGCAGTATTGCCCCAACACTTGATTGATCAAGCCAGAGTGGAAAAAGGATTGCTCGATAATGGCGCACCTTGGCTTGAACAAGCCGTCATTGCAGATTTCCTAACAAGTGGTGCTTTCTTGCGACACCTGCGAAGAATCCGTAAATCTTACATGGCCGCAAGGGATACTGTCATCGAGGCAATTCAGGAGTACTTTCCAGGTAGCATCCTTTTCGGAAAAGAATGCGGCATGCACATGATATGGCAGCTTCCAGATGGTGCATTGACTGCGAAGGAATTGCAGCAGGTTGCCGTGCAATCCAAAGTCGGCTTTTATCCATTGCTTGATATAGCCACTTATTTCGGAACAAAGAACAGCACCTGGGAACGATCGATCATCTTGGGCTATACCGGCCTTTCAAAAGATCAAATCCAAATGGCTTTTTCCAGGATAGCCAAAACGCTCATCGCGTGAGTGATGGAGTCCTACTGCCCAATGCACATCATTTAGTCACTGCCACAATCTTACTAATCCAGCTTCATTTTTAAAACGTTAAATCCCAATGTCCGATATCCGGACAGGTTATTAAGCCGCCTCCATTGACCCTACCCTGTAATTCTTTATCCTCACGTTACCAAGCAGAACCCAATAGAAACACTGTACTTGGGCAGTGAGAGGAAAGGTATGCACATCAATCAATTTGCCAGATTGTTTGAGTTAAAAACCTTAGAACAGTTTTCCCAGGCAGTTTTTCAGGTAACGGCCAATTACGGTTTTGAGCAATGCATGTTCAGGCTGTTGCCTAGCAAATGCAGCGCAATGGATGAAGCGTTCGTGCTGACGAACCATGCCCATCAGTGGCGTGCAATTTATGATGAGCATCAATATTCCAGTATCGATCCCACTATCCACCATTGCTATTCCACCCATTTCCCCTTGCTGTGGGACCAGGGTATTTACGCCAGCCCCAAACAACAGGCCATGTACGATCAAGGTAAAAGCTACGGCCTGAGTTCTGGCCTGGTGTTTCCCATCCATGGCGCCAATGGCGAATTCGGCATGATGAACTTTGCTACGGAGAAACCGAGCAATCAGCTCCAGGCCAAGATCGTCGAGATCATGCCGCTGCTATCAGTGTTCAAGGATTATGTGTTTGAATCATCGAAGAGTTTCAACCAGAAAGTCCCAAGCAGCCATATCGAGCTGACGCCGCGCGAAAAAGAAGTCATCAACTGGTGCGCCGCAGGAAAGACGAGCTGGGAAATATCTAGAATACTCAGTTGTTCTGAATCGACCGTGAACTTCCATCTCTCGAACGTGCGGCACAAGTTCAACGCAAGCAATACGCAGCTTGCCGTGGTCAAGGCATTGCGTTGCGGCTTGATCTATATCTAGCATCCCGTTCTCCCAGCGTATTCAATCGAGGAATGCGTTCACCAGCTTGACCCAATAGCTTGCACCCAGCGGAATGAGGTCGTCATTGAAATCGTACCTGGGATGGTGCAAGCCAAATCTCTCCGTAGCCGGGCTTTGCGCATCGTTACCGATAAAGGCGTAACATCCCGGCCTTTTTGCCAGCATGAAGGCAAAATCTTCGGCCCCCATGGTCGGCTCAGCCTCGGCGTTCACCTGGTCTTGCCCGACAACCGAGCGCATGACATCCAAGGCAAGGGCGGTCTGCTCCGCATCGTTGACAGTGGGGATGGATTGGCGCAGGAAGCGGAATTCCGCACTGCAGCCATGGGCCTGGGCTGTCAGTTTGCAGATGCTTTCCATGCGCTTTTCCATCATATCGAGCACCGGGAGGCTGAAAGTACGGACAGTGCCTCCAATCTGCGCGCTGTCGGGAATAATGTTGAACCCAGTGCCAGCTTGCAATCGGGTGACGGACAGTACGACGCTATCGAGCGGCGAGATATTGCGGCTGACGACAGACTGCAGGGCGCTGACGACCTGCGCAGCGGCCAGTATGGGGTCATTGCTTTGCTGGGGAATCGCGGCATGACCGCCCTTGCCATGGATGGTGATATTGAATTCGTTGCAGGAGGCCATGATGGGGCCGGGACGCGTGGCAAATGTCCCCGCTGCAAGACCAGGCCAGTTGTGCAAGGCGAATACCGCATCACATGGAAAGCGCTCGAATAATCCGTCCGCTATCATGCGCTTGGCGCCGCTGCCTCCTTCTTCCGCCGGCTGGAAGATGAAGTTGACAGTGCCCTTGAACTCGGAGGACTCGGCAAGCTGCCGGGCGGCGGCGAGCAACATCGCCACATGGCCGTCATGGCCGCATGCGTGCATTTTTTCACGGTAGCGCGAGCAATGGGCGAAGCTATTGCCTTCCTGCATGGGAAGCGCGTCCATATCCGCACGCAGGCCGATGCATTTATCGCCCGGCCGGCCGCGCAACACGCCCACCACGCCAGTGCCGCCTATGCCGCAGTGCACTTCTATGCCCCATTCATTGAGCTTGCTCGCAATCAGAGTGCCGGTTTCATGTTCCTCGAAAGCGGTTTCCGGGTGCGCGTGCAATAGACGGCGGATGCCCTTGAATTCCGCCGACCTGGCGACGATGTCCGGGATCAGGTTCGCCATCACGGATATTCAGCTCTCATAAGTCGGGCAGGCGGGATAGATGCCTTTGTAGTTCTTATAGGCGTAAGGGCCATACTGTAGCGGCGGGTAGCTTTTGCCAGCCAGGCCCTCAACCGTGTGGACCGGCTCGATCACGCTGTCGTAGTTGGGTTGGAAGAAGAAGGGCAGGGAGATGCGCGGGATATTGGTGAGCACGCGGTGCTTGGTGGCCACGTAGGCATCCCGGGACCAATACTGCAGCATGTCGCCGATATTGCAAATGTAGGCGTCTTCTATGACGGGCGCATCGAACCAGGCGTTGTTCTTGCCCAGCACTTGCAGTCCCGGGTTGTTCGCCAGCAGGATGGTCAGGCAACCGTAATCCGTATGGGCGCCGCAATTATGATCGCCGATCTCGATGCCGCGCATGCGCTGCTCCAGCTCCGGCATTTTCTCCGTCATGCGTCCCACGTCGGTCGCCTCGGGGTAATTCACAGTACGGAACTGCCAGAAAGAGCGCCCGTTGAAAGCCTTGTAGAAATAGTTCTCTTCAAGGTCCAGGCTGAGGGCGATCCCGCGCATCAGGTCAAAACCCAGCTTGTTCATCTCCTCGATATAACGCGTCAGGACAGTGCGGTAACCCTCGATCGAGGGCCAGATGTTGGGGCCGTGCATGGGCATTTTGGCAAGCACTTCCGAGGCGTCCGGCGGGAAATCGACGCTGAATTCCATCAGTTCGTAGGAGTTGCGCTTGCCGTCGGCCAGCTCGGACAACACCGGGGAATAGCCGCGGAAGCATTTGCTGTGCCGCTCCATGGAGCATTCCAGCTTTTGTTCCAGCGGTTGCGAGAAGAAAGTTTCGGCCATGGCGAAGGTTTGCCGTATCAAGTCCTGCGCTATGCCATGGTGCTTGATATAGAAGAAACCGACTTCCCTGCATGCCTGGCCCAGCTGCCTTACCACTTCGTCCATACCGGGCGAGCCTGGCTTTCTCAAGCCCGCTATGTCGATGACCGGGATTTCCAACTGCGTGAAATGATTGTCGTCCATCGTCTCTCTCCTACGATACAGAGACGCATCTTAAGGGGCTTGCCGACGGGCTTGCACCTAGCATTTCTGCTAGGTTAATTCGCCGCCCCCTCTTCCTATAATTCAAAGTAGTTTTCATTTGCGAATCAAGCAGGGACCCCAACACCCTAGCCCTTGTTGGAACTTGTCACCCATTCAAAGGAAACTTTGCTTCATAAGGGAGAGATACCGTGCAAAACACGATTGCTGCATTTGAACAGCCAAGCAATTTCATTAAGACCGCGAGAAATGTTGATTTGTACGAGCTCATCACGCCCAAGCTGTTTTCGCCTGATGACTTGCTGGACATGCGCGAACAATTCGCCCGTTCCGGCTACATCAAGCTTCCCTCGTTCCTTTCCGAGGATGCGCTGGCGGTTTTCCGCGAGGAGATGGAACAGCTTGAGTTGATAGCCAGCCGCAAGAAATTCGAGATGCCGGGCTACCAGACCCCGCGCAAACTCTCGGTAGCTGGAGGCAGCATGATCAAGTCCTATGCTCCCGTGCTATACAGCCTGTACCACCATTATGCGCTGCGCAGCTGCGTGGAGCAGTTGACCGGCCGCCGCATCTACAGCTGCACGCACCCCGAGGAATACATGGTCGCCAACTTCTTGCACAACAGCGGCGATACCCACGGCTGGCATCTCGACGACCCGGCCTATGCGTTGATCATTTTTGCGGAAAGCCCCAAGGAGAACGGCGGCGGCGAAGTGGAGTTCATCTCGAACTGGCTGGATATTTGCAGGCGTAAGCAACGCCAGCCGGACAGCAACATCCAGGACCTCATCGCCTGGGCTGAGGAAAACGGCATGGTCGACCGGCATGCCCACAACAGCGGCGACGCCTACCTGCTGAGGGCAGATATCAACCTGCACCGGGTATGCCCGCTGAAGCGGGCCGGCGAACGCCGCTCGGTGGTCAACCTGGCCTTTCAAACCACGTCAGTAGCCCGTTACGGCCTGACGGCCAATCTGCTTTACGGCCTGCCGGACGTTGTGTAACAGGATGCAAGCACACATGATGAATACATACGATAAAAACGCCATGCAGGCGGAATTGATCAAGAACGACCTGAGCCAAAAGGTGGTTTGGCGCTTCAGCAACTTCGAATCGCTTACTTTGACGGAGCTATACAACATCCTTGCGCTGCGAGAGAGCATTTTTATCGTCGAGCAGGATGTGCCGTACGTCGACATCGACGGCAAGGATATCCATTGCACCCACTTGATGGGATACCTGGGCAAAGAGCTAGTCGCTTACCTGCGCATCGTGCCTTTCGGGCTGTTCAAGCCTGATTGCTTCAGCATGGGCAGGGTAGTGCTGCGACAGTCATTGCGGGGCGGTCCCATCAGCAAGACGCTGGTCGGCCTGGGGCTCGAGTACCTCGACTCCATCCGCAACGGACAGCCTATCCGGATTTCCTCCCAGCTATACCTGAAGGACTTTTACGGCAGGTTCGGGTTTGTCGCCGAAGGCGAGCCCTACATTGAGGATCGCATTCCCCACATCGCCATGATTAAGAAGTAGGAGCCCATATGCTCAAGAAATTATGGATCAAGCACCGTTCCAGGCTGTATGCCGGGCTGGCATTCTCCGTTCCTTATCTGGCATTTGCCCCCGACCTCCTGAGAGTGTCGGCCTTATTGATAGGCTATGTCCTCGGCCTGCTGATCAGCCTGCAGGCGATACCGCGTTATATCAAATGGATGTTGGAGCTTGAGGACAGGATCAACCTCAAGCTGGGCTTCCTGACGCCTGCGCGCCTGTTGCGGGTGGCATTGCATGCGCCCCTGGTGCTGCTGATTCAGGCAATCGCGGGGCCTGGCACGCCGGCATGGGACGTCACCTTGGTATTGATACTGGCTTCGTGCTGCTTGCACACGGTCGCCATCCTGGCCGCTTATAAGGGCTGGGGAGACAGGACGGGCAACTCCTTGCTGTCCTTCTGCGTCAGCGCGGTCCTCATAACGGTCACGCTGCTGGCGCCCATGGCCTTGTACCTGCCAATCGGCCTGAGCCTATTGCTATGCTGGATGCTGGTTGCCAGCATCTATGCAGACCTGCGCTCGGTCTATTATCCAAAGCACGGCGTAGGTGTGTTCTTCGGCAGCTTCAACCCGGTGCACAAGACGCATGTCAGAATTCTGCGGCAGGCCATCCAGCAACGCGGACTGCGCAAGGTCTATGTCCACCCGACGACGGTGCCCAAGCTGCACAGGGTCGCGCTGGAAAAAGGGGAAATCAGCATAGCCGAGCAAGCGGGCATGCGCGTATACAGCACCACGGCGATCGCCGACCCCTATAAGCAATATTTCCCTACCGGCCGCAAGTTCTACGAATATGAACTGCGCCAGCAGTTGCTCCAGGCCGCGATCGTCGATGCCGGGCTGCAGGACAAGGTCGAAATACTGGATTGGCCCGCGGTCTACGACGAAGGCGGGTTCTTTGCCGTGCTGGAAAAGATCAAGACCACTCTGGCGCCGGGCGAGCCCCTGCACGGCATGCATGGGAGCGACGTGGGGGGAATCTGGGTGCGCAATATCTTCGAGCTGTCTGGCGGCATCCATCCTTATCCCGTCGTGCGCTCCGACTGTATTTCTGCCACCGCCATCCGCGAAGGAGCTGTCGGCTACACCACGCCCACCATAGAAGCGTTCCTTGAAGCGACGCGGGCGGGCAAGGACTTTGTTTTCCCCACAGGTTATCTATTCAAGAACAACAATATGGACAGGAGATTGGAATGAGCGTATCCACGGACATCACCATCGTAGGCGCAGGGCCGTACGGGCTTTCCATTGCCGCCCATCTCAAGCAGCTTGGCATGCGCTTCAGGATCATAGGCAGCCCTATGCATACCTGGCGTACGCACATGCCCAAAGGCATGCACCTGAAATCCGCAGGGCTGTCCGCCACGCTCTTCGACCCCGAGCGCAAGTTCAGGCTCAAGGATTATTGCCGGCAGAACGGCATTCCCTACGAGGATGAGGGATTGCCGATCTCGCTCGAGTTGTTCACGCAATATGGGATTGCCTTCCAGCAACAATTCGCCCCCCACCTCGAGGAAGCCAAGGTCGTGCAGCTGAAAAAGCAACGCGAGGGTTTCGAGCTCACGCTGGACAACGGCGACCAGTTTACCTCCGGCAAGGTGGTGCTCGCAGTGGGCATCGATTATTTCCGCTACACCCCCTCAGTGCTGCAACAACTCAATAACCAACATTTCTCCCATAGTTCCCAGCACCACGACCTTAGCCGGTTTGCCGGCCAGGAGGTCGCCATCATAGGCAGCGGGTCCTCTGCCATCGACATGGCGGTATTGCTCAATGAAATTGGCGCGAAACCCTTGCTGCTCGCAAGGCGCACCGCGCTCAACTTCAACCAGAAGGAAGGCAGGGTCCGCGGCCTGTGGAGCCGGGTCTTGGCCCCGATGTCAGGCTTGGGGCCGGGTTGGAAGAACCTGCTGTGCGCCTCGGCTCCAGGCTTGTTTCGCTATTTGCCGGACCAGTCCCGCATCCGCATTGCCAAGGACTTTCTCGGCCCCTCGGGCGCATGGTTCATACAGGAGCGGCTCGATAAAGTGCCTATCATGCTCGGGCAGCAGCTCATCTCGGCCTACTCCGCGCAGGACAAGGCGCACTTACGCTTCTGGGGCGCTGACGGCAACATATCGGAAATACAAGCGGATCATGTCATCGCGGCTACCGGCTACAAGGCCAACCTCGATAGGATCAGTTTCCTGGATGCGGAAATACGCGAGCATATCCAGCTCATCGGCAATACGCCCAGGCTCAGCCGCAATTTCGAATCCTCCGTAGGCGGGATATATTTCGCCGGCCCATCCACGGTCAATAATTTCGGGCCGCTGATGCGTTTCGCATTGGGAGCGGGCTATGCCTCCAAAAAAATATCGCAGCATCTCGCCAGCGAACTCGGCGTGCGGGAGCAATCCCTCACCCGCCAGCAAGCCGCGGTCAGCGGCCAATACCAGCGATGATGTTGCTGGGCAGAATCCTCCGCCAACTCTGGCATAGCCCAGTACTGCTTTTGCTCTACACAGCGTCGATCTGGGGTTGCAACGCCATCGCCGCCAAGCTGGCTGCAGGCAATATCTCGCCGATGAGCCTGGTCATGTTCCGCTGGCTGATCGTATGCACGGTATTGGCTATTTTCCTGCGCGAGCCTATCCGGAAGGAATGGCCGGTATTGCAGGCCAATTGGCGGCGCTTCCTCTGGCTGGGGTTTGCGGGCTTCACCGGTTTCAGCGCCCTGTTCTACCTGGCGGCTTACAAGACCTCGGCCGTCAATATCACCCTCTTGCAGACTTCGATGCCGCCTTTCATCATGCTGGGCGCCTGGCTGTACTTCAAGGAGCATATCAGCGGCGCCAGCGTGGTCGGCATGCTCATGGCCCTGTTCAGCATGGTGTTGATCGCCTCCCACGGCAGGCTGGAAACGCTACTCCACCTTTCGTTCAACTTGGGCGACGTCGCCATGATCCTCGCCTGCATGTTGTATGCCGTCTATACGCTCTCGATTCGCAAGCGTCCTGCGCTACCCGCGCTGGTATTCTTTTTCGGCATGGCGATAGGCGGTTTGCTGACGTCCTTGCCACTCCTGCTGACGGAAATGTTGGCAGGCTATACCTATTGGCCCAATGCCACGGGCTGGTGGGTGCTGGCGTTCGTGACGGTCGGCCCCACCCTGACCGCGCAACTTGCCTATATGCGCGGGGTGGAACTGATCGGCCCGGCGCGCGCGAGCCTGTTTCCCTGCCTGGTTCCTGCGCTGGGCGCCATGTTCGCCGTGATCACATTGGGCGAACCTTTCCTGTTCTACCACGGCCTGGCGCTGATACTGGGCCTGGGCGGCGTGTACCTGGCGGAAGCCAGGGTCAAGCTGATGAAGTCGAGAACGGCATGAAGCGAGGATATCGATATGGATAGCAGTCAATACCGCGACGGTTTGTACGGCGAACAGCATCTCGCGCTGCAAGAGGATTTCGAGACCGTGAAGCTGGCCGCCGCAGTGCACAACAACATCGTCAGCCAGAAAATCGAGGAGATGCATAAAGCATTCATAGAAAGCCGGGACATGTTCTTCCTGAGCACGATAGACCACCGCGGCTACCCGTCCTGCTCCTACAAGGGCGGCGACCGCGGCTTCATCAAGGTGCTCGACGAGAAGACACTTGCCTTCCCCAGCTACGACGGAAACGGCATGTTCCTCTCCATGGGCAACATCACGCGCAACCGCCGGGTCGGCATGCTGCTGATCGACTTCGAAGTCCCGCACCGCATCCGCATTCACGGCGACGCCAGCATAGACCGCGAAGACCCGCTCCTGGACGAGTATGCCGGCAGCGAGCTGGTGGTGCGGGTTGAGATCACCGAGCTTTTCGTCAATTGCTCGCGCTATATCCACCGCTTCAAGCGCGTGGCGGATTCCAACTACGTACCGCGCCACGGCGCCGAGACCAGGCTGCCCGAGTGGAAACGCATCGACAACCTGCAGGAAGCGTTACCGGAGCGCGACAAGCATATCGCCGAGGCATTGGGCGGCACCATCACGCCTGATGAGTACGAGATCTTGGTCCGGACAGGCAAGGCTTAAATTCGGGCATCGGCGATCATGTTCAACTACCTCCGCAGCAAGGCGTGTGTACTGTCATTTACCGGCGGCTTCGTGGATGTCGTCGGATTCGCAGCGCTGTTCGGCCTGTTTGCCAACCACATGACGGGCAACATCGTGATGATAGGCGTGTCATTGAGCTATTCCAGCCCGGGCATGGCCCTCAAGCTGCTCGCCATCCCCACCTTCATAGGCAGCATTGCATTGATGCGGCTCCTGGTGCTGAGGCTGCATACGCACGGGTGCGAACTGACGCGCATCCTTTGCCTGACGCAAGCCGCCCTCCTGGTGCTGGCCATGGTAGCCGCGCTGGCCTCCCTGCCGCACCATGACCCGAATGACCCGTTGCTGATCGCCGCGGGCCTGTTCGCGGTCGCAGCCATGAGTGTACAGAATACCCAGGACAAACTGGTGCATACGGGTTGCGCGCCTACCACTGTCATGACCGGCAACCTGGTACAGGCCGTCATCGACTTCGTCGACTTGTACCTTGCCAAGTCCAATGCGACACTAGAGACACGCCAGCGGCTGAAGCAATCCACGGCCGCGATTGCCTGTTTTATCGTGGGAGCGGTGCTAGGCGCGCTGATGCTGAAGCACTTTTCCTTCGCATGCCTCGCTTTGCCCATATTGCTGCTGCTCGCCATGGGATTGATGCCGGCGATGGTTCCATTGGAGAATCAGAGGATACGCATCGAAATGAAGTAAAGTGCTGGCGAAGCCGCCAGCCGTATGACTGGTTGAATGAATAACACGAATATGAAGTCCCTCCTTAGAACCCGCATCATAAGCCAGGAAACCGCCGTATTGCTGGCGGCGCTCCTGCTGGCGCTTTTGTTCGCCGTGACCCTGGACGCTTTCGCCACCTGGGGCAACATGATGACCCTGCTACGCAGCGTGTCGGTGCTCGGCATCCTGGCGCTCGGCATGATCCCGGTCGTCATCGTGCGCGGCATCGACCTCTCCCAGGTAGGCATCAGCATGGTGTCATCGGCCATTGTGGTGAAGGGCATCGTCCTGGGGTTCCCCCTGCCGTTATGCCTGCTGGCCGGGCTGGCATTGGCCCTGGCGATGGGCGCGATCAACAGCATGCTGGTGGACCGCCTGCAGATTCCCGTGCTGTTCGTCACCTTGACCACCGTCTTCATCTTCGTCGGCCTGGCCAGGATTACCGTGCTGCCCTCGATGATCATCAACCTGCCTCCGGAAAAGCTGGAACTGACCGTGCTCTCGATGAACTGGCACGGCGTGCCGGTGCCCATGCTGGTGTTTGCCGCCTGCGCCCTCCTCATGCATCTGTTCCTGGCGCATACCACGCCCGGCCGCTTCCTCTATGCCTATGGCGACAATACCGAGGCTGCCAGGCTCTACGGCATGCCCATCCGCTCCATTCTGTTCATGGCCTACATGAGCTCGGCGCTGCTGGCCTTCGTGGCTGGTGTGCTCATGGTGTCGGGCACGGCCATCGTCGACCTCAAGACCGTGAGCTCCACGCTGATCTTCGACGTGATCCTGGTAGTGATCATCGGCGGGGCTAGCTTCTCCGGCGCACGCGGCAGCGTGGCGAGCGTGATGGCCGGATTACTGCTCATGGGCGTGCTGCTCAACGCCATGACCATCATGGACATCAACAGTCAGTTGCAGAACATGATCAAGGGCGCGGTGCTGCTTGCCGTGCTCATCGTAGACAAATGCCTGAACCCGCTGGACGAGGAGTCCGCCCGGCAAAGTATTTGACCAGTTTGACAAAGAGGAGATGATTCATGAAAACCAAAAAAAACAACCCATTACGCAAGCTACTACTCGGCGGCATGATGCTTTCTCTGACGGCGGGAACAGTGGCTTACGCCACGCCGCGCGACCAGATGCGGCTCGATTTCGACAAGGCGGTCAAGGGCAAGACCGTGGCATGGGTGCCGATCACCCTCGGCAACCCGATAGGTGACATGTGGACCGCCGCCATGCGGCAGAACTTCGAGAAGTACGGCGTCAAGTTCCTGGTGCGCGACCCCAACTTCAGCACCAGCGCCCAGTTGCAGGCCGTCACCAACCTGATCAACCAAAAGCCGGACGTGCTGATCGTGCAGAACGCCAATGTCACGCTGCTGACCAAGGAATTGAAGCGCGCCATGGACAACGGCATTTACGTGGTGCAGGTCAACCTGCTTTCCAACCAGCCGACCGATGCCTACGTGGGCGTGGATTACGTCGATGTCGGGCGCCAGATTGCCAGGGACATCGTCAAGGAATGCGGCGGCGGCAAGTCCTCCGGCAAGGTTGCCTTCGTGCAGGGCGAGGCCACGGCCACGGACAGCATAGACCAGCTCAAGGGCCTCATGGAAGTGTTCAAGCAGGACAAGAGCATCAAGCTGGTCTCCACCCAGTCGGCCAAGTGGGACAGCAACCTGGCCAACCAGATCACGGCCACCACCTTGCAGCAGCACCCCGACCTGTGCGCCACTTACGGTTCCTGGGGCATCATGCAGCAGGGCGCGGCCCAGGCCGTGAAGACCGCGGGCCTGCAAGGCAAGGTCAAGGTATACGCTTCCAGCGACGGTCCGCGTTCGGATTGCGACCTGGTCGAGCAGAAGCTCTTCCACAAGATTCTGTCTTTCCGCGCCGACGTTCAGGGCGAGCAGGTGTCGAACGCCGTGATCAGCCTGCTGCAAAGCGGCAACAAGCCCGGCAGCAAGCACATAACCATCCTTTCCAACAATTATTGGGTCACCGGCAAGCAGGAGCGCAACTATTGCTACGACCTGCCGAAATAAGCCCGTTGTACGGAAGGGCCGTGATCGGACGTGCAAGGACGGAGCATGCGTAAACCGGGCTGGATGAAACATGCCGACCCTGGCGCCTGGGCGCTGGCGGTTGCAATGCTGGCCTTGTTCGGCGTGTTTGCCGCCTTGCTGCCACACTACGCGAGTGCGATGAATGTCGAGCAATTGCTGCGGGATTATGCCGAGCCCGCGCTGATTGTCGCGGGCATGGCCATTGTCATCATCGCAGGGGGGATAGACCTCTCCGTGGGCGCGGTGTTTGCGGTCGCCAACTTCACGGCGATTTTCCTGCTCAAGCTGCACGGCGTGCCGTTGGAGGCCGCGATTCCCCTGACTCTGGCCGTCGGCCTCCTGATCGGCCTAACCAACGGCCTACTCATCGGCTATGTCAGGACACCGCCCTTCCTAACCACCCTGGCCATGCTGCTGATCTTACGCGCAGGTTACGAGTGGGTGTCGGATGCCTACGCCATGGACCTGGTGGATACCTCTCACGAGAGCGAGGCCTGGGACTTCATCGGCAGCGGCGCGATTGCGGGCATTCCGATCAACATGCTGGTGCTGGCGGCGTGCGGCCTGCTGGCGCACCTGCTGCTGACACGAAGCCGGTGGGGCACCTACCTTGCCGCTGTAGGAGCCAGCAACAAGGCCGCGCGCCATGCGGGCATTCGCGTCAACCGGGTCATCCTGCTGTCGTATGCTTGCAGCGGCTTGCTGGCAGCATTGGCAGGCATCCTGTATGCCGCGCGCCAGAACAGTACGGGCACCGACACCGGCGTCGGCATGGAGCTCATGGCCATCACCGCCTGCGTGCTGGGCGGCATCAGTCTTTCCGGCGGTAAGGGCTCCATCATGCGCGCCCTGCTCGGCACTGCCTTCATCTTCCTGCTCATTAACGGCCTGATCCGCTTCAATATCAGCGGCAGCTTGTCCGCCACGCTGACCGGTATCGTGCTACTGGGCGCGATTGCTGTCATGGGAAGGGCCAGGCAGGAAAAAGTGCCAGCCCCGCTGCCAGGCGCCGGCGTGCCCAGGCCGCTGGACATCCCCTTGGATGTTGCATCCGGCCATGCAGCTGCCGGGGTGCCGGGTAACCGCGCCTGTGTGGTGAGCCTGCACGATATCGGCAAGCAATATGGCGGGCAGCATGCCTTGCGGCATGTCAGCCTGAAGCTTTACCCGGGCGAGATCATGGCGCTGCTGGGGGAAAACGGCGCGGGCAAGTCCACATTGTGCAAGATCCTGGCCGGGGCGGTCATGCCAAGCAGCGGACAATTATCGGTCCGGCACTCGCCCATGACGTTCCGCACCCCTGCCGACAGTATCCAGGCGGGGATCGCGATGATCTACCAGGAGAGCAGCCTGATCGAGCATATGACGGTCGCGCAAAACATCATGCTTGGCCAGGAGCCCTGGCTTTACCCTACGCATGACGCCATGGAGCAGGTACGCAGGCTGCTGCGGGAATTCCAGTTGGAGCTCGACCCGGCTACAGAAGTCGCCGACCTCAGCATCGCCCAGAAAAAGCTTGTGGAAACCATGCGGGCCATCCGCCTCCAGGCCAAGGTGATGATATTCGATGAGCCCACGGCCAGCCTCAGCCAGGCCGAGTCGGATTATTTTTATTCCTTGCTGCGCCATCTGCGGCTGCAGGGGGTCGCCATCGTATTGATCACGCATGCCCTGGAAGAGGTGCTGGCGGTCGCCGACCAGGTGACTATCCTGCGCGACGGGCGTTGCGTTCTGCAGCGACAGCCGGTTGGCGGACTCGATCGCGCCGCCCTGATCCGTTACATGGTGGGGCGGCAACTTGAGGATAGCTACGCCGGGCCGGCGGCGCATACCAAGCTCAACGCCGCTGAGGGCACCGGGCTAGAGCTGCGCAATCTCAGCCTGCCCGGCTTGGGCGAGGATATCTCGCTGGACTTCCCTCCCCACGGCATCACCGGCATGGCAGGCCTGGTCGGGGCAGGTCGGACCGAAATCGCCAGGGCCGCGACGGGCACCTCGCGCGACCAGGCCAAGGTCAAGGGCCAGGTCTTGCTGCGAGGCTGGGAAATCAGTCTGCGCAACCCCCGACAGGCTATCGAGAGCGGCCTGGTCTACGTCACCGAGAACCGCCATGAGGACGGCCTGTTCGCGACCATGGATGTGGCCGACAACCTCTACCTGGCATTGCTTTCAACGCGCAAGGGCTGGCGGTTCTGGTATTCACGCCACGTGGCGCTCGAGCTGGCCGCGGCATGGACGGCCAAGCTCGGCATCAGCGGCCTGCATGCCGAGCAGGCGGTTGCGACCTATTCCGGCGGCAACCAGCAGAAAATCCTCATCGCGCGGGCGCTCATCCTCTCGCCGCAGGCGGTCTTCTTCGACGAACCCACCCACGGCGTGGACATAGGCGCCATCGCGAAGATACACGAGGTGATACAGGAGCTGGCGGCGCAAGGGAAGATCGTCATCCTGATTTCCTCCTACCTGCCCGAGCTCCTCAAGCTGTCGGACCGCATCCTGGTGCTGCGCAAGGGCAAAGTGGCTGGCGAACTGGAGCAGGCGAGCCAGGACAGCATCCTGGACCTGGCTGCGCACTAGATCAGGCTTCGCCTTTCTTCACCTTGTCCGCGTACTCCTCCTGGCTGATGAGGCCGCCCAACGACTCCGCTATCCCTTGGGCGCGTTCGGGCAGTGCGGACTGCAGGTCGTCGATGCGCTTCCACTGGGGCTCCGGCGTCGGCTCCTCGGCGCTGGGCACGTACTTCGAGCGCTCGATGCGCTGGTAGCGGTGGATATAGCGCGGGCAATTGGTGAAGATATCCGTGACGTGGACGCGCACGACCACCTCCGCGCCCGTATAGGTACTTAGCAAGGGATCGTCGAAATCCACCGAGGCGGTGCCGTGGATACGGATGCGGTTGGGGGTCTCGAAATCAATCAGCAGCATGCCGATCTTGTCGTTGGCGAGCATGTTGCCTATCGAGAGGAACATGCCGTTGCCGTCGTAGCTGGGAAAGGCGAGCGTCTTCTCGTCCAGCACCCTGATGAAACCGGGGTCGCCGCCCTTGTAGGAACAAGTAGGATAGCCCCGGTGGTCCAGCGTGGTCAGGAAGAACATATCCCTGCTTTCGATGAACTCGCGATGGGACGCCGTAATGCTCGACGCGACGATGTTCTTGCGTACTGCGTCGGCAAGCTGGGTGGTTTCGAACCGTTCTTGTATATGCCGATGCTGTTTACTATAGAAATCACTCATCTGCACTCTCTCGTTATGTATATCCCAGCCAAGGCTCTCACTCGTGCCTGGCTCGATCGCGGCTTTCAAGCGGCCTGTTGCTGAAAAGTGTTAACATAAACAGACGCCAAGTCAAGTCGGAGCTAAAGGTTCCAAGCCGCATCACAACGCCAGCGATAATGAAACAAGAGTCCCAATTCCTTTTCAGCAGCATCGACGAATCGTCAGCCAAAGGCAGCCTCAGCCGTGCCGTCATCCTGCTCAAGGTGATTGCGCAGGGATCCAGCAAAGGCAGCTCCCTGAGCCAGTTGGTCGCAAGAACCGGGCTGCCCCGCCCCACCATCCACCGCACCATGGATATGCTGATGGAAATTGGCTGGGCGTACCGAGATCCCGGCACGCAGCTATATAATCTGGGGCCAAGCCTGGCCGCGCTCGGCTACACAGCCATCAGCCGCCACGCCATCGAACGCATCGCCTCCATATACCTCAACGACTTGGCGCTGACCCTCAAGCAGGTCGTCTACCTAGGCGTCCGTACCGGGCTGGATCATACCTGTATCGGCCGCTACGAGAGCGAACTGACCATCAAGGAAGGAAAGGGGCGGGCGGGCCTGCGCTATCCGCTCGGGCTGACGCCAAGCTGCATGGCGATATTGGCCCGCCTCCCGCTGCATGAGATCGAGTCGGTGATCAATCTCAACCTGCCGCGTTACTACCGTATCGAAGGTTTCGATGAACGCGGCTTCCGCAGCGCGGTGAAAAAAGCGATCAAGGACGGTTACAGCACCTACGACGGCATCGTGCTTGACCGTTCCATGAGCGGCCTAGGAGTGGCGATCTGCGACCAAACCGGCTACCCGATTGCAGGCATAGGCACTACATTCTCCACCGGGAAATTGGACAAGGACCAATTGAATGCCTGCCTTGCCAAGATGCAGGAATCCGCCCAGCTTATTTCAGGCGTATTGCAGAAATTCCACATGATAGAGTCTTAGCGCCCGATCAATGTCTTTTCATGAACACTGCTCACAGGCCGCCCTCAATACGCTATTGCCAGCCGATTGAGAGACGCGCTCAGATTTTCTCGAACTCGATCGCCAACGAATTATCTTGGCGTCTTGCGCCTGATGATCTGGATGACCGGCGGCTGCCTAAGCTCTTTTTGAGCATGCTTGAAAACCCGGACTGCAGATCGTAAAAACAGCACCGCCAAACCAAGGCCGATCATGATATCCGGCCACCCGGAACCGGTTGCCCAGACCAACCCGGCTGCGATGAATACCGACAGGTTGGCAGCAATATCGTTGCGTGAGCATTCCCAGACGGAGCTCATGTTGACGTCTTCCCGGCGGTGTTTCCATAGCAGGCCAAAACACACTCCATTTGCCAGCAACGCCAGGATGCTGATCAGACCCATGGTTTCATAGACGGGGATTACCGGAAACATTAGGCGGTAACAAACCTGGCCCAGGACAAATATCCCTGCGCCAAGAATCAAGGCCGCCTTGATCAAGGCGATCCTGGCTTTTGTACGCATCCCGTACCCCAATGCATACAGGCTTAATGCATAAGTCGCGGCATCGCCCAGATTATCCAGGGAGTCGGCCAATAAGGAGGAAGAGCCGGCATATAGTCCTGACGATAACTCGACAATAAACATCACCAGGTTGATGGCTAGGACGATATGCAAGGTCTTGCGTTGACGCGCCGCCAAGGCTTCTACAGCACAAGATTTGTCTTCACAGCAATCCGCCATGTCAGCCTCCGGTCAATGTCATCAAGTTCATCTTGCATCCAGTTCACCCCGGCCCGCAATCAAGGCTGGACTTCTTCTCTGTGGTTAACGATCCAATACAGCAAGGGCAGGACCAGCAACGTCAAGATCGTCGAGGACAGTATCCCGCCAATGACGACGGTCGCCAATGGGCGTTGCACCTCCGCGCCGATGCCGGTCGCTATTGCCATGGGGATGAAGCCCAACGAGGCGACCAATGCCGTCATCAGCACAGGCCGCAAACGCGTGACGACTCCGTCCTCGATGGCATTGAGCAGGGGGGCTCCGGCCTCCCGGAGGCCCCGGATGAAACTGATCAGGACCAGGCCATTGAGGACGGCAACCCCGCTGAGGGCGATGAACCCCACGCCTGCCGATACCGATAAGGGAATCCCGCGCAACCAGAGCGCCAGGATGCCGCCCGTCAGGGCAAACGGAATACCGGTGAACACAATCAGGCCGTCGCGCATGTTGCCGAACATGGCGTACAGGAGCGCCATCACCAGCAGCAATGCCACAGGAATCACGACGGCAAGGCGCTGGGTGGCGGATTGCAGCTGTTCGAAGGTGCCGCCCCACACCAGCCAGTAAGCGGGTGGCACTTCCACATCCTGTTCTATCTGCCGCTGCGCCTGCTGCACGAACGAGCCGATATCCCGGCCCCTCACGTTGGCAGTGACCACGATCCTGCGTTTTCCGTTCTCGCGGCTGAATTGGTTGGGGGCGGGCGCGACGTCGATTTCGGCAAGCTCGCTGAGCGGCAGGTAGTTCCTCGCCGCAAGATCGGGCAATCGTATCGGCAGCCGCTTAATGGCCTCGATATCGACGCGGATATGCTCCGGCAGCCTGACCGTGAGGTCGAAGCGCCTGTCGCCCTGGAACACATACCCGGCAGCCTGCCCGTTGAGTGCAGTCGCCATGGTTTGCTGCACGTCGTCCACATTGATGCCCAGCCTGGCGATTTTTTCGCGGTCGATCTGGATCGTCAGAATGGGCAAGCCGCTGGTTTGCTCAACCTTGACGTCCTCCGCGCCGGGAATCCTGCGCAGCACGCTCGCTATCTGGCCGGCCGTGTTCTGCATCACGCCCATTTCGTCGCCGAAGACCTTGACGGCGACATCGCTGCGCACGCCGGAGATCAGCTCATTGAACCGCATTTGAATCGGCTGGGTGATTTCGTAGTTGCTGCCGGGCACAAGCTCGACCGCATGCTGGATGCGTGCAATCAAGGCTCTCTTGCTGAGCCGCGGGTCGGGCCATGCGCTTTTTGGCTTCAACATCACATAGGTATCCGCCGCGCTCGGCGGCATGGGGTCGCTGGCAATCTCCGCCGTGCCGACCTTGGAAAAGACCCGCTCCACCTCCTTGAACTGCATGATGGTATGCTCGATTTCGCGCTGCATCGCCATGGACTGGCTCAAGCTGGTGCCAGGCATACGGATCGATTGCACCAGGATATCGCCCTCGTTCAGATTGGGCATGAACTCGCTGCCTATCCTGCTGGCCATCAGGCCGCCCAGAGCGATAGCCAGGGCGGCTGCCGTGAGGACGATAGCCCGGTTGGCTAGCGTCCAACGCAACATGTCCGGGTATCTTTGCTTCATGCCGTGTAAAACACGGCTTTCTTTTTCTTGCACGGAGCCGGTGATGAAGAGCGCGACCGCCGCAGGAATGAAGGTAACCGACAACACCATTGCGGCCAGCAATGCCGTCAGCACGGTGAACGCCATGGGGTGGAACATTTTTCCTTCCGTCCCAGTCAGCGCGAATATCGGCAGGTAGACGATCATGATGATGAGCTGGCCATAGACCAGGGGACGACGGGCCTCTTTTGCCGCCGCGAAGACCTCCGCGAAGCGCTCTTCCCGCGAAAGCGGGCGGCCCAGCCTGGATTGCGCATGCGCCATATGCCGGATGCAGTTTTCGACGATGACGACCGCGCCATCGATGATGATGCCGAAATCCAGCGCGCCCAGGCTCATCAGATTGGCGCTGACCTTGCTGCCCAGCATGCCGGTAAAGGTCAGCAGCATGGACAAGGGGATGACCAGCATCGTGATGACGGCTGCGCGGATATTGCCGAGGAACACGAACAGCACGGCCACGACCAGCAAGGCGCCTTCGACCAGGTTCTTCCTGACGGTATCGATCGCCTTGTCGATGAGGGCAGTCCGGTCGTAGACGGTTTTCGTGACGATGCCTTTTGGCAGCGTCTTGTTGATCTCCGCCAGGCGTTTATCCACCGCCGCCGATACCTCGCGGCTGTTTTCCCCGATCAGCATGAACACGGTGCCGATCACCACTTCCTCGCCGTTTTCGCTGGCGGCGCCGCTGCGCAATTCCTGCCCGAAGCCCACATCGGCGATGTCGCGGATGCGGACGGGTACGCCCTGGCGGGCTGAGACGACGATATTGCCTATCTCGTCCAGGTTGCGGACCTGCCCGGGTATGCGGATCAGGTACTGCTCGCCGGATTTCTCGATATAGCCCGCGCCTACGTTGGCATTGTTTCTCTGCAACGCCGAAACGACGTCGGCCATCGACAGCCCATGCGCAACCAGGCGGTCAGGCAACGGGGAAACCTGGTATTGCTTGGCAAAGCCACCTATGGTGTTGATCTCGTTCACGCCGGCGACATTGCGCAACTGGGGCTTGACCACCCAGTCCTGTATTTCCCTCAAGTCCATCGGGCTATATGGCGTTCCGTCCGCCTTGAGCGCGCCCGGCTCCGCCTCCACCGTCCACATGTAAATCTCGCCGAGGCCGGTCGAAGTCGGCCCCATGGAGGGAGTGATGCCGGGCGGCAGGGACTCTCTGGCATGCTGGATGCGCTCGTTGACCAATTGGCGCGCGAAATAAATATCGACATGCTCCTTGAACACCACGGTCACCTGCGACAGGCCGTAGCGGGAGATGGAGCGTGTCTCCTCAAGCCCGGGGATGCCTGCCATGGCGGTTTCGATCGGGTACGTGATGCGCTGTTCCGTTTCCAGCGGGGAATAGCCTGGGGCGGCCGTATTGACCTGCACCTGGACATTGGTGATGTCGGGGACGGCATCAATCGGGAGCTTCAGGTAGCTGTAGCCGCCCATGACGGCCGCCGCCACGGTCAGCAGCATGACGAACCAGCGCTGAGAAACGGCAAATCGAATCAATCTATCAAACATGCTATCGGCGCTCCTACTGTCCTAGTGATCATGCTCGGCACCGGCTTTGCCGATTTCAGCCTTGACGAGATAGCTGTTGCCGGCAGCATAGCGTTCGCCCTGGCGCAGGCCGTCAAGCACCTCCGCATAACGCCCGTCCCTGCGCCCCAGGCTGACCCTGCGTACGTCGAAGGAATCCTCATGGCGCGTAAACACCACCGTTTCGCCCGCCATCGATTGCAATGCCTCGACCGACACGGCCAACGGTACCTCCACCTCCTTCATGCTGAGATCGACATTGATGGGCAAGCCAGGCACCCACAAACCCTCCGGGTTCGGCAATACCACCCGCGCAATGGTGGTGCGCGTATCCGCGCCAACCAAGGAACCGATATATGACACCACCCCTGGGGCATGGCCATCAAACGTAGCCGACTTGATGGTGACCTGCTGCCCGGCCTTGATCGAATTGATGTCCTTGGCATACACGGTAAGCTCGGCCCACACGCTGGAAAGATCGGAAATCATGTAGATCATTTCCGTGCCGTTGAGCACCTGGCCGGTGGTGATGGATTTTTCTGTCACGACGCCCGCTATCGGCGCGCGGATTTCATAGCGGGTCAGGTCCCTGCCTTCCAGGCCGGTATTGATCGCGCGCAGTTTCTGCTCGGCCTGGGCCAGGACGATTTCCGCCTCCTCCAATGCCTGCCTGGCGATCAAGTAATCCCGCTCCGCCGAGACATGGGCTTCCCATAGCCGCTGCTCGCGTTCATAAGTGGCCTTGGCAAGCGCGAGGCGCTTTTGCGCTGCGAGAAGCTCGCCCCGCTGGTCGGCAAGCGCCTGGCTGGACAGGACGGCAAGCACTTGGCCTTTCCGCACATGGTCCCCGGCATTGATTGCGACGGATTCGACAATCCCCGGCAGGCGCGAAGTCACATTCACGCTCCTGTCCGCATTGAGCTTGATCTGACCGATGAGGTTCAGGCTGGTCTTGATGATGGCGGGCTTCGCTTCCAGTATCTCGATGCCGCTCAGCGACAATTGCCTGTCGGTCATGGCGACATGGCCATCATGCTCCGCGTGGTCGTGGCCATGCTCGATTTCCGCAGCCTTCTGTGCCGCCGTGACTTCGTCTTCGTCGCGAGGAGAGGGTTGCCCGAAATGCAGGATGACCAGCGCCAATAGCGCGGCGATCAATACGATATTGATGAATAAAGAGATTTTTTTTAACGACATGCTCACTCCTGGTGCCCATTGACAATACTGGCTATCGGCTCGCCCAATATCCGTTCGATGGAGGCGGACGCCTCATGGGCGCTGGCCAGCGCGCTCAAATACTGGTTTTGCGATTGAAACAAGGTGCGTTGCGCGTCCAGCACTTCGAGGTAGCTGAATTTGCCATGGTCAAACCCGGTGCGCGCCGCATGGAAAGCTGATTCGGCACGAGGCAGGATGGTGCCTTTCAAGGTCTGAACGGCCTTCAGAGCTGCGGAGAACTGCGCATGCTCGCTGCCTAATTGCGCTGCCAGGCTGATGCGAAGGGCATTGAGCACATCCTGGGCTTGATCGGTGCGCTTGATCGCTTCCAGAACATTGCCTTGGTTGCGGTTGAATACCGGGATTGGGATCGTGACTCCCAATAACGCCTGGTTAGCGCCGATTTCTTCATTTCTCTGCGCCCCGACGCTCACGACAAGATCGGGCGTTTGCTTGGATCTCTCGATTGACGTGAGGGCCTGCCGCACCTCGATTTCCATTTTCGCCAATTCAACGCTGGGGGCGTGCTCCACATGCCTACCGAGCAAAGCGGGCTCAGGAACCCCAGCCAGCATCTCAAGGTCGCCGCTGGCCGTGATGGCGTACTCATTGCTGCTGCCTCCCCACAATGCGCTGAGCTTCCTGCGTGCGGACAGCACATTACTTTCCGCCTGCGCCACCTCGATTTCGATGCCTGCCTCGGCAACGGCAGCCTTGGCTTCCTCCACAGGCGAAATCTGCCCGGCATCGACCCGTTTAGCCGTGGCTTCACGAGCATGTGTTGCCAGCTCCAGCATGGACTGGGCAAGCTTTAGCTTTTCCTGCGCAGCCAGCAGCATGTAGAAACTGGAAGTCACTGCCGCATGGATTTCCGCCGCTTTCGCCTTGCGGCCAAGCGCTGCCGAGGTCAACCGCTTTTCAGCGGCCTCCATTCTGGCCTGGCGCTTATTACCGAGTTCGATCGGCTGGTTGAGCTGGATGGCGGTGCGTTGGGCCGCATTTCTCGTTGCTTCCACAGCGGTAGCAATCGTGGGATTGGGGTAATAGCCTGCCTGCAGGCGGCCGCCCTGCAATGCCTCTTGCTCGCGTATGGCAATTGCAAGCTCAGGATTGCTCTCGTCCACCAACGACAGGGCCTGGGACAAAGTCAGGCTTTGCCCGGCCTCCATGGCGCCTGCCTGGGCAGGCTTGCAGCAAAGCCAGAGCAGGGTGAAACATATGACAACATAGGTTGTTCGCATTGAATTCTCCGGTAAACATGAAGAATCCAGCGAAAAGACGCATGATTTATTGCATGGGGAAGTTTTCGCTGGACTTAGGCAGCGAAGAACCAATTGGGGCGTTCGGGCAGGTCGGGGGAACGGGTTCGGGATATCAAGAAGGATTCAAGGGCAAGCGGCAGCGTCAAATCCGGGCTGACCAATCCATAGTTCAACATCAAGGATTTAACAGTGCCGACATGGCAAAAGCCGCATTCGTTATCTGCAACAGAGTTGGCATTGCTCTGGTCCATGGAAATTGCTGCGGCCTGGATGGAGTCTTGCGCCGAGCCTGACGCAGAAAGCTTGGCGGAAACCAAGGGGTAAAGATCATGCTCGCAATACTGGGCCACTGCTGCACCAGAGGATTCCAGCAGGAAGACGAACACGAGCATTTTGATAAAGATTCTTATCATGGCGTTAGTGTACATGAATTGCCGGGGTTTGCATCGAAGGGAAAGTCTTTCCGTTCAGCAGGCATTACTTGCATTTCCGATCGGGCCCATCAATCTGATATGCAATTCATCAGGGATTCTGAATCTGTTACTTTCTCGCCATTTTCCAGATAATGCATGCTAATACCCAAATTGAAAGCGCCAGATCATGCCTATCCTGGATATCCAAGCCATCAACAAACGCGACCAGTTGATCACCCTCGACACTGGCAATGTGGTGAATATCTCCGTCGAGCAGATTTACAGGGTGAATTTCTACATGAATGGCCTGATCGTCGGCCACCTGTGGTTCGAGTCGCTCTCATCCCAGAACAACCTTGAAATCAACCCGGTTTACAAGGTGCGTGAAGAATCGTTCGGGCATCCTGCGCTGACCGGTGATGCCAGCGAGTTACGCGAGGCCGGTATCGCGCTATACCGTGCCTACACCAACGGCAAGATATTGAGGGACAAGGAAAACCAGGTCGTGCATTAACCGTTCCCGCCTGACTGTTTGCGAGGCGAGCATCGCCCCAAAAATACTCAAGCCGTGGCATTCGCGTTGATACTGCCCGGCATGCCATGCGGCGCTGTTGCGTCCTGTCAGCTCTGGTTTAAGTCCTTAGGCTCCGCTTCATCCTGCCCGTAGAACAATGTCCCGAGCTTGATACGCTCCCGCCCGGCAGCGACGCGGTGGTGGTTGGTGTCGCGCAGGGAATAGACGCAACCGCAGTACTCCTGCTGGTAGAAATGCTCGCGCTTGCTGATCTCGATCATGCGCGCCGAGCCGCCGCCCTTGCGCCAGTTGTAATCCCAGTAAATCAGGCCGGGGTAATGCCCGGCAGCGCGATGCCCGCAATCATTGATCTGCTGCATGTTTTTCCAGCGCGAAATCCCCAGGGAGCTGGTGATGACCGGGAAACCGTGTTCATGGGCATACAGGGCGGCGCGCTCGAAGCGCATGTCGAAACACATGGTGCAGCGGATGCCGCGCTCGGGTTCATGCTCCATGCCCTTGGCGCGCGCGAACCAGTTGTCGCGGTCGTAGTCGGCATCGACGAACGGCACACCGAACTGCTCGGCAAAACGGATGTTCTCGTTCTTGCGCAGTTCGTACTCCTTGAGCGGGTGGATATTGGGGTTGTAGAAAAAGATCGTGTAATCGATGCCGGAGGCGAGCATGGCCTCCATTACCTCGCCGCTGCAGGGCGCGCAGCATGAATGCAGCAGCACCTTGTTGTGGCCGTTGGGCAATGGCAAGGGATTGCGCTTGAAATCACGTGAATCGCTCATGGTCTATTGTTCCTCCATGTCTCGTGCCTGTGCCAGCTCGACGAAGGCCTTGACGTAATCAATGTGCGTATCGGCCTCGCGGATGCCGAGGAAAATCTGTTTGGCGATGCCGTCCCTGCCCAGGCGCACCGGCGTCACGTCGAACTTGGCCTGGTATTCATTGACCAGCCAGCGCGGCAACGCCGCCACCCCGCGCCCGCTCGCGACCATCTGCAGCATGATGTCGGTGGTCTCGATCGGCTTGTGGCGCTTGGGGCTGATGCCCGCAGGCATCATGAACTGGGTATAGATATCCAGCCTGTCGATCTCCACGGGATAGGTGATCAAGGTTTCTTCCGCGAGCTGCTCCGGCAGCACGAAACCGGCCTTGCGTAGCCCATGCCGGGGCCCTACCACCAATACCTGCTCATAATCGAACACGGGCTGGAAGTGCAGGCCGGGCTTGTAGAGCGGATCGGGCGTCACCAGCATGTCGATCTCGTAGCCGAACAATGCGCCAATGCCGCCGAACTGGAATTTCTGCTTTACGTCCACGTCGACATCCGGCCAGGCCGCCAGGTAGGGAGACACCACCTTGAGCAGCCATTGGTAGCAGGGATGGCATTCCATGCCGATGCGCAAGGTGCCGCGCTCGCCCTGTGCGAACTGGCGCAGGCGTTCCTCCGCCAGGCTCAGTTGCGGCAGCACGCGGTTGGCCACGGCCAGCAGGTACTGCCCGGCCTGCGTCAGGCGCAGGCTGCGCCCCTCGCGCAACCATATCTCGGTGCCGAGCTGCTGCTCCAGCTTTTTCATGCTGTGGCTCAATGCGGATTGCGTCAGGAACAGCACGTTGGCCGCCGCGGTCAGCGAACCCTGCCGCTCGACTTCCTGGATGATGGTGAGATGTATCCTGTCCAGCATAATATATGAATAAAATTCATTAATTCGTGAAATAAAACCATTTTACCTCATGGTTTCATCACTCTAACATGCCGTGATATCAAATTCAAAAGCTGGAGACCCGACATGACCACCATCCACAACCTTGGCTTTCCGCGTATCGGCGCCAAGCGCGAATTGAAGTTCGCGCTGGAATCGTACTGGAAGGGCGAATCCTCGCGCGACGAGCTGAAAGCGCTGGGCACCACGCTGCGCAAGCGACACTGGGACCTCCAGACCGGCCTGGATTTCGCGCCTGTCGGCGACTTCGCCTTCTACGACCAGGTGCTGGACATGAGCTTCACGCTGGGCAACCTGCCCGAGCGCGTCAAGGATTTCCATGGCGACCAGCTGGACAACTACTTCCGCGTCGCGCGCGGCCGCTCGGCGAAATCCGTAGAGGAACATGCATCGTGCTGCGGCGGGGTGGCAGCGGGCGAGATGACCAAGTGGTTCGACACCAACTACCATTACATCGTGCCGGAATTCAACGCCAATAGCGAATTCAAGCTGGACGCCTCCCGCCTGCTGGAACAACTGGCCGAGGCCAAGGCGCAAGGCGTCAAGGCCAAGCCGGTCATCATCGGACCGGTCACCTACCTGGCGATTGGCAAGGCCAAGGACGATTCCGGCAAGCTCAACCTGTTGAGCCGGATATTGCCCGTATATGCGGAATTGCTGGAAACGCTGGCGGCACAAGGGGTGGAATGGGTGCAGGTCGACGAGCCCATCCTCGTCACCGAGCTCGACGACGCCTGGCAGGATGCTTTCGAGACCGCCTACAGCTATTTCAAGAGCGTCAAGGTCAAGCTGCTGCTGGCGACCTATTTCGGCCAACTGCTGGAAAACCGCGAACTGGTGGCGAGCCTGCCGGTTGCCGGCGTGCATGTCGACGCGATCAACGGCCGTGACGATGTCGTCCCGCTCCTGAAACTGCTTTCCGCGGACAAGGTATTGTCCCTGGGCGTGATCAACGGCCGCAACATCTGGAAGACCGACCTCAATGCCGTGCTGGACTGGATCGAGCCATTGGCGCAGCAACTGGACGAGCGCCTGTGGATTGCGCCTTCGTGCTCGCTGCTGCACGTGCCGGTAGACCTATACAGCGAACAGCGCTTGGATGCGGAAGTGAAATCCTGGCTGGCGTTTGCGGTGCAGAAACTGGATGAGCTCAAGCTGCTGGCGGCAGTCCTGCGCAACGGCCGCGCATCGGTCAAGGCGGCGCTAGACGCCAACCAGGCCGCAATCGACGCGCGGCGCAACTCGAAGCGGGTGAACAACCCTGCCGTCAAGGCCGCCCTCGGCGAGCTGGATGCCAAGCTCGGCCAGCGCAAGAGTCCTTATGCCCAGCGTGCGGCCAAGCAGGCCGCATCTCTCAAGCTGCCCTTGTACCCGACCACCACCATCGGCTCCTTCCCGCAAACCGCCGACATCCGCCATGCCCGTAGCGAATTCAAGGCCGGACGCCTGGACGAGGCCGGCTACAAAGCGGCAATGCAGAAGGAGATCGAGCGCAGCGTGCGCGAGCAGGAGAAGCTGGGCCTGGACGTGCTGGTGCACGGCGAAGCCGAGCGCAACGACATGGTGGAATACTTCGGCGAGCAATTGGAAGGCTATGCGTTCAGCCAGTTCGGCTGGGTGCAGTCCTACGGCTCCCGCTGCGTCAAGCCGCCCATCCTGTTCGGCGACATCAGCCGCCCGCAGCCGATGACCGTGGAATGGATCAAGTATGCGCAATCGCTGACCAGCAAGCCGATGAAAGGCATGCTCACCGGCCCGGTGACCATCCTCAACTGGTCCTTCGTGCGCGACGACCAGCCGCGTTCCGTCAGTTGCTACCAGCTGGCCCTGGCCATCCGCGCGGAAGTGCTGGACCTGGAAAAAGCCGGCGTGCACGTGATCCAGATCGACGAGGCCGCATTGCGCGAGGGACTGCCGCTGCGCAAATCCCAATGGAAGGAATACCTCGCCTGGGCCGTGGAATCGTTCCGCATCACGGCCAACGGCGTGGAGGACGACACCCAGATCCACACCCATATGTGCTACTCCGAGTTCAACGACATCATTGCCTCGATCGCGGACATGGACGCCGACGTCATCACCATCGAGACTTCGCGCTCGGACATGGAGCTGCTGGATGCGTTCGACGACTTCAAGTATCCGAACGAGATCGGGCCCGGCGTCTACGACATCCACTCGCCCAATATCCCGACGCAGGAGCATATCGTGCAACTGATGAAAAAGGCGGCCGAGCGCATTCCCGCCGAACGCCTGTGGGTGAACCCCGACTGCGGCTTGAAGACGCGCCAGTGGGCCGAGGTCATCCCCGCGCTCACCAACATGGTGGCGGCAGCAAAAACCTTGCGCGCCTGAAGGCCATAGCCTCTTAGCGCCTGTTAACGAGACAGCAGGAGAACGCAACTAAAACTGGACCGGGGTTCACTTCACGAACCCCGGTCCAGTTTTTTCACATCGTCAATCAATGTGACTGCAAGCGGCGGTTGAAGCTGATGCTGTAGGCCACAGGGCGGGCATGCAGGATAGGGTCGTCGCTGGCTTCAATGCCGTCCACCAGGTTGAGCGGGCTGAACATCACGGTTTTCTCGAATGCCGCGCCATCGGTGCGGAAACGATCGATCGTCAACGTGCCCAGTTCCACGACCTGGCGGCTGTCCGGCCAAACCGACGTGGCATCGTTCACCTCGTCGCCGGGATCGGCCAGCTGTACGGAGATGCGGTAGCTGTACGCCGCCTGTTGCAGGCGGCGGGGCAGTTCGTGCATCAGGTAGTCCGCATCCACTGCCTTGGCAGCGTCGGCACTCAGGAATTTAGCGCCACCGACCGGCTCGATGCGGTAGCGCCCGTAGCGCGTTTCGCCCTGGGCGTTGGTGAACTTGAACGCATTCACGCCGAAGAAAGGCTGGGTGGCGAAGCTTTCCGGCACAGGCTTGGGTGTCGTCACGAATCTGAGCGCAGCGGGATGCTGGCCGAGAAAGGCCTCGATCGGCTTGGGCTGCGCCTGGCTATCGCGCGAAGCCGCGACGGCCTGCAGCAAGCCCAGGAACTCTTCCGGGGTAGCCGCAGGGAAGCCGTTCACCGAGATGCATACCAGGTCCGCACTGGCCTCGTCCGCGAGCTGGAAGCGGATGGCGATTCCCTTGGGAAAGGCGCTGCCGTCGTTATCCGCGCTATTGGGCACGCCGGTGGCGTTGGAGTAACGCACCACGACCGGGTGCGGCGCGGTGAATATCTCGGCCTTGGTCACCTCCGCAGCACTGGCCGCAGGGGTGAAATGGCCTTCCACGACGATGCCCTTGGCGTGGTTGGAGCGAAACCCGGGATGCGGTCCCCCGGCAAGCTCGGTCAGGGTGTCCACCAATTGTTCCGCCACCGGCTTGGCGGGCGTCTCGGCAAATACGGTCGGCAGCATATTGAAAAGCAGCGTCATGAACAGCATGGATCGGACGACAGGTTGCATGATGAAAGCTCCTGATTACGTAAAAAAGCTGGGCTGCAGATTGGTTGGGCCAATTCGATTAGCCTAATATCAATCAAGCGCTTATGCAAACTGTCCAGCATGAGCCGGTGGCAGCCGCTACGGCCCTAATCCCCGGCGCCATGCCCGGCAGCCGGGGAACCATTTCGTTTCCGCCTATTTGGTTGTCAGGGTATCGTAGGCGGTGATCAGGTTGCGGTAATCGGGAATGTGGTTGGAAAACAGGGCGCCCAGGCCTGCGATATCGCGGCGCCAGTCGCGGTGCAGCTCGCAGGCCGCGCCGAACCAGGTCATCAATTGCGCTCCGGCCGCCACCATGCGCTCCCAGGCGGCATCGCGCGTCATGGCGTTGAAGGTGCCGGATGCGTCGGTGATCACGAAGACTTCATAGCCTTCTTCCAGTGCCGAGAGGGCAGGGAATGCCACGCACACTTCCGTCACCACGCCCGCGATGATCAACTGCTTCTTTCCCGTCGCCTTGACCGCCTTGACGAAATCCTCGTTATCCCAGGCGTTGATCTGGCCCGGGCGCGCAATATACGGCGCGTCCGGGAACAGCTGCTTCAACTCCGGCACCAGCGGGCCGTTGGGCCCGGTCTCGAAACTGGTGGTGAGGATGGTGGGCAGGTTGAAATACTTCGCCGCATCCGCCAGCGCCAGCACATTGTTCTTGAACTTGTCCGGCTCGATGTCCCGCACCAGGGACAATAACCCGGCCTGGTGGTCCACTAGCAACACGGCGGCATTATCGCGGTCCAGGCGTACATAGGGCTTGGTCATGGTTTTCTCCTTTTCATGAATGATGTTGATGTTTCAAGGCGCTCAAATTTCCACAGTGACAAAACGGCCATTGTTGTAATCATCAATCGCCTGGTTGATTTCCTCCCAGGAATTCATGACGAAAGGCCCATGGCCAACCACCGGCTCATTCAGCGGCTCGCCGCTCAACAGCAGCAGCACGCTATCCTGCCGGGCCTCCAATACCAGCTCGCTGCCTTCTCGCTGCATCACGGCCAGCTCTGCCGGGCGGATGGTATGCACGTCGCCCACGCCGATGGCGCCATGCAGGACGAAGATCGCCGTGGTGTGGCCCTCAGGCAGGTCGAACCGTGCCTCGCTGCCGGCACTCAGCCGGACATCCCACACCTGCATGGGACTGAAGGTGCGCGCCGGGCCTGGACTGCCTTTGTACTTGCCCGCAATCACGCGCACCTTGCCTGCATTCCCCGGCAAGGCCGCCTCGGGAATCTGCTCGCTTGTGATGCCCTGATAGCCCGGCTTGGCCATCTTGTCCTTGGCAGGCAGGTTGACCCAGAGCTGGATCATCTCGAACTCGCCGCCGGTCCTGGCATAGTCGTCGCCGTGGTATTCCTCGTGGACGATGCCGGAGCCTGCCGTCATCCACTGCACGTCGCCCGGGCCGATGGTGCCGCCGGCATTGGTGGAATCATGGTGCGAGACCTGGCCGTCGTAGACGATGGTGACCGTCTCGAACCCGCGGTGCGGATGCTGCCCGACGCCGCGGCGCTTTTCGGTAGGTTCGAATTGCGCAGGACCGGCGTAATCCATGAGCAGGAACGGCGACATTTCCTCGTGGATGTCGCGGTAGGAAAAAATGTTCTGCACGGGAAAGCCGTCGCCTACCCAATGGCGGCCGTTGCTGCGCTTGATGAATGCCAGTTTCTTCATGATGGTTCTCCTGAAGCGAATGTCGATAAGTGGATGTCGATGGGCCTACTATAAGGAGAAGACTTTTATGGCACTAGATGGTTAAATATGAAATTACTTTTCAATTAATGGAACAATTGTGGATTTCAACGAGGCCGCCGTATTCGTCAAGGTGGTGCAAGCCGGCAGCTTCAGCGCAGCGGCCAGGCAACTGCAATTGCCCACTTCCACCGTCAGCACGAGGGTCGCCAGGCTGGAACAGCGGCTGGGCGTCACGCTGCTGCAGCGCACCACCCGCCGCCTGAACCTGACCGAGGCCGGCCAGGCCTATTTCGAGCACGCCGCGCTGGGGCTGGGGTATATGCTGGAAGCCGAAGCCGCGATCGATGCCGCCAGGCAGGCGCCGCAGGGCAAGCTCAAGATTTCGGCTCCCGCCGACCTGGGCGACAGCCTGCTGGCAGGCTTGGTAAAACAGGTGCAATCGCAATATCCCGCGCTGGAAATGGAGCTGGTATTGACGGAACGCTACGTCGACCTGGTCGCGGAAGGCATCGATGCCGCCATCCGCACCGGGGCACTGCGGGATTCCAGCCTGATCGCCAAGCCCCTGGGCAGCGTGTGCTGGGCGGCTTTCGCCCACCGGCATTATCTTGAGCATGCCCCGGCATTGCAGCACCCGCAAGACCTGAACCGGCACTACTGCCTGCAGTTCAGCCCCATGGGCCGCGATGCCTGGACGTTCAGTCGCGGAGACAGCAGCGTCACCGTGCCGCTCAAGGGCAGCACCATGGCCAACAGCATCGGCATCGTACGCAACATGGCGTTGAACGGGCAGGGCGTTGCATTGCTGCCCACGTATGTGTGCAAGCCCGGCATGATCATCGGCGAACTGGAGCGCGTGCTGCCGGAATGGCAGGCGCAAAGCGACCCGATCCACTTGGTGTATCCGCGCCAGCGCTTCATGCCGCCCAAGCTGCGCGCGTTCATCGACATCGCCCAGTCCGAGTTGAGGCCATGGTTCGGCGACAATTCCTAAAACCAAACCGGCAGGTAAACCTGGGCGTTACCGCCCCACGATCACAGCGCGCAACATAGCCTGACCGACTATACTGTATGTCTTATGCAAACCCCTGCCACCAGCCAAGCTCCGCTTTCGCCGCTCCTGCTCATCCTGGTCCTCTCGCTGCCGCCCCTGTTCTGGGCCGGCAATTTTGTCGTCGGCCGCGCCGTGCATGCGGACATTCCCCCGTTCACGCTTTCGCTAGGGCGCTGGGTCATCGCCTTCGCCTGCATTCTGCCTTTCGCCTTGCCGGCCATCCGGCGTGACTGGCGCCTCTACCTGCAATACCGCTGGCGCCTGCTGGCCGTGTCGCTGGTGGGCGTCGCGGCGTTCAACACCCTGGTCTACAGCGGCTTGCACTACACCACCGCGACCAACGGCATCCTGCTCAATTCCTGCATCCCGATCCTGATCCTGCTGTTCGGCGCATTGTTCTACCGCTTGAAACTGCATGCTTTGCAAATACTCGGGCTCGCGCTGTCGCTTGCAGGGGTGCTTACCATCATCCTGCACGGGGAATGGGCGCGACTGGCGGCCCTGGACTTTTCCGGCGGCGACCTGGTGATTTTCTCGGCGATGATCTGCTGGGCGCTCTATACCCTCTGGCTACGCGGGCTGCCCTCGCATATCAACCGCATCGGCCTCATGGGCGTGCAGATATTCATCGCCATCGTTCTGCTGTTGCCGTTATATGCCTGGGAGTTACACACCGGCCCGGCGCCGGCATGGAAGCATGAAACCTGGCTGGCACTCGCGTATGTTGGCATCTTTCCTTCCGTGATCGCCTATACGCTCTACACCATTGGCGTCGCCAGGGCAGGGGCTGCCCGCGCCGGCCTGTTCATCCACCTGATGCCGGTATTCGGCAGCATGCTGTCCGTGCTGTTCCTGGGCGAGAGCCTGCACCTGTTCCATGCCGTCGGCATTGCCGCCATCCTGGGCGGCCTCGCATTGTCCACACGCAATACGGCCTAGCCTTCCTGCCGGATTATCAACGAATTAGTCATATTTTCCGCAAGGGCCGGCCCTTGAACTTCCGCCAACCCGTTCATTTTCAACAGAATCCGCCGATACAGGCATGGCATGCAATTCGCTTGTAAGCTACGCCGAATTGCGCATGCCAGGAACCACCGACCAGAATCATGAGTACGCCCAACACCGACGACCCTGCCGTTTACAAGGCCCTGCTGGAATCCACCAAGGCCATTCCCTGGAAGATCGACTGGAAGACCATGACATTCGCCTACATCGGCCCGCAGATCGAGGCTTTGCTCGGCTGGAGCCAGGATAGTTGGGTGAGCGCCCAGGACTGGGCCTCCCGCATGCATCCCGACGACAAGGCCTGGGTGGTGGATTTCTGCGTCTCGCAATCGCGTTCCGGCAACGACCACGAGGCGGATTACCGCGCCCTGACCAAGGACGGGCAATACATTTGGATACGGGACGTGGTGCATGTGGTGCGCGATGCCGCTGGAGAAGTGGAGTCGTTGATCGGCTTCATGTTCGATATCAGCGAACGCAAGAAAAACGAGGAGCAACTGCTCAAGCTGCAAAAGGAGCTTGAGGAACTGTCCTTCAAGGACGGCCTCACCGGCGTCGCCAACCGCCGCATGTTCGACTCCGTGCTGGACGTGGAGTGGGCCACGGCGCAGCGCCATGGCAGCCCGCTGTCGCTCATCATGTGCGACATCGATTACTTCAAGCAGTACAACGACCATTACGGTCACCTGCAAGGCGACGAATGCCTCAAGCGGGTAGCAAGGCTGCTTGCGAGCGGCGCGGTGCGCGCCAGGGACTTCCTGGCGCGCTTCGGTGGGGAAGAGTTTGTCCTCATCCTGCCCAATACCGACGCCGAATCCGCGCAGGTAGTGGCACACCGCTGCCGCGAACTCGTCCTCCAGGAGCAGATCCCGCATGCGAACTCGCCCGGCGGCCAGATACTCAGTTTGAGCATGGGGGTAGGCACCATGGTGCCCACCCATCAGGACCAGGCCATGGCCTTCGTCGGGCAGGTCGACCAGCGGCTATACCAGGCCAAGCTGCGTGGCCGCGACTGCGTGGTCAACGGCGGCTAGCACGATGGTGGCCGGCTTTGCTTGCTCCGGCCCTATCTAGCCCAGGACGTCATGCCAAATATTGGCCGCCCAGGAACGCGCCTCGCGCGCCTCGGAGGCAGAGCGGGCCTGCGAGACGCCGCCGCCCGGCGCCGGCTTCATCTCGCGGCTTTTCTCGTCGAAGCGGTAGACGTTGGCCACATGCATGGCCTCGTCTGCGCTGACATAGCTATAGCAGGTATTGGCGAACACTGGCGCGGGATCGGGCTCCTCGCCAGCCAGCAAGGCGATGATCGCGCTTGCGCACACCTTGGCTTCCGAAGTCGCGATATGCGCCGATTTCGGCAAGCCGGAATCCAGCGCGTCGCCTAGGATATGCACATGGCGCGCCTGCGGCGATTCGTAAGTGACGTAATCGACATCGCACCATCGTCCATCCGCATTGCCGAGGCCGTTGTCCAATGCCAGCCGGCCCGCGGTCTGAGGCGGGATCAGGTTCAGCACATCGAACTTGACCCGCTCGAAAGTGGTTTCAAGCGTGCCTTTGCCCGGGTCTATGCCTTTCAATTCGCTTGAGGCGTGGTACTCGACCAGCCCCGGATAAAGTTCGGACCAGGCTTTCTCAAACAGCGCGCGCTTGGAAGTGATTGCGGGGTTGGCGTCCAACACCAGTACCTTGGAGCGCGGCTTGTGCCGCTGCAGGTAATAGGCCGCCTGGCATGCCCGCTCGTAAGGGCCGGGCGGGCAACGGTAGGGCAGCGCCGGCACGGTGATCACGAACACGCCGCCGTCGGGCATGGCCTGCAATTGCTGCCGCAGGGCGGCCGTCTGCTGGCCCGCCTTCCAGGCATGCAGGAAGCGTTGCTGCAAATCCGTACCTGCCAGGGCGTTGAGGTGGCTGTAGTCGAAGCTGATCCCTGGCGCGAGCACCAGCCTGTCATATGCGATATGGCTGCCGTCGTCCAGCCGGATGCTGCGCTTGTGCGCATCGATGCCGGCAACGCTGGCCTGCCGCATCTGGACGCCGTGGCGCTGTACTAATTGGTCGTAAGAATGGGAAATTTCCTGCATCTGCCTGCTGCCACCCAGCACCAGGTTGCTCGCGGGGCAGGAGACGAAGCTCTTGCCCGGCTCGACCAGGATGACCTCGATGCCGCCCTGGCTCCATACGCGCAAATACTTCGCCACCGTCGCGCCGGCAAACCCGGCGCCCACCACCACCACGCGCGGCGCGCCTGCCGACGAGGCAAAACTGCGCAATGAAGCGGGAAGCAGCAAGCCGGCCAATGCCAGCTTGTTGAAGCTGCGGCGCTTCATTGCGTACCCGCCTGTTGCCGGTATTCGCGGCAGGCCGCCGCCTCGGGAGCAGTGCAGGCGAAATAGCCGGCCAGGCCGGCAATCTCTTCCCACTCCAGGCCCTTGGCATGCTGGTTCATCACGCTGCCGTCATCCTGCATATCGCGGTATTGCCTCATCTTGTCGAGAAAATGTTCGGCAGACATGCCGGCCAGGCTGGGAATCTCGCCGCGGCTCTTGCCCTCATATCCATGGCACGCCGCGCAGGAAGCCGCCAGCGTGCGGATATGGCTGTTGGCCGGATCGGCCGATGCCGTCCCCGGTATGAGATAACCCATACCCAGCAGGCCGATCAGGAAAAGCCGCATCAGGAATCTGCTGTCGTCGGGTCGATCATGCGCCTGATTTGTGAAATGCGGTTGGCAGGGAATCCGCCTTCGCTCGCGTGCTGGCGGATCAGTTCTTCAGATGGCGCGATATAGACGCAATAAATCTTGTCGTCGGTGACGTAGCTCTCCACCCACTGGATTTGCGGTCCCAGGGCCTTCAATACGCTGCATGACTTCGCAGAAACACCTTGCAATTCCTCGGCGCCCAGGCTGCCAGCGCCTGGAATTTCCCGTTCGATGATGAATTTCGGCATTGCTCCTCCTTAATGATGGGATGATGAGTCGATTGAAACCGGCGCAGAGCCGCTAACGAAACCAGTGAGGCGAGAGTGTTGCCCGCCGCCTACAGCTTGACGGCCAGGCTTTGGGTGAACTCGTTGTCTTCATTGTCCTGAATGGTAACCGTGAGCGTTCCATCGCGCTTGGCGATGAATGGCAGGCGGATATTGGGATCTTCGCTGATGCCGATGTAAGTATCCGCTTGCAGCACCGGCTCGCCGTTGTAGCGCACGTCAATCTTGCTGATGTAGAACGCGGGACGGAAGCCCTGAGATACCAGGTCGCGCTGCAGGCCCGTGAACATCGGGTGCTTGATCTGCAGCTTGGCATACCGCAGGTCGCCCTCCGCAGCCTCGTTATCCAGGGCTAGGCGCATCTTGCCTGCGCTCTGGCGGGCCGCATTCTCGTCACCGTCGATCGTGCCGCCGCACCCGCCGCTCGCCCTCACTGTCGCTGCATTGACATACCATTTGCCATCGCTGGTCTCGGCCACCACGTGCACCAGCGAATCCGTCTCCAGGCGGATGCGGGTCGCGACCTCGGCCTTGCCGCTATGCGGGTTGAAATGGAACACGGCGGCAAGCGGCACCGGGTTGGCATCCACGATCACCGAGACCGACTTCACGTACTGGCCGTCTACCGGCTGGTCGACGGAAAACGCAAACGGCACCTGGGCGCCGCTTTCCGCACGCCTGGGCGCGGTGATCTTGATTACATCGCTTTGCTGCAAGGTCTTGCCCGGGAAGAAGTCGCGCTGCATGCTCTGCCACTTCTGGTCCGTGACTTCCGCCGTAGCGGCCATTGATAATGCCAACCCCAATGCGAGCAGTGCTCGTGAAAGCAAACGTGTCATCATTGCTTTATCCATTTCATCGTATAGAATACCAACCAGTTGGTATGTTATGCCAGTATACAGATTTGTCAATAGCATCATAAAGGACTTCGACGGAACATTCATATGCCCAGCCAGACCACTGCATCCACGCGTGATCGCATCCTGCATATTGCCAGGAACCTAATCCTCTCGCGCGGCTTTTCCGCAATGTCGATCGACATGATCTGCGCACAGGCCGACATTACCAAGGGCGGGTTCTTCCATCACTTCTCCAACAAGGAAGTGCTGGGCGAAGCGGTATTGCAGCAGTTCTGGCAAGATGCGCTGGAACGGCAGCAGCACGTCATGCAATCGACGCACGCCTCCAGGCTGGAGCAGTTGGTGGCCTATCTGGACGACGCCATTATTTCCTATCAGGACCCGCAGCTCAGCCAGGGCTGCATGCTCGCCATCTTCACCATGGGGCTTGCCGAGACCAACCCGCGGCTGTTCCAGGTTTCACGGCAATATTTCCAGGACTGGCGCAACCAGTTAGCCGGCATGTTCGATCAGATCAAGGCCGAACAGCATCTTGACACCTTTGATGCGGCCGCCTGGGCCGAGCTGTATATCGCCACCCTCGAGGGTGCCTTGCTGCTTGCCAAGGCGATGAACGACACACAAGTGATCGCCCGCACACTTTCGCTCTACAAGCAGCAATTACTCGAGGTTGCCAGGCGATAGCCAAGCCTGCATGCATAAAACCCATAAAATTTTTATGGAAATATCCATGCAGGCTATTGACACTCATTATGGCACCTAACTATCATAATCCGTACGATGCTACTAATTAAAGAATTGCCGACCTCAGAGTCGCTGAAAAAATTTGCAGGCTATTACCCGGAAGCCGACATCGTCGCGATCTGGGAATTCGTCAATATCCTGCGCGCCGCGTCCGACCTCTCGGACGCACTGGACAAGATGCTAGCGCAACACGGCCTGCTGCAAGGGCGCTGGTGGGTGCTAGTGCTGCTGCTGCGCGAGGACAACCTCAGCTCATCCCCTTCGGAGCTGGCCGAGAAGGCCGGCGTCACCAAGGCCACGATGACCGGCTTCATCGACGGACTGGAAAGCGAAGGGCTGGTGAGCCGCCTCACCGACCGCAAGGACAGGCGCAAGCTCAAGATCAAGCTCACGGCGGCCGGGCGCAAAAAGCTCGACGAAGTCATGCCGGTGTACTACACCAACGTCGCGGCCCTGATGTCCACCTTGTCGCTGCAGCATCGCCAGGATGTGGTGCGCCATATGCAGACCCTGGGCGCCAACGCCGACATCATCAAGTAACAAAAGCGCACCAAACCGTTTCTACATCGTTATCCTGGGCGGGAGTCCAACATGCATCGCAACATCCTCAAGGCTTTCAGCACCGCTGTGATCGCGGTGTTGCCTGGATGCATGAGCATGTCCGGCATTTCCACCACGGCACAACCTAAAGACCCCGCCCTGCTGGATGTGGGCCATGACATCACCCAGGCACGGCACGACCTGCCGTGGCCCAGGGAGGAATGGTGGCAGGTCTTCCAGGATGCGCAGCTCGATGCGTTGGTCAGCCACAGCCTGCAACAACACCCCGATATCCGGGCGGCACGCAGCCGCACTGCCATGGCGGAAGCACAGGCGCAGGCCGCCGGCGCACTGCTCGCTCCGCAAGCCGGCATCAACGGCAACTTCGTGCGCGAACGCTTTACCAACCTGCAATTCATCCCGCCGCCGTGGGGAGGCCATACTGAGTGGAACAACAAGGCCACGCTCAACCTCGGCTACGACCTCGACCTCTGGGGACAGCGCGAACAGCAATGGAAAGGCGCGCTCGACCGCATCCAGGCAACGGCTGCGGAGGCCCAGCAAGTCAGGCTCAGCCTCACCACCGCCCTGGTGATGCATTACATCGCGCTCTCGCGGGAGCATGCGCTGCATGACATTATCCAGCACAGGCTGGATATCGCGCAGCAGCAACTCGATATCCGCAAGCGCGCGCTTGCCGCAGGCCTGGGAACCGAAATCGAGGTCAGCGAGGCGAAATCCGCCGTCCCGGGATTACGGGCGCAACTGGAGGTGAGCGACGAACGCATCACCTTGACCAGGCAGCAGCTCGCAGCGCTTGCTGGCGAGGGGCCGGGCTTTACTGAGCACCTGCAAGCGCCCAGGCTGTCCCTGGATGCCGACATCGGCCTACCCGATGCCCTTCCTGCCAACCTGGTGGGCCGCCGGCCCGATATCGTCGCGGCAAGATGGCGGATCGAAGCCGCCAGCCATAATATCACCAGCGCCAAGGCGGCTTTCTACCCCAACATCAACCTGTTGAGCTTTGTTGGCCTGCAGGCCATGGGCTTCGGCAAGATACTCAGCGAAAGCGGCCTGGTGGCAGGCGTCGGCCCGGCAATCTCGCTGCCGTTGTTCGACGGCGGGCAACGCCGCGGCAATCTCGCAGCGACGGCTGCGGAATACGACCTGGCGGTCGAGCAATACAACGCCATCGTGCTGCAGTCCATGCAGGAAATCAGCGCGCAGCTGGTCACGCTGCATTCCAACGCGATCCAGCAGGCGGAACTGCTCGATGCGCTGCGCCTTGCGGAGAAAACCAGGAGACTCGCCCAGACCCGCAACCATGCCGGACTGTCCAACTACTTCAAGGTGCTGGACGCCGAAAACCAGGTGCTCAGCCAGCGTACAGCCCTGGTCGACCTGGAAGCCTCCAGGCTCAGCACTTATGCCGGGCTGATGAAGGCGTTGGGCGGTGGAGCCGGCCAGCCGTCTGCCGGGGCGCATTGATGAGCCGCAACAACACCGGCCCGGCCTTCATGCGCCACGCGCGCTGGCGCTACGCCTTGCTCGGCGTGCTGCGCGACTGGACGCGCGAGGACGCGCAGACGCTGATCTACATTGGCAAGGTACTGCTGGCATGCATGCTCGCCATGTGGGTCTCGCTCAGGTTCGAGCTGGAACAGCCCCGCACCGCGCTGCTTACCGTCGCCATCGTCATGCAGACCAGGACCAGCATGGTGCTGGCCAAAAGCTATTACCGGCTCATCGGCACCTTGGTCGGGATTGCCACTTCGGTGCTGCTGGTCGCGCTGTTCGCCCAGGAACGCGTGCCTTTCCTCATCTACCTAGCATTGTGGATCAGCTTTTGCACCGCGGGCTCCATCGTCTTCCGCCACCATCAATCCTATGCCTTCGTGCTGGCGGGTTATACGATCTGCATCGTCGGCCTGCCGGCCACACTCAACCCGGTGCAGACCTTCGACATCGCCATGACGCGGCTTTCCGAGATCATGGTCGGGCTCGCCTCTGCCAGCCTGGTGAGCGCGCTCGTGTTTCCCCAGGGCATCAGCGAACTGCTGCGCAATGCCGTGCGCAAGCGCTTTCGCGACTTCTCCCGCCTGCTTGTCAGCCTGGACCGCAAGAAACTCGCCGGCCCCGCCGCTCAGGCGGAAACCCTGCGCATGGTGGGCGACGTATTCGAGCTGGAAATATTCCATGCCTCCTCGTCCATGGAGAGCAGCCACTCGCGCGCCTACCGCGAGCAGCTCAACTTGCTGAACTCCGAGTTCATGGCAGTCACCACCAGCCTGCACTCGTTCGAGCAATTGATGCGGCGCCTGCATGCAAGCGGCCACCCGCAGGTAGTGGACGGCCTGCTGGCATTGTTCGCCCCGATCCAGTCCGCCGTGTTGACCCGCGGGCACGAAGCGCGTGATGAACACGAGGCAAGACAGGTAGCGCTCACTATCGACGCATTGCTGCAGCGCTGGTCCATCCACCTGAACGAGGTGCAGTCCTCGCTGCCGGCCACACTCGGCGAGAATGAAAAACTGGATTTCGCCACTGGCGCGGAGCTGGGCCTGCGCACCCTCTCGGAATTGCATGCCTACGTGCATACCTATGCCGGACTGAACCAGCCGGGGAAAACAGGCATATCTAAGCCCCGTCAGTCCCCGGGGCTGGGAATGCATTTCGACCCGCTGGCGGCCTTGCTGGCAGGGATACGCGGCGGACTGGTGTTCGCGGTGATGTCCTTCCTCTGGATCGCCTGCGACCTGCGTTCGGGCATAGAGGCCATTACCATTGCCACCATCGCGAGCACGCTGTTCGCCTCGTCGCCTGCGCCGGGCAGGACGGTGCGCCAGTTCATCATCGGCGCGTTGATCGGCACGGCGCTGCTTTACCTGTGCAACTTCCATCTGCTGACGCAGGCGCAGGGTTTCGCCATGCTGGCGCTGGCATTGTGCCCCGCAATCGCGATTGCGGCATGGTTCACCACCAGGCCTGCCATCGCCGTGATCGGCTCCGGCATCTTCATCGTGTTTTTCCTGCATATCGGCTTCAACAACGTGTTTGCCGCCAACCCGGTCAATTTCATCAATGAAGCGATTGCCGACCTCCTTGCCATCATGCTCGCCGGCCTGTTCTACAGCCTGATCGACCTCACCAACAACCTGTGGTCGCGCATCCGCGTCGCCCAGGCGTTGCGAGAGCTGATCCAGGACGCCTGCGTGCAAACGCCGCCGCCGGCGCGCGTCAAGCTCGAGACCCATGCACGGGAGCTGCTCCTGCGCATGGGGTCGGCACGGCGCGTTGCCGATGCCAAGGATAAGGAAGTGGTCAACTGGCTGTTTTCCACGCTGGAAATCAGCCAGGCCGTCATCGCACTGCGGACAGAATTGAACAGCACGGACGATCCTGCCATTCGCGGCTCGATAGACCATAGCCTGCTGCAGTTGGCCAGGCTGTTCGAGCAGCCCAGCACTGCATTACGCCAGATCGCCATCGCCTCGATCGCCAACAGCATCGAACGCGTGCAATCCAGAACCGCGCTGACCGTATCCAACCATGCACAGCTGCTGGCGATGCTGCATTTCATCCGCGGCGCACTGCTGGACAGGGACTCGGTGCTCACGCCCATCGCCCCGCTCGATGAAACGCCACCGCCGGGAGCGCCGCAACATGCCTAGGGAAATCGCCTTTCTCGACGCGCTGATGCCGACGTTGATGCTTGCCTTCCTAGCGGCATTGCTGCTGTATTGGCTGCTGGACACAGCCTTGGTCTGGCTGGGCGGCTACCAATTCATCTGGTACCGCGCGCTGTTCCGCCTGGGCCTGTTCGTCTGCCTGTTCTGCTCGCTCGGGCTCCTGATTTACTGACAAGGGAACGCACATGAAAGACCTTTACAAGCACATCCTGCGCATTTCGCTCACCTTGGCCATCGTAGTGGCGGCCGTGGTCCTGGGCCATTTGCTCTGGGTTCGCTACATGGACTCGCCGTGGACGCGCGACGGCAGGGTACGCGCAGATGTCGTCAATATCGCCAGCGACGTCTCGGGATTGGTCACCGAGGTAGTGGTGCGCGACAACCAGTTCGTGAAAAAAGGCGACCTATTGTTCCGTATCGACGCCGAGCGCTACCACCACACCCTGGAAGAGGCGGAAGCCAGGCTGGAACAGCGCAAGATAAACCTCGCCCTCAAGCGCGGGCAATCGACGCGGCGCGCCATGCTGGACGACCAGGTCATCTCGCGCGAAGACCGCGAGGATTCCGACCTCATCACCTTGGCAGCCAAGGCGGACCTGGACCAGGCCCGCGCCGAGCTCGGCCATGCGAAGCTCGATCTCAAGCGCACCGAGGTGCGGGCGCCTGTCGACGGCTGGGTATCCAACCTGCTGGTGCGGCCGGGAGACTATGCGCAGGCGGGCGATGCCAAGCTCGCGCTGATCGACCAGAAATCCTACTGGGTCTACGGCTACTTCGAGGAGCACAAGCTTGCCCTCATCCATGTGAACGACCCGGCGGAAATCCGCATGCTGGGCACCGACTTCGTCCTGCACGGCCATGTCGAGAGCATCGCCCGCGGCATCACCGACCGCGACAACCCGACCGACGTGAGGCTGCTTGCCAACGTCAACCCGAGCTTCAACTGGGTGCGCCTCGCGCAACGCGTGCCGGTGCGCATCCATATCGACGACGTCCCTGAAAACGCCGTGCTGGTCGCCGGCATGACCTGCTCGGTGATCGTGCATCCGGCCACGCAAACCACGAAAACAAGCGCAGTACCGCCTGCTTGATTTCTCCGACAACAAAACCCGGCATCGGCTGACTGCAACATACCCTGATATCACGCAGACTGGTTCGACCTTAGTTCAAAGGAGAACATCATGCCCGCCAAATCCAAGGCTCAGCAAATGGCCGCAGGCGCCGCGCTTTCGGCAAAGCGCGGCGAGGCCAGCAAGAAAGACCTCAAAGGCGCCTCGCGCAGCATGGTCAACAGTATGAGCGAGAAGGAGCTGGAAAAGCTCGCTTCCACCAAGCGTAAAGACAAGCCGTACAAGGTCGACAAGAACACGCACCATTAAGCCACTTATTAAGTGAGCAATAAAACCCGGCAAGGCAATTTTTTGCCTTGCCGGCGTTTTTATGTAGGACCCCGTTACCCTCCTTTGTAAGACAATTCCTACTTTGTAGGGATTTACCGGTTTTTGCCGGAAATTCTCCCGATATTCGGCGATTTTGACGCCTGCAAACCCATCAGTTGCGCTACACTACCGCATCTTGAAATCTGCAGGATATGCACTCCATGACCGGTCAAACCAATATCGATCAAGCCAGTTTCAAGCGCATCCTGCGCCGCAACATCATGCTGCCGCTTGGTGTCGGTATTGCAAGCGCAGCACTCTTTGTCGTCCTCATCCTCAACTTGCTCGATTCCATGAACTGGGTGGAGCATACCGAACGCGTGATCGGCAAGGCACAGGAAGTGTCCAAGCTCGCCGTCAATATGGAAAGCGGGATGCGCGGCTACCTGCTGAGCGGTGATGACAACTTCCTCGCGCCCTATCTGCTCAGCAAGCCCAAGATCCAGGCCGAAATCTCGGCATTGACGGTATTGGTCAAGGACAATCCCACCCAGATCGACCGCCTCAAGCGTACCCAGGCCTACATCGACCAATGGGATGCCTATGCCAGCATCATGATCGACAAGCGGCGGGCGAAGGAAGACTTTTTACCCACCTTGCGCATGGGCCACGGCAAGCTGCAGTTCGACGAGATCCGCAACGAGCTTGGCAATTTCGTCATGGACGAGCAACGCTTGCTCAAGGACAGGAACGACAATGCGCGCAAGACCATTTCCTTCTCGCTGGCTTCCTACCTGCTGTTCGTGCTGGGATTGACCGGCTTCCTGGGCTATTTCGGCCGCCGCGAGCTGCTGGGCCTGTCGAACAACTATGAAGTAATCCTGCAACGCCAGCAGGAATACGCCGACGCCCAGCAGCAGCAGGCCTGGCTACGCACGGGCCAAACCGCCCTGGCCGAGCTGGGCATCGGGCAAATGGCGCTACCGCAGCTCGGCCGTATCTCCCTCGACTTCCTGGCCAGCTATATCGGCGTGCAGGTGGGTGCGATATATGTACGCGACGACGATGGCACGTTACGCCGCTTTGCAACATACGGCTTCAGCCCCGAACATGAGCAGCGGGATTCCGTATTGCGCGAACATCAAGGCCTGCTGGGCCAGGCCGTGGCGGAAAACCGCCTCATCGACCTCGACAGCCTGCCGAACGACTATATCAAGGTCAATTCGGCCCTGGGCGACGCAATGCCCCGCCACCTGGCCATCGTGCCGATCAACAACGACGGCCGCATCAACGGCGTGGTTGAACTGGGCTTCATGCATAAGCCTGAACCGTTGAACATGGAGTTCCTAGCACTGATCGCAGGGAACCTCGGCATCGCCATCGAGGCGGCATTGGCGCGCCAGCGCCTGCAGGATTTGCTGGCCGAAACCCAGCAGCTCAACGAAGAATTGCAAGTGCAGCAAGAGGAACTGCGCACCAGCAACGAAGAGCTGGAAGAGCAGTCCCGCGTACTTGAGGAGTCCCAGGCCACCCTTGAAAACCAGAAGGCAGAGCTGGAACAGACCAACGACAAGCTGGCCGAGCAGGCGCTCAGGCTGGATGAAAAGAATGCAGCATTGCAAGAGGTGCAAGGCCAGCTCCAGGAAAGGGCGGAGGATCTTGAGCGGGCAAGCCAGTATAAATCGGAGTTCCTGGCCAATATGTCGCACGAGTTGCGGACCCCGCTCAACAGCTCCCTCATTCTCGCCAAACTGTTGGCCGACAACCGGGAAGGCAACCTCAGCGAGGAACAGATCAAGTTTGCGCAAACCATTTATTCCGCGGGCAACGACCTGCTCAACCTGATCAACGATATCCTCGACATTTCCAAGGTTGAGGCGGGCAAGCTGGAATTGAAGCCGCAGGAACTCGCCGTCCAGCACTTGGCCAGCTCGTTACAATCCGTGTTCGAACCAATGGCGCAGCAGAAAAAGCTCGCCTTCAAGATCGACGTCGATCCGGCAACGCCAAACACGATCTATACCGACCGTCAGCGCCTGGAACAGATACTGAAGAATCTGCTCTCGAATGCCATCAAGTTCACCGACCGCGGCAATATTTCCCTGCGCATCTCGACCAATGAGCACGACCAGGTCAGCTTCACGGTGAAAGACTCCGGCATCGGCATAGACCCGAACATGCACGAGGCCATCTTCGCGCCTTTCCGCCAGGTGGACGGCACTTCCAGCCGCCGCTATGGCGGCACCGGCCTCGGCCTGTCGATTTCGCGCAACCTTGCCGCCTTGCTGGGCGGCTCCATCAGCGTGGAAAGCACCCGCGGCGAAGGCAGCAGCTTCACCTTGCTGGTACCGCGGGAATGGCAGTCCAACGCCATTTTGCTGCCGCCGGAACCTGCGCCATCCCATACTGCCGAACCCACGCAGCAACCGGAGCCCACTGCCAAGCAGACAAAGCAGTTCACCGGCCCGGCATTCCCTGATGACCGCGAGCAAGCCCAGGACTCTCAGCGCCTGGTGCTGGTGGTCGAGGATGAACCCGCCTTCGCGCGCATCCTCTTCGACCTCGCTCATGAAATGGGCTACCAATGCCTGGTGGCCCATGCGGCCGACGAAGGCCTGCACCTCGCGGCGGAGTACCAGCCGCAGGCGATCCTGCTGGATATCCGCCTGCCGGACGAGTCGGGGCTCAGCGTGCTGCAAACCCTGAAAAACAACACCCGCACCCGCCATATCCCCGTACACGTGGTTTCCAGCGAGGACCATACCGAAGCCGCGCTCCATCTGGGCGCGATCGGCTACGCGCTCAAACCCACGACGCTGGAAGAGCTGAAGCAGGTGTTTGCGCGCCTTGAGGAAAAACTGTCGCAGAAAATCAAGCGCGTGTTGCTGGTGGAGGATGACGCGCGCCAGCGCGAGAGCGTGCACCAGCTGATCGCCGACGACGACGTGGAAATCGTCGCGGTGGAATTCGGTGAGCAGGCGTTGGAGCAATTGCGCAGCAATATCTTCGACTGCATGATCATCGACCTCAAGCTGCCGGACATGCAGGGCAGCGAGCTGTTGCAGCGCATGTCGAGCGAGGACATCTGCGCCTTCCCGCCCGTCATCGTCTACACCGGGCGCAACCTCAGCCGTGATGAAGAGGCGGAACTGCTGAAGTATTCGCGCTCCATCATCATCAAGGGTGCGCGCTCGCCCGAGCGCCTGCTGGACGAGGTGACCCTGTTCCTGCACAAGGTCGAATCCGAGCTTTCCAGCGAACGCCAGCGCATGCTGCAAGCCTTGCGCAGCCGGGAACGCGTGTTTGATGGCCGCCATATCCTGCTGGTGGATGACGACGTGCGCAACGTCTTCGCCCTGACCAGCGCGCTGGAGCAGAAGGGAATGAAGGTGGAAGTCGCGCGCAACGGCCTTGAGGCCATCGACAAGCTGAACCAGATTCCCGACATCAACCTGGTGCTGATGGATGTCATGATGCCGGAAATGGACGGCCTGGAAGCCACGCGCCGCATTCGCGCCGATGGCCGCTTCGAGCGCCTGCCTATCATCGCCATCACCGCCAAGGCGATGAAGGACGACCAGGAGCAATGCATGAAGGCGGGCATGAACGACTACCTCGCCAAGCCTATCGAGCTCTCGCGCCTGTATTCATTGCTGCGCGTCTGGCTGCCGGCTGGGCTCAACCATATCGAGTAAAGCGCGATGCAACAAAAGCCTGGACACCCCCCGGAACAGCCGCACGCTCACATGAGCACGCTGGACATCGAACTGCGCTTGCTGGCGGAGGCAATCTACCTGCGCTACAACTACGATTTCCGCGACTACACCGGCTCGTCGCAGAAACGGCGCGTGGTGCAGGCCGTGCGCGCTTTCGACTGCAAATCCGTCTCGGAGCTGCAGGCGCGCATCCTGCATGACGCCGACTTGTTCATGCAATTGCTGCAATTCCTCACCATCCCGGTGAGCGAGATGTTCCGCGACCCCGGCTATTACGCCAGCCTGCGCGAGGAAGTCCTGCCCATACTCAGGACCTATCCCTCCCTCAAGATCTGGGTCGCGGGATGCAGCACCGGGGAGGAGGTCTATTCCCTGGCCATCCTGCTGCGCGAGGAAGGCCTGCTGGAACGCACCATCATCTATGCCACGGACATCAACCCGGTTTCGCTGGACAAGGCGCGCAAGGGCGTTTTCCCGTTGTCGCGCATGCAGCTTTACACCAAGAACTACCAGGAGGCAGGCGGAAGACAGGCGTTTTCCGACTACTACACGGCGGCCTACAATGCAGCGCTATTCGATCGCTCGTTGTGTGAAAACGTCACCTTCGCGGACCACAGCCTCGCCACCGACAGCGTGTTCTCGGAAACGCACCTGATCTCCTGCCGCAACGTGCTGATTTACTTCAACCGCAAGCTGCAGGACCGTGCGCTCGGGCTGTTCCATGAATCGTTGTGCCATCGGGGCTTCCTTGGGCTGGGCAGCAAGGAAAGCATCGATTTCTCCGATTACAGCCAGCATTTTGAAGCCGTGCAGAAACGTGAACGTATTTTCCGCAAGCTAGGATGATGCAGAAAAAACTCATTCAATCCTTGAAGCAGCGCACGATCCAGGCGGTCGTCGTCGGCGCTTCCGCAGGTGGCGTCGACGCCATGCTGAAACTGTTCCATCGACTGCCGATGCGCTACCCCATTCCCATCGTCGCCCTGCTACATATGCAGAACCTGCGCGAGAGCAAACTGGCAGAGCTGTTCCAGCACCATCTCAGCCTGCCGGTGAAGGAAGCCGAGGACAAGGAAGAAATTGCTCCCGGCACCCTGTACTTCGCCCCGCCCGGCTACCACCTGTCGATCGAGCACAACTTGCAGTTCTCGCTGAGCTGCGAAGCGCCATTGCACTTTTCGCGGCCGGCCATCGATATCCTGATGGAATCTGCCGCGGACGCCTATGAAGCCGCCTTGCTGGGCATCTTGCTCACGGGCGCGAACCAGGACGGTGCCGCCGGCCTGCAGGCAGTCAAGCATGCCGGCGGCCTCAGCGTCGTGCAGGATCCGGATGAAGCGGAAATAGATTACATGCCGCGCGCAGCCATCAGTCTGCAAAAGCCCGACTTGATACTGCGCCTGGCGGATATCGAACAACTATTGATTACATTGGGGGAAAGACATGTCCACTAATACAGAGCTGCTGCCCAGCAAGTTGCTGATTGTGGATGACTTGGCAGAAAACCTGCAGGCGCTCGCTGCCATCATCCGTGGTGAGGACCGTGTCATTTATGAGGCACGATCGGGGGAAGAAGCCTTGGCGCTGATGCTGGAGCACGACTTCGCCCTGGCGATCCTCGATGTGCAGATGCCGGGCATGGACGGTTTCGAACTTGCCAACTTCATGCGCGGCACGGCCAAGACGCGCGACATCCCCATCGTATTCGTCACCGCCGCCGCCACTGAATCCAACTTCGATTTCCGCGGCTATGCCACCGGCGCCGTCGATTTCCTCCACAAGCCGCTCGACATCGGCGCCGTCAAGAGCAAGGTCAACGTCTTCGTCGCGCTGCACCAACAACGCATGGAAATCCAGCGGCAGGTCGCCGAGCTGGAAGCCAGCAGGAAAAAACAGGAATCGCTGCTGGCGGAACTGCGCCACACGCAAGCCGAGCTGGAGAAATCCATCACCATCCGCGACAACTTCATTTCCATGGTCGCGCACGAACTGCGCACGCCCCTCAACACCCTGTTCCTGGATGTGCAGGTGCGTACCTTGCAGCTGGAGCGCGACAACCTCGCGGCCTTCACCCAGCCGGAACTGCAAAAGATGACGGAACGCGACCGCCGGCAGATCAAGAACATGATCCGCTTGATCGACGACATGCTGGACCTCACGCGCATTTCCAGTGGCAGATTGTCCGTGCGCCCGATCAGCACCAACCTGACCGAGCTGCTGCAACGCCTGGTGCACGACCTGACGCCACAGGCAAAGACGCTGGGCTATACCCTCGAGCTGGACGCGGAAGAACAGATCCATGGCGAATGGGACGCTTTCCGCCTGGAGCAGATCATTGCCAACCTGCTCACCAACGCCATGCGCTATGGCAATGCAAAACCCATCCATATCTCGCTGCAACAGCAAGCAGGCAATGCCTTGATTGCCATCAAGGACCAGGGATTAGGCATCTCGCCCGAAGACCAGGCCCGCATCTTCCTCGCCTTCGAGCGCTGCCAGGGCAACCAGGTGAGCGCGGGACTGGGGTTGGGGCTCTATATTGCACAGCAACTGGCAGAAGCGCACCAGGGCAGGATCACGGTGCAAAGCACTCTCGGCGAAGGCTCCACGTTCACGTTGCAACTGCCGTTGCAAATCCAGCAAACCGCACACCACGCCTAGACATAAAAAAAGCCGCATCGGCGGCTCGGCACAACAAGAAACAGCCTGGCACCCCCAAGAACCAAGAGGGTGCCAGGCTATTTGCATCAACGCTTGTCGAACCTGTCCAGCTCCATGACCTTGGACCATGCACTGACGAAGTCGTGCACGAACTTCTCCTTAGCATCGTCGAACGCATAGACTTCGGCCACCGCCCGCAATTCCGAATTGGAACCGAACACCAGGTCTACCGGGGTTGCGGTCCACTTGAGCTTGTCCGTGGCACGGTCGCGCCCCTCGTAAATCCCTTGGCCCGAAGCCGCCTTGGACCACTTGGTGGACATGCTGAGCAGGTTGACGAAGAAATCATTGCTCAGGGTGCCCGGACGGTCGGTGAACACGCCGTGCTTGGCACCGCCCGCATTGGCATCCAACGTCCGCAGGCCGCCCACCAGCACCGTCATCTCCGGCACGGTCAGGGTGAGGAAGTTGGCGCGCTCCACCAGCATGTCGGCGGGAGAGCGGCGGTTGCCTTCGCCAAAGTAATTGCGGAAGCCGTCGGCCTTGGGCTCAAGCGCGGCAAACGACTTCACGTCGGTCTGCTCCTGCGATGCATCGGTGCGACCCGGCGTGAACGGCACCGTCACGGTGTAACCTGCATCCTTGGCCGCCTTCTCGACAGCGGCTGCGCCGCCAAGCACGACCAGGTCAGCCAGCGACACTTGCTTGCCTCCGGACTGCGCGCTGTTGAAGTCCTTCTGCACCGCTTCCAACCGCTTCAGGACCTTGCCCAGCTCGTTGGGGTTGTTCACCGCCCAGTCCTTCTGCGGGGCAAGGCGCAACCTGCCGCCATTGGCGCCGCCGCGCATATCCGTGCCGCGGAAGGAGGCCGCCGCCGCCCACGCAGTCCTTACCAGTTCAGGCACCGTCAAGCCGGATGCCAATATCCGGCTCTTCAACCCGGCAATGTCGTTCGCATCGATCAACGCATGATCCATGGCCGGAACAGGGTCCTGCCAGAGCAATACTTCATCCGGCACCTCGCTGCCGAGATAGCGCGCACGCGGCCCGAGGTCGCGGTGGGTGAGCTTGAACCAGGCCTTGGCAAATGCCAGCTCGTACTCTTTCGGGTTATCGAGGAAGCGCTTGGAAATCTTGCGGTACTCCGGGTCTTCCTTCAATGCCAGGTCGGTAGTGAACATGATAGGCGCATGGCGCTTGTCGGGAATATGCGCGTCGGGAACGAAATTCGCGCCCTGGCCGTTCTTCGGAATCCACTGGATGGCCCCGGCAGGGCTCTTGGTCTTTTCCCAGTCGAAGGTATAGAGCCAGGTCAGGTACTCATGCGTCCAGCGCGTGGGGTTAGTCGACCAGGCGCCTTCCAGGCCGCTGGTGATGGTGTCTTCCGCATTGCCCTTGCCGCACTTGTTCTTCCAGCCGAAGCCTTGCTCCTCGACACCCGCCGCCGCGGGCTCGGCGCCCACGCACTTCTCGGGATTGGCCGCACCGTGCGCCTTGCCGAAGGTATGCCCGCCTGCGATCAGCGCCACGGTCTCCTCATCGTTCATCGCCATGCGGCCGAATGTCTCGCGGATATCCTTGGCGGCAGCGAGCGGATCGGGATTGCCGTTCGGGCCTTCCGGATTGACGTAGATCAGGCCCATCTGCACCGCGGCCAGCGGATTTTCCAATTGGCGCTTGCCGCTGTAGCGCTTGTCGCCCAGCCATTCCTTTTCCGGGCCCCAGTAGACCATGTCAGGCTCCCAGTCGTCCACGCGGCCGCCAGCGAAACCGAAGGTCTTGAAGCCCATGGATTCCAGCGCCACATTGCCCGCCAGCACCATGAGGTCGCCCCACGAAATCTTGTTGCCGTACTTCTGCTTCACCGGCCATAACAGGCGCCTGGCCTTGTCCAGGCTCCCATTGTCCGGCCAACTGTTGAGCGGCTCGAAGCGCTGCTGCCCGCCGCCCGCGCCGCCGCGGCCATCACCCACACGATACGTGCCGGCGCTATGCCAGGCCATGCGGATGAAGAAAGGCCCGTAATGCCCGTAATCCGCAGGCCACCAGGGCTGAGACGTCTTCATCACCTGCTCTATATCCTGCTTCACCGCCTTGATGTCCAGGGTCTTGAACTGTTCGGCGTAATCGAATGCCTTGTCGAGGGGGTTGGATTCCGCCGCATGCTGGCGCAGGGGCTGGAGATCAAGCTGCTCGGGCCACCAGAATTTGGGAGACTGCAACGCCGCCTCGCCGGATACGGTCTGGTACTGTTTTCCCGGCTTGCTTTCAGCTGCCTGCGCCTGGCTGGCCAGGGTGGCGGCAGCCAATGCCAACACCACCACCTTGATATAGAAAATCGCGTTCTCTTTCATTTTACTTTCTCCTCTGATTTGTTATGCGCATTGCCCCGAGCCGTTGCCGGCCTGGGGCAAGGTCCGTCCGTGCATCAATGCAGGATGCTGGAGGCGAACAAGGCAAGCGACTTGTCCACGTCGGGCTTGTCGTTGCTGACAGCGCCGGCCTGGCGCTCGCTCTTGCCCAACAGGCTGTTGGCAAACAGGCTCAGGGATTGGTCGACATCAGGACGCTGGTTGCTGGCCGCCTCGGGCAGAGGCTTCCAGGTGCCTAACAGGCTGTTGGCGAAAGGGCGGATGGAATCAGCGTGGGCGCTGGACATGGCGGAAGCCATCAAGATCAGGGCCGCAATTTGCGTAGTCTTTTTCATGATTATCTCCTTTAATAAATTCATGATTTAAGCGAAGCGTTTCAAACCCGGCAGTCCCAGAATGGCAACTGCCGCGCTTGTGAGCATTGAATGCTTCCGCAGGCCGGAACTGAAATTCATTTGCTCAATGGCATCATGGGCAATATCAATAAGGCGAAAAGGGGCTTGATGGTTACAATTCACGAGGGCTGGCTTCAGCGCGGTAAGGCAGCTTGAGGAGGAGATAGCCCAAGAGGGGAAAAGCATGAATTTGAGAGACTTGAACTACCTGATTGCAGTCGCGGACTGCAAGAACTTCAGCCATGCGGCTAACCAGTGCGCGATTGGCCAACCCACGCTCAGCGTCCAGATCAAGAAGCTGGAAGACTACCTGGATGTGCCATTGTTCGTGCGCAATAAGAACCAGGTAGAAATTACCGAGATCGGCACCCAGGTCGTGGAAGTGGCGCGCCGCATCGTCGCGGATGCGGAACAGATCCGCATGATCGCGGCCCAGGCGCAGCTGCCCACCTGCGGCAAGCTGTCGCTGGGCGCCTTTCCATCCGTTGCCAGCTATGTGCTGCCGGAATACGTATTCCGCATCAAGCAGCACTTTCCCGAAATGAAGATGCTGGTGATCGAGGAAAAGACCAATGCGCTGATGGAATTGCTCATGGGGATGAAGCTGGATGCCGCGCTGCTGGCATTGCCGGTGAAACCGCAAGAGTTCGAAGCAAGCCCCTTGTTCGAGGACCCCTTCACCCTGGCCGTTGCCAGCGACCATCCGCTGGCCGGCCACGATGTGGTCGACCTCAATGCCGTCGACCAGGAAAACCTGCTCCTATTGGACGAAGGGCACTGCCTGCGCGACCAGGCCTTGCAGATCTGCAATCCCTCGCGCTTCATCGAGGACGATTTCCGCGCATCCAGCCTCGAAACCCTGCGCTTCATGGTCAAGAATGGCGTAGGCGTCACCTTGATGCCTTCTGTCGCCATCCAGCCGGATGAGAGCGACATCCGTTACATTCCTATCAAGCAGAACCCCAGCCGCACCATCGCCCTGGTCTGGCACCGTCAACACCCGCGCCGCAAGCTCCTGCAGGAGCTTGCCAGCCTGCTGGCCTACAAACCGATCGTATAAAAATCAAGTAAGCGGGTCTCGCAGGCTGCGGCCATTCCACTCACACACCCATCCTTTTCTGAGACGTGCATACGTTGCACATGCACGCTGTCGGCAAGCCCACCATTCCCAAGATTCATCACCTCACAGTATCAATCCCGGCGAAACCGTCCTTGAACTTTATGCGTGGGAACATCTCTAAAAAATTACACTATGGTAAGCAACCTAACAATTTTAATTCATTAAATTATATGAGTTTTATTCTCATTCAATGAAAAAACGAGGTTAACAATATGCAACTGTTCAAAAAGCTTATCATTGCAGGCAGCCTGGGCACATTGCTCGCCACTGGCTTGCTTTTAACCCATGCGCACGCCGACCTGGATTTCCGCGGTACGATTTCCGGCGATCCGCTTGATTTCACGGGCGAAACGGAAAGTCCGCAATTCAAGGAATTCAAGAACACCGGCATCAACCCCTACAATGGCGATCAGGAGGCAATGAACAAGGGTTACGTGATCTTTGCCACCGCCTGTTCCGGTTGTCACGGCCATCTGGCCGAAGGCAAGTTGGGGCCGGCGCTGAGTGACGATTATTGGACCTATCCCGGAAACCGCGAGGACAAGGGACTGTTCGAAACCATCTACGGCGGTGCGGACGGCCAGATGGGACCCCAGCAAGGCCTGCTGGAACCTGATGAAATCCTGCACGTCATGAGCTGGGTACGCGGCTGGCAAACCGAGCCGGAAAAAACCAAAAAGGCCGTCGAGGCCTACGAAAAACGCAATGGCTAGCAGGTCGCTGTAATGCGCATTCCACCGGATAACCCAGTTATCCGGTGGATATCCGGCTTACAAGAACATTCCGCCGGATGCCTCGATGCGCTGGCCGTTGACCCAGCCGCTCTCTTCCGACAGCAACACCGCCACCAACCCACCAATGTCGTCAGGCAAGCCTACGCGTCCCAATGCCGTCTGCTCGGCGACGAAACGGTTGATATCCGCATTGTCGCGTACCGCGCCGCCGCCAAAGTCGGTCTCTATGGCGCCGGGCGCCAGCACGTTGACCCGGATGCCGCGCGAGCCCAACTCTTTGGCAAGATACCTGGTCAGCACCTCGATCCCGCCCTTCATCGCCGCATAGGCGGCATAGCCCGGCAGCGAGAAGCGCGTAAGGCCGCTGGAGACGTTGAGGATGTGCCCGCCGTCCCGCAACAAGGGCAACAATGCCTGGGTGAGGAAAAACACGCCTTTGAAATGAATATTCACCAGTTCGTCAAACTGCTGCTCCGTGGTCTCGATGATCGGGCTATGAATGCCTATGCCGGCGTTATTGACGAGGAAATCGAAATCCGGCCTGCCCCATTGCTGCAACAGTGGGCGCACGCTCCCGGCAAAAGCCGCAAAGCTGCTGCTGTCGCCTACGTCCAGCTGCAAGGCGGCGGCTTTCGCCCCCAGTTGTTCGATCTCGGCAACCACCGCATCTGCCTGTTCCCTGCCGTTGCGGTAGGTAATGATGCTGTCCACGCCCTTGCGCGCGAGGTGGAGGGCCATGTTGCGCCCCAGTCCGCGGTTGCCGCCGGTGATAATCGCGATCTTGCCCATGATGCTGTCTCCTTGGTAAATGAATGTGGACACAGTCTATTGCGATAACAAATCGTGATAAATACTCGCCAAATGATTACACTGTTCAAATAATTTGAACAAAATGGAAATCACTTTATGGACAAGCTGCATGCCATGACGGTGTTTGCGCGCGTTGCGGAACTCTCGAGCTTCACCCAGGCCGCCATCAGCCTCGGCCTGCCCAAGGGCAGCATCTCGATGGCGGTGCAGAACCTCGAATCCCACCTCGGGACCAGGCTGCTGCAGCGCACGACGCGCAAGGTGGTGCTCACCCATGACGGCCAATTGTTCTACCAGCGCTGTAAGGATTTGCTGACCGACGTGGACGAGCTGGAGTCCATGTTCCTGCTCGACGAAAAAGGCATTCAAGGGCGCATCCGCGTGGATGTGCCGCTTGCCGTCGCACGCGAAGTGCTGATGCCGCACCTGCCCGCGTTCCTGCAGCAGCATCCCGGCATCAAGATCGAGCTCAGCAGCACCGACCGCCGGGTAGACCTGGTAGCGGAAGGCTTCGATTGCGTGCTGCGCGTCGGCACTCTAGGGGATTCCGGGCTGGTCGCGCGCCAGATCGGCATTCACCCCATCGTCAACTGCGCCAGCCCGGCATATCTGCAGCGGCACGGCATGCCGCTGTCATTGGACGGCCTGGAACGGCACTTCATGGTGCATTACGCGCAGGTGCTGGGTTCGGAGGAAGCGTACTGGGAATACGTGCAAGGAAACGACACCAAACGCATGAAGATGCAATCCATCATCACCGTCAACAACAGCGATGCCTACACCCAGGCCTGCCTGGCCGGGCTGGGCATCATCCAGGTACCGCAGGCGGCAGCCAAGACTCATATCCAGCATGGCAGGCTGGTCGAACTGCTGCCGGAATACCGCGCAGCACCGATGCCGGTCTCCATGCTATACCCGAACCGGCGCCATCAGCCGCGGCGGGTCCGCGTATTCATGGACTGGCTGGCGAGCCGGTTACAGGACTATTTGGGCTGATTCAATTGCTCGCCAGGCAGGAGGCAAGGTAATTACGCCGCGTGTCCCCATCCAGGTTCATCGCCGTGGCACTGATCTGGCACTGTTTGCGGGCTTGGTGTGCCGCCTCGCTCGCATAGGTTTTCGACAGCACGCAATTGTTGAGGTAGTGCTCACGCACATGCCCATCAAGGTTCATGGCGGTCGCATTCACATGACAAGCCTTCATGACCTGGAACTCGTCTTCTGCCACTGTCTTGGCGGTGGCAGGCAATGCGGCAAAGAGGGACAAGGATAGGATAGCCAGGGTTTTCATCATGCTTTCTCCATAGGTTGAACTCATGCCACCGACAGGTCTGGCGCCTGTCTTGGTGTCTGCTTTCAGGGCGGTGCGCCCCAAGACGATATTACGCCTTTTGCGCTTGCCCGGCACCACTGAATTTAGTACCGTAGGCCGCATCAATTCCACATGCCTGAGACCGACAATGACAGTATTAGATCCCGTGACCCATCCGCATTCCGAGTCGCTCCCTGCCACCTGGGCGGAAGCGATTCCTGAATTGCAGGCGCTGTACAACAGCATCAGCGCCAGCCTGGAGACGGTCGAGGATGTACGCCCGCGCCGGGGATTGTGGTTCGAGGCATTGCGCCAGGTCGAGCCGGCAAAGGCGAGAGTGGTGTTGCTGGGACAGGACCCTTACCATGGCGAGGACCGCGGGATCCAGCAAGCCCATGGTTTGTCGTTTTCCGTGCCGGAAGGGGTCAGGCCGCCGCCATCATTGCGCAATATGATCAAGGAAATGCAAACGGACGTGGGCCAGACCCTGTCGAGCGGCAATCTGATGCCATGGGCGAAGCAAGGCGTATTGTTGCTCAATGCTTCGCTCACCACGCGCGGCGGCGTGGCGGGTGCCCACAGCAAGATATGGCAAGCGTTCACCCACGCCGTCATCTACTACCTGGGCCAGCGCGAGGCGCCACTGGTGTTCATCCTCTGGGGCAGCCATGCGCAACAATTCCGCCCGCTGATCGCGCCCCAGCACCATGTCATCAGCTCGGTGCACCCTTCGCCGCTGTCCGCCCATCGCGGATTCTTCGGCAGCCAGCCCTATTCCAGGGTCAACGCTGCGCTGCGCAACCTTGGGCTGGCCGAGGTGCAGTGGGGAGAGCCGATACCCCGCTGAACCGCACCGTCCAGCCCCGGCGTTACCTTGCCAGCAGGTCTATCGCGGTCAGGATGACATAGGTGGTGGGATCGTAAACCACGTTGTAACCCTGGTAGTAGCCGATCACATATCCTGGCGGCGGCGGTGGCAAGGTGCGCAGCACATGCACCGGCACGGGAGTAATGTAGGGACGGTAAGCCGGCAGGACGGCATAGCCCGGGCGGAAGTCCGGCCTGTGGTCCCACCTGGCCCCGCGCAGGCTGCGCTGGTATTGTGTATACAGCCTTGCCCTGTCCTGGTCGCGGAATTGATATTGCACGTTCTGCTGCACGATCACATGACGCGCATTGCGCTCCCCACGCCTGTCTTGCTGCCGGTACTGCCGGTCGCCATGGCCACGGTCATGGCCTCTATCCCAGCGCTGCTCCTGACGCTGTCCCCGGTCATGCCTGTCGTCCCGGTCCGCATAGGCGGCCGCCTGGCCGAGCATGTTGGTCAGCAATACCATGCCAAGGGCTGACCAAAACCTGTTTTTATTCACCTGTTTCATACTGTCCTCCTGATCCTGCGTTCTCGAACGCTCTGTCTATCCCCGATACATGCAAACAACTTGAAAATATCTTATTCCCGGTAATCCGGCGGTACGCCGGCCGGCAACGGCTCGCCGCGATATCCCGGCGGCGGGGGCGGAGGCGGCACGCTGCGGCGCACAGGGGCCGCCTGCTCGCGGACCTGGGCCAGGCTGCCTGACACCGCCACCTTGTGCCCCTTGGCGTACATGCATTGCGTATAGGCATTGTCGTAACGCGCTTGGGAAGCCTGGTAGGAGTCCGCCGCCATGCCGGTACCGGCCATGGTGCCGACCAGCAAGCCGGAGCCCGCGCCGACGGCAGCCCCTTCATGCCCGCCGACCGCGGCGCCGAGCAAACCGCCCACCACCGTGCCCACTGCGGCACTCGTCACTGCGCTATCCTGGGCCGCGGTCTTGGCAGAGCCGCTTTGCTCCAGGCCGAACTGGCGGCAAATGCTGTCGTCATAGCGGAATTGGTCGAAACTCTTGGTGCTGCCCGGCAGGGCCATGCGGCTCGGACCGTCCGGCGGCAAGGTGGCGCAGGCGCTTAACAGCAGCAACGGAATCAATGCGGCAACGCGTTTCATGATGCTTCCTTCCATTACCGTGCCGGCTGCGGCGCAACCTTTTGCCAGCCCGCAGGGCATTCCTTCACGTAGGGGTAGTAGCCTTCCGGCTGCTTGCAGTAATACCAATACCCGCTATCCGCCGCCTCGGGCGCGGCGCTTTGCTGCGGAGCCTGCTCGATATAGACCGGCGGCGGCACGGGTGCCGGCGCCGGGGCGACGATCACGGGTGGGTAATAGGGATAAGTGGGCACGGCATAGTATGGGCGCGGATAATAGGGCCCCCAGCCGGGACCATAGAAGCCTGGGCCAAAATAAAACCCGATATTGGGGCCTCCGCCATGACGGTGCCCGCCCCGCCATGGGTCAGCCTGGGCACTGACGCTCATCAGCAAGCTGCCGGCCAGTGCCAGAAGTATCATCGACCGTTTAGAGATTGCCACCATACACCTCGATTCGTCCCTTGTTTGGAAAGTAAACGTAGGACTGGCAAGGCTGAGCCTAAGTTTGTAGGGCCAGTGTAAAGTTAGGTAATTCTGGGTAAACAATCCTCTGACAGCCATCGCAGCCAGCATGCCCTTTCTCAGTCGACTGACTGCCGGACACGGCAGGCAAATAGAATAACCACAGGCTGAGAAAAACTACCGTTTCTCCGTGTCATAAAATTGCAACACAGTTGCTCCATGCCACGCATTGGGCTAGAATCCATACTCGTTAATCTCTGCAACTGTGGTGCACATCATCCGCCTCACCGATCTAAAATTCCTCAACTGGGACAAATTCGGCAATTTCGTCTCGCTGCTGTGCCTGATCCACTGTACCGTGCTGCCCTTGATCGCCATGGTCTTGCCGCTTTCCGTGTTCCTTGATGAGGCTGTGCACGTCTGGCTGTTCATTGCCCTGCTGCCTGCGGCCATTTTCGGCGCATGGTCGGGTTTGCGCCATCACGGCGATGGCAAGCCCAGCCTGTTGCTGGCCGCCGGACTGGCCCTGGTGGGTGCCGCTGCATTCGTGCCCATGAACACCGCTGCCGAAATCGCCCTGACGATACCGGGCAGTTTGCTCCTGATCGCGGGCCATACCCTCAATCGCCGCCTCAAGCTCATTTCCCACCTCGCCGGCACAAGCCCGGCAAATCCATAAGAATCATTACAATTTCCAAAATTCCCGGAACTTTGGCTTTGTAGGTTTTTCCATAAAGGTCTATAGTCTGGCTTGGGAGCCGTTTTACAGAGTTGTATATTCACCGAGTTATATATGCTCGCGCGTTGGTTTGGCTCTCGTTTCTATCCACCCTAATTAACAAGAAGCAATCATCATGAGTACAAATACCGCAGATATTGGCCTCATTGGTTTGGCAGTCATGGGGCAGAACCTAGCACTCAACATCGCAGATCACGGCTACACGATCTCCGTCTATAACCGCGACCCGGAAAAAACGCGCAAATTCATCGCCCACAGCAAGGAAAATGAGCCTTCAGCCGGGAACCTCAAAGGCTTTGAAGACCTCGCCACCTTCGTATTGAGCATCAAGCGTCCCCGCAAGATTGTATTGCTGGTGAAAGCCGGCAGCGCAACCGACGTCACCATCAATGCATTGATCCCTTTCCTGGAGGAAGGCGACATCATCATCGATGGCGGCAATGCGCTCTGGACGGATACCATCCGCCGCGAGAAGGAACTCAAGGCCAAGGGACTCGAATTCATCGGCTCGGGCGTATCGGGCGGCGAGACCGGCGCGCGTTTCGGCCCGTCGCTCATGCCCAGCGGCACACGCAAGGCATGGTCGTCCCTGGAGCCGATCTGGCGCGACATCGCCGCCAAGGTGGACCCGCGCACCGGCAAGCCCATCGAGGGTGCCGAGCCGGGCAAGCCGTTGCAGGGCGGCTTCTCCTGCGCCGAGTACATCGGCCCCGACGGCGCGGGACATTACGTCAAGATGGTGCACAACGGCATCGAATACATCGACATGCAGCTGATCTGCGAAGCCTACTGGCTCATGAAGAACCTGCTCGGCATGCGCGCAGACGAAATCGGCAAGGTATTCGAGGAATGGAACAAGGGCGAGCTGTCGAGCTTCCTGATCGAGATCACCGGGGACATCCTGCAGCAGAAGGACCCTGCCGGCGACGGCTTCCTCGTGGACAAGATCATGGATGCCGCAGGGCAGAAGGGCACCGGGCAATGGACCGCCGCCAACGCGCTTGAACTGGGCTCCCCGGCCAATGCGATCGCCGCGGCCGTGTTCGCGCGCGCATTGTCGACAGTGAAGGATGAACGCGTCGAAGCCAGCGGCATCCTCAAGGGGCCTGCGATCAAGCTGGAATCCGACCGCGAGAAGCTGATCGAGGCGATCCGCAATGCATTGTATTGCTCCAAGATCTGCGCCTACGCCCAGGGCTTCCAATTGATGGACAAGGCCCAGGTCGCCTACAACTGGAAGCTCAACTTCGGCGAGATTGCGCAAATCTGGCGTGGCGGCTGCATCATCCGCGCCCGTTTCCTGCAGAAGATCACCGATGCCTATGCGCTGGATTCACGCCTGAAGAACCTGATGCTGGACCCTTACTTCACCGAGGCGCTCGATGAAGGACAGGAAAGCTGGCGGGAAGTGGTATCGCTTGCGGTGCGCAACGGCATCCCGGCCCAGGCGTTCTGCGCAGCGCTGTCCTACTACGACGGCTACCGCAGCGCATCGCTGCCGGCCAACCTGCTGCAAGCGCAACGCGACTACTTCGGCGCCCATACCTACGAACGCACGGACCAGCCACGCGGCGAGTTCTTCCACACCGACTGGCCTGAACCGGGACGTCCTCAGTTCAAGGTATAACTACGCTGAAAGGCGGGAAGTTTCAATTCCCGCCTTTCAACGCTGCGGCAATCGCCCGCAACTCCGTCTTGGGATCGGCATACTCCTCATATTCGTGCGGAGTCCGCCGGTACCAATAACGGCTGTTCCACTCATCGCCCTCGATCTTGTGCAGCACGGCATGGATCCAATGCGCAACCGCCTCGTTGGAATCCTGCGCAATTTCATGGGCAGCATCCCAATCGTCATTCAATGCCAGCTCCACGGCTTGTAGCAATGACTGCTGCATGACATCATCCTCCGTCAATCAACGACTGTATTTATGTGGATTTTGCAGGGCGGATGACATTTCCCGCAAGGGTTTAAAGCCTTGATCCCCGTGTTGCATGCTTTCCAACGCCGACCCGTATATGTGTTCGTCGTTGGCACGGCACCGGTTTCCGGATCACATCATTGTCATACTGGCGAAGGATGATGGCGAGGAATTTCACGAGTCAGGAATATCGCCATGCAACTCCTCAGCCAATCCCTGCTGCGCCTGGCCAACGCCTTGGCGCTGGGCGTCATTTACGTACAGCATACCTTGATGGACATTGTGGAAGAATTGTCTTAGTCAACAATTGTCATTTCCCTGTTGCAAGCAACTCCATGGGCGGAATTGGCAGTAAGATAGGCATTGCAATTCCCAACAAGCCAGGACTTGGCTCAACTACCCGACGAGGAGACCTTTGCAATGAAACCGCTCATCAGCGCCCTGTTGTTATCCATCCTCTGTATCAGCACCGCCCAGGCTAACCCGCAGCAGGACAAGATGAAATCCTGCAATGCCGATGCTTCCGCCAAGAGCCTGAGCGGTGACGCCCGCAAGGACTTCATGAAATCGTGCCTGTCGGCCACCGCCGATACGCCGGCCAACACCCAGCAGGAGCGCATGAAATCATGCAACGCCTCCGCTGGCGAAAAGAACCTCAAGGGCGACGAACGCAAGGCGTTCATGAAGAACTGCCTGTCCGGCACGCCTGAGCTAGCCGGCAATTCCCAGCAGCAGAAAATGAAGAACTGCAATACCGAGGCAGGCAAGAAAAACCTGAGCGGCGATGCCCGCAAGGACTTCATGAAAAGCTGCCTGTCCGCCAACTAACCCGCCATCCAGCCAGCCCCGGAGCCTGTTCAAGGCCGTTTCCCGGGGCTGGCCTGCCTGATTTGCCCCGCATCCGCTTGATATCCCTGCATGAATTGCGCCTGGCGCGATAGAATATAGGCAGTTTATTGATAATTTATTTGTGGGAGGAGCCACGTAATGCTGATTCAAAGCCATATCGTCGACCTGGAGACCCCAACCGGCACCATGCGCACCTTTGTGCATCGTCCTGCTGGCGAAGGCCGTTTCCCTGCGATCCTGTTCTACTCCGAGATATTCCAGCAGACCGGCCCGATCGAGCGTGCCGCACGCTTCCTGGCAGGCCACGGCTACGCTGTGCTGGTGCCGGAAGTCTTCCACGAACTCAACCCGATCGGCACCGTGCTCGCCTACGATGACGCAGGCCGCGACAAGGGCAATGCCGATAAGTCGGCCAAGGACGTGCAGGGCTACGACAGCGACAACCGCGCCTTGATCGAGTGGACCAAAACGCAGCCCTGGTTCAACGGCAACATCGGCGCCGCAGGCTTCTGTATCGGCGGCCACCTGGCGTTCCGCGCCGCTCTGCAACCTGAAGTCAAGGCCACCGCCTGTTTCTACGCGACCGACCTGCATACCCAGGTCATCCCCAACAAGCCGGGCCAGCACAGCATGGAACGCCTGGCCGACATCAAGGGCGAACTGCTCATGATCTGGGGCAAGCAGGACAACCACATCCCGACCGCAGGCCGCGTGCAGGTTTACCAACAATTGACGGATGCGGGCCTCAGCTTCACCTGGCACGAGTTCAACGGCCAGCACGCCTTCATGCGCGACGAGGGCGAACGCTACGACCCGCAGCTCGCCGCCACGGGCTACCAGCTGGCCTTGCAGCTGTTCAGCAATACACTGTAAGAAATCTTAAGAAACCGCAATAACTGCGGTTTCTTTAAAGCCTTCTATGACAATAAGCCAAATGGTTAGTATCCATTAAAACCACAAGCTAATTTTATTTCTTACCAAGCAAGCAATCCTCAATATTTTCTATCCAAATAATCTTTTCTAACCCTAACCGCTTTCCCGCTTCACAAATTAGTTCCCTTTTCTCAGTGTCTTTGGTTCCACCAGACTCAATCAATATAGCAGCATATGGAATACCCGCCTCAAAACAATATGCTCGTTCAAACACTGATATAACAATTGCTTTCCAATCTCTACTATATCCCCAGCAAATAATTTTTCCATCTGTTAGTAATCGACCATTAGGCTTGTCATAAATACTTTTTTCTACTATATCTTTACCAAATCCTGCCGCCAGAAAAACACTTCTCATACCATCCTTCAAACGAGTTCGCAAATATGGCTTCAGTAGAGAATCCTTGATATACACCCGCACTTTGCGGGAGTCCATAAAATGCGCCAGAACTCCTCCAATGTCCTTGTCCTTCGACCAGTTTTCATACCAGGTCGCGCGATCAATATCGGACAGTCCTGGCCAGCCCAATTCATCAGCCTTGTCCCATATTTTTTTCCGGATATTGTCCCGAACATCCTTGGCTACGGCCATGCTCATTGAACCGCTCCCGGAGAAGGTGGCAAGGGGAAGTTGAACTCAGGCAACTCCAATTTCGCATCCCCCTCCCGATTGAACAGATCGGCTTGATCAAGCAACCACTCGAACATGAAATGGCCGGCCCCATGATCTGAGAATTGGACAATGCGCTCGACGAGATCGAGGCGCTCGACATCACCCGATATGGACTTTTGGAGGTCGATAACCTCGGAGATTCGACGCAGGTCACTGACAAAGTCCAACACAACCACTTTGTCCTTGTTCGGCGCCAAGCGTAGCCCGCGGCCGAGTTGCTGTACGAATATGCGGCGGCTATGGGTAACTCGCATGAAAGCGAGCATATCCACATCGGGAACATCGACTCCTTCATTGAAGATGTCCACCGTCGTCACCGCGTTGATTGTTCCTCTACGCAACCCGGCCATTGTTTTCTCCCGATCACGAGGGTCCATCTCCCCGGTGATGTGGGCCGACCGGAAACCATAGAGCTTGAGCATGGCCGAGAAGGATCTCGCATGCTCGACACCCGCGCAAAACACGATCAGGCTGCGACGGGATTCCTTCTTGAAAGTATCCGCGATAACTCTCGCCGCCTCTTCGTCACGAGTCGGGATGAGAAGGCGAGTATTAAGTTCTTTAATTGAATACTCATTTCTTGATTGCTTCCTCACGAACTCCCAATCTATGTTGTCGGCAAGCAGACGATAGTCCGCTTCGCAAAGGAATCCTCTGCGCAACCCCTCGTCGATACCGATCTTGGCTACAGGCTGTCCAAGGATGGTGTCGATGTCGAAATGGTCGCCTCGCCACGGTGTGGCGGTGGCTCCACCAACCATTGGCGCTCCCAGTTCATCGATGACACGACGAAAACTCTCCGATCCGATGTGGTGGGCTTCGTCAATCCAAACCAATCCAAACTCGGGAAGATTACCGAGCCGCGGCAAAACGCTCTGAACCGTGGCGAACGTGATGCCGTCCCAGAAAGTAGGTTGCTCCCCACCAATCAGTAGATGAGTGGGGATGCTCTTGGGTAATTGCTGCCAGAACTCTCTTTGCAGTTGTTCGACCAGTTCACGTTTATCGGCCAGCACCAGCACTCGTCCCGAGTCAATGACCTCGTCCCGCAATAACTGGGCGGTGGTTTCAGCCATCACAACCGTTTTTCCCAAGCCCGTGGCGAGTACCAGTTGCCCTCGGCCGGTTTCTCGCAGAGCCGCACTCAACCGTTGAACGCAATCATCCTGGTAGTCGCGTAGATCTCGTCGCGCCCTGGGATACTCGGGACTGCGGCGCATCATCTCCAGTAACGTCGCCGGAGGAAGGGATTCAATCCGAATCCCCAATCGTGCCCACCGATCGATCGCCGCGTTCAAGGCGGGACCGAATGCTCGCGATGTGGCGATAGCGAGTCGATCAGCTTCGTAGAACTTTGACGCCTCAACAACTTCGTCAACGGCATGGGGGTCGGGATAGCTGTCGCTGGTGAATTTGCATTGAACGACCCAGAGACTGCCATTCTTGACTCCGAGTACATCAGCCCCACGATCCCCGGAACCGCCGACGATGCGAACATCCTCGAAAGCGTTCTGAACCAAGAGTCTTGCCACATCGCGCTCGAAGGCTCGCCATGAACCATTCAGCAGACGGCGGGAGTCGAGGAAATAGCCCTCCATGTCAGATGTTTCCGTCCTGCCCCAGTAGCCGCACGGAAAGCGTCGCTCGAATCAATTCGTCGCGATCACAGCGGTCAAGATCCCGCGGGCTTTGCGAAGCAAGCCAAACGGCATCCGCCAGATAGGCGTCATAGCGCTCCAGCACTCTCTCACGAGCTTCCTCGTTCACCTTGGCGTCACCATAGTCCAAAGAAGAGTGAGGCTGAGCCCAGAATTTTCCATCGAAGAAGAGTTCCGGATGGCGACGAACGAATTGTTTGATATCCGCAGCCTCGGCGTAAGAGAGGAATTCGCCGGCATCGATCACAGCCTGGGCGCTGGTCATTCCGGACGAGGCGATTTTCCGCCTGATCTTCTCCTGCGCCATTTGTGGCAACTCAGAGAACAACGCTCCGAATGAATCGACGCTACCGGATGCGCTGATCGATTGGGCGATGTCGCGGAGCGACCTATCCGCGAAGGAGATGATGCTCTTCGGATCGAGTTTCGCATCCTCGGCGTACTCACCTCTCAGGTCGGAAAGAATGGTGGAGAACACCGCAGAATTCGGGCTGGCCTCCTTTAGGAACTCGTAGGTCTTGAAAGCCAACTCGGATAGCACAGCATCCGTGGGGGTCATTGTGACCGAGCGGAAAACGGGATGGTCGGGATCGAAGAGAAAGAGGAAGGTTCTGGTGCCGGGGTCCTCTATCTTTAAGGTCCAAGGTGCCTTGGGAGGCAGGTCGGGATCGTTCGAGGCAACCATGAACGCCTCGACCGTAAACTCCACCTTGAGGAGAGGATGCTTATAAACTCGGGACAATTCGTGCAACTTCTGCCGCGGTGGTGGGGCAGGCACGTTCTGAGTTGGAGGCCCAGCCTCGGATGCCAGAGACGCCCCTTCACTTTCCAAAGGCGTTTCCCCATCATCGTCGAGAAACCCAGCCGGCACCTCCGGTGAGGCCGATCCCGGACCGGAAGCTGTTGGCGTCGCACCAACGATGCCACGATCCTCTTCCTCGACAAGTTCGTACCACTTCTCGTCGGTTTGGTACTCGGGATCTCCCTTGTGGAACAAGTCCGCCATTTCGATGGCGCGTTCGTTGTTCTTAACCGCCAGGATGCGTGACCAACGCCCAGTCTTGCCTTGCGGGCTGCTTCTACGAAACGCTTGGAACAATCGATACAGGGGGGCGGACTGAGGCTCGAACCCCAAGGCTTTCGCCTTCTGCGGTTGCAAGGGGCCTTCACCTCTGACCAAGGTCACCATCTCCGACCATGATGTGTCATCACGCTCGAAACGATCCTTGGTATAGCTTACGCGGCAGTGATCCAAGTGAATCTCGCCAATGAACCGGCCGCGGTTACGCTGGTCGTCGATCGGATATTCGCGCTCCGGTCGTTCGCCTCCGCTCCAGACGAATAGATCCTTGTTTTGCACCTCGATAACACGTCCATTTCGGATGATGTCGATGCCGAAATCTTCCTCATGCATGTATCGTTGCAACCCCACCCAACCATGCAATCGACGCTTAAGTTCAACCGTTTTGCACTCGGGGCTCGCGGTTGGACACCCCTGCGTGCCAGAGAAGGACAACATGCACGTGAGACAGTAGTGCCGCGACGGCAGCTCAACGTCAAATGTTTCCACCGCATGTACAGGTTTCCCATCACCGCCAAGCACCGAACGGTCCGGATTCCAGTGACAGGGACGTTTAGCCTGGATATTCTGATTATTGATTTGCAAGGAAAATGCCGCGTCCTTTGAAAGCAATAGCGGTGCATATACGCGCGCAAGCTGACGTCTGATCTTGTTGTGATTCGCGCTTTTCGAGAAATAAATTCGTTGATCGGTCTTGAGCCGGAGAATTTTGATCTCGGTCCCATGGACGGCGGAATCCGACTTCGGCCGGGTCAGTCGTGGGGTTTGGTAAGTTCGAGTCCGACGCAGCTCGTTGAGGTCGATACGAAGACCGGTCCACTCCTTGTCACCCGCCCGCGTGGTGTACACCTCGGTAACCATCCCCAAGCGAGCGGTCGCGATATTGAAACCCATGCCGAACAACCCAAGATTGTCCAACGGGTTATTGCCACTCCATCCTGCTCGGACGGCACGCTCCAACTGATCCAGAGTCATACCTGGACCATTATCTCGAATGGTCACGCTGGCATCTTCCTTGTCCTGGGTGGGCAGACTGATGACAACGGATGGAGACTCGACCTGGACCTCATCTCGACGTGCGTTGATGAAGGCATCGACACTGTTATCGATTAGTTCGGCGAGACACTTCCATTGATCAAGATTGATCTCCCCAAGGATTTGTAGAACTCGGGGATCAGGGGTTAAATCGAACTCAGTGGCAGTCATATCGCTCCTTATCTTCCATCAACCGTTGCACAGGTGGCGCGTCTCTCATTGGCTTCACATCGCATCAAGCTATTCGCCACTGAACTAGCCACAACCTCGGCCAGTTGCACCGGGACAGCATTGCCCAACTGGCGCATGGTCTGGCTCCAGGAGCCATGGAACTCGTACTCATCAGGGAATGTCTGCAACCGGGCCGCTTCACGCACAGTGAAGTAGCGAACGGTTCCATCGTCCTTGATGAACATGTTCTCTCCCCCTGGAACACCGTGGTATCCAGCCTTCAATGTCTTGGCGGGATCATCAAGAGCGCTCCCGGTATGACCCACATAGGTACGTGCTCCCGGTGTGAATACGTGATTCGCTATGCCATTGTTCGGATGGGTTTCGGGGTCCGGGAGATCGCGCAATGCATCACGGGTTGTGCGCCAACGAGATATTCCCAACAGGGATGGGTTATCACGCAGACGTTGCACTCTCCGGACATAGCGCGTTGGGATGTGGTTCATACGCCCCTTATCCAGTTCATGCTCATCCCAGTAAGTTCCCTCAATCCACTTGGAGACAAGCAAAGCATCTTCCGAATGCGTCTTTTGCGGGAATGACCATTCAGCCCCCAGATCAGATCGAAACCCGACAAAGAAAACGCGCTCTCGTTTTTGAGGTACTCCGAAGTCCGCTGCGTTCAGAACGTCAAACAGGACGTTATATGTTGGAGCTTTCTTGTTCGATGAGTGATGCCGTTCCAGTCGGGACCGATGCTGTACCCAATTTTCTCCTTTGCAACGAGAAAGCTCGGGGTACTGCAATTGAAGATGGATATACGAAAAATAGGAGGTGAAGCTCTCTCGCATCAATCCCTTTACGTTCTCGAATATGAAGGCTTTGGGCATGAGTTCGCGGACCGCTCTAACAGCTTCCGGAAACATATTCCTCTCGTCGCGCTGCGCTTGATGCTTTCCTCCCATGGAAAATGGCTGACATGGGGGGCCTCCGGAAACGACAGCGATATCTGATGCTAGAGATGAAAAATTGAACGTGCGCGCATCAACCTCATGAACCGGCCAACCTTCGACCGCATGGGCGTGGTGGCGCTGATTTTCCCGGAAGGTTTCACATGCGTCATGATCCCATTCAACCACTGCGGCGTGATGGAAGCCGGCATTCGCCATACCAATAGCGAGTCCGCCCGCCCCCGCGAAAAGTTCAACGCTACGCATCGAGGAATTCCTTGATCTTATTTTTTAGCTTGTCGGTATCGCCAAGCTCACATTCCCATATGGTCAAAACTCCCCACCCCATCTCTCGAAGTACGATTTCGGTTTTCAAATCACGTTGGCGATTAGCTTCTAATTTCGGCAACCAAAATTCTTTCCTCGATTTTGGTAGACGCGCCAAAGAGCAATTTTGATGGCGATGCCAAAAACATCCATTAACGAAAATTATCTTTTTACGTGATTTAAACACCAGATCCGGTTTGCCAGACAAATTCTTGACATGAAGTCGATAACGATAACCCATGGCATACACCATTCTACGAACTATCATCTCAGGCATGGTGTTCCGGGCGCGTACGCGCCTCATAATTTCCGAGCGACGGATAGGATTAATATTATCCATACCTCGTTCCCCCTTGAAAATTCTTATTATTTATTACTATTCCTCTAATGTTAAGTTGGATTAAATTTTAAAAATGATTATGCTTGGAATACAAATTTTTTAATGTACGGCTCTATATTTCCTTATTCAAGAATAGTGTCAGTCTATTGATATGACACTGCCCAGGTTACCCTGGAAAATTATTAAAATATCAGAAGAAATTATCTAACATAACAAAATAATTATAATTACAGCACCTTGTAAAGGTAGCAACCATGAAAAGGATCGCGATCTTTGCCGACGGCACCTGGAATTCGCCCGAGCAATCCCAACCCACCAACGTGCTGCACATGGCGCAGGCGGTCAGCCCGAGCACGGGCGGCACAGAGCAGGTGGCGTTCTACGACTGGGGCATAGGGTCGGACGGGAATAAGATCACCGCGGGCATCACCGGCGCCGGGATAGACAAGAACATCATGGATTGCTACCGCTTCATCGTGCACAACTACGATCCAGGCGACGAGCTGTATTTCTTCGGCTTCAGCCGCGGCGCCTACACCGTGCGCTCGCTGGCTGGCTTCATCCGCAACAGCGGCTTGCTCAGGCGGGAGCATGCGGGCCGCATCGGCGAAGCCTACAAGCTCTACCGCAAGCGCTCGCGCAACAGCGGCCCCAGCGCGCCGGAAGCGACCGCATTCCGCCAGGCCTACGCCGTGGCGGATATCACCTACATCGAATTCGTCGGCGTCTGGGATACGGTAGGAGCGCTGGGCATCCCCATCCCGTTCTGGGGCACGCTGGGCGAGCGCGAATTCCTGTTCCACGATACCGAGCCCAGCAAGATCATCCTGCATGCCCGCCATGCCGTGTCGATTGATGAAAACCGCAAGGATTTCGAGCCGACATTGTGGAGCGAGAAACCTGAGCTGGACTTGAAGCAAGTCTGGTTCGCAGGGGTACATTCCGATATCGGCGGCGGATACCCTCAGCCCGGTTTAAGCTATTGCGCGGCCCAGTGGATGATCGCGGAAGCGGAACAAAGCGGACTAATTTTTGAACCTCACCTCAAGAATGCCATCCAACCTGATGCACATGACCAGCAACACAATGAGCGCAAAGGTATCTACCTGGCCCGCGAAGAGCATGTCCGTACCATCTCTGGGCCAGTTCACAAGTCGGTCAAGCAACGCTGGGAAGCCAATACAGACAACTACCGTAGCAAGAGCAAGGCCCTTGCGCGGCTGCTCGATGGAGCGGGCGGCGACTGGAGCAAGATAGCCGTGGTCTGACTCAAAACGCTAACCGCTTGCCGCGCGTGAAAACGCCTTACGCTCAGGACAAGCGACTCACAAAACTCAGCCTGGCAGCCTAGCCAGCCGATCGTCAACGGCGGGAAGGCAATGCGACCGATCAGTTTTGTCAGCCGCTCTACATAATAAATAAAGGAGCAGCAGTGGCATTACCTCAACGCGACTTCAAGAAAAACAACGGCCATGCGGTTGCCATTTTCGGCGAGGTGCTCGCCGATGTCTTTCCCGACGGCAGCGTGCTGGGCGGCGCACCGTTCAACGTAGCCCGCCACCTGCAGGCCTTTGGCCTGCATCCCGTCATGATCACCCGCATTGGCCAGGATGACCTCGGGCACGAGCTGCTGGACGAAATGCAGCGCCTGGGCATGGATACCAGCGGCGTGCAGGTAGACCCTTTCAACCCCACCGGGCAGGTCAAGGTCCACATCTCTCCCAAGGGGCACCAGTTCGAGATCCTGCCTTCCCAGGCCTATGACTACATCCATGCCGGGGTGACGCACATGGTCACCATGGCGACCAAGCCCGACCTGGTGTATTTCGGCACATTGGCCCAGCGTAATATGGAATCGCGCCTGGCCGTGGACAATTTCCTCAACTACGGCACCAGCCCGCGCTTTCTCGACATCAACCTGCGCGACCCCTGGTACGACAAGCATACGGTGCGCCGTTCCCTGCTGCGCGCCGACCTCGTCAAGCTCAACAACGAGGAACTCGCCACGCTGGTGAAAATGCTGCGGCTGCCTGGACGCACACCGCATGAACATGCCGCCGCGCTGATCAAGCGCTTCAACCTCGACCTGCTGCTGGTGACGGAAGGCGAGCAAGGAGGATGGCTGATGAACGGGGCCGGGCAGATCATCACCGTCGACGGCACCGAGCCGCCCAAGACCTTTGTCGATACGGTGGGCGCCGGCGATGCGTTCGCCTCGGCATTTATCCTCGGCATACTCAAGGGCTGGCCTGCCGACGTGACCCTCGGGCGCGCCAACCAGTTTGCCGCCGCACTCTGCGGGGTACGCGGGGCCGCGCCGTCCTCGATGGAGTTCTATGCGCCGTACAAGCAGGAGTGGCAGCTATGAGCGCTCCGGACGAACGCCCTATCTACATCCTCATGATCAGCATGCATGGGCTGATCCGCTCGGAAAATCTGGAACTGGGTCGCGATGCCGATACCGGGGGCCAGATCACCTATGTGGTCGAACTCGCGCGCGCGCTGGGCAAGCACCCGCTGGTGGAAAAAGTCGACCTGCTCACGCGCCGCATCGATGACGACAGCCTGCCGGAAGACTACAGCATTCCCGAGGAGCAGCTCGAGCACAATGCCCGTATCGTCCGCCTGCCTTGCGGCCCCAAGCGCTACCTGCGCAAGGAATCGCTGTGGCCGCACCTGGATCAGATGGTGGACCAGTGCCTGCATTTTCTGCGCAGCCAGGGCGGGCGGCTGCCCGACCTGCTGCATACCCACTATGCCGACGCGGGCTATGTCGGGCAACAGCTATCCCTGTTGCTCGGCATCCCCCAGGTCCATACCGGGCACTCCCTCGGCCACACCAAGCGCGAGCGCCTGCTCGCCTCGGGCCGCAAGGCGTCCAGCATAGAGCGCCAGTTCAATTTCGAACGCCGGATTGCCGCGGAGGAAGCCGTACTTGAGCACGCCTCCATGATCATCACCAGCACGCAGCAGGAGATTGACGAGCAATACAGCCTGTACCGGCACTTCGACCACCAGCGCTTTCGCGTTATTCCACCCGGCACCAACACCACGCGCTTCTCGCCGCCAGGGCGCAGGAAAATCTCTTCCGGATTGCAGGAGAGCATAGACCGCTTTTTTTCCGACCCTGACAAGCCGCTGATCCTGACCATTTGCCGTCCGGAAGTTCGCAAGAACCTCAAGGGCCTGATCGCCGCCTTTGGCGAAAGCGCGGAACTGCAGCAGCAAGCCAATCTGCTGATTGTGGCGGGCACCCGCGACGACATCCGCGACCTGGAAGAGTCGCAGCAGCAAGTCATGCAGGAATTGTTGCTGGATATCGACCGCTACGACCTGTGGGGCAAGGTCGCCATTCCCAAGCACGTATCCCAGGACGATATCCCCGAGCTTTACCGCCTCGCAGCGCGCCGCCGCGGGGTCTTCGTCAACGCGGCCCTCACCGAGCCGTTCGGCCTCACGCTGATCGAGGCCGCCGCCAGCGGCCTGCCGTTTGTCGCGCCGGACGATGGCGGCCCGCGCGACATCGTGCAGAACTGCCGTAGCGGCCTGCTCGCCAACACATTGGAGAGCGGCGCGGTCGCCGAAGCCCTGCAGGAAGTGCTGTCGGACAAGAAGCGCTGGCGCACCTGGGCCAAGAACGGCCTGGCAGGCATCAGGCGCCACTACAACTGGCCGGCCCATGTGAACACCTACATGAAGCAGGTGCGCCACGTGTTGCGGCGAGACCGCAAGCGCTGGCGCCGCCAGTTGGTCATCACGCTGGATTCGGGCAAGGCCTACATGCCGCTGGTCAATTCCGCGCTGATCAGCGACATCGACAACACCTTGTTGGGCGACAGGCGCTCGCTGCGCCAGTTGGTGAACTGGCTCAAGGAGCGCAAGGGCAAGTTCGCCTTCGGCATCGCCACGGGCCGCACCATCGATAGCGCGGTCGATATCCTCAAGCAATGGCAGGTCCCCGTCCCGGAAGTGCTGATCACTTCCGTCGGCAGCGAGATCCACTACGGCGCGCGCCTGATCCCCGATACCGGCTGGGCCAACCATATCCGCCACAAATGGCGCCGGGACGCGCTGGAGGAAGCCATGAAGGATTTCCCGGGATTGACGCTGCAATCCCAAGAGAACCAACGGGAGTTCAAGCTCAGCTACATCGCGGACCCGGACAAGATGCTGCCGGTCGAGGAAATCAACCGCCGCCTGCGCGACCAGCAATTGTTCGCGCAATTGATCTATTCGCACAACGAGTTCCTCGACCTGTTGCCCATCCGCGCCTCCAAGGGGCATGCCATCCGCTACCTGGCCTACAAGTGGGGCGTGCCGGTCCGGCACTTCCTGGTGGCAGGGGATTCGGGCAACGACCACGAAATGCTGGTGGGAGACACGCTGGGCGTGGTGGTCGGCAACCATAGCGAAGAGCTGGACAAGCTGCGCGGCATGGAACAAGTCTATTTCGCCCAGGGCAGCTATGCGGCCGGCATCCTCGAGGGCATCGCCCATTACCGCTTCGATGAAATCGAGCCCATACCCGTTAACGAGCAGTAGCATCACCCCTCATCGCGAGAAAGTGAACCGGCATGTATGAACAAGTATCCCACTCGTTACTGAACGATATCCTGATCGGCCTCGACCCCAAGGTGGGGTGTGAAGACCTCAAGCACTTCTACATCCGCCTGGGCGCCAATTTCTACGCGATCCATTCATTGTTCCACCAGCTGTATGGCGACCGGCGCGATTTCCGCCTGCAAATGCACAAGCTGGTGGCCGTCATGGCGAAGCAATACGTCAACCGCCCCCAGGAATTCCGCCAGCGCGACCTGGCGCGCGAGAAGGACCATGACTGGTTCCTGAGCCAGAAACTCGCGGGCTACGCCCTCTATTGCCAGGAATACGCGCAAAGCCTGAAAGGCATGCACGAGAAACTGGATTACCTGCAGGAACTGGGCATCAATCTGGTCCATATCATGCCCATCCTCGACGGCCCCAAGGGGCGCAACGACGGTGGCTATGCCGTGCGCGACTTTCGCAAGATCGACGACAAATACGGCACGCTGGAGGACCTCGACGCCCTGAGCGCCGACATGCGCAGCCGCGACATGCTGCTGGTGCTCGACGTCGTGGTGAACCATACCTCGGATGAACACGAATGGGCGCTGAAGGCGCAGAAGGGCAACAAGAAATACCAGGAGTACTACTACACCTACGAAGACCGGAAAATCCCCGACCTGTTCGAGCAGACCATGCCCGAGGTCTTCCCCGAAACCGCACCGGGCAATTTCACCTGGAACGAACAGATGGGCCGCTGGGTGATGACGGTGTTCAACAACTTCCAGTGGGACCTCAATTACAAGAACCCCGCAGTCTTCATCGAGATGATCGACATCATCCTGTTCTGGGCCAACCACGGCGCGGACGTGGTACGGCTCGACGCCGTGGCCTTCCTCTGGAAGAAGATCGGCAGCGCCAGCCAGAACGAGCGCGAGGCGCACCTCATCCTCCAGCTCATGAAGGACTGTTGCCAGGTCACGGCGCCGGGCACCCTGTTCATCGCCGAGGCCATTGTCGCCCCGCTGGAGATCATCAAGTATTTCGGCGAGGATGCCGTCAACGCCAAGGAATGCGAGATCGCCTACAACGCCACCTACATGGCCCTGCTGTGGGAAGCCGTCGCCACCAAGAAGACCTTGCTGCTCAACCGCGGGCTGCGCAGCTTGCCCACCAAGCTCGACAGCGCCACCTGGCTCAACTACGTGCGCTGCCATGACGACATCGGCCTAGGTTTCGACGACAACGACATCCGTGCCTCCGGCTACGACCCGCAAGCGCACCGGCGCTTCATGGTCGATTACTATACCGGCGCCTATCCCGACTCCACGGCCACCGGCGTGGCTTTCGGCGTCAACCCCAAGACCGGCGACGCACGCATCTCGGGCTCGCTGGCCTCGCTGGCAGGGCTGGAAACCGCGCTGCTGCAGAATGACGAGCATGCCATCGACGTCAGCATCCGCACCATCATCCTGCTGCACAGCATGATCGCCTCGTTCGGCGGCATTCCCTTGCTCTACTACGGGGACTCGATCGGCACCCTGAACGACAACACCTACCTGGACGACGAGAACAAGCACCACGACAGCCGCTGGGTGCACCGCCCCACCCTGGACTGGAACAAGGCCGCGCGCCGCCACGAGCCGGGCACGGTGGAAAACCGCATCTTTACCGCTATCCAGAGGATACTGGCCGTGCGCAAGCAAATTCCCGCGTTTGCCGACCTCAACAACCGCGAGATATTCGAGACCAGCAACCCGCACCTGTTCACCTTCCTGCGCTTCACATCGCGGGGCCTGCACTCGCGCGTGCTCGTGACCGTCAATTTCGACGTCTCGCCGCAAATCATGAACCTCGGCGAGCTCGAGGCGGTCAACCTGTTCGAGCACCGCGAGGCCAAGGATCTCTACAGTGGAAAATCGCTATCCACCAAGAGCGGCAGGCTCGAGATCCCGCCGCTCGGATTTTATTGGCTACAGCTCTAAACTAGAAAAGGAAACCCATGCCATCATTCCTCGCTTCCCTAGGCGTTCCCGAGAACATCATCCCGCTGATCCTGTCCGGCCTGCGCATCCTGTTCATCGTCCTTGCAGCCATCATCCTCGTGCAGCTATGCAACAAGGCGATCCGCCTGCTCAAGGGCAGATTGCGCACGCATGCGCAGCAGAACCTGGAGGAGCTCAAGCGCATCGAGACCCTGGGACGCGTCATCAGCTATATCGCTTCCACCGTGATCGGCAGCATTGCCGTGATCGAGGTCCTGCATGAATTCGGCATCTCGCTCGCTCCGGTGCTCGCCGCTGCCGGTGTCGTCGGCGTGGCCGTCGGCTTCGGCTCGCAGAGCCTGGTCAAAGATTACTTCAACGGCCTGGTCATGCTGCTGGAAAACCAGATCCGCCAGGGCGATTCAATTGAAGCCGCAGGCAAGAAAGGCACAGTAGAAGAGGTCACCCTGCGCCACATCCGCCTGCGCGACTATGAAGGCACCGTGCATTTCATCCCCAACAGCGTCATCACCACCGTGAGCAACATGAGCCGCGGCTTTGCCTACGCCGTGATCGACATCAAGGTGCCGATCGCCAGCGATTTCAGCCGCATCCTGCAGACCATGCGTGAAATCGGCAAACAATTGCGTGCGGACGAAGCCTACCAGAACAAGATTGAAGGCGACCTCGAAGTGGCCGGCGTCGACCAGATGGACCACGAAACCGCCGTGTTGCGCGCGCGCTTCCAGGTCAGGCCATCGGAAAAGAGCAGCGTGCGCAGGGAATTCATCTACCGCTTGAAGCAGGCACTGGATACACAGGTACAAGAAGCCTGACATGCGCTTTCCGCCGGGATATGCAGCATTGCGGACAGAGCAAGCAAGATTGCAACGCCGGGGAATGCAATAACCTTCTGGCTACCCGGCTTTCAGTAGTAGAATCCCGTTTTTGTTTCCAAAACACCATCATGGGCTTCGAACAACTCGCAGAACTGAAAAAACAACTGGCAGCCAAGGCCAAGACGGAACGTCCGGCCAAGCCCCAGGCAAAGCCAAGAGCCGCCGCGCCGCGCAAGCCGGAGAAGGAGAACCCGGTCGACCCCGTGGTGCTCAGCATAGGCAGGCTGCAAAGGCACTTTCCCAAGACATTCCCCAAGAACCCCGCGCCCAAGCTACCGCTCAAGATCGGCATCCACCAGGAACTGCTAGCGAAAGCCAAGGAAATCGGCCTGGAAGAAGCCGCGATCACGGATGCGGTGAAGACCTGGTGCCGCGGCACGCGCTATTGGGCCAGCATCGTCGAGGGGGCTCCTCGAGTCGACCTCGAAGGCAACCCCGCAGGAGAGGTCACGGCACGCGATGCCGCACAGGCACGCTCCCTGGAAGCGCGACGCAAACAGCCGCGCAAGCCCAAGCCGGAAGCAGCGCCAGCCGCCACTCCTCCCGAAGAGAATCCCGCAGAACCGGCCGCCTGACGCATCCTGGTGAGACCTGCCGACCTGCATGACGTCACTGCCAATCAATCCCCGCCGCGTTGATGCCTTACCCGGTTCCCGCTGCCATTGCCGTCGTCGTCCATGACCGCGAGGTATTGCTGGTAAGGCGCGCAAACCCGCCTGATGCAGGCTATTGGGGATTCCCGGGCGGCAAGATCAATGCCGGCGAGGGCATCGAGCAGGCCGCCACCCGCGAGCTGCTCGAGGAAACCGGCATCGAGGGCAAGGCGATCAGTGTCCTGACGGCGCTGGATGCATTCTCCGGCGATGCTCAGCCTTCTAGCCCGCAGCATTTCATCTTGATCGCGGTGCTATGCCGGTGGATTTCAGGCACGCCGGTTCCCGCCGACGATGCCCTGGAGACAGGGTGGTTCTCGCTCGACGCGCTCCAGGACGCTAACCTGCTGTTGAGCAAGGATGTGGCCGAGGTCGCCCGCCTGGGCATATCGCACATGGCTACCGACGGATGTTAGCGCTGATACTGGGCATTACATGAACGTTACCGGCATCCTGCTGGCGGCCGGCCACTCCCGTCGCTTCACCCATGGCAACAAGCTGCTTTACCCGTTACAGCCGGGACAGCCGACCGCAATCGTTTCCGCGCAACACCTGCTCGCGGCCTTGCCCGAGAGCCTTGCCGTGGTCAGGCCCGAGACTCCCGAGCTTGCCACCTTGCTTGCAGGCATCGGCTTGGAAGTCCTCGTCTGCCAGCCCGAGCAACAGGAAATGGCCGACAGCCTGGCTGCCGCCGTGCGGCATGTCCTTTTATGGCCCGCGCCTCCGGATGCCGTCGTTGTAGCGCTGGCGGATATGCCGTTCATCCGCCCGGAGACTATTGCCGCCGTTGCCGGGCAGCTCACGGCAGGCGCCCATATTGCAGCGCCTGCATACCATGGGTTGCGCGGGCACCCGGTAGGCTTCGGCAGGCGTTTTTTTGCCGAGCTGGCGAGCTTGAGCGGCGACGAGGGCGCACGCTCGGTGCTACGCCGCCATGCAGAAGAGATACGGCTACTGGAATGCGAGGATCCAGGCATTCTGCAGGACTTCGACACCTGGGAAGAATTGCAGCGCTTATTGCCGCAAATCTGACCGGAGCAAGCCTACAGGCAGAAACCAAAAGCAATCTAGCGGCATGGTTTAGCGCTCATTAGAGCAGCTGACAGAACTCAGCGAAGCGGTCCTGGCAACGCGCTTTGCTCCAGGTAGTATCAGAACCAGTATGGCAAGACAGGGCAACGACGCCAGGGGAGTTTTGTCGCGCCTCTCAACTGGCGCAAGCGCTGCCTGCCGACAGCGCATTCGCGATCGACTGGCTGGTGATCGCCGCCGCACGCTGCTGCGAGCGGATCTGGATGATCTCGGCCAGGATCGCGACGGCAATTTCGGCCGGGGTGCGGCTGCCGATCGGCAAGCCTACCGGGCCATGCAGACGGTCGATTTCCTCTTCGTGGAGGTCGAACATGCGCATGCGCTCGCGGCGCTTATCCTGGTTGAGCCTGGAGCCGAGCGCGCCGACGTAGAAGGCTTCCGAGCGCAACGCTTCCAGCAAGGCCATGTCGTCGAGCTTGGGATCGTGCGTCACCGCCACGATCGCGGTATAGGCATCAGGCACAATCTCCAGCACCACATCATCGGGCATGCCTTCGCACCATTGCACGCCATCGACCTGCCATTGCGCGCGGATTTCCTCGCGCGGGTCGCACAGCAGTACATTGAATTCCAGCGCCTGCGCCATGCTGGCGAGCATGGCGCCCAGCTGGTTGGCGCCGATGACGAGCAAGCGCCATTGCGGGCCGAAATAATGGTGGAACCAGCCATCCTCCAAGCAGGCCACGGCGCCCGGCATGGCCTCGCCAAGCATGGACTCGCTGGTGCCCAGCCGCACGGAGCGACGCAACAGCCTGCGTTGCCGCAGGCTTTCCAGGACCGGCCGCAGAGCATCGGCATCCGTCACCTGCTCGACGAAAATCTGCAGCCGGCCGCCGCAAGGAATGCCATACCGCTGCGCCTCGTCGCGGCTGACGCCATATTCGAGCAAGCCATTCACCTCCGGCAGGCGGCCGTGGCGCGCCCGGTCGCTCAGCTCGTCCTCGATGCAGCCGCCGGAAACGGAGCCCAGCAACTGGCCGTCGTCCCGCAACGCCAGCATGGCGCCCGGCAGGCGCGGCGACGAACCCCAGGTGCGCACCACGGTGCACAGATGCACGCGATGGCCCGCCTGCAACCAGGCGATGGCATGTTCCAGCACTTCCTGCTCAGGGGCATGCATGATGCTTATGCCTTCAACTGGTCGCGGATCGGCAGGGTACGGATGCGCTTGCCTGTCGCGGCAAAAATGGCGTTGCAGATCGCAGGGGCGATCGTCGGCGTCACGGGCTCGCCGATGCCGCCCAGCGGCACATCCAGCTTGTGCTCGACCAGATGCACGCGAATCTCGCGCGGCGCCTCCTCTATGCGCATCACCTGGTACTCATGGAAATTGCTCTGCTGGGCAACGCCGTTCTTGAAGCTGATCTCGCCCGTGAGCGTCAGGCTGGCGCCCATGATGCAAGCTCCCTCCGCCTGCGAGCGGATACGGTCCGGGTTGACCTGCGGGCCGCAATCCACGGCGATGTCCACGCGCGGGATGCTGATCTCGCCATCATCGCCCACCGCGACCTCGACCACGGCGGCAACATAGGTGACGAAACTGTAGCAGAACGCCAGGCCCAGGCCATGGCCCTTGGGCAGCTTGCGCCCCCAGCCGGCTTTCTGCGTAGCCAGCTCCACCACGTGGCGCATGCGCCCGATATCCAGCGGGTAGCGCTCGGGCGACTCGCCGTAGTTCCAGCTATCGGAGATGCTGTCCGGGTCGACCTTGCGCGCGGGACCGAGCAGGTCCAATAGGTAATCGCGATGGTCGCGCTTGGCCTTGTGCGCCAGCTCGGCCACGAAGGACTGGGTCGCAAACGCGTGCGGGATATTGGACACCGAGCGGAACCAGCCAATGCGGGTGTGCGCGGGCACCTCTGGACTCTCGACCCGCATGTTGGGAATGTTGAACGGCAGGTTCACCGCCCCCATGCCGAGTTCGAACGGCGCGCCGCCCTTGGCGTTCTCGACAAAGGTCGAGGCGATGGTGGGCGCCGTCGTGCGGTGCAGCCATGCTGTCGGCACGCCCTTGGCATCCAGTGCGGCCTCGATGCGCTCGAGCGAAACCGTATGGAAATAGTCGTGGTGCAGATCGTCCTCGCGCGTCCAGGTGACCTTGACCGGCTTGCCGTCCATCGCCTGGGAAAGCAGGGCGGCTTCCACCACGAAATCCGGCTTGGATTTGCGGCCGAAACCGCCACCGAGCAAGGTGACGTTGACGCGGACGTTTTCCGGCTTGAAGCCGAGATGGCCTGCCAAGGCGGTCACTGTCGCTTGCGGGTCCTGCACGCATGCCCAGGCCTCGCATTTGCCGTTGACGATGCGCACGGTCGCTGCCGGCGGCTCCATGGTGCTGTGGGCAATATGCGGCTGGTAATATTCGGCGGCAAAAGTCTGCTTGGATTTTGTCAGCACGCCCGTTGCATCGCCGTTGTTGCGCACGGCCTTGGCGGGCTTGCGTGCGGCATCCTCCAGGGTTTTGCGGAAGGCGGGCGAGTCGTAAGCGGCATTGGCGCCGTGGTCCCAGTCGATCTTGAGCGCCTCGCGTCCCTTGATGGCGGCCCAGGTATTGCTCGCCAGCACCGCGATGCCGCCCAGGGGGTGGAACAATGGCGGCAGGCTGCCGCTTTGCAGCTCGATGACCGTGGCGACGCCCGGTACCTTGAGCGCGGCGCTGGCATCGAAGGACTTCACCTTGCCGCCGAATACCGGCGGCCGCGCCACCACGGCATACAGCATGCCTTCCAGCCTGGTATCGATGCCGTACTGCGTGGTGCCGGTGACGATTTTCCGGCCATCGATATTGCGCGTGTTCTGTTTGCCGATGTAGCGGAACTCCGAAGCCGGCTTGAGCTTCAATTGCGCTTTCGCAGGCACGGGAATCTTGGCCGCGGCCGTCGCCAGCTCGCCGTAACCCAGCGTCTTGCCGCTAGGTTTGTGGACAACCTGGTGCTGCCTTGCCTGCACTTCGCCGACAGGCACGCCCCAAGTGGCGGCAGCGGCGGCCTCCAGCATCATGCGGGCCGTGGCGCCGATGCGGCGCATGGGCTCGAAGTGGTGGCGCATGCTGCGCGAGCCATCGGTGTTCTGGTTGCCATACCGCGCCTCGTTGCCCTCGGCCTGCACCACGTTGACCCGCGCCCAGTCCGCTTCCAGCTCGTCAGCCACCACCAAGGGCAGGCTGGTACGCACGCCCTGGCCCATTTCCGAGCGGTGCGCGACGATATTGACGATGCCGTCCGTACCGATGGAGACGAATACCAGCACGTCCTCCTTGAGGCCGCCCGGCATGGCGTCGCCGCCGTATTTCTTGGGCTCTCCCACTGCTGCGCGCACCAGGCCGTTGACGCCGATCGTAAGGGCGAGGCCGGTCACCAGGCCCATGCCCTTGAGCAGGCGACGGCGGCTGAGGTCCGGCAAGTCCAATACCAGTTCCTGGCTCATTTCGCACCCTCCTTGGCGGCAAGCTTGATCGCCGCGCGGATGCGCGGATAAGTGCCGCAGCGGCAGATATTGCCGCTCATGGCTTCGTCGATATCCTCGTCCGTGGGATTGGGCGTAGAACGCAGCAGCGCGGTCGCCGACATGATCTGCCCGGCCTGGCAATAGCCGCACTGGGCGACGCCCAACTCCAACCAGGCCGCCTGCACCGCCTTGCCGACCTTGTCCTCGCCCACGGCCTCGACCGTCGTGATTTTCTTGCCCGCCGCGGCCGAGACCGGGGTGACGCAAGCCCTGACGGGCTCGCTGTCCAAGTGCACGGTGCATGCCCCGCACAGGGCCATGCCGCAGCCGAACTTGGTCCCGGTCAACTGTGCGATATCGCGGATCGCCCACAGCAAGGGCATATCGTTCGGCACATCGAGCTGCTGGCTTTTGCCGTTGATGTCCAGCGTTACCATGTGAATTCCTTTCTTTTTTTGCAAGCGGCAAACGCTATATACAAACAAATATATCGTTTACTATCAATGGGATATGCCGAGTATGCGCAAATTCCCCTATTCTATAAATGGAAATATGCTCATTTTAGAATTCCATTTTATGGAATAATGAGGGCTGGACTTTCAACCGGAACCGTTATGCTCAACCGCCTGGAAATGATGCGCATCTTCTGCGCCACCGCGGAAGCCTCCAGCTTCAAGGAGGCCGCCGCCCGGCTCAGCATCTCGCCGCAGGCGGTAACCCGGGCGGTCAAGGAGCTGGAATCGCTATTGGGAGAACCCCTTTTCTACCGCAATACGCGGCAGATACGCATCACCGAGTTTGGCGAGCAGTTGGCCCTGCGCGGGCGCGAGGCCATCAGCGGCGTGGATGATTTGTTCATGACCAGCGGCAAGCGGCAGGAGCGGGAAATAAGCGGCGTGGTGCGCATCACCGCCCCGGTCGTGATTGGCAGGCGTTTCCTGCAACCCATACTGAGCCGTATCGCCAGGGAGCATCCGCATATCACCATCGACTTGCGCCTCTCCGACATGCACAGCGACGTGGTCGAACAGCAGATTGATATCGGGGTGCGCGTGGGATTGCTGCGCGACAGCAGTTTTGTCGCCCGCTCGCTCGCCAAGGTATCGTTCCTCGTCGTTGCCACGCCAGCGCTGGCGGCACGCGTGGGCACGCCGCAGCAACTGGAAGATTTGCATCACGTCCCCACCATCGCCCTAGTCGACAAGAGCAGCGGGAAGAACTGGCCTTGGTTCTTTGCCGACGGGCAGCAGATCAATCCCAGGCAGGCCAGCTTCATCACCGACGATTCCGATAGCGAGGTGTCGCTTGCCCTGGACGGCGTCGGTTTTGCCCAGATTGGCGCCCCGCTGGTGATACCGCAGCTCAAAAGCGGAGAACTGGTGAGCGTGCTTGACGAGTTCGTGGCGCCGGCCTGGGACTTGAATGTCTACCGTCCGCGCCGCGGCCCGGTGCCGGAGCGTATCCGCCTGGTGTACGACGAAATTGTGCAGGCCTTGAGCGAGCCGGCGCATTTCCCTACCCAACGCTAGGCAGCTGGCCGTCCTTCAGGGGTCAGTGCAAGTCGCGCATGTTGAGGCGGCGTAGCCTGGGCGCAAAACGCGCCACCGCGCCCACCACCGCAATCGTCATCGCCCCACCGAAAATGACGGAAGGGATCAAGCCCATCAGCCTGGCCGCCATTCCCGACTCGAAGGCGCCCAGTTCATTGGAGGAACCGATGAATATGCCGTTGATCGCGGAAACGCGGCCGCGCATTTCATCCGGAGTGACCAACTGCATGATGGTCGTCCGCACCACCACCGACACGCCGTCGCAAATGCCGGAAATCAGTAGCAGGAATGCCGCGAGCCAGAAATTCCTGCTCAAGGCGAAGGCAATGATACTGAGTCCGAACCCGGCCACCGCCACCAGCAATATCCGCCCTGCGCGGCGATTGACCGGATGGTGCGTCAGCCAGACTCCGGTGGCTATCGCGCCCACCGCGGGAGCGGCGCGCAAGATGCCCAGGCCTTCAGGGCCATGCTGGAACACGTCATGGATAAACATCGGCAGCATGGCGACCGCGCCGCCGAACAATACGGCAAACATGTCCAGCGCCTGCGCGCCCAGCATGACCTGGTTGCTGAATACAAAGCGCAAGCCCTGGGCGATGCTGGCAAACACCGGGGCATCCGCCTCGACAACCGGCGTCTTCACCTTCAGGCTCAGCATGGTGGCGACGGCGACCCCTGCGAACACTGCGGAACAGGCGTAAGCCGTGCTGATGCCCGCCAGGGCGATCACACCGCCCCCGATCGCCGGCCCCAGCACCAGCCCGGTCTGCAATACCGAGCTGCCGATGCTGGCCGCACGCGCGAATTGCTGGCGCGGCAATACCAGCGCAAACAGGGCGCTATAGGATGGGCCGATGAAAGCGCGCGCAAAACCGACGCAGGCAATCGAGAGATAGATGAATTGCGACGACTCGCTGGGGTGCCACAACCACCCGGCCGCGATCCCGGCCAGCACGAGGGCGTTGATCACCAGCACGATGCTCGCCATCACGCCGAACATGCGGCGCGAATAATGGTCGACAGCGTAGCCGGCGAACAGGGCGGTACAGAAATAAGGAATCACCTCGGCCAGGCCGATCAGGCCCAGCGACAGAGGGTCGCGCGTGATCTGGTAGATATGCCAGCCCACCACCACCGCCATGATCTGGTAGGAGAACGTAATGCTGACGCGGAAAGCCAGCAGTTTCAGGAACGCAATATTGCGGAGCGGGTAGGGAGAAACGTCAGGGGCCATACCGGTATTGTAAAGAATGCGCCGCCCTCATGACACCATGGCGCAAACAAGGCTATTCGCCCGGGTCACCAATATGGATCAAGAATATTGGCCCAGCCAGCGCCGTAACAGGGCAATTACCGGCAACGCGGCCAACCCTCCCAGCGCATCGGCCAGCAGGTCGTCCAGGCCGGCCTGCCGCCCCTCGATGAACAGCTGGTGCAGCTCATCGGCAGCGCCCAGCGCCACCACGATGATCCAGACGGCAACCAGCGGCAGCCGTAAAAACGCCAGGCCCGCGAGTACCCCAATGGTGCCAAAGACGAAGAAATGCACGACTTTATCCCAAGGCGGCGGGAACAACGACCCTGCGCCGGGCGCTTCCCCTCCGATAAAAATGCCGGCGACCAACAGGATGAGCATGCCCAGTGCCAGGTACTTCAGGCGTTCAGGTGTAATCAATTGCTTGTATTCAGGTCGTTAACAAATGAAATGCGGCAAGCCGCGGTGACAGCGCCATTGCTCATGGCAGCGGATGCGTCATGCTAGCACGGCAGGGCTCCAGCAACCATCATTAACCCATGCACGGTCATGCCAGCCGCTTGTGCATACAACGGTGGGAAATGCCCACTTGCTGGAACACGGGGCCATCGGCACGGTATCCCAATGACTGGTAAAAACCGATCGCGGTTTCGCGCGCATCCAATACGATCTGGTCAAACTTGGCCTGGCGCAGCCACAGCTCTGTTGCATCCACCAGCATCCTGCCCAATCCCCGGCCCTGCATGGCAGGGGCTACGGCCATTTGCCGCAGCTTCGCCACTGGCTGCTGCCCGGTCTTGACCACCAGGCAGGCCAGCAATGCATGTTGCTGCACGATGCCGAAATGCCGTTGCTGATGCTCACCGGCAGTATCCGAGGCGCTCAGCGTCAGGCCGAGCGGGGCGCGCAACACCTGCTCGCGCAAATGCAGGCTCTCGCGGTAGAGGTCGGAACCGTAGGCAATCTCGGTGAACTTCACTAGGCAAACATCATTTGGCGATATCGGCGGCGCCTGCCACCAGATTGCGGCCCGCCTGCTTGGCGCGATAAAGGGCCCTGTCTGCCCGCGGTAGCAACGACTGGGCGGGCTCGTCCTGCTCGCGTTCCGCGACGCCGGCGCTGAAAGTGATCAAGACGCGCTCATTGTCATGCATGAAGAAATTGCGCGTGAGGTCGCGCTGCGCGCGCTTCATGATCTCCACGGCCTCGGACTCTCCCGTGCCCGGCAGGATGATGATGAACTCCTCTCCGCCATAACGGGCGAGCACATCGGTGCTGCGTAACGATTCTTTGATCACCTTGGACAAATGCACCAGGGCCTTGTCGCCCGTCGCATGGCCGAGCTTGTCGTTGAGCCGCTTGAAATGGTCGATATCCATCATGGCCAGGCTCAATCGCGTGGCATGGCGGTTCGCCCGGTCGAACTCGCGCTCCAGCGCCTGCTCCATGCCGCGCCGGTTCAGCGTGCCTGTGAGGAAATCCTCATGCGCGACTTCGTTCACGTGCTCCAGCTTGGCAGTCAGCTCCTGCACCAGCCGCTCGGACTCGACCACGCGCTGCTGGGTTTCCGTCAATATTTCGCGCGACTGGCGGATATTGAAGCTGATGCTGCGCGTGTCTTCCAGCATGCGGTCGATCAATGCGTTCAGCTCGACAATATCTTCAGCCGCGGTGATTTTCTGCTTGTAGCTGTCGATTTTCCCCTGGTATTCGTTGGTGCTGTCCGCCAGGTCCGCCAGGCGGCCGACAAAGACTTCCGCCATTTTCTTCATGGAGTCCCTGGCATCCAGCAAGCGGGGCTTGAGCTGTCCCTGCTTGAAGATCAGCTCCTTGAGGCTGCTTTCCGCATCGTAGAGCATATCCAGCGACAACGGCTTTTGCAGCAGCTCCTGCACGATCATGGTCTGCCCATGCAGCCATTTATCCTCCATCACCAGCTCGTTCATGCTGGTGACCACCAGGCGCAGCAATTGCAGCAGCCCCTCATGGGTGCGCTGCTGGGTGTCGCCATGCATTTCCAGCGTGAACAGGACGGATTTCAGGCTTTCCGCCTGTTTCAGCACGTCGTTTTCCGCATAGGCGAGGCGGATGTCCTCGAGCAGGGCTTCCGCCTTCTTCGCCATTTCAGGCCAGGCCGCCAATTGGGGGATCACGATCAGGTTGATCGTGCGCATCAGCATATTGCGCCAATGGTCGGCGATCCTTGCATAATAGGTGCGTGCCGACTCCTGCTCGCCGCTAACCGGCACCGGGGATGGTTCCGTGGGCCCAGCCCCCTCCTGCTGGGTGCCGTCCACTAGGTCCTCGCTGATGCCTGCCCCCCATGAGCTCGCCAATGCATGGATTTTCTGCGGCAATGCAGGATCCTGCTCGAAATTGTTCAGCAAGCGCTGCAAGCCCTCGCGCTTGCGGCTGAGGGTGACGCCTCTGTGGCTGGCTTCCAGCTGCTTGAGCAAATGCCGCAATGCCGCAGGCCAGGTGACATCGTCCTTTGCCGCCGCCTGCGGCAGCAGGTTGCCTAGCTGCTCCTTGAAGCGGGACCAGTTGCGGGCATCCACCGACTGCTTGATCGCCTGCGCCGCAGCCAGGTATTTCGGGCTTTGCACGCTGGCGACGAGCAGCACCTCATCCAGGGCATTGGCAAGCTCGGCAGCGCTATCCATGGATTTCACACCAGCAATTTCGTCATAGACGATACGGAAATTGTCCGGTGTGGGCGGTATCTTGCGCGAAGAAAGCTGTATCAGGGTTTGGCGCGCAATCTCAATGGCAGAAGCGGATTCTTGCATGATTGCTCAATCTTCAGACAAATAGTGAAGTAGGCCGAGACGGCCGTCAGGCTGCCCCATGCAGCCATGGCGATTAGCATAGCGCTAATCAGGAGGATTCAATATATGGATCAAGCAGATTTTCACCCCGGCATTCTGCGGATGCGGCCAGGGCATGGAGGGAACCGCCCGGATAAAGATAGAGCTAAACCAGGTCCGGGCAGTCATCAAGCGCATTCTGGGGTTAATAATCTGTTCAAAGAGCCGCTAACAAACTCAGCGAACTAAACGGCAATGCAGAGCAACAACGTCAGAAGGAGTTTTGTAACGGCTCTTAACGCAGGAAGACTTGATGACTGGCGCCTCGAGCGACCTTATGGCAAGGCTGCATTACTTGGCACACTTTTCCTTCTTCTTGGTTTCGATTTCCTCCACCAGCCCGTCCTCGATTTCAACCTCTACACAGGCGCCGACGACCAGCGGGCCATGCTTTTCCTCAAGTTCGGTCTTCTTGGTCACTTCCAGCTTGCGCCCAGATACCACCCAGGTGCCTTCCGCCGTTTGCGGACGGCTTTCAAGCACGCCGTAGAACTCTTCTTCCGCCGCCTGCACGCTCCATGCCGATCCGGCAAGCACAAGCATGGCGACACCCGAACATAGTATTTTTTTCATGGCACTTTCTCCTCATGTGAATACGGAAGATATGTGAAAAATTGCACACATCCAGAGGAATAGTTCCCAAAAACTAGCCTGATGTCAATTTTTAGCCAGGCCGAACTCGCGCTCAAGCTGGTCGACCGGTTGCGGCTTGCCGAAAAGATAGCCCTGGTATTCCAGGCAGCCGTGCTCCTCGAGGAATAGCTGCTGCTCGCGGCTTTCCACGCCTTCCGCCACCACTTCGATCCCCAGCCCCTGGCCGAGGGCGATGATGGTTTGCACGATGGAGGCGTCGTTGCTATCGATCAGTACATCGCGCACGAATGAACGGTCGATCTTGAGTTGAGACAAAGGCAAGCGCTTGAGGTAGGCCAATGAAGAATAGCCAGTACCAAAATCGTCCATGGAAAAGCCCACCCCCATCGCCTTGAGGGTATTCATCTTGACGATCATGTCCTCGATATTTTCCACCAGGGTGCTTTCCGTGAGCTCCAGCTTGAGGAATTGCGGATTGGCCCCCGTCTCCTTGAGGATGGCAAACACGCGGTCGATAAAGTCATGCTGGTGCAGTTGGCGTGCGCTCACATTGACCGACAAGCCCAAGCTTGCGGTTTCCGGTCGTTCCGCCCATGCCACCAGTTGCAGGCATGCCGTCTTGAGCACCCATTCCCCGACCGGCAGGATCAGGCCGGTTTCCTCGGCGAGCTCGATGAACGCTGCCGGTGATAGCAAGCCCTGTTGCGGGTGCTCCCAGCGTATCAACGCCTCCGCGCCCAGCAGCTTGCCGTGATTGTCCACCTGCGGCTGGTAGTACAAGCGCATTTCATCGCGCCGCAAGGCTTGGCGCAGGTCTTCTTCCATGGCGGCACGCTTGGTGATCAATGCCTGCATTGCCGGGTCGAAGAAGCGGAAAGTATTGCGCCCGGCGGCTTTTGCCTCGTACATGGCGAGGTCGGCCCGCTTCAACAACTCGTCCACGGTGACTTGCTGCTCGGGGCAGAACAGGGCCACCCCGATGCTGCATGATGAATAATGCTCATATCCCGACAATCCGAACGGCTGGCTCAACGCCAGAAGAATCTTGTCGGCGACAAGGCTGGCCTCCTGCGCCGCGTCGCCGCTCTGCTCGCTCAGGTTCTCCAGCACTACCACGAACTCGTCCCCGCCCAGGCGCGCCACGGTATCGGTAATGCGCACGCTGCCGAGCAGGCGTTGCGCCACCTGCTCCAGCAGCATGTCGCCGAAATCGTGGCCGTGGGTGTCGTTGAGCGTCTTGAAATTGTCCAGGTCCAGAAACAGCAGGGCGCCGGAGCGCTTGAGCCGCATGCTGTTGAGCAATGCCTGCTCGAGCCGGTCCAGCAACAGCAGCCGGTTCGGCAGGTTGGTCAGCATATCGTAGAACGCCAGATGCTGGATCCTGCTCTCTGCCGCCTTGCGCTCGGTAATGTCGCGCTCGACCGCAACCCAGTGCGTGAACACCCCGGCGTTGTTCGCTATCGGCAGGATATCCATTTCCAGCCAGATCTCATCGCCGTTCTTCCTGTAATTGATCAGTTCGGTGCGCACGGACTCGCCCTGCTTGAGCAAGGCCTTCACCCGGCGCATTTCATCCATCTGCGTGCTTGGTCCGTCGAGCAGGCCGGGGTCCTTGCCCAGCACCTCCTCGGCCGTATAGCCGGTCAGCCGCTCGAACGCCTTATTGACGAAAATGAGGCGCGGGCTTTGGATGCCTTCCGGATCGGCCTCGGCGATCAGCACGATGTCGTTGAGCCGGGCAATGCTGGTTTCGAGCAGCTTGAGCTGCTCTTCGGAGTGGTGGCGCTCGATCGCGATGCCGACGATATGCGAGCATGCGCTCACCAATTCCATTTCACGCTGTTCGGGCACGCGCACCTCGCGGCCATACACGGCGAATGTGCCCAGCACCTGTTGGTTGCTCGACAAGATCGGCATCGACCAACACGCCCTCAGCCCGTAGCGATTGGCGAGGTCGCGGTAATCCGTCCACAACGGGTCCTGCTGAACGTCCGCCACCACCACAGTGCGGCGCTCGTACGCCGCCGTACCGCAAGAGCCGACCGAAGGCCCGATCTGCAAGCCCTTGAGCTTGTCCAGATAGCGTTTCGGCAAGCGCAGCGCGATGCTTCTGCCGAACGTATTCGGCTGGTCCAGCAACATGATTGAGCACAGCACGTCCGGATATTGCTCCTCCAGCAACGCCACGGTTGCCAGCAGCACGTCGTCGAGGACGGCGCCGGCGGCATGCGCTCCAGGAGGTGCCGCTGCTCGACCTGCAGGCTTTCCTGGCGCTTTTGCTGCTCGATGTTTTCCACTACCTTGATCAGGTTGCGCGGACTGCCGTCCGGGTTCTTGACCAGAGTCGCACTGATGCGCACCCAGATAGGCCGGCCGGATTTCGTCCGGTAGCGCTTTTCCACGACCGAGGAATCGATCTTGCCGTCCAACAGGCGCTGCCGGTTTTTCCGCACCTCCAGGTTATCCTGGCCGTAATCGAGGTTGTGACAGTACAGATCCTTCAACTCCTCTTCGGAATACCCCACGATATCGCAGAAAGCCGGGTTCACCAGCAAGAACCGCCCCTTGATGGAAATCATGGCGATCCCTGCCGAGGCGCTATGAAAAGTCAGCCTGACCTGTTCCTGGCTGGATTCCAGCTCCATCTCGACCAACTGCCGCTGGTGGATTTCCGCATGCAATGCCTCTGTACGCTCCCGCACCTTTCTGCGCATCTGCAGGTTCCAAAGCAATACCAGGCCCGCGATCAAACCCACCAGCAACGCGGCACCCGCGAACCACTTGACCAGATGCGTGGTGTCTTCCTCCTCTTTCAAGAGGAATCCATTGAGGGAATAACCGGGCTCGACCAGGCCGAGATCGACAAACATGCGGGCAATGAATTCCCAGCGCGCACGCGTCATGCGCCCCAGCTCAACCACATCCGGCAGAATAAAGCGCTCCATCTCCCTGGCTTCGTACATCAGCTGTTTCAAGCTGGGGGCCGGTTTCCTGGCGGAGGGCATGTGCACGATCAGCTGCGCGATTTCATGCGGATTGGCCAGCGCATATTTCCAGCCCTTCAGACTCGCGCGCAGAAAGGCCTCCACCCGGTCCGGATGCGCGTTGCGCTCGGACTCGGTGGTAAACAGGGTGTCGCCATAGAAATCGACGCCGAAATCCATCGCCATCAGCATCGAGGTTTCGACGCCTAGCTCCGCCATGCGCAAGGGCTCGACGGTGGCATAAGCGGAGATGGCGTCCACCTTGTCCTCCAGCAAATCCTCCAGCTTGCCGCTTTGAGGCAGGATGGTGATTTCCTGCATGTCAATGCCATGCTTGCGCAGCAACGCCCGGTGCTGGGCGTCCCGCCATTCAGTATTCGCCAGCATGATGCGCTTGCCGACCAAGTCCGCAGGGCTGCGGATATGGCTGGACTTCTTGCTCAACAGTACATGGGGCGGGTGCTGGAAAATCGCGGCGAGGGCCACGATCGGCTTGCCGTGCAGGCGGGCGATGGCGATTTCGGCATCCCCGACCCCGTATTGCGCCGTGCCGGAGACAACGCGCTCGATGGAAGAGTGCGCCATGTCCGCTTCCACGATCTCGACATCGAGGCCTTCCTCACGGTAAAAGCCTTTTGCCTGGGCCGCGTAATAGCCGGCAAACTGGAACTGGTGATACCACTTGAGTTGCAGCCTGACCTTTTCCAAAGGCTCGGCAAAGCCTTGCCCGCTCACGAGCAGGAGGCTCAATAACAAGAAACGCATCACAATATGATGAATTGAACAGTCCATATTCCTTCACTTGCGCCACGGCAGCGCAAACTGCTGCCGTTCAGCGAAATACTCTCAATACTGCACCCATCAGGTTCAACAGGAACACGAACACATCCCTTTCAAGACTTAGAGCCGCCAACGAAACTCAGTGAAACGCTCCTGGCCAGGCACTCTGCAACGGGGAAATACAAAATAGCACGGCAAGGCAGGACGACAACGACAGATAAGAGCGTTGTTAGCTGCTCTTATCAGTAAACGTCACCACCAGGACGTCTCGATATGCCGCCATGGAAGAATCGATTTGCTCGACCGGCGTCACGCCATGCATACATCGCCGGTCGTCCACCAGCGCCCAGTCCAGCGGATTGGTGAGGGTGAAGCTGTCCAGCACGACTTTATCCAGGTTGTGCAGGGTCGTGGTGCCGCTGGAAATATTGACGCGCTTGACCATCATGACCAGCACATAGTCCACGCCGTCGCGATGCACGCCTTCGGGCGCAGGCTGGCCATGCTCCTGCTGGTTGGCCTCTATGCGGAATTGATGCGCTTCGATATGCCAGCGCGCCTGCGGGCGCATGCGGCTGAACAAGTCGCGACTGAGCTGCAGGATACCCTGCATTGTCTGTCCATGGATCAGGTCGGCGGGTATGGGTTCGTAGATGCGCGCAATCCCGCCATTGAGCGAGTTGTACTCCCGGCTCTGGTAATGCGGCTGGTGCGGCTCCAGCATGATAGGGCCTGCGGCTTCGGCGCTCAGCGTGGCAAAGCGGCGGCGGCGGTAGCGCCCGCCATCCGCCATGTATTCGTCCAGGGGCATCCCATCCCAGCTGGCATCGAACGCATACCAGTCCAATAACGCGTCAGGATTGGAAGCCAGCAGCCATTCTTTTATTTGTTGCCCCGGGACAAAGCTGAAACCATCACCCGTGATCTTTTCACAAAGGCTTACCGTATCATTTACCTGCATCAAAAGCTTTTCACTCACTTAACACCGCCAGGGGTTGGTTCTCATTATTCTCAAGCATCCACAGGCATCCCAACATGTCCTGCGAGCTACACCAGCATATTAGCGAATCGCGAACAATCTTTGAAAAAAACTTATTGACAATCATCACTACATAACTAATTATTTAGTTATGAAAACACCCGTCAATATCCCAACCGAATGGCAGGACATTTCCGATCTATTCGTCGCGCTTGGCGATGCGCACCGCCAGCGCATCCTGCTTTCGTTCGAACCCGGCGAGCGCTTGAGCATCAGCCAGATCGTCGGCGCCTCGGACCTGAGCCGGACAGCCATCACCCATCATCTTAAGGTACTGCAGCAAGGAGGCGCATTAAAGAGTGAAAAAGTAGGTAAAGAGGTGCTTTTTTCCATAGACAAAGACTACATGCAGACCGCCCTGCAAAGCGTGCTGCATTACATCCAACAAGAAATCTAACGAAAGAGATTCCCCAATGTTGCTGTCATTGACCAAGACCATCACCCGCCTGCTGTTCCGCATTGAAGTATTCGGGCAGGAATACATCCCATCGCCCGAAAAGCTCCTCATCATCAGCAACCACGATTCCTTTCTCGATGGTTTCCTGCTCGGCCTGTTCCTGCCGATCCGCACCACCTTCGTCGTGCATACCATGGTGCTGGACAACTGGTTCTTCCGCTGGATACTGAGCCATGTCCCCCATTTGGCCGTCGATACCGCCAGCCCGCTGGCGATGAAGAAAGTCATCCGTCTGCTGGAAGCCGGCGAATCGGTGATGATCTTTCCCGAAGGCCGCATCACGCTCACCGGCAGCCTCATGAAGGTCTATGACGGGCCTGCCTTCGTTGCCGCCAAGACTGGCGCCACTATCCTGCCGGTACGCATTCGCGGCGCGGCAAGAAGCTGGTTCAGCCGCCTGGAGCGCGACTTCCCGCGCCAACTGCTGCCCAAGATCACGCTTACCATCCTGCCGCCTACCGCCCTGCCGATGCCTGACGCGCCCAGCGCCAAGCAGAGGCGCCGCCTGGCAGGCGAACAGATGCAAGGCATCATGCAGCACATGATGTTTGCCTCCGAGCCCACCGATACCCTGTACGGCGCGCTTCTCAACGCGATTGATACTTATGGCCGCAAGCGCAAGCTGGTGGAGGATATGCAGCAAGTGGAGGAGGACTATGGCACTGTGCTCAAGAAAAGCCTGGCACTCGGCCGCATTGCCAGCAAGGTCAGCGCCGAAGGGGAGACCATCGGCGTGCTGATGCCGAATGTCACCAACACGGTTTGCCTGATCTTCGGCATGAGCGCTCTTGGCCGCATCCCCGCCATGCTCAACTATACGGCCGGCACCAGCGGCATGCAGAACGCCTGTATTGCAGCCGGGATCAAGACCGTCATCACCTCGCGCAAATTCCTCGAGACCGCCAAGCTGGTCGATGCCGTCACCAAGCTGAGTCATATCGACGTGGTGTACCTGGAAGACATGCGCAGCGAGTTTGGACTTGCGGACAAACTATGGCTGATGGCGTATGCGTTACGCTTTCCCAAGCGCATTGTGCGCGTACGCAACCCGGACGCGCCTGCCGTGGTATTGTTCACGTCAGGCTCCGAAGGCAAGCCCAAGGGCGTGGTGCACAGCCACCGCAGCATCCTCGCCAACATTGCGCAGATCCGCGCCGTGATCGATTTCTCGCACCGCGACAAGTTCATGATGGCATTGCCCTTGTTCCATGCCTTCGGCTTCACCTGCGGCGGCATCATGCCGTTGGTATGCGGCAGCAAGGTGTTCATCTACCCATCGCCGCTGCACTACCGCGTCATCCCGGAAGTGATCTACGACCGCGGCTGTACCGCACTGTTCGGTACCAGCACCTTTCTCGGCAACTATGCCAAGTTCGCGCATCCATATGACTTCTACAAGATGCGTTACGTCGTGGCGGGAGCGGAAAAGCTCAGCAATGAAGTCCGCAAGCTGTGGATGGACAAGTTCGGCATCCGCATCCTTGAAGGCTATGGCGCAACAGAGTGCGCGCCTGTGCTGGCGGTGAACACCCCCATGGCGAACCAGGCCGGCAGCGTCGGCATGCTGCTGCCCAGCCTGGACCATCAACTGGAGCCGGTGCCCGGCATCGACGGCGGCGGCCTGCTCAAGGTCAAGGGGCCCAACGTGATGTTGGGGTACTATTTCTACGACAATCCCGGCAAGTTGCAGCCGCCGCAGGACGGCTGGTACGACACGGGCGACATCGTCGACATGGATGCCCGCGGCTTTGTCACCATCCAGGGACGGGTGAAGCGCTTTGCCAAGGTCGCTGGTGAAATGGTCTCGCTGGAAACCGTGGAGCAAATCGCCCACGCCGCGTCGCCCGACCACCAGCATGCCGCGACTACGCAAAGTGACACACAACGCGGAGAGAATATCATGCTGTATACCACGGATGCCGCGCTGGCCCGCGATGCCCTGGCGCACGCCGCACGCCACACCGGCAACACCGAACTCGCGGTTGCCCGCAGGATCGTGGCCGTCAAGGCGCTGCCGCTGCTCGGCACCGGCAAGACCGACTATGTCACGCTCAAGCAAATGGCTGAAAACGAAAGATAACCATGACAGCTCACAACCCGACCATCCCGCAAACCTCGCTGCTCAGCCGCGGCATGCTGGCCGTCATGCTTGCCCAGTTCCTCTCCGCATTGGCCGACAACGCGCTGCTGTTTGCCGCGATCGCCCTGATCAAGGCCGGCAGCGCCCAGGCATGGCAGGTTCCGCTATTGCAGGAATTCTTCGTGATTGCCTATATCATCCTGGCGCCCTTTGCCGGGCCGTTCGCCGACACATTGCCAAAGGGGCGCGTGATGCTGATAGCCAACAGCATGAAGTTCCTCGGCGCCGCGGCCATGCTCGCGGGGCTCAACCCCTTGCTCGCCTATGGCATGGTCGGCCTCGGCGCGGCCGCCTATTCGCCCGCCAAGTACGGCATCCTGAGCGAACTGGTGGCAGTGGAAAAACTAGTCAAGGCCAACAGCCTCATGGAAGGTTCCACCATTGTCGCCATCCTGCTGGGCGCAGTGGTAGGCGGCTGGCTCGCGGACTACTGGCTGGCCGGCGCGTTGTATGCCATCGCAACGGCCTATCTGCTTGCCGCCGCCATCAACCTGCTGATCCCCCGGCTGCCGCCCTCCCACGTCCTCACCAACTTCGCACCGCTCGCCATGTGTCGGGACTTTCTCCATGCGACCCGCACCTTGATGCAGGACCGGGATGCAAAGTTTTCCATCGTCGGCACCAGCATTTTCTGGGGGGCAGGCAGCACCTTGCGCTTCCTGCTGGTAGCCTGGGTACCGGTCGCGTTGAACATCCACGACCTGAGCACGCCGGCCAACCTCAGCGGCGCCGTCGCCATCGGCATTGCGCTAGGCGCAATCGCCGCTGCGCGCTGGGTGGACTTGCGCACGGTCAACCGCGCCCTGCCCGCGGGCGTCCTGATCGGGTTGGCAATCATAGCGTTTGCCTACAGCGGCAACATCGCCACCGCGATTGCATGGCTGCTGCTGATCGGCTTTCTCGGCGGTTTCTACGCCGTGCCGCTCAATGCATTGCTGCAGGAAAGAGGCCACGAATCCGTGGGCTCCGGCCACGCCATCGCAATCCAGAACCTGTTCGAGAATATCAGCATGCTCTTGATGATGGGACTCTACATCCTGCTCAGCAAGCAGCAACTGCCTGTCGTCCCGATTACGGTGACCATAGGCGGGCTGGTGTTCCTTGCGATCGGCTGGCTCGCCTGGTCACGCATCCACCAAGAAGCCAGGTAGGAATTATCCTACACATCATTCAGCCGACATCTGAATTTGCTGCTGAGCTAAAGCCACTATATTGCTGACAGTGGCTAACAAAACTCAGCGCAGCGTTCCTGGCCAGGCGCTCCGCCGCCGGTAGCACAGCAAGTACGGCTAGGCAGAGCAACGACGCCAGGAGGGTTTTGTTAGCCACTCTGACACCGATCTTGCACCCGATCATTTTGCGAAGGAGAGTTCCATGAAGAAACTGACTGCGTTCCTGATGTTATGTGGATTTATTGTCCTGACTGGCTGTAACACCATGAAGGGCGCTGGCCAGGATATCCAGCGCGGCGGCGAAAAGCTGGAAGACGCGGCAGACCGTCATAAATAAGCTCAAGCCCATGCAGGCTCATGAAAATCATGAGCTGGTTTTAATGGCTGGTACGCATGTCAAACCTGTTCGAGGGGCGTAGAGTTTGATCCACGTTCTGCAGTTTGCAAAACGGTTACAACCCCGAAATCATCAACTAAGGAGGTTTATCATGTGGACCAAGCCAGAAGTGACCGAAATGCGTTTCGGCTTTGAAGTGACAATGTACGTTTGCAATCGTTAATCGATTGTCCAGGTGCATCAAGTGAATGGGAGCTTACGCTCCCATTTGTTTTTCCGGCGATTGCAACGCCAACTATGACTACTCCGTCTTGAACCAATCCTGCAAGAAATCAGCAAAAGTACGTACCATGAGCGAGGCTTGCCTATGCTGCGGATACAGCGCATAGACGGCACCAATGTCGGCGGTATACTCCTGCAGGATCTGCACTAACTCGCCCTTCCCGAGCGCCTCCCGCACATAGAACTCCGGCAGGCCGACAATGCCCAGCCCGGCAATCGCCGCTTCGCACATCACCTCTCCGTGGTTGGAGCGCAATACCGGATGCACCTGCAGCTTGAGCGGTTCGCCCCCATCGGTGAACAACCACTCCCCGGCTCTTGCCGTGATGCAGCGGTGCCGACCCAGCTGCGTCGGCGATTGCGGCGCTCCATATTGCGCCAGGTAGCCCGGGCTGCAGCAATAGACCAAGGCCGAATCCGTCAGCTTGCGCGCGACCAGGCCTTCGTCCGGCTGCTTGGTAATGCGGATCGCCATGTCGTAACCCTCGCCGACCAAGTCCACCAGGCGGTTATCCACATCCAGCGCCACTTCCAGGTTGGGATGCAGTTGCATGAACTGGTTGAGCGCGGGCGAGAGCACCATGCTGGCGAAGGACACCGGGGCAGAAAGGCGCAGCAGGCCGCGCAGCTCCCCTGTACTGCTGGATATTGCCTGCTCGGCTTCATCTACCGCTTGCAGGATCTCCCGACACCGCGCGAAAAATATCCGGCCCAGCTCGGTCGGCGACAGCTTTCGTGTCGTGCGTTGCAGCAGGCGCGCACCCAAGCGCTCCTCTAGCTCCATCACGCGCCGGCTGACCAGTTGCTTGCTGATGCCCAGATGCCTGGCGGCCGCAGTGAAATTCCCGCTCTTCACCACTTCAGCATAAATGCGCATTTGTTCCAGTTGGCTCATATTGTCAACTATATATAGACAGTCTTACTACTATAAACCGGATTATCAATACCTAGTTCACAAAATACAATGCATTCATTCTTCACATCAACGAAAAGGAAACATCATGAATGCCGCAAATATCACCGCATTGCTCGGCCGCGCGCTGCTAGCCGCAATTTTCATCATCAGCGGATTCGGCAAGCTGGCCGACCCAACCGGCACCATCGCCTTCATCGGCAGCACGGGCGCGCCCTTGCCCGAACTGGGTTATGCCATCGCGTTGCTGGTCGAACTGGGGTTGGCTGCCGCCTTGCTGGTCGGTTATCGCGCACGCATCTCGGCATTGTTGATCGCCTTGTTCACGCTGGCCACTGCGTTCATGTTCCACTTCGACTTGAATAACCAGGTCCAAACCATCATGTTCCTCAAGAACCTGGCGATTGCGGGCGGCCTGCTGCAGATCGCCGTCCATGGCGCAGGCGGCCTGAGCCTGGATGCGTATCGCCGTTAACAGCGGCCAACAAACACTCCTGGCGTTCTTGCCCTGCCTGACCGTACTACTTGAACTGTCGGCGGCAGAACGCCTAACCGATCGCCGCGCTGAGTTTTATGACTGCTTTCAATATATCTGCAGAACTCGAGAACATTCATCATGCTTCGGCATGACGGATGCAATGGATACAAGCAAAAACAGGAGCACTCCATGAGCACATTGTTCATTTCGCATGGCGCCCCCAGCCTGGTGCTTGAGCCTGGCAAAACTGGTGAAATGCTCGCAGAGCTGGGCAAATCATTGCCTCGCCCGGATGCCATCGTGGCGGTTTCGGCGCACTGGGATACCCAGCAGCCCCGTATCAGTGCGGCAGCGCGTCCGGAGACCATTCATGATTTCGGCGGGTTTCCGCGCGCCATGTACGAGATGCAATATCCGGCGCCCGGCGCCCCGGAACTGGCCCGTGCGATCGCGGAAGGACTTTCGGCCCAAGGCATCGCAGTGCAAATAGACACGGTACGCGGGCTTGATCATGGCGCCTGGGTGCCGCTGATGCTGATGTATCCGGAGGCGGACATCCCCGTCGCCCAGCTCTCGATACAAAGCCATGCCGGGCCGCGCGCGCATTACCGGCTGGGCCAGGCATTGGCAGGATTGCAGGCACAGAACATCATGCTGCTATGTTCGGGCGCCATTACCCACAACCTGCATGATTTCTTCAGCGCAGACCGCGATGCGCATGTCCTCGACTATGTTCCCGCTTTCAGCGGCTGGATGGCGGAAAGGATTGCCGCGGGCGACACCGAGGCGCTGCTGGACTACCGCCGGCAAGCGCCCGGAGGCGTACGCGCCCATCCGCATGAAGACCATCTCATGCCGCTATTTGTCGCCTTAGGCGCCGCCAGCGGGAAAGCCATCCGGTATCAACCCGAAAATACGTTCGGCATCCTGGCGATGGATGCCTATGTCTGGGATTAAGAACGGCTAGCACACACCACCGTAAACAACAGCACGTAGCTATTGGGAGATGACCGCTACTTTGCGACCGGCAGCGGGAAATTTTTCGGCAGGAGCACCCACATGCGGCCCTCTTGCTTCATGGCGCCGGCCTGCTGACCGGCTGCGTCGCCCGCTCCCCAGAAGAAATCGGCGCGCACCCCGCCCTTGATCGCCCCGCCAGTATCCTGCGCCAGCACCAGGCGGTTGAGCGGCGCGCTGCTGTTGGGGTATGTGGTGGCGAGGAATACCGGCGCACCCAATGGAATGAACTTGGGATCCACCGCGATTACCCGCTCCGCGAGGATAGGCACGCCCAGCGCCCCGAGCGGCCCTGGCAGGTTGGGAGGCAGCTCGCGGAAGAAGACGTAGCTGGGATTGGTGTTCAACAATTCCTGCAGTTTGGCGGGATTCTGGCGTCCCCATTGCTTGATGCCCTGCATGGAGGCCTTGTCCAGCGTCAACTCCCCGCGCTCGACCAAGGTGCGGCCGATCGACTGGTAGCTCATGCCGTTCTGGTCCGCATAGCCGACATGCACCGCCTCGCCATTGTCAAGCTGGACCAGCCCCGAGCCTTGCACTTGCAGGAAGAACAGTTCCACGGGATCGTTGACCCAAAGCAATTCACGGCCCGCCACCGGCGCCATGCCATTCTCGATTTCGGCGCGCGTGAAGTAGGGCACCAGTTTGTTGCCGACGACACGTCCGCGCACGCGCTTGTTGGCAAGTTCGGGGAACAGGCTCGCCAATTCGACGGTAATGAGGTCGTCAGGACGGCCGTACAATGGGTAGCGGTACTGGGCCGTCTTGACCCGGCTGCCCTTGAGCAAGGGCTCGTAATAGCCCGTCACCAGGCCGGTATCGCCGCCGTCCTGGGTGGCGGCCTGGTAGACGTTGAAATACTGCTGGAAGTAGGCCAACACCTGCGAATCGGCGGGGCGCTGCGGCAAATGCGCCGCGGCCTCGCATGCGGCCTGCCACGGCTGGCGGTTCTTCAGGGTGCTGCAACCCAGCAGCCAGGCGGGCCAGGCCGCGCCCAACTGCGCCTGGTCAAATCCGGCGAGATCCTGCCAATGGGCCGGCTTGAGCAAGCCGTAATCAGGAATCTTGCTCGCCGCGGGCGCTTGAGTGGCGGGAGGCTGCTTGGGCTGTTCCGGAACAGGGATGGAAGGGGCGGGCAACTCCGGGCACTGGCAGGGCTGCTCGACCTTGACATGGCGATGGCCGCCGCACGCCGCCAACAGCAAAGCCAATAACAACCACGACTGCTTGCGCAGGCTGTAAAAAAGCATGTCCATGGATCAGTGCAGCACGCGCGGCATGTTGAGCTTGAAAGGCGCGATCTCGCTATCGAATTGCGTGCCGTCTTCTGCCGTGATGTGGTAGAAGCCGCGCATCTCGCCCACGGGCGTGTTCAGCATGGTGCCGCTGGTATATTGAAAGCGCTCGCCAGGCTGGAGCAGGGGTTGCTGGCCGATCACGCCCAGGCCGCGCACCTCCTGCGTCTTGCCGGCGGCATCGGTGATGATCCAGTGGCGGCTGATCAATTGCGCCGCCACGTTGCCGGTATTCTCGATATGGACCGTATAGGTGAACACGTAGCGGTTTTGCTCCACGTCGGACTGGTCAGGCACAAACGCTGTCTCCACCTTCACTGAAAATGCATAGCGCTTGTCCTTGGTCATCTGTCTTCCTTGTCCTGGCCCGACTTATCCAATCAGGCCGGTGGTTGGCGAGCTGGGCGAGGCGGAATAAAGCTTGCGCGGCATGCGGCCTGCCAGGAAAGCCTCGCGGCCCGCCTCTATCGCCTTCTTCATTGCGCCCGCCATCAGCACCGGGTCTTTCGCCGCGGCAATCGCGGTGTTCATGAGCACGCCCTGGCAGCCCAGCTCCATCGCGATCGCGGCATCGGAGGCCGTACCCACCCCGGCATCGACCAGCACCGGGATCTTGGCGTTCTCGATGATGATCTGCAGGTTCCACGGGTTCAATATGCCCATGCCGGAACCGATCAAGGACGCCAGCGGCATCACCGCGGCACAGCCCATGTCTTCGAGCTGCTTGGCGATGATGGGGTCGTCCGAACAGTAGACCATGACGTCGAAACCGTCCTTGATCAGCGTTTCCGCCGCCTTGATGGTTTCCAGCATGTTCGGATACAGGGTATTGGGGTCGCCCAGCACTTCGAGCTTGACCAGCTTGTGGCCGTCGAGCAGCTCGCGCGCGAGGCGCAAGGTACGTACGGCATCATCCGCGCTGTAACAGCCCGCAGTGTTCGGCAGGTAGGTGAATTCTTCCGGCGGCAGGTATTCAAGCAATGAAGGCTCGCCCACATTCTGGCCGATATTGGTGCGGCGGATCGCCACCGTGATGATTTCGGCGCCGCTGGCATCGATGGCCGCCCTGGTCTGCTCGAAATCCTTGTATTTGCCCGTACCCACCAACAGGCGCGAGCTGTAGCTCTTGCCCGCAATATTCAATGTATCCATTCAACCGCCTCCTACCGCGCCCACGATTTCAAGTTTGTCGTCACTGTTGAGCACCGCATCGGCAAAACTGCCGCGCGGCACGATCTCACCGTTGCGCTCGATGGCAAGGCGCTTTCCGGTGAGTCCCAGCTTTTCTACCAGCTCTCCCACCGTCAAGTGCTCAGCATCGAACTGTCGTGGATTTCCGTTGATGGTCAGATGAATCAATTGATACTACCCTAATGAAATTATCCAAAGTGAAATGAACGGTTTAGAGACAGGCAGGCAGTGCTGCCGATAGAGCGACATTTTACGTAGGTTCATGGACAATTAGCAAACCAGGGGGCGGATGATATACGAAACACCTGAACAACAAGCCATTTACCTTGCTGCTCTCAACATTGCAGCCGAATAACCGATAGTAAGATAGGAACATGGGCAAATGCCCGCAACCGCCCTGCTTGACTGGACATGCCGTGCCATATAGGCTTCGGCAGATTATACAGGGTGAACACTACGAGAATAAGACAAGGCAGAGAAATTGTCATATCAGCCATCCGCACATTCACAGGCATTGTTCAAGGCCGGCCTAGCTGCCGAGGCTGAGCACAACTACCTGGAAGCCCTGTCGAAATACACCGCCTCGCTCGAGGCCGGAAGCGGACAACTCAAGACCTGGCTCAAGATCGGCAACCTGTTCCTGCGCACCATGAAATACCAGCAGGCCGCGGAAACCATGGAATTCGTGCTGGGCATGGACCCGCAGAATATCGAAGCCGTCTACGGGCTCGCGATTGCTTATTTCTACCTGGGCCGCCACGAGGAAGCCCGCGCCTTCATCGACCATGCGGCGGAAATGCAGCCGGACAACAACACCTATGCGCTGGATCGCGCCAATATCCACTCACTCGCCAAGCCCGACCCGGCCCGCAAACGCCAGCTCTATGAAGAATGGGGTCGGCGCTTTGCCGATCCGCTGGGCAAGAACCCCGCCGCTTTCAGCCATGATCGTTCCCCCGATCGTGTGTTGCGTATCGGTTATGTCTCCGGCGACTTGCGCGACCACGCGGTGGCTTATTTCATGGAGCCGGTGTTCGCCCACCACGATCCAGAGCAGGTAGAGGTTTTCGTCTATTCCACCAGCAACCAACCAGATGCCGTCACGGACAGGCTGAAAAAGCTGGTGCCGCACTGGCATGATGTCTCCAGGCTCAACGACCAAGCGCTCCATGCCCTGCTCCGCAAACACAAGATCGATATCCTGGTCGACCTGTCGGGCCATACCCAGGGCCACCGCCTATTCGTCTTTGCCCGCCGCGCGGCCCCGGTGCAGGTCACATGGCTGGGTTACGTCGGCGGCACACTGGGCATGCAGGACATGGACTACCGCCTCACCGACTGGGGCATGGACCCGGCAGGCAACGAACAGTTTTACGTGGAAAAGCTGTTCCGCCTGAACTGCATGGCCAGCTATATCCCGCCGGCCGACGCACCGCTGGAGGCGGCACCGCCCATGCTGCAAGGCAACCCGCCCACGCTGGCCTCGCTCAACAGCTCGCGCAAACTCACCGATGCCGCCCTGCTGGTGTGGAAACGCATTCTCGAAGCCCGTGCCGATGCGCAGTTGCTCATCCACGTGCAAGAGCAAAGCGTGGAAGATGCCGTCAACACCATAGAACCCAGGCTGATCAGGCTAGGACTGCCGCTGGAGCGCATCATCGTCTCGCCCATGGTGCCCATGGCCGAATTCATGACGCGTGGCCAGATTGTGGATGTCGCGCTCGACAGCTTCCCGGTATCCGGGGGCACCACCACCTTGCATACCTTGTGGATGGGCTTGCCTGTCGTCGCCATGGATGCCACCGATGCGGTGTCCGCCTCCACTGCCGCCACGCTGAAAGGGTTGGGGCTACACGAATGGGTTGCGAGCGATGAGGAAGAATATATTGCCAAAGTGCTGCACTTGCTCGACCACCCTGAATTATTGGCCAAGCAACGCGCCCGGGCGCGCCAATTGATGCAGGCATCCGCACTCATGGACTATGCCGGCCGCTGCCGCGAGCTGGAGACCGCGTATCGCCAGCTCTGGCTCAATTATCTGCTCGAACGCCCCAAGTTTCTCAGGGTGGGCACCCCGTATTCGGAAGACCTTCATCAACTACGTGACGTCTATGACCAAAGGCAAGGGCAACCCATATGAGCCAGCATGCCGCCATCCCGCTATTGACCCCGCTATTGCCTGACCGGGATGCGCTAGCCCCATACCTGGCCAAGCTGGACCAGAACCGACACTACTCCAATTTTGGCCCGCTCAACAACGCGCTGGAAGCCCGGCTAGCCGGCATATTCGAAGAACACAGCGCCTATCCGCTGCATGTCACTACCACCAGCAGTGCCACGCTCGGGCTGGAGCTGGCGCTTAGCAGCCTAGACCTGCCGGCTGGCAGCAAGGTCATTGTGCCGGCGCTGACTTTCGTCGCCTCGCTAACCGCCATCATCCGTGCAGGATATATTCCCGTCATCGCGGACATCGATGCGCAAAGCTGGCTGCTGACGCCAGAAATCGCCACAGAAGCCGCCATACAGACCGGCGCGCGAGCCGTACTGGCCGTCGCGGCATTCGGCCAACCCCAGGATACCAAGCACTGGAGCGACTTCCAGCGAAAATCCGGCATCCATGTCGTAATCGACGCCGCAGGCGCGTTCGGCAGCCAGTGGGTGGAAGCGCCAGATATTCCGGTCATCTACAGCATGCATGCCACCAAATCGCTCGCGGCAGGCGAGGGCGGGCTGGTCATCAGCGGCAACAGCGTCACCAACGCCCATATCCGCCAGCTCAGCAATTTCGGCATCAACCTTGACTCGAACGCCGGCTTCCCTGTCGGACACCTCTCGTTTGTAGGTAGCAACGCCAAGCTGTCCGAATACCATGCCGCCGTCGCCCATGCCAGCCTGGACCAATGGGATACGCAAGCACTGCTCAGGCAGGATATTTACCGCGCTTATCGCCAGGCATTGGAAAATGCCTGCGGCGACCAGCTGCAATGGCAGGCAGGCATCCCGTTGGCGGCGCCGACGATTTTCTGCCTGCGCATGGCGGCGGAAGCGCGCGACCGGCTGGAAAAAATCTGCCAGCAACGGCAAATCGCCACCCGGCGTTGGTACCAGCCGCTCCTGCACCAGCATGCCGCGAAAGTGGCTCCCATCATCAAGCAGCCGACTCCGGTGGCGGAAGCCGTGGCGTCAGGCCTGATCGGCTTGCCGTTTTCACCGTTCCTGAGCGGTGAAGACATTGCCCGCGTCACCGAGGCGGCCAGCCTGGCCACAGCTAGCTTAACTTTAACTCATCAAGCTTAGAGCTCATCAACCCTAGTGAGAACGATCATGGACAACATCGAAACCTTCATTGAGAAATTCATTACCGCCGTCGACTTCCAGGAAGCCGTCGAAATCAAGCCCGAGACCAGGCTTGCAGACTTGCCGGAATGGGATTCGCTCGCCGCGCTGGGCGTGATCGTCATGTTCGACATGGAATACGGCAAGACCATCACCGGCGAACATCTGAAACAAGCCTCTACCGTGCAAGACCTTTACCAACTGCTCGCCTGAGATCGCTATGGCTACCTCCACGCTCAACAATGTACGCTTCGCAGGCATGGCGACCTGCGTGCCCAAGCATGTGGTCCACAATGTGCATGACGTGCCGCCGCACCTGCGCTCCGAGCGTGAACGTCTGGTACGCAATATCGGCATAGAAACCCGCCGCGTCTGCCCGGACTGGCAATGCTTCTCCGACCTTGCATACGATGCCGCGGACAAGCTGTTGAACGACCTGCAATGGTCGCGCGAGGAGATAGGCGCATTGATCGTCGTCACCCAGTCCCCCGATTACCTGGTGCCGGCCACCGCCATCATCCTGCAGGACCGGCTGGGCCTGGCGCATTCCACGATCGCATTCGACGTCAACCTGGGTTGCTCGGCCTATCCATTCGCCTTGCAGATCCTGGGTAGCATGATCGCATCGGGCGCGATCAAGAAGGGATTGGTGCTGCTTGGCGACCGTTCCAGCTATAAGCACAAGGACCCGCTAAAGGACCCGCTGTTTTCCGACGCCGGCACAGCCACCGCCCTGGAATACCAGGAAGGCGCGCCGCCCATGTACTTTGACCTCAACAGCGACGGCAGCGGTTACAAGGCGATCATCGTCCCGGTCGGTGGACATAGAAACCCGTTCCAGCTCGAGCATGGCATCGCCCGCAAGGGAGACGACGGCTTCTGGCGCTCGGACCTGGACCTGATCCTCGACGGCCCTGCGGTGATCAGCTTCTCGACGCAACGCGTACCGCCGATGGTGGAAAACCTGTTTGGATACTCTGGCGTTGCCAAGGATGACATCGACTACTTCATCTTTCACCAGGCCAACCGCATGATCAATGAAACCATCCGCAAGAAACTGGGCCTGCCGGAAGAAAAAGTCCCATCCACCCTACGCGAGTTCGGCAACACCAGCGGCGCTTCGCTGCCTGTCACCGTCACCGCCCGCCTGCGCGATGCATTGGCCGCCGGCAAGAAACGCCTGCTGTTCTGCGGCTTTGGCGTAGGCCTGTCCTGGGGCGGCGCGATCGTGGACGTGGAAAATGCCGTATTCCCCGAACTGATCATTTCATGAACGCAGTGCAGGACCCATTCTCACTAGCCGGCAAACGCGTGCTGGTGACCGGCGCATCTTCCGGCATCGGCAGGCAGATTGCCATCACCTGTTCGCAAATGGGCGCCAAAGTGGTCATCAGCGGACGCAACCCGGAACGCCTACAGGCGACCGCGACATCATTGCAGGGCACAGGGCATAGCGCCATCCCTGCGGATATATCGCAGCAGGAAGGCATAGACCTGCTCGCGGAGCAGGCCGGAGTATTGGATGGCGTCGTGCATGCTGCAGGGATCTCCAAACTGGTGCCTTTCCGGCTCATCAATAAAAGCCACCTGGCCGACATCTTCGACAGCAATACCTTTGCCCCGTTGCTGTTGACCAAGGCATTGCTTGCCAAGAGGCGCATCGGCCGTCACGGTTCCATTCTCTTCATTTCGGCACTGGCCTCCCACAGCGGCGCCATTGCCACGGGCGCCTATGCCGCCAGCAAATCCGCGTTGCTGGGCGCGATGCGCACATTGGCCATCGAAACTGCGAAACAAGGCATCCGCGCCAACTGCATTGCGCCAGGCTATGTACGCACCCCCATGCTGGACGGCCTGGCAGACGGAGGCGCCAACATGGATGAGCTGATCGCCCGCACCCCGCTCGGCATAGGCGAACCGGAGGACGTGGCCCATGCCGCCGTGTTCTACCTCTCGGACGCCAGCCGGCACATTTCCCGCCACTACGCTTTCGTGGACGGCGGATTGAGCATACCGCTGGATATTCACGCATGACATCACGGGCAAAGGCATTCTCGCTGCAGGGCAAAACCATCCTGGTGACCGGTATGACATCGGGAGTCGGACATGCGATTACACAGACGTGCGCACAGCGTGGCGCCGAAATTTTGTCCGCAGCCCAGCCAGGCCGGCAACTTCACGGCTTGGTGCATTGCGTGGACCAACAGCTTGAGTGCCCGGTAGCGGACTTGAGCGAATCCGACCTCATGCAAGTTTTGCAATCCAACCTTATCGGGCCCGTCATGCTGACGCAACGATTGCTGCAGGCAGGAAGCCTGGCGCCCAATTCATCCATCGTGTTCCTGCTCTCCGCTGCCGCCCATCAAGGCGCCAAGGGGCAGGGCGCCTATGCGGCAAGCAAGGCGGCGTTGTCCGGCCTGATCAAGTGCCTGGCCCTGGAGCAGGCAGTCAATGGCATCCGCGTCAACGGGATTTCCCCTGCCGCCCATGAAGCGCTCTGGCCGGATGTAGCCAACGGCGTCATTTTCCTGCTCTCCGACGCCAGCCGCTGGATTACGGGCACCAGCTTGCCGGTTAACGGAGCAGGTGCGGAACTGGCTTCATGAAAAAGCTCTACATCATTGGCGCAGGCGGCTGGGGCAGGGAAGTGTTGATCCTGCTGCGGGACCACACGGATTGCGGCTCGGCCTGGGACATTGCCGGTTTCCTCGATACTCGCCCGCATATGCTGGACGGCACCGGTTGCGATGTCGGCATCGTAGGCGACCCGCTGACGCACCTGCCGCAAGACGACGAACTATTCGTATGCGCGGTCGGCCTGCCGAATGGACGACAGTCCTTCGCGCAGCCCATCCTGGAAAAGGGCGGCAGGTTCTTCACATTGCATGACGCACCGTTGGGCTGGATCAGCGTGCGAGTGCAGATAGGCCAGGGCGCCATCCTCTCGCACCGCGTGCAGGTCAGCCCCGATGTGCACATCGGCAATTTCGCCAATATCCACAGCGGCAGCATCGTCAGCCACGACGTGCGCATCGACGATTATGCGCAGATCAGCGCCATGGTGTTCCTCGGCGGCGGGGCACAGATCGGCAGCAAGGCGATCATCTATCCCCATGCCACCATCACGCCGGGCATCAAGGTGGGCGAGGGCGCCACGGTGGGCGCAGGCGCGGTGGTGATCAAGGACGTGCCGCCGGGCGCCACCGTGTTCGGCAACCCGGCAAAAGTCATTTTCTAACCCGCAGGCCGGACAGAAGATCAATGCAATCGCGCATGCATCCCAAATACTACCTGTCGCAGGAAATCTTCGACCGCGAACAGACCAAGGTTTTCCGCAAGGTCTGGCTGTTTGCCGGCCTGGCGGCTATGGTGTCCGAAAACAACAGTTATCTGACCCGCAAGATTGCTGGCGTTCCCGTCGTGATCCAGAATTTCAAGGGAGAGATCAAGGCATTCGAGAATGTCTGCCTGCACCGAAGCGCACCGCTGCAGCAAGGGTTCTGCGGGCGCCGCGCACTGGTCTGCCCCTATCATGCCTGGAGCTACGACAGCAACGGGGCTGTCAGGCAGATTCCGGACTGTGACGCGCTCTACCGCTTCAGCGATGAAGAAAGGCAATCGCTCAAACTGCGCGAGTTTGCCCTGCAACAGGTCGGCTCACTGCTGTTCATCAACCTCAGCAGTGACCCCATGCCGCTGGAGGCCCAGTTCTCGGCCAAGTTCATCGAATTGCTGGAAAACAGTTCCAAGCAGTACGACACTGAGGTCATGTTCACGACCTGGCATGCCAGCTTCAACTGGAAACTGGTGTACGAGAACCTGCGCGACCTCAACCACGTCCGCTATATCCACCCCAAGAGCCTGGGCCAGGCCTTGAAATTTCAGAAACATGAAAGCGACATCTTCATCGACGAGGCGGCAGGCCCGCTCACGGACTTGTCGCCGGCAGGCTTGCGTACGGAAATGCGCCGTTTCAGCCATGCCGGGGCAGAAGATGCCGAATATGCGCAGGCGCGCCATTACGCGTGGATGGATATGGTAGAGCCGTGGCGGGGAGCCGATGGCTATTACAATTGGCTGGCGTACCCCAACCTGCATATTGCCAGCGGCACGGGCGGGTATTCGTTCTCCATCGAGAACCATGTCCCGGTCTCGCCTGGCAAGACCGATGTCGAGATCTATTACTTCACGGCCAAAAAGAAACAGCTCTATGCCACCTCGCACCAAGTGCTGCTCTCCCACATGCACTACAGCAAGAAGGTGGTCGGGGAGGATATCGCGATCCTGGAAGCCGTGCAGTCCGCATTGCACCCCGACGCGCCCATGCCCAGCCAGGGCGCTTATGAGACCCAGAACCGCCTGGTGGAGCGCTGGTACACCACCCTGATGGAGACCAGTCATGAAATCTAGATGGGTGATTGGCGATGGGGACTACCTGGACCTGGCATTCCATGCCTGGAAGCAGGCCAGCCCGGACGAGCATGTACAGAAGATCGAGGTTGCGCAAGGCGACGACTATGAGTTCGACCTCTCTATCTTCGAACCATTGCGCCCTGAAACCGGAGATGTCTTCATTGCCGTCGACGACCGCTTCGGCAACTTCAAGCGCATGGAATTGTTCCGCGCAGCGCTTGAGCGCGGCTTTGCCATGGCCTCTTTCATCAGCGCCAGCGCCGATGTGGCAGGGGATGTTGTCATCGGCAGGAACGTGTTCGTCGGTGCCCGCGCCGTGATCGGCCACGGCTGCAAGGTGGAGTACAACAGCGTGATCCATGCCGGCGCGCAGCTCGGTGCCAACAGTCACCTCCGCTCGTCGGTGTGGATAGAACCAGGAGTACAGATCGGCAGCAGAGTCAAGGTAGGCGCACATGCCATCGTCCGCACCGGCGCCATCGTGCACAGCAATATCACGATAGGCAAATCGGCAGAACTGGGCTGGCCGCAAGTCTACAATACCGACATCGCGGATAAGACCGTATACGATCTTCGCTACGATGAGCCGATATATGTCTACAACCATTCTCCATCACAGACATGACCAGCCCAGCCAGCCAGCCTCTCGTTTCCGTCATCATCCTCGACTCCCAGAACGCAAGCTTTCTGTCGCAGGCGATCGACTCTGTGCGGGCACAAGGCATAGACGACCTTGAACTGATCATTGGCGATGATATCCAGCAGGCCACCGGCCAATACCTCGCCTTTCTCGAGGCTGATGGCGCATTCGAGCCAGGCACCTTGCGGGCCAGGCTCGAATACCTGCAAACACATCCAGAAACCTCGCTGGTGCATAGCCCGGTCAGGCTGATTGACATGGACGGCAACGACCTGGGTGCAGCCATCGTGCGCCCCAAGGCCATTGAGTTCGATGCCGCCGTGAACCCGGTGCACCTCAGCGGCGTAATGGGCAAGGCCGCACTGTTCCGCGGACTTGCCTTGTCCCCGGATGCAGCGCTTGGCTGGTACCGAGGCTGGCTACTTTTCGCCCAGGTATTGAGCACCGGCGTCACTTCAGAATACGTCGAGCAAGGCGGCGCACAGCACAGGGTTTGCCGAGCACCTACCCTGGCTGCAGAACTAGAGCGCCATGAAGCCGCGTTGAAGAACGTGCTAGGCTGGATCTATGCACCTACACACCCCATCATCTCGACACCAGGCTTCAGACAACCACCTTTTGCCGTCGCAAGGCGCTTGCGCGAGTTCTCACTGTTCATCTGGTGCCTGATCAGTGGTAATGAAAATATATGCCAGTCCATGATGGAAGATACGGGATTTGTCGCCTTCCTCAATACCTGGCTGGTGAAATCCGTGAAGGCAGAAATCCAACTACAGGCAGCGCGCCACTACCATATCAACCTGACAACCCAGGTTAATGCATTGCCAGAAGACAGCATTCACACCATCTTGCGCGATGCCATATCATTAGGCCTGCAGGAAAAATCCCCCTCCATCATGCTGGCGATATGCGAATGCCTTGCCGTACATTATCCACAAGACCATAAAACAAACACGAGGCATAACGCTGTCCGCGCCAAAGTCATCGCGCATAAACCGCAACCGCGTCCTTTCGCACTCATCACCACGTTCCGCGTTACCGGGGATGCGGATGATGTCAAGAATTGCGCGGAAACGCTATTGGCAAACTGCAGCGAACCCTCGATAGATCATGTCCACGTATTATTGGAGGGGCCTGTCACTGCGTTGGAAGACCTGCTGCAAGATGATCAAGCACATGCGTTAAGATCATACTTGGCACAAGGCAAACTAGTACTCGCACCCATCACTTCGCGCCCGTATTACAACAGCCTGTTCGACTACGCCAATTCACTGGGAAATGTTTCAGCAGCCATCGTCAACGCCGATATGTTATTACCGGCACAAGCAGTGCACGACCTGAGGGATGGCCTCACTACCAATCATGCTCCCATTTATGCGCTAACACGCTGGAATCAGACATCGACCGGAGAATATCTGCAAAGCCTGCAACCGCATCCACCCTGGGCCCCTTGGTCGCCCGATGGACGCTGCCACTTCGAAAAAAACTATCTTTCTTACGATTGCTATGTATTCAACACCCCGATCTCAACCCCGGCATCACTATCATCCGTATTGATTGGCACGCTAGGCTGCGACACCGCGATTGTCGCCCTCCTGCGTATAGAGGGTTATGCCGTCAATAATCCGTGTCTGTCGATTCGCACACTGCACAAGGACGAAAAGCTACGTGATTATTCCGATCAAAACGGTCAGCAACACTTCAAGAACAATATTGAAGCAGTGGCAGCAAGCTTACTGCGTCAATATGCACAGCATCCTGCATACTCACACAGTCTGAATAACCTGCAATCATTAAACAAGAAAGTTACCTGGCTCGGCGGACCCGGTAGCACCAAGTTGATGCCAACGATATTCTTCAACCTTGGCGCCAGCCCTTGGACCACCAAAAACACGCCTACGCCTTTCTCCACTATCAGAATCCGTATTACAAACGGCGACCTTGCAACGGCTTCTGAACAGCTAGCGCGTATCCCGGAAGCGATTAAGCATGATCTTTTCATCATCTGGGAGCTCTCCGGATTCGGCCCCGAAGGCGGTCATATTGTCGACCTGCTCATTAAGGATGTACGATTCGAAGCCCTTGGCTATCCATTGTTTGGCTATCAACGCCAAGCCATGATTCATCAAGACCTGGCCAGCAGTGACGAACGACGAACCATTGAAAACCTGTGCCGGATGCTTGCTAAATTGATATACCAGCCATCGTCACCAGCACACTGATCATGATGAATTTTCTTTCAATCGGTATACCAAGCCCAGTCAGAAAAATCCTGCGCCGTGAAGGAAAACATGCAAAAGTCGTGATATTGGGCACGAACGGCATGGGGTTTGCATTGCTCAACTTGCCTCCAGAAGAGAGAGGATGCGAGATTATTGCTGTTGTGGATGATTTTCGCGCGAAGGAAGAAAAGCATTACTGCAATGTCCCCTTGATCACGACGCAAGAGCTTGCAGTGCTGACAAAGAAGCATGTGGGCCTGATTGCCATCAATACATGCGAGAACCCAAAACCCAAATACTTTTTCGATCATTTCTGTCAGGAAAATCACATCGGCTGCATCTCATTTCGGCAGGCAGAAGGTATTTTTACTGGGCTCTATAATCAAAAGAAACTTCGTGTTAAAAAGGATAGAAAATCGTTTTATCGTCAGGCCGGAGATTGGTTGATCGCCCATCTAGGCAGATGGAAGTTTCCCGATCATAAAATAGCGTTGATTCGATTGGATGGTGCCGGAGATTTCATATTATGGTTAGAGAGCGCCCGCCATATCCGTAATCATTATCCAGAATTCAAGATCACGTTGTTTGCAAATGCTCATTGGGCAGAATATGCCGAAACCTTACCGTATTGGGACGCGGTAATAGCCATCAATCCATCCTTGTTGAGCCAAACCTTGCTCTACCGATGGAGCATCATGTTGAAAATATGGATACACCAGTATGACATTGTCATTAATCCAACATTCTATCGAAGCTACCTTGAAACCGAAGGCTTGGTGAATGCAAGCAACGCTCCTCATCGTATCGGCTGGAATTGCCACCCTCACCCACGCCTCACGCAAACAGAAAAAATAGCCGCTGATGCCTGGTATACAACGCTGTTTACATCTTTATTACCCACCCCGCATGTTTCAGAAATCCTGCGAAATGCAGAGTTTGCTTCTCTACTGATAAAAAAAGAATTACCGCCTGCCATCCACAAACTACCTAAAACAACTATTCCGGCAATCATTCCCAACCTCGATTACTGCATTCTTTTCCCTGGAGCATCTTGGAGCGGGCGTCGTTGGCCTATAGAGAATTTTGTAGCACTAGGGGAAAAACTGCAGCTTCATTTCGGCTGGACTATCGTGCTATGTGGAACAAAAGACGAAAAACCATTGTGTGATTTCATTCAAGAAAATATATCAGCCAATGTTCTAAATTTTGCGGGGAAGACTAGCTTCATCGAGTTCGTTGAACTGATTCGCGGAGCCAAGATGTTAGTCAGTAACGATACCTCTGCAATACACATTGCGCCTGCCGTGGATACAGCATCCGTCTGCATTCTCGGAGGAGGGCACTATGGTATGTTTCTGCCATACCCTGCCGAGATTAACGGGATAAAGCCATTCGCTGCCACGAAGAAGATGGAATGTTATGGCTGCGAATGGCTCTGCTCCTTTCCCCGAAAAATACACGAGGCAGTACCATGCATCAGGGATATCACAGTAGACGATGTTTTCAACCTTGTATTCAAAGCACTGGATAACGAAACCGATATTTCAGCACTGGAAATAGTGAATATCACAGCTACCAGCAACTAAACGAATAAAATCCATATCCATCTATTCTAAGAAGCTTGATCATGCTACCTCCCAAACCCGCTGCATTTGTTCTCGCATCCACTCATCATGGCACAATGATTCTGAACCGGAACGACTACAACAGCACGCCAGATGGCATCCACTATGGTGTGGGATGGCAATTACTGAACCATTCATCCTTCGATCATTCGGAGGTGGCGCTCGCGCTTGATCTCTTGCGATCTAGACGAGATCATTTCGGAGATGGTGTAGTCGCTCTAGATTGCGGAGCGAATATAGGAGTACATGTCGTTGAATGGTCTAGGCTCATGCACAATTGGGGTTCGGTAACCGCATTCGAAGCGCAGGAGCGGATTTTTTATGCATTGGCCGGCAATCTCGCTATCAATAATTGCCTTAATGCACGCGCTATATGGAGCGCAATTGGTAAAAATGAAGGCATGATCGGAGTTCCACAACCTGACTACAATCACCCAGCCAGTTATGGCAGTCTTGAGATACGGCAAAATCATGATACTGAGTTTATTGGCCAACCCATTCAATACAATGAATCCGCACTCATTCCAACCAAAATGATTTCCATCGACAGCCTCAACCTCAGCCGTCTGGATTTTATCAAGATCGATATTGAAGGAATGGAGATAGAAGCCTTGCGTGGCGGAAGAAAAACCCTGGAGACATGCAAACCCATCATATTGATCGAGTGGATCAAAAGCGACCTCACAGCACTGTCCTACGTGCTGGAGAGCTTACAGTACAAGCTCTTCAAGGCTGATTATAATCTTTTGGCCATTCACGCAACGGACCCGGTATTACAAACCTTTACCAGCTTAGATGGAAGAAAACTCCATCGGCCCAACCATGCAGGAAACCGACCTGTTTTCCTCATGGCTCCGCTGTCGCGCCTAGGCCTTGCTTTCGGCGCCGGTATTGCGCAGCGATATGGCCAAGTCATTGCAGCCATTCATGACGAACCGACCACTCCTGTAATCCATGGGACACCCTGCTGGTCAAGCAGCCAGTTTCTGGAGCAAGCCAAACAATATCCTGATGCCATTGCCATTGATCTCTCCGTCAGCCAGCAAGCCCGAGCCTGGTTTGCAGGTATGTGCGCAGAAACAAGTGTAGAGCACTATGACTGGGGTGTTTGCCTGACTCCAGATTAATTACTCCTACCGCCTCCACTGCTGCGATTAGACGGCTGCAAGCCCTGTGTCACCCTGTTTCTAAATGCGAAGCCAATACGCTCCATGAGAGTCATTTAAGAATGCAAAGCAATTTTTCATTTTCATGCACTCTTGGGGTTAGTTAGGAGATTGGGGCAGGTAAAGGCACCAACCATACAATCAATTAATCATTGAAAGGAAAATAACCCTGGAATTTTTTGACAAAATCGTATTGTTGGATATGCTGTAGGCCACATTGATTCTCCAACATCATTTGAGTATTGAGAAACACCAAATCCACCTGCCAGAGATAATCGTCGTAATAGCAAATGTCAACGATATCAAACAGAGTAAACCCTGCCGACTCAAGCACCTTGGCCCGCTCCATCAGGGACCCTATGGCTGCCTCTATCACCACGACGCTACATTGCTTCAGGGTTTGTTCTGCGCCTTGCAAGATTGCCATTTCGTGCCCATCAACATCAATCTTGAGCAGGTACGGTCCAGGAAGGGCCTGGCGATCAGCCAGCACCGTATCAAGCCTGGACATCGGCACGGTGATGCTCTCGCGGCCGCTACCCGGCTCCTGCACGATCCCGGTATGGGTCACTTCGTAATCCGGATTGACCGATCGTAATTCCAACGTGGCCGTGCCGTCCTGGTCCGACACGGCAATATTCAATATCTCATGCGATAGGTCGCGGTAATGGTGGGCTATCCTGTCATTCCAGCCCGAGTAGGGCTCGAATAGCAGATGGTGCAAGTCTGGAAATGCCTCGATCAGCTCAGGCGTTCTTGTCAGCACCCCCACATCCAGGACGGTGCCTATCGGCATGCCGATCTTCTTTATCTTCTCCAACGAGTGAATCTTGCTGGGGTGCCTCATTCTCATGACTCCATAATGACGCTCTATCGAGCTGTTGTGATATCAAACCGTGATTATCAAGACCGCCATCCGGATATTAACCGGGTTTTATTGTTATTGTTCTGGCAATAGGCAAGACCACGCCCGACGTATACTGCAAACCCGGGCTTAATCTTCTCAATTGCGCAAAAGGTGGTAAGGAATGGCAGGTGAATTCCCGCTGGTCAGCATCGTCATGCCGGCCTACAAGTTCCAGTTTATTGAACAGGCGCTGGATAGCGCGATTGGTCAGACCTATCCTGCGCTGGAACTGGTCGTCTGTGATGACAGCGCAAATGAGCAGATCGCCGAATTGGCAAAACAGAAGCAGGCTGGCTCGACATTGCCCATCCGCTACTCCAAGAACGCATACAGGCTTGAGGAGCTGGGCAGCACGGCAAAAGGCATCAAGCTTGCCCAGGGAAAATATATCAAGCTCCTGCATGACGACGATGTGCTGGAACCAGAATGCGTGGCGCAGTTGGTTGCAGCAATCGAGCACGAAGCTAACGTCGCCCTGGCTTCCTCGCGGCGCCAGCGGGTAGACGACGACGGCGAACCGCTGCCGGACATACTGCCGACCTGCTTCCCTTTTTCCGGCGATGTGCTGATCGACGGCAAGGAACTGGTCTCGTTCCTGGGCGACCACACGATCAACTTCATCGGCGAACCGAGCTGCATCCTGGCGCGGCGTGACGACCTGCTGGCGATTGCCGATGAGCTGATGTCGCTCAATGGCAAGGAGATCCACTGGGTTGGCGACCTGGCGCTGTATGCCAAGCTGTTGCAGCGGGGCAACCTGGCGTTTCTTGCCAAGCCGTTGACCAAGTTCCGCGTCTCCAGCGCGCAGTTCAGCCAGGTAGGCCGCGACCAGGTCGGCATTGGCGACAAGGGCCATGCGGACTTCCGCAAGGCCATCCGCGACCTGGGCTGGTATCGCATGTCGGGCGACAACAAGCTGGTCGGCGTCGCGCCCATTACGCAATTGAAGGCGCGGGTGTTCAAGCCGGTCAACCTGCTGGCCGCATTGCACCGCGCAGCGGGGCTGGGCAGTGTGTCGTTGGCAAACTGGATGGGCATACGCCGCCCGACGACGGTACAGCAGGCGCTCATCGACCAGCACCTGGCGGCGCAACAGGGCGGCCCGCGCATTGCCGTCATGCTGCTCGATCACTCCGGCTCGGCCGAGGCTATCGAGCATACGCTGGCCAGCCTGCAAGAAGGCAATCTTTACCGCAACGTGGAAATATGGGTACTCTCGCCCCTGGCCTTGCCAAATCTTGCGGACAAGGCCAAGGTGCTGACGCTTGACCCAAGCGACAACAGCGCCAGCGCCGTCAACGGCGCCATTGCCGAAACACAGGCGGAATGGATATTGCTGGCCGAGGCCGGGTCAGACTTCATGCCCAGCGGCCTGTTGATCGCCGCGCTGGACTTGCCGGCCTTGCCGGCATCCTGCCACGCCGCCTATGCCGACGACATCATCCGCCTGGAAGACAACGAGCTGGGCCTCAACCTGCGTCCGGACCTCAATCTGGACTTGCTGCTCAGCTTCCCCGCCAGCATGTCTCCGCATTGGCTGTTCCGCAGAACAAGCCTGATTGAGCAAGGCGGCTTCTCCGCCACATCGGGGCGTGCTTTTGAGCTGGAATATCAATTGCGCCTGATCGAGCAATCAGGCTTCGGCAGCATCGCCCATATCAGCGAGCCGCTGCTGATCGGCCAGCAGCTGAACCTGCAGGCATATCCGGAAGAACAGGCCGTCATCGCGCAGCACCTGGCTGCACGCGGCTATGAGCAGCCTGTCGTCCACAACCACTTGCCGAGGTGCTATGCGATCGATTACGGCCATGCGCAGCAACCCGGCGTCAGTATCCTGGTCATCGTCAAGGACCGGCTGCCGCAAGTGCAGCGCTGCCTGGAAACCCTGCTCGAGAACACCAGCTACTCCAATTACGAGGTGCTGTTGCTGGACCACGGCAATCAGGCTGCGGATATTTGCACCTGGCTGGCTGGCATCGAGTCCATGGGTTTGCCGCAATTGCGCGTCCTGCGCTTCGATGCCGCGATCACGCGCGAGGCCTTGTGCAACCAGGCAGCCCAGCATGCGCACGGCGACTTCCTGCTCTGGCTGGGAGACGGCGCCGGCATCCTCAACCAGGACTGGCTGCAACAACTCCTCAACCACGGCCTGCGCCCCGAGGTAGGGGCCGTCGGTGGCAAACTGCTTTCCGCCGACGGCAAGATACGCCATGCCGGCTTGCTGCTCGGCCTCAACGGCCCGGCGGGCCGCGCGTTTGAAGGCCTGTCCCACGACGAGGGCGGCTACATGCAACGCTTGCAGGTTGAGCAGCAATATTCCGCATTGAGCAGCGAATGCCTGTTGCTGCGCCGCGAGCTATTCCTGCAGGCGGGCGGCTTTGATGAGGACCGTTTGCTTTCGCGCTGGTTCGATGTCGACTTGTGCCTCAAACTGCAGCAGGCCGGCTTCCTCAATGTCTGGACGCCGCGGGTGACGCTATTGATGGACATGCCGGCCGCCGCTGCCGCCAGCACGCGGGAAGAGGATGCCATGTACGCCCGCTGGCTGCCCGTACTGGCGCGCGACCCGGCCTACAACCCCGGCTTCTCGGTCCAAGCCGAGCCAGGCTTCAAGCTTGCCGAGCCGCCGTTGTCCTGGCGCCCGTTGCAATCATGGAAGCCGCTCCCGACCATCCTCGCCCACCATGCCGACCCCTATGGCTGCGGCCATTACCGCGTCATCCAGCCGCTCATTGCCATGCGCGAAGCGGCACTCGTCGACGGCACGATATCTGGCAACCTGCTATCGCCGGTCGAACTCGAGCGCTACCAGCCCGATGCCGTCGTGCTGCAGCGCCAGACTACGCAAGACCGCGTGGAAGCGATACGCAGGATCAAGGCATTTTCCCAGGCGTTCAAGGTCTACGAGCTGGACGACTACCTGCCCAACCTGCCGATGAGAAGCATCCACCGCAAGCACATCACCAAGGATGCCGTCAAAGCCCTGCGGCAGGGGCTGGGTTTCGTCGACCGCTTTGTCGTCTCCACCCCGGCGCTGGCCGAAGCATTCTCCAACCTGCACGCCGATATCCGCGTCGTCAAGAACCGCTTGCCCGTCGGCTGGTGGCAGGGTCTGCAAAGCCAACGCCGCATTGCAGCGAAGCCTCGCGTGGGATGGGCTGGGGGCAACAGCCATACCGGGGATCTGGAATTGATCGCCGATGTGGTCAAGGAACTGGCGGACGAGGTGGAGTGGGTGTTCTTCGGCATGTGTCCCGAAGCGTTGCGCCCCTGCGTGCATGAATTCCATGGCGGGGTGGCTATCGACAAATACCCCTCAGCCCTGGCCGGCCTGAACCTCGACCTTGCCCTGGCACCGGTGGAGCAGAACCTGTTCAATGAATGCAAAAGCAACCTGCGCCTGCTGGAATATGGCGCATGCGGCTTCCCGGTCATTTGCAGCGATATCCGCTGCTACCAGGAAGACGACCTGCCCGTCACCCGCGTGAAGAACCGCTTCCGCGACTGGGTGGATGCCATCCGCATGCATGTTGCAGACCTGGATGCAGCGGCCAAGGCAGGAGACGCGTTGCGCCAGGAGGTGCTGGGCAACTGGATGCTGAAGGGGGAACACCTGCACGAATGGCGCCGCGCCTGGTTACCAGACGGCAATTAGCATCGGGGCTTCATTGCATGTCAGTGCATGCTGACATGCAATTCATCCTCATCCCGACTCTCCCTACACCACGCATGCTCTACCATGGGTACCAGATGAATCGCCATGCGATTTTCTACCTGAACAACTCAACAAGGAGTACACCATGAACTGGGATCAAGTAGAAGGTAACTGGAAGCAACTCAAAGGCAAGGTGCGCCAGCAATGGGGCAAGCTTACCGACGACCAATTCGAGCAAATCAAGGGCAACCGCGAAATGTTATCCGGCAAGTTGCAGGAGCTTTATGGCATCTCCAAGGAAGAGGCCGAGAAGCAGATCGACTCCTTCAACAAGAGCTGTACCAAACACTAGTCAAATAGTGTGATTTGATTCTCCTCTAGTAATACTCCCTCCACCGGCCTGTTGGCCGGTTTTTTCTTGTTGATGGTCTGGGTTTTGCTTAAGTATCATCATAAGAATTTACCGAGTCTTGCCCATGGCCCTGCCCAGCTTCAGCTACCTACAATGCAGTTTTGCCGGAATGGATTTCATCCTGCGCATCGAGTCCGCACTGTTGTCGCCTGCCACTCTGTCAGGCAACCGCATTCTCAAGACCGCGCCAGCGCCTGCGTTCTGCCAGGCCGTCCCGGCACCATACTTCGAGGCGATCGAGGGCAATAAACTCTACAAACTCGCCTACTACCTGGAAAACCTCGCCTCACTGCCGCCCGCCAAGCGCATCTGGAGCTATGGCTCAGCCCAGTCCAACGCCATGCTGGCCTTGAGTGCATTCGCACAACTCATGGGCACGGAATTTCATTATGTGCTGCCATACCTCGCCGACGAGCTGAAAACACAGCCCAAGGGCAACCTGGCCTTGGCATTGGATCGCGGCATGCACTTGCATATCGACAGCAAGCTATACCGCCGCATGACGCAGCAGGCGTTCGTGCCCAGCGAGAATGAATGGATATTCGCCGAGGGAGCCAACCATGCACATGTAGCACACGGTTTCGGATATCTGGGCGCTGAAATCAGCGAGGTAGCCGGCACGCTGGGATTCCAGCAGGTATTCCTGCCATCAGGCACCGGGAGCAGCGCCTGCCACCTGGCCGCCTCGCTGCCAGGCATGGAGGTCGTGACGACGCCGGTATATGGCGATACGCCTTATCTGCAGCAGGTGTTCTCAACCCTGCAACAGCAACGCCACCCCGTCATCCTGGCGCAGGAGCCGCATTACCGCTTTGGCTCGCTGTACCGCGAGCTGTGGGAATTGCAGGCCGAACTGGCGGCAGAAACCGGCATCAGTTTCGACCTGCTGTACGACTTGCCGGCCTGGGCCTGCATCCTGCAACACCGCGAGCGCTTCAAGCAGCCCTGGCTGTACCTGCACCAGGGCGGCATGAAGGGCAGCGCCACCATGCGTGAACGCTATGTCCGGATGTTCGGAGCGGAACGTCCGGTCAAGCTGCGCGCCTGATCAGAAATCCAGCGTCAAACCGACATTGACCGAGCGGCCCATGCCAGCCAGCGCGCTCATCGGGCCTGCCGCATTCTCCGCTTTCCAATTTGCATAGTTCACGCCACCGTTGGGCAACAGATAGTAGCGGTCAAACAGGTTGGTCACGCTGAAATCGAGACGGGCCTTCTGCCATTGGTAGCTACTGCGCAGATCCACCAGGGTATAGCCGCCCGTTTCAGGCTCGAAACGCGCATGGTCGACGCGCGTCTTGCTGTCGATGAACTGCACATCGATGCCATTGGACCAGGCGCCCTTCTTCTGCTCCAGGCTGATACGCGCATTGAGCGGCATGATCTGGTAGAGCGAATCCCCGTTGGTGCGCTCCCCGCGCGTCCAGGCCAAGCTGCCGCGCAGCCGGCCTTCGCCCCAGGCACTGTCCTGCCATAGTTGCTTGGCGGCATCGCCATTGATGCCATAGAAGCGTGCATCCTGGTTGTCAAAACGCAGCAAAGCATTGGTGGTGCCGGCGCGACCCAGAGGATTGAACGTCCCGATACGCTCGACACCGATGTAATCCTGTACATAGGTGAAATAAGGCGTCAGCCGCACTTGCCAAGACTCCTTCCCGGCGTCATGCCAATCCAGGGTGGCGCTTACCGTGTTCGCTTTCTCCGGGCGCAAATCGGGATTGCCGACATAGCCGTTGGCCTCGCCAAACCAACCAATCATGGTGCGCGCCATGGTGCCGGCTCCCCAGGAATAGCGTTCGTAGAGATTGGGCGAACGTGTCTTGCGGGCATATCCAAATTCGATGCTGGAATTTTCGTTAATCTCGTATTTCCCTGTCGCAGTCAGGTCGAAGTGATTGTCGCTGGCAGAACGGCTGCCCGCGTTGAACGCGCTCGCAGCGGCAATATCCGCCATGCCCATCATGCCGCCATAGGCCTGCACCTCGCCGGTGCTGGTGCGCACATGGTCAATACGGGCGCCCAGCAGGGAACTCCAACGGCTGTCCCATTGGGATTCCACCTCCGCAAATATGCCGGCGCGGGCACGCCGGCCGTCATTGATATTCACATAAGTGTTAGGCCCCATCATCATGGTATCGCCGGATATCGCAGGCCAAAAATCATCCAGCGTATTGCGATGCAGGTCGTTCCCTAGGCGCAGGATATGGATATCACCAATCGGAATTGTCGCTTTCACGCTATAGCCCATATCCTTGCCATGCGTCTTCATCGGCATGGCGCCGGTCTTCTCGGAGGTGAAGAAACCCATTTCATGGCGTACTTCCTGCCAATAGACGCGGGTATCCAGATCGCCCCAGGCAAAACGGCGGCTGTAGCTCGCATTGATGGAATCCGCCTTGTTGTCGACCAGGTCCATGTATTGATTGGGGAAGCCCTGGTGCGGCACTTCCTGGTGGCTGAGGCGCAGCACGAAATCCTCATTCTCGCCCTTGGCGCCGATCGTCAGCGTCTGGATATGGCGCTCGAACTGGGTCGCGCGCACCTTGTCGCCGTTGCCGTCGCGGTAGCTCTGGCCGCGGTCCATGGTGCTGGTGAAGTTCAGGCTGAGGTTGTCGCTGGCTGCCGTCGCATTCAGCGCCGTGCTCAACCCGTTGAGATTGCTGCGGTACACCGTGGAGAAACTGCCCTTGTATAACCATGCATCGGCATTGGCAGCGTAGATAGGCTTGGCGGAGTCCACAGTGATCGTGCCGGCAATGCTGTCGCCGCCCATGCTCACGGGCGTAATGCCGGCCAGCACGCTGACATTGGCCACTGCGGCTGGCGAAATATAGGTCAGCGGCGCATTCATGTTGTTGGCGCAGGCGGCCGTCAATTCCGCACCGTCGACCAGGATACGGATGCGGTTGTCGTTCATCCCGCGGATATTGGGCAGGGCGGAGATTCCCCCTGCCTGGTAGGAGTACACGCCCGTGTAATCCTGCAGCAGGCTGGCTGCGTCGGCGCTGTTGACCATGCGTTTGTGCAAGTCGCTATTGCCGTCATGCGCATGCGCCGTCACCTCGATTTCCGGCAGGTGCTCCAGATGCTCATGCTCCGCATGCGCAACACTGCTGAATACGGATGCCAGCACCAGCGCCGTCCATTTCAGCGGCATTGCCTGATGCGCTCCCGCGCGCGTTCTTACCTCGACCTTCATTTCCGCTCCCGGCTCCAAAACTGCATATTGATGTATTGCAAAACGCTGGATTGTAGTTGGAATGGGGCATCTCAACGATGCGGCATAATGTCGCACCATGAGCATGTTCTGCATGGGATAAACAGGTATAATTGCTCGCCTGTGCGGGCGTAGTTCAATGGTAGAACGCCAGCTTCCCAAGCTTGATACGCGGGTTCGATTCCCGTCGCCCGCTCCAATCTCCGAAATTTCACGGCAATACCATCCTCTGCGGCCAAGGCAATGTTAGGATGGCCTCCACTGACTTCAAGGCCGCGGCTTTTCTTTATAACTTTATATCGCTGTCAACCGGGCTGGCATTGCCCGATACGCCTGTATTTATCCATGAAAACCGCAATACATCGCCGCCAGGCATTATTCTCTTTCTTCCTGCTGGCCGGGTTGGCCGTCGCCTCCTGGGTTACGCGGACGCCTGCGATCCGGGACCAGCTCGGCGTCTCGATCGCAGAAATGGGCTTGATCCTGTTCAGCATCTCGGTTGGCGCCATGACCGGCGTGCTCAGTTCCGGCAAGCTGGTCCAGCGCTACGGCACCAAGCCCGTGATCCGTGCAGGCATGCTGACCCTGCTGGTCGGCCTGGGCGTCATGGCGGCAGGGTTGGCGTCGACATTGGCGCTATTGGTCGCGCTGGGCCTGATGCTGTTCGGCTTGGGCATCGGACTAGGGGAGATCGCACTCAATGTCGAGGGCGCAGAAGTCGAGCGCATCACGCACAAACCCGCGCTTGCCATGCTGCATGCGGGTTTCAGCCTGGGCACCTTCCTGGGCGGCATTGTCGGTATTGGCCTGGCCAGTATTGCATTCCCGGTGGCATGGCATCTTGCACTCACTGCGCTGGCGGGCGTTCCGGTGATCTTGTGGGGGTTGAGATCAATTCCAGCGGGAGTGGGAATCGAATCAACGCCTCAATCCGGCCAATCCAACATGAATGGAGAGATGGACCAGCCGTTCAAGCCGTGGCGTGACGTGCAACTGATGTGTATCAGCCTGATCGTGCTGGGCATGGCGCTGGCGGAAGGTTCGGCGACGGACTGGATCCCGATCCTCATGGTGGATGAACATCATTTCAGCGCCGCCATCGGCTCCATGATCTATACCGGCTTTGCCGGCATGATGGCGCTGGGCCGCTTCAGCGGCCACTACTTCCTCGAACGCTACAGCAGGGTGTCTGTGGTCCGCGCCAGCGCGCTGCTGGGCGTCATTGGGATCAGCATGGTCATTTTTGCCAACCATCCTTATGTCGCCGCCGCGGCAGTCCTGTTCTGGGGCCTGGGCACTTCGCTTGGCTTCCCGCTGACCATTTCCGCGGCGGGCGATACCGGGGACGGCAGCCACTCCACCGCGCGCGTCAGCATCGTCGCGACAGCTGGCTATGTCGCCTTTCTGGCAGGGCCGCCGTTGCTGGGATTTATTGGGGAACATTATTCCTTGCGCCATGCCTTATTGGTGGTACTGTTCTTCGTGGGGCTGGCGTTCTTCCTCGCGCGTGCGGTATCCCCGCGCAGTTGACCGCCGCATATCGGCGAGGGCGTTAATTGGACTCAGGTTTTACCAAGTTTTACAGAAATGCTGGCGATTGCCGATATTCTGCTATTTAGGGCTGACAGAATTCAGTGAAGCGATCCTGGCCATACGCCGTGCCGCAGGCGGTACAAGGGGCGGGGTAGGGCAGAGCGCAATGTCAGGCGAGTTTTGCTCAATGATTTTAGTACGGTAATAAGCCTAATTTCCTGCAATGGCTTGCTGGGATTTGAGATTGGGGAATATTAATCAATGTCATCAATGCTTCAATCTTTTGCATCTGGCTGTATGATAATAACGCAACTGATCCTCTGCATTAACGATTGTCCGTCATTCGAAGCGATTGTGGAGGCTGTGCCTAGTACCCCCCCTGGACTAAGAACATAGGTAATTATGAAGACCCTCAACCTCGTTGATACCGCCAAGGTGCTGATACTCGATGACCAGGCCGTCAGCCGCTCCATCCTGTCCAAAATCGTCAGGAACCTCGGGCGCGGTATCAAAACATGTGAGTTCTCCTCGCCTACCGAGGCATTGCTCTGGGCGCAAGACAACACCGCGGACCTATTGCTGGTCGATTATGAAATGCCGGGCATGAACGGCCTGTGCTTCATCAATGAAATCACGCGCCTGCCCCAGTACCAAACCGTGCCCACCATCATGATCACGATCAAGCAGGATGTGGAGATCCGTTATGCCGCGCTGGATGCGGGCGTCACCGATTTCCTCACCAAGCCGGTCGACATGCATGAGTGCATGGCGCGCTGCAAGAACCTGATCACCTTGCGCCAGCAGCGGCTGACCCTGGAAGACAAAAGCCGGCTGCTGGAAAGCATGGTGCGCGAGGCCACCGAGAACATCCTCATGCGGGAGAAGGAAACCCTGATGCACCTTGCCCGCGCAGGGGAATACCGCGATTACGACACCGCACAGCACCTGCTGCGCATGTCGCTTTACAGCCGCGTGCTGGCAGAGGCGCTGGGCTTCCCTGAAGACGAGGCGGAGCTGATCGAGTTGGCCGCCCCGCTGCACGACATCGGCAAGATCGGCATCCCGGATAGCGTGCTGCTCAAGCAAGGCCCCTTCACGCCCGAAGAGAAAAAGGTCATGCAGCGGCACCCGCTGATCGGCTATGAAATCCCGCAGGGCAGCCCGTCCAAGTATTTGCAGAAAGGCAGCGAGATCGCGCTTGCGCACCACGAGAAGTTTGACGGCTCGGGCTACCCCTATGGCATGTCCGGCCAGGAAATTCCTCTATCGGCCCGTATTGTGGCGGTAGCGGACGTATTCGACGCACTCACCAGCCGCCGGCCTTACAAGGAGGCCTGGAGCGTGGATAAGGCGATCGAATACCTGATTGCGGAAAACGGCAAGCATTTCGACCCGGAATTGATCAAGCTCATACCCGATGTGCATATGCTGTTCGAGGAAATTCACAAGCGTCATGCTTCCTAAGAGCCTGTTTAAAAGTTGCAAATTTCCCCTTCAGGGGACTTGAATATAACTTTATCTAAGCGCAACCTAATACACGCAACCGGAATGACACGGAGCTGCAATCCCGATTGCAGTGCTTTCCAACTTTGAAAAACTCGACCAGCCTATGTCATTGATGCAACCCTTCAAGCGGGCCAGACAATACTGGCTGACTCTGAGCAGGCATTGCGACCCGCTGGAGCTTGAGCAGGCGATCATCCGCATCTGGCTGTGCATGGCGTTCCTGTCTTTCCTGATCTACCGCGAAGTCACCGGCCTCAACACCATCAGCCATACCTTCCCGCTCGCCATCCCGATGACGGTGGTGTTTCAGGTGCTGTCCTTCGTATTGATCGGGCTGATCCTGTTCACGACAAGCCATGCCGCCTTGCGCAGGCTGTCCGGCGCCTGGCTGGATATCGGCCTGCCCACCATGTTCATGGCGATGACGGGCGAACTGGGGGTCATCCTGGTCGGGGTATACCTATGGGTGACTTTCGGCAACGGCTTCCGCTTCGGCAAGAAATACCTGCTCCACTCCCAGGCGCTGAGCGTGATCGGCTTTCTTTACACCATCAACGTCAACCCGTTCTGGCTCGAGCACAGGGCCATCAGCTACAGCCTGTTGCTCATGCTGGTGGCGTTGCCGCTCTACGTCGCCACCCTGATCACGCGCATCGAGGAGGCCAGGCAGAAAGCCGAGGTCGCGAACCACGCGAAAACCCGCTTCGTCGCCAACATGAGCCATGAAATCCGCACCCCGCTCAACGGCATCATCGGCATCAGCACCCTGTTGCGCAACACGCAGCTCAACCACGAGCAGGACGAGCTGCTGCGCACGCTCGAGAGCTCGTCCAAGCTGTTGCTCGCCCAGCTCAACAACGTGCTGGACTTCTCCAAGATCGAGCAGGAAAAGCTGCAGGTGGAAGAAACCGAGCTCTCCCTGCGCGAGCTGGCCGAGCAAACCATCGAGGTATTCAAGGGCCAGGCGCTCAACAAGCGCATCACGCTGGAAAAAAGCATCGACCTCGACGACGTACGCGTCAAGAGCGATCCCTACATCCTGCAGCAGATCCTGGCCAACTTGGTCGGCAACGCCGTCAAGTTCACCGAGCGCGGCTCGGTCACGCTTGCCGTGCACACACTGGAGTCGACAGCCGACCAGGGCATATACCGCATCGAGGTCATCGATACCGGCATCGGCATTTCCGACGAGCAGCGCGAACGCATTTTTGAAAGCTTCACCCAGGCCGACATCTCCACCACGCGCAAGTTTGGCGGCAGCGGCCTAGGCCTCACCATCGCCAAGCGCCTGGTCGAAGCATTGGGCAGCGAGCTGCACCTGAACAGCGGCCTCAATGTCGGCAGCCGGTTCTGGTTCGACCTTACGCTGGAAATCGTCGCACCTGCGCCCGTCGTCTCGCTTGCCGCGGTCGACAACAATCCCCAGCCCTCCACCAAGCCGCTCAAGATCCTGGTTTGCGAGGACAATGTCACCAACCAGACCATCATCGTCAAGCTGCTGCAATTGCCCGGCCACAACGTCGCCGTGGTCGACAATGCCGACGAGCTGCTGGACAGGCTGGAAATCGAGCAGTTCGACCTCGTGGTGTCCGACCTCAACATGGCCGGGATGAATGGGATAGACGCGCTGAAGCTGTATCGCTTCCTGCGGCCGGACGACAGGGAAACCAAATTCATCCTGTTTACCGCCGACGCAACGGTGGAAACCAAGTCTGCAGCCGAAGTGGCGGGCTTCGACGCCTACCTGACCAAGCCGATCGAAACCAAGCTGTTGTTCGACACGATAGCCAGCCTCAAGGGCGGCCTGCCGGTTTCGGGCCAGGTGGCCCAGTTTTATGCGAAAAAGAATGCGGCCCCGCCGCAGGAAGCGGCAAAGGCAAACGACGTATTGTCGCCTGCGACGCTGTCGGAACTCGAACTGCTGGGCGGGCAGGACAGCATGTTCGTACCCCGCCTCCTAAGCAAGTACGTCACCGACTGTGGAGCGTTGGTCAAAGTCATCAAGCAAAATCTCGGCGCCAAGCGTTATGGCGAACTGCACGAGTTTTGCCATGCGCTCAAGGGCAATAGCCTGAGCGTCGGTGCGGTCACCGTGAGCAAACAAGCGGATATGATGGACAAAGCCAGTCCTGAGGAGCTGCGTTTCCGCGGCACCATCATGCTGGATCAACTCGAGAAAGAGTTCGAGGCAGCCACGCAAGCCATCAACGACTACTTGAGTAGTCGGCAGGCTGCCTCGAGCTAGCTGTCATCCTGCTGCCCTGACGGCTTCTTCCTGATCTCCCACCTTGGTGTTCTGGGCGCGCACCAGGCGCTCCATCACCTTGAGGTTGCGCTCGGTCAGCCGCAATGCCGCATCCACCCAGATTTCCGTGATGTCGAGCAGCTCCTGCTTGGTAAGCGGGTTGACGCGCTGCTTGGCCTTCTGGATCGCCTGGAATGAGTTCAGCGACTTGTGCGTCTTGCGCACCCAGTCATGCAACGCCTTCTCGCCCTGGCCGGTTTCTGCCAGCACGTCCACCACGCCCATATCGTACAGCTCTTCGGCGGTGTAGACCTTGCCCGAGCGGATCATCTTATCGGCGGCGTTCAATCCGATCCGGCGCGACAGGAAGCTCATCGCCCCCATGCCGGGGAACAGGTTGAACAACACCTCGGGCAAGCCCATGAGCGCCCCCTTCTCGGCGATCAATACATGCGCGGACAAGGCCGCCTCGAACCCGCCCCCCATGGCCTGGCCCTTGACCAGGGAAATCGTGGTGATCGGGGCCTGCATGTTGTAGAAGGTCCAGAGGTTGTCTATGCACAAATGGGCATATTCCAGCAGCTTGCTCCTTTCCTTCTTCTCGATGGCTTCCTTGAATGTTGCCAGGTCGCCGCCCAGGTTGAACACGCCTTCCACATCGGACGCCAGCACCAGGTAGTTTGTAGCCTGCTGCGGACGGTGAAGCGGATTGGCATGCGATGCCTCGATCTGCGTCTGGTTCATCAGCAGTTCGCTCATGCAAATCCGGTTGAAGCACGGCCGCGGGTTGGGCTGCATAAATAGCCATGTAATACCGAACTCGGGCTCATAGTGGGCACGTACTTGCTCAAATTGAACAGTGTTTAAAGGATTGAAATCAACAACGGCATTCATAAAGAACTCCCCATAAAGGTTAAAAAAATTACACTACACGCACAGACGTAGCACAATTGTATTGCAAGGTAAATGCCTGATTGATTATTAGAAATTCAACATTCTTTAAACTTTGCCGTTAATATCCACTCTTGACGCCAAATACCACCGATGGAAATAAAAAAAATGATCAAGCGCTTATGCATTTTGTCGATTTTGGGAATCAGCAGTGGAGTGAACATGACGGCGCATGCTGCGGGCTTTGCCCTGATTGAGCAAAGCGCGTCCGGGTTCGGCAATGCCTATGCCGGCATGGCAGCCCGAGCAGACGACGCCAGCGTCCAGTTCTTCAACCCGGCCAGCCTTTCATGGCTGCCTGCAGGCAGACAGATCGTGCTAGGGGGCAGCGCCATTCTCCCCAGCGCGAAGCTCAGTAATACCAACTCAAGTTATATTGACCCTAATGGGCGCACTCCAATTTCCGGCAACAATGGCGGTGATGCCGCGTCCTTGGAACTGGTACCTAATTTCTATTTCGCCAGCGACCTGAGCACTGACCTGAAGTTTGGTTTGGGGATTACGGTGCCTTATGGGCTGACCTCGGAATACGATAACGGCTGGAAAGGCCGCTACCAAGCCTTGAAATCCGAATTGATAACCGTCAATGTCAACCCGGCGCTTTCATTCAAGCCGTCGGAGAAATGGTCGATTGGCGGCGGCATCAGCCTGCAATACGTCAAAGCTGAACTCACGAATGCAATAGATTCAAGCGCGCTTTGCTTAGGCAGTCCGTTAAATGGATTAGGGGTATGTTCGCCCAGTGGCTTGGGCCAAGCCGGTAATGCAGCCGTCGACAGCTATAGCAAAATGAAGGGCGATGACATCAGCTGGGGTTTCAACCTAGGCGTGATTTACAAACCCTGGGAAAACACCACCTTGGGAGCCAGTTACCGTTCCCATATCAAACACAAGTTGGAGGGCGAGGCGAGCTTTCGACGTTCCGCCGCAATCAACCAAGTCGCACCGCTTGCCTCGCGCCTGAGTAACTCGGATATTACTGCGAACCTTTCCATGCCCGAAACCGTCTCGTTCAGCCTGGCACAACAATTGAACGACAAAGTGGAATTGCTGGCCGATGTCACCTGGACCAACTGGAGCCGCTTCAAAGAATTGCGCATCCAGTTTGACAGCGGTCTGGATGACAATGTCACTACCACCAAGTGGAACGACAGCTACCGGATTTCGCTAGGCGGTAACTACCGCTACAACGACCAGCTCACCCTGCGTGCAGGCGTCGCCTATGATCAGACGCCTGTGCCCGATTCCAGCCACCGCACCCCCCGCATCCCGGATGCCGACCGCACCTGGTTCGCGGTTGGCGCAAGCTGGAAGCTGGACTCCTTCAATACCATCGATGTCGGCTACGCCTATCTGCGCATGAAGGACTCCAGCATCGACAACAGCAGTGAGGGGGCTGTGCGCCACAACATCCAAGGAGAATTCTCCTCCAAAGTCAACATATTGAGCGCACAGTGGAGCCACTCATTCTGATCATATGCCGTGAGCTAATCGCTAAAAATTATCGCTAGCTAAATTTCTCCGGCAATGGGGTAGTGGACCAATCCTGCATCGCCTGCTTGCCGGGGCGGTCGACCGTGACTTCCGCATTGTCGGTAGCAGTTACCCAGCTCACGGGAATGTAGTGGTGCTGGCCGTTTTCATCCTTCTGCAGCTTGATCTGGTTGCTGCCTTCCATATGGTCCACGGTGGCGAACTTGCCGCCCTGGGAACAGATCACCGGCATGCCGGGCAAGATTCCATGGGAAAGACTCATGATATTGCTCCTTGCAAAAATGAGCTTTCAGGTTACCTGTCTAGCCGCGTGTGCCTGGATAGGCAAAGCGCTGAAAACCCTGTCAGAATTACCTAAACAGTCCGTGTATGCGTCGCGCCCTGGAAGCACCAGTGCCAGGGTTCGTAGGCATAGCCGTATTTGTTGTTCCTGGGATAGGACATGGCAAATCCATGGCCGGGAGCATGTTGCGACAACCACTGAAACGCTGGCGTGCGTTCGAACGCGGCCTCTAGATTCAACGATTCCGGAGCGCCAATATCCACGGCACGGCCGGAATGGTGTTCGCTGTATCCAGGCACAGCGCTGACAGAAAGTATTTCTTCCAGGCTCATACCTTTCTGTAACTTGCGGCGGATGATGGCGGCCTGATAATCGAGGCTGCGAAACGCGGACAACAAGACCAGCGCGATGCCCTCCTCATGCGCAGCCTGCTGCATGCGATGCCAGGCGGCAGCAGTATCGGGCTCCAGCAGGAAAGGGGTGCCATTGCTGCTTGCCGAGGCGGTCTCGACCAATACTTCCGCTTCCGGGAACAAGGGCAGGTTTCTTTCCACCACGATATGCTGCGGAATGCCCAGTTCGCGCATCAACGCAGCAATCCGGGCCAGGTAATCCGCATGCATCATAGTCAGCGGCTAACAAACCTTAAGAAAAAACACCACGGTACGGCTAGGGGCTGCGCAAGCAGCGAAAAGCGGTATGGCAAAGCAGGACAACAACGCCGGGAAAGTCGTTAACCGCCCGGATACCATCGCCTGCTCAGCTGCGCACAATCAGCACATCGCAAGCGACGCTATCCAGTATGCGGATGGCAACGCTGCCCAACAGCACGCCCAGCAGACCGCTGCGGCCGCGGGTTGCCGCGACGACCAGGTCCACCTTTTTGTCCTGCACATATTTTTCCAGCAACAGGTCTGGCTCGCCATATTCCACCACCACCTCTATGCCGGCGGCCGCCTCGTCGCCTGCCACCTCGCGGATAAAGTCCCGGCAGTTCTGGATGGCGTCGCTGCGCAACTCGCTTTCATAGGCCACCCTGTCATCCATGCGGCTGGCAAAATGGGCGAACGAAGCATGGAACACCACCAGGTTTTCCGGCCCGAACAAGTCCACTGCGCGAGCCAACGCTGCACGCGACAATTCGGAAAGGTCGGTTGCCACGACGATCTTGCCGTAAGGCTTGCGCAGGCGCTTCTTCACCACCAGCACCGGTACCTTGGACTGGCGCGCCAGCTCCGTCACGGTATCGCCGAGCAGGGCCTTCTCGAAGGCTCCGTCGCGCTTGACCCCGGTGAGGATCAGCTCGGCCTGCACCTCCTCGGCCACATTCAATACCACCTCGCTCGGTTTGCCTTTCAGCACGCGGACAGTAATGCCGGGCAAGCCGGTCGCATCCTCCAGTTCGGCCTGGATAGCGAGGGCGGCATCTTGCGGCTGGCGCCAGCCGGGCTCGTCTGCAATCGGTTCTATCTGCTCGAAGGCATGTACCACCGTCAGCGGGGCATGCCATTCCCGCGAAAGCTGCACCGCCCGGTCCAGCGCACGGTCGCAACGCGCGCCGAGATCGGTAGCCAATAACAACTGGCGTGGCCGTTTGGTCTTGAATTCTGTCGTCACCAGGGTTTCCTTCCTTAAGATTCTGCCAGCACGTTGGTTTTGCCGCGTTTTCGCATCAACATTTTCTCGAATTCCAGCACCAGCATGAAGGCAATACCGATCAATATGATCACGAGACCATCTTTCCAGTCAATCGGCGCGCTAGCGAACAAGGCGTGCAAGGGGGCGGCATAGGTGAAGGCCAATTGCGCCAAGATCACCACCGCAAGCGCGATCAGCAGTATCGGCGTGCCGACCAGCCCGCGCCAGCTGAACGACCTGGCATTGAGGTAGCGCACGTTGAACAGGTAGAAGATTTCCAGCACTACCAGGGTGTTCACCACCATGGTGCGTGCCACCTCCTCACCCAGCTCGCGCCGCATGGCATATTCGAAAATGATGAAAACGCCCATGGTGAACAAGACCGAGACAAAGCCCACGCGCCAAAGCAGGAAAGGAGAAAGCAGGGCAGCATTGCGCGGGCGCGGCGGACGCTCCATGACATCGGGCTCGGAAGGCTCGAAAGCCAGCACCAGCCCCAGCGTCACCGTCAGCACCATATTGATCCAGAGGATCTGTGCCGGCGTCATAGGCAAGGACATGCCCAGCAGCAGCGCCACCACCACCGCCAGCGCCTCGCCGCCGTTGGTCGGCAATGTCCAGGCGATCACCTTGCGCACGTTGTCGTAGACCGTGCGCCCGGCATGCACCGCAGAGACGATGGTGGCGAAATTGTCGTCCGCCAGCACCATTTCCGAGGCCTGCTTGGCCGCCTCCGTGCCTTTCTTGCCCATGGCGATGCCCACGTCGGCCTGCTTGAGGGAGGGTGCATCGTTGACGCCGTCTCCGGTCATGGCGACCACCTCGCCCTGTTGCTGCAAGGCCTTGACGATGCGCAGCTTGTGCTCGGGCGTAGTGCGCGCAAACACGCTGGTTTTCGCCAGCACGGCGCTCAACTCCTCATCCGGCACCTTGTCGAGCTCGGCTCCGGTCATGACGCCCGGCTCGTCCGCCAGGTGCAACTGCTTGGCGATCGCTTGCGCCGTGGCGGCATGGTCGCCCGTAATCATCTTGACCTTGACACCGGCGGAACGGCAGCTGGCTATGGCATCGAGCACCTCTTCTCGCGGCGGATCGATGAAGCCCATGACGCCCAGCAGTTCCAGGTTGCCCTCCACGTCCTTGAATTCGAGATGCTGCTTGCCGTCCTCGCAACGCTTGGCGGCAAAGCCCAGTACGCGCTCGCCATGCTGTGCCGCCTCGCTGATGCGCTCCGCCCAGTACTCGTGGTCAGGCTGCCCGCACCTTTCCAGCACGCTTTCCGGCGCGCCCTTGATGAACATCCAGGTACCGTGTTCCTGGTGATGGTGCAGCGTCGCCATGAACTTGTGCTTGCTGTCGAAAGGCACTTCATCCAGCCGCTTCCAGGCGTTGCGCTCCTGCTGGATATCCTTGCCGGCTTTCATCGCCAGCGCCACCAGCGCCCCTTCCATCGGGTCGCCCAGGACGTGCCATTGTCCGGACTGCTGCTCCAGCTTGGCATCGTTGCAAAGCAGGCCTGCCCGCACCAGGTCTTCCCACTCATGGTCTGGCGCATCGTCCTGCGGCTTGATCTCGCCCTCCGGCACGTACCCAGTGCCTTCGACCAGGTAATGCGCCTTGCCTGCCACCAGGCGCCTGACCGTCATTTCGTTGCGCGTAAGGGTGCCCGTCTTGTCGGAGCAGATCACCGAGGTGGCGCCCAGGGTCTCCACCGCGGGCAAGCGGCGAATGATGGCGTTGTGCCTCGCCATGCGCTGCACGCCGATCGCCAGCGTGATGGTGATCACGGCCGGCAGGCCTTCCGGCACCAGCCCGACCGAGATCGCCACTACCACCATGAATCCGTCGATCCAGCTGTAGTTCTGCACCAGCTTGGCAAACGCGAGCAACCCCAGGGCCAGGCTGAGGGCGAACCAGGTAAACAGGCGCCCAAAATGGTTGATCTGCTGCAAGAGGGGCGTTTCCAGGGTTTCCACCTTGGAAATCATGCTGCTGATACGCCCGATTTCCGTCGCGCTGCCAGTTTCCACGATCACGGCACGGCCCTGGCCTGCCGCCACGATGGTGCCGGAATACAACATGCAGTGGCGGTCCCCCAGGTCGGCGTCCTCTGCCACGGCTTGCTCCTGCTTCTGGCTAGGGACCGATTCGCCGGTCAGGATGGCCTCCTCGCTGGAAAGCTGCCGGGCCTTGAGCAAGCGCGCGTCCGCGGGCACGCTGTCGCCCGCCTCGAGCACGATCACGTCCCCGGGCACCAGGTCGGCCACGTCCAGTTTCTGGCGGTGTCCGTCCCGCAATGCCGTAACATGCGGCACCATCATGTTGCGTATGGCATCCAGCGCCTGTTCGGCCTTGCCCTCCTGGATATACCCGACAATCGCGTTGATCAGCACCACGGCGAGTATCACCGCCGAATCGACGGCGTGCTCAAGAAAGAATGCGATCACCGCCGCGGACAGCATGAAATAGATCAAGGCATTGTTGAACTGGGACAGGAAGCGCATGACGGGATGCTGCCGGCGCGGGGCGGGCAGTTCGTTGCGCCCGTGTTCCCGCAGCCGCTTTTCGGCCTCGCTGCTGCTCAGGCCCTCTGGGCTGGACTGCACGCGCTCAAGCGCTTCGCTCGACTTGAGGGCATGCCACGGCGGTGCGGCAACTGCATCATTCTGGCTGGATTGCGGCATGGGCAATGGCCTTTCAATGGTCGGTGTCTTTTTATTCTAAAAGGCTTTGCCGCGATCAGGCAAAACCATTTTTCAAATATGGCTTAATCAAGCATGTCGATTACACTCGCCATCTTTCCCCCGGAATCCACAATGATGCGCGTCACCCGGCATCCGGATCTGCCCATCGCAACCCAATCCTCTCCTTTCAGGAGTGATTAGGCTAAAATAGACCTCTTGAATAAGAGCCTCTAACAAAACCCAGCGAAGTGATTCTGGTTAGGCGCTCTGCCGCAGACAGTACTAACGAGTACGGTAAGGCAGAGCAACGACGACAGGAGGGTTTTGTTAGCGGCTCAAACATCGGCCCGGCCAGTCATTGCCTGTTCGAGCCCGTTTATCCATCTGACAGGATCCGCCATGGAAACAATCAACCTCATGCCTCCCAGCGTACTCACCTTTGCCGCTACAGATCCGAGCAGCGGCGCAGGCCTGCAGGCAGATCTCTTGGCATTGGCCAGCATCGGCTGCCACCCCTTGTCTGTCGTCACGGCGGTCACCGTTCAGGATACGGTAGGAGTGGAAAATGTCGTCCCCCTGGACGCGGAACTCATCAACGAGCAAGCGCGCACCATCCTGGAAGATATGCAGATATCGGCCTTCAAGCTCGGCATGCTCGGCAGCGTGGAAAATATCGCCGTGATTGCCGAGATCGTCGCCGATTATCCCGATGTGCCGTTGCTGATAGACCCGATCCTGTCTTCGGGCCGCGGCGACGAGCTGGCCAACGAGGCAATGCAGGAAGCAATGATAGACTTGCTGTTCCCGCAGGCGACGCTGATCACGCCCAACAGCCTGGAAGCACGGCGGCTGGCATTCACCGGCGACTATACCGACGAAAGCGAGCACGCCTCTATCGAAGAGGTGGCGGAACGCCTGCTGGCGCTCGGGCCTGAATATGTCTTGATTACCGGCACGCATGAGCGCTCGCCGCAAGTCGTCAACAATCTTTACGGCTCGCAGAAGCTGTTGCGCTCCTATCCTTGCGAGCGCCTGCCGGGCAGTTATCACGGCTCCGGCTGCACGCTGGCTTCGGCGATCGCGGCCTGCCTGGCGCATGGGCTGGGCATGGAGGAAGCCATCGCGGAAGCGCAGGAATATACCTGGCACTCGCTGCGCCACGCCTTCCGTCCCGGCATGGGGCAATATATCCCCGACCGCTTGTTCTGGGCGCGCGAAGAGTCTGATGACGCGGAATAAGCTCCCGGCAATCCATGGACTGTATGCCATCACCCCGGATGAAACCGACACGCCCAGGCTGCTGACCATCTGCGAGGCTGCCCTCGCCGGGGGCGCCGGGGTACTGCAATACCGCAACAAGCAAGTTTCCGGCGAACAGGCCCACGCCCAGGCCAGCGCGCTCCTGGCCTTGTGCCGCCGTTTCCAGGTGCCTTTGATCATCAATGATGACGTCCAGCTTGCCGCCGGGCTGGATGCGGACGGCGTGCACCTGGGCATAGACGACGGCGATATTGCCGCCGCACGGGCGGCATTGGGCCAACACAAGATCATCGGCGCCTCCTGCTACAACAACCTCGCCCTCGCACGGCAGGCCGCCGGCATTGGCGCGGATTACGTCGCCTTCGGTGCATGTTTTCCTTCCTCCACCAAGCCAAACGCGCCACGCGCCGACATCGCCCTGTTCGCCAGGGCGCATGAACTCGGGCTGCCAGTCGTTGCCATAGGGGGGATCAACCTGGAGAATGCCGCCAGCATCATCAACGCGGGCGCGGATGCCGTCGCCGTGATCGGGGCATTGTGGAACGCTCCCGACATCAAGACACAAGCCAGTCAATTCAACCAACTTTTCAGTTAGAGCCAGGCCATGAGCAGAAACCAGCAATTATTCGAACAATCCCAAACCCTGATCCCGGGCGGCGTGAACTCGCCGGTGCGTGCCTTCGGCTCGGTAGGCGGCACGCCGGTGTTCTTCAAGCGCGGCCTTGGCTCGCGGCTATGGGACGAAGACGGCAAGGAATACATCGACTACGTTGGCTCCTGGGGGCCGATGATCCTCGGCCACGCACAGCCCGACGTGATTGCCGCCGTGCAGGCCGCCGCAGCCAACAGCCTGTCCTTCGGCGCGCCGACCGCGCTGGAACTGGAAATGGCGCAACTGATCACGCAGCTCGTCCCCAGCATGGAGCAAGTGCGGCTGGTCAGCTCGGGGACGGAAGCCACCATGAGCGCCATCCGACTGGCGCGCGGCTTCACCAACCGTAGCAAGATACTCAAGTTCGAGGGCTGCTACCACGGCCATGCCGACTCCCTGTTGGTCAAGGCAGGTTCGGGAGCGCTCACTTTCGGCCAGCCCAGCTCTGCCGGCGTGCCGCCCGAGCTCGCCGCCCATACATTGACCCTGCCCTACAACGATGTGCAAGCGCTGAAACAACTATTCGAGGAGCTAGGCAAGGAGATCGCCTGCGTCATCCTCGAGCCGGTGGCAGGCAACATGAACCTGGTGCGACCCACGCCGGAATTTCTGGCCGCGTTGCGCTCGCTCTGCACCCAATCCGGCACCCTGTTGATTTTTGACGAGGTCATGACCGGTTTCCGTGTCGCCTTGGGTGGCGCACAGCAATTGTTCGGCATCAAACCCGACCTCACCACGCTCGGCAAGGTGATCGGCGGCGGCCTGCCAGTGGGCGCCTTCGGTGGCCGTGCCGAGGTCATGGCCTTCCTCGCGCCCCTGGGGCCGGTGTACCAGGCCGGCACCTTGTCCGGCAACCCGGTCGCCGTTGCCGCCGGCCTGGCGACATTGAAGCAATTGCAGCGCCCCGACTTCCATGAAGCGCTTTCCGCGAAAACACGCCAACTCACCGAAGGCCTGGTACAGGCGGCACGCAATGCCGGCGTCACGTTCAGTGCACAAAGCGTCGGCGGCATGTTCGGCCTCTATTTCAGCGCCGAATGCCCCGCCAGCTTCGCCGAGGTCATGCAGGCGGATAAACACGCATTCAACCGCTTCTTCCACGGCATGCTGGAAGAGGGCGTTTACCTGGCGCCATCCGCTTTCGAAGCCGGTTTTGTCTCGATCGCGCACAGCGAGGCGGATATCAACCAGACCATTGCCGCGGCAGAAAGCGTATTCAGCCGCATCAACGCCCAATGACCAACCGGCCGCGCATCTATATCACGGGTGCGTCATGTGCCGGCGTCACGACGCTGGGTGCCACGCTCGCACGGCAGTTAGGGCTGCCGCATATCGATGTGGACCAGTTCTACTGGCTACCCACCGACCCGCCTTTTTTGCTCAAACGCCCTCCGCAAGAGCGCGTCAGCCTGATCCGCGACGCATTGGGCGAGGATGGCTGGATCCTGGCCGGCTCGTTCGATGGCTGGGGCGATGCCCTGATCGAGCATGCCAGCCTGATCGTGTTTGTCGTCACGCCCCATGCAGTGCGCATGGATAGGCTGAAAAAGCGCGAAAAGCAACGTCATGGAGAACGCATAGCACCGGGCGGCGACATGCACGATGCGCACCTTGCGTTTACCGAATGGGCATCGCAGTACGAAGCGCCCGGTCCCGGCCATACCGGGCGTAATTTGGCGCGACATGAAGACTGGCTTGCACAGCAGTCATTGCCGGTCCTACGCCTGGACGGCACCGACCATCCCGACCGCCTGGCAGCACAAGTCGTTTCCGCCTTGCCTGGGCATGAGCTCCATTCATAGCCCTTGCCTCGCTTATGCCATTAGAATAAAGCCTTGATTGACAGGACCAGCCGTAATGACTTCACTGAAAAATGACGTTTTCCTCCGCGCACTACAACGCCAGCGTACGCCTTACACCCCGGTCTGGATGATGCGCCAGGCAGGGCGTTACCTGCCGGAGTACCGCGAAACGCGGAAAAAAGCCGGCAGCTTCATGGACCTGTGCAAGAACACGGACCTGGCAACCGAAGTCACCCTGCAGCCGCTGGACCGCTTCCCGCTCGATGCCGCCATCCTGTTCTCGGATATCCTCACCATTCCCGATGCGATGGGCTTGGGGCTGTATTTCGAGGAAGGGGAAGGCCCCAAGTTCGAGCGCACATTGCGCGAGGAAAGCGACATCCGCAAGCTCGCCGTGCCGGACATCGGCAGCGAGCTCGGCTATGTCACCGACGCCGTGAGCCAGATCCGCCGCGCGCTTGACGGCCGCGTGCCCCTGATCGGTTTTTCCGGCAGTCCCTGGACATTGGCGACTTATATGGTGGAAGGCCGCGGCGGCACCGATTTCCTCACCATCAAGCAGATGGCCTACGCCCGGCCGGACCTGCTGCACCATATCCTGTCGGTAACGGCCCAGGCTGTCACCGCCTATCTCAATGCGCAGATTGCCGCCGGCGCGCAGGCGGTGATGATATTCGACTCGTGGGGCGGGGCGCTTTCCCACCATGCCTATCAGGAGTTCTCGCTGCAGTACATGAAGCAGATCGTCAGCGGATTGACCAAGGAAAACGAAGGCCGCGCCGTGCCCAGCATCGTGTTCACCAAGGGCGGCGGGCTATGGCTCGAATCCCAGGCGGAAACCGGCGCGGACGCACTGGGGCTGGACTGGACTGTCTCCCTGGGCGAAGCGCGCAAGCGCGTGGGCGGCAAGGTCGCCCTGCAAGGCAACATGGATCCCGCCATCCTGCTTTCCACCCCTGCAGCCGTGGAAAAGGAAGCCGCACGCATTCTCGCCGATTACGGCATAGGCAGCGGCCATGTCTTCAACCTCGGCCACGGCATCACGCAATTCACGCCGCCCGAGAATGCGGAGGCCATGATCAAGGCAGTGCATGCCATCAGCAGCAAATACCACCTGTAAGATCCCATTAATACCCCATGGCCGCGATTGACAAAAAATGACATTCGCGGCCGCCATCTCCCGCAATATCGGAGTAAGATGAACTATTAACGCGTTTCGTTTGTCACGACTTCATAACAACAAGGAGATAAGCAAATGGGTTTGATTTCATTCATCAAGGACGCCGGCGAAAAGCTGTTCGGCACCCATCCCGCCGTCGAGTCAAAAACCGACAATCCGGTAGCTTCCGCCAATACCGAGGCCAGCAAGGCCATACTCAACTACATCCATAAAATGGATCTTGACGCAGACGGCCTGCAGGTGGATTTCGACGGCGCCACGGGCAAGGTTACGGTCAGCGGCACCGCGGCCACCCAGGAGGTCAAGGAAAAGATTCTGCTCTGTTGCGGCAACATCAACGGCGTCAGCGATGTCGTGGACAACCTCAAGGTCACGACTTCAGAAACCGCTCCCGTGTTCTACACAGTGGTACGCGGCGATACCTTGTCCAAGATTGCCAAGGAGCATTACGGCAACGCCAATGCCTACATGAAGATTTTCGAGGCGAACAAGCCCATGCTGAACCATCCGGATAAAATCTATCCGGGCCAGACCCTACGTATCCCCCAATAACATCAACAGGAGATTCAGATGAAATTACTATCAACGTCCGTCCTTGCCATTTTCCTCGCCAGCCTGGCGCTCGGAGGTTGCAGCAACAAGGAAGAAGAGAATGTTGAAGCTGCCGCTGCGGAAGCCGTAGAGCAAGCCCAGGAGCATGCGGAACATGCTGCCGACAGGGCGGAGGAAGCGGTAGACGATGCGAAGGAAGCTGCTGAAGACGCGATCGACAAGGCGCGCGAAGCTGCTGCCGAGCATCAGGAAGAACATTCCGCCGAGCACTAACTCCCATCAATACCCGGGCCTGCGCCCGGGTATCTTCCTACCGAGTCCTAACCTGGCACCTGCCTAATCAAAAGGCGGAGCGGATCAATCCGCCCTCTGCACGTATAGTGGCGCCATTGATCACGGCGGCACGCTCGCTGCAGACGAATGCCACGATGTCGCCGATTTCCGCCGGGTCGATCAACCTGCCGATCAACGAAGTGGGGCGGTTCTCGCTGATGAATTTCTTTTCCGCTTCCTCCAGGCTGATGCCTGGATAAATATCCTGGATGAATTTCTCCACGCCCTCAGTGCGGGTGGGGCCGGGCAGTACGGCATTCACCGTCACCGCCGTCTGTTTGGTCAACTCCGCCAGGGAGCGCGAAATCCCGAGTTGCATGGTTTTGGTGGCGCTGTAATGCGCCATTTCAGGGGCGGGCGTGACGCCGGACTCGCTCGAGATGAACACGATGCGCCCGGCTTTGTTTTCCAGCATCTTGCCTAGGTAATGCCTGGCCAGCCTGACACCGCTCATGATGTTCACTTCGAACAAATGCTGCCAGGCGGCATCCGTCTCGTCGAAAAAGCCGACCGCTTCGTAGATACCCAGGTTGTTCACCAGGATATCGACTTGCGGGAATTGCGCCAGCGTCGCTTGCGTGCCTTCCAGCGTGCCGTTATCCGCCGCCAGCCCCAGCAGGTCCGCTTGCGGCACATCCTGCCGCACCTGGCTGAGCGCCTTGTCCACGCTGGCCTGGCTACGCCCGTTGATGATAACCCGCGCCCCTTCCCTTGCCAGCGATTTCGCTATTTCCAGGCCGATCCCGGCGGAGGATGCGGTCACAAGCGCCAATTTATTTTCCAGGTTGAGTTGCATAGTGGCTCCTATGGATCAATGAATAGGGTCCAGTATGCGCTCCATATACCGGCTTGATAAGCAGCAGGCATGGGGATGACAAAAGCGCCATTCAACTTGGTACTAAGCCATTCAATTTGCTGTCAGGAATTGATAACGCCTCGGCAGGAGTCCTACATCAAGATCAGCCTGATACCGATACGGTGGCGATATTCCAATGGTTAAGCTTGCTTTCATCCAAGCTCAACATCAAGAAAGGATAACAACATGAAGCTCGCCAATCTATTCAGCACTATTTCCCTCCTCACCGTCAGTACTCTGCTGGTCAGCACCCCCGCCATGGCGGATAAAGAATTCGTCGGACGTATCGATGCGCGCCCAGCAGGCAACCTGGGTATCTGGACCATCAGCGGTCAACAGGTGGAAGTCACCGAAAAGACCGATATCGATCCCGATCAAGGCCCGTTGGTGGTAGGCGCCTGTGTCGAGGTGGAGCATGACAAGGGCGTGGTATCCGAAATCGAAACCGTCAAGCCTGAAAAATGCGGCAAGAACTAAACACTGCGTTGCCGCAGCAGCTCGCGTTCAAGGTTGGCGAAGTATTCAGCCTGGTCCGCCTGTCCCAGGCTAAGGTGAAAGGCGTGCAGGTTTTTGGCAGCCAGGAAGCTGCCCCTGCCGACTACTGTGCTGTTGAGGGCGGGGTTGTCGCCGATTTCCAGGCATCTTTCCCAGCTTGAGGCGATCATTGGCAGCAGGGCCTCGGCTTGCGAAGGGTCGGCAATTGCCCAGTCCAGCAGGACGTCGCCTAGCGCAAAGAAGAAGTCGGGAGAATACTGCCAATTCGGCATCTCGGCTTCAGCCAGGTCGACAGCCTGATTGAAACGGCCTGCCTTCTTTAGGCTGAACAGGCTCCGCACCACCAGGTCGTGTCGCCAGGTGGCATTGGCGCCGGTACGCAGCAACGCCTTCTCGTAAAACGGCACCGCCTCGGCAAAACGCGCGTAGATTTCCAGTTCCTTGCCTAGCTGGTAATTGAGGTAGGCATCCTCCGGGTTCGACGCCAGTTCCAACCGCAGCAAAGCCTCGTTGCGCCCCTGCTTGGCCGCCTTGTTCTGCTCCAAATAGCCGTCATGTCCGACGACCAGAGCCAATTGCCGTCTCGGCATGCCGGGACAGACCGGCTGTTCGTGAATGCGCCCGGCATAGCGCACGTGGCGCGGCAGGATGCGGGATATCCACACGCTGGCAACCTGCAGCTCCCCGTCCACCTCGGCCTCATCGTCACGGCGCAATATGCCGATCACCTCCTCGTTGCAATGCCGCAATGCTGCCAATGCCTCACCGCCGGAGATAATCCACTCGTCCGCGTCCAGCACCAAGTTCCAATCAGCGCTGGATAATTCCAACGCCGCGTTCCTGGCAGCGGCAAAATCATCGCACCAGATAAACGGATGCACTTTGGCGCCCAGCGACTCGGCAATGCCGACGGTCTCATCCTGCGAGCCGGTATCGAGCACGATCATCTCATCCACCCATGGCTGGGCGCTGCGCAGGCAGCGCGCTATCGAGTGTGCCTCGTTGCGGGCTATCATCACCAAGGCTATGCGCTTGCCGGACACGGGCTAGAACTCCTGGGGGTCCACGTCCACCGCCCAGCGTATCTTGTTGCTGAGCGGATGCGCACGCAATTGCGGCGTGAGCTGCCTCAGGACCACCTGGAGGGCTTGCCTGGTTGCGGCCTGGAACAGCAGTTGCCCGCGCTCCATGCCTTTCAGGCGCTCCATCTGCGGCCGGACCGGGTCGTACACCAGCGCGTCGGTGCCCAGCTCGCGTGCGGCATCGGCAGCAAATTGCAGGAAACGTTGCACAGGACCGTATTCGTTGGCCTCAGCCTTGATCAAGGCCAGGAACTCGTAGGGCGGGAACTGGGCGATTTCGCGCTCCTGCAACAGGCCGGCGGCATAAGCTGCGTAATCCTGGCCGCGCAGGGCGTTGAACAATTGATGCTCCGGGAAGGTGGTCTGGATCAATACCTCGCCGGGCTTATCCGCCCGGCCCGCACGTCCCGCGACCTGCATGAGCTGGGCAAACAGTCGCTCGGCGGCGCGAAAATCCGGGCTGAACAGGGCACTATCGGTATCGAGCACGCCCACCAAAGTCAGGTTGGGAAAATCGTGGCCTTTCGCCAGCATTTGCGTTCCCACCAGGATATCCACTTCCCCCTCATGCACTGCGGACAACATCTCGCTCAGGGCATGCTTGCGGCGCGTACTGTCACGGTCGACCCGCAATACGCGCGCTTCGGGCAGCAGCTTGGCCAGGGTTTCCTCCAAGCGCTGCGTGCCGTTACCGGTGGGGTGGAGGTCAGCATTGCCGCAACTCGGGCATTGCCGCACGATTTTTTGCTCGTGGCCGCAATGATGGCAGCGCAGGAAACCCTGGCGCAGGTGGACCACCAGCCTGCTGCTGCAGCGCATGCAGGGCGCGATCCAATGGCAGGCGTTGCACAGCAGCACGGGCGCATAACCGCGGCGGTTGATGAAGAGCAGGCTCTGTTCGCCCCGCTCCAGGCGGGTTTTCAAGGCCTTGACCAGTTGCGGCGACAAGCCTTCCTGCATCTGCACGCGGGAAACGTCCACGCAATTCACCCGCGGCAGCTGCGACTGGCTCACCGCCCGCTGCTGCATGCTGAGCAGGCCGTAGCGCCCACTCTGTGCGTTATGCCAGGTTTCCAGCGCCGGAGTGGCCGAACCCAGCACGATGGGGATATTGCGGCGTTGCGCGCGCACCAGCGCCACATCGCGGGCATGGTAGCGCATGCTGTCCTGCTGCTTGTATGAAGTGTCGTGCTCCTCGTCCACGATCATGAGCTTGAGCCCGGGCAGGGGAGCGAAAACCGACAGGCGCGTGCCGATCACGATACGTGCGGCGCCTGTTTGCGCCAGCCGCCAGTTTTGCAAGCGCTCACTTTCGCTAAGATTGCTATGCAGCGTGACCAATGGGAATTGTGGCAACCGGGTGCGGAACCGCGCCTCCAGTTGCGGCGTGAGGTTGATTTCCGGCACCAGCACCAGCGCTTGGTCGTGATTGCCCTCCAGCACCGCCTGCAGGAGGCGGATGTAGACCTCGGTCTTGCCGCTGCCGGTGATGCCGTGCAGCAGCCATGGCTTGAACGTGTCCCGCTGCTGCAGGATGCTGTGCACGGCATGGGATTGTTCACCGTTCAGTTCGGGCTGCACATTGGAAGCATGCAATGTCGAACTCAAGCCTGCATAGACTTGCTCTTCCTCTATCCAACCCTGTTCGCTCAGTGCCGCCAGCCCCTTGCGCCAGCTTGGGCTGAGTGCCGCCAGCTCCGCCTCGTTCAGGCGGCCATGCTCGCGCAATGCGGTGAAAATCCGGCGCTGTACCGTTTGCCGCGCCGGGATGGCCGCCACGTCGGCAGCTTGGCCAGCTGCGTTGAGCCAATAGCAGAACTGCTGTCTTGCCTGTGCCGGCTCGGTCTGGCGCAGGCGCGCGGGCAATGCCGAAAGCAGGGCCTGCCCATAAGGATATTGATAGTAATCGGCACAGAATTTCAGCAGCGAGAAGAATTCGCCGTCGAGCACGGGCTCGTGGTCGAAATGCCGGATGATGGACTTGAGCTTGGCCGGGGCGATATCGCTGGCGGCGGCAATATCGACCACCACGCCCACCTGCTTGCGCGGGCCGAACGGTACGACGACGCGTTGCCCTGCCTGCAGCGGGACATCGCTACGGTAATCGAACACGCCATCCAGCGGGACATCCAGCGCGACTTTGAGGATATGCATATCGGAAGAATGCTGGCTCATGCAGTTTCCATCATCTGCCGTCCGCATGACGAAGTTCGACAATTGCATATCAGTGCAAGCTTGCAGTAGGTTAAAATAATGCTTTTATTCACGTTCGTCGCTCGCCTTGAAAGCACATCTTACCGAATTACTGCAGTTCGCCGCAAACAGCCTCGATGCCGACGCGGGCATCAGCGCCATCCAGCTTGAGCGTCCCAAGAACACGCAGCATGGGGACTTTTCCACCAACCTCGCCATGACCCTGGCCAAGCCGTTGCGCCAGAATCCGCGCGCGATTGCCGAATCCCTGATCAAGGCATTGCCCGCTTCCGAATACGTCGCCAAGGTCGAGATCGCAGGCGCGGGCTTCATCAACTTCTACCTGAGCCCCGCCGCCAAACAAGCGGTGGTACGCGAAATCCAGCGCCAGGGCGCGCAATACGGCAGCAACGACGCAGGGCAGGCGCGCAAGGTGCAGGTGGAGTTCGTTTCCGCCAACCCGACCGGGCCGCTGCATGTCGGCCACGGGCGCGGCGCCGCGGTCGGCGACTGTCTCGCGCGCCTGCTCGCCGCCAACGGCTGGGCGGTCACGCGCGAGTTCTACTACAACGATGCCGGCGCGCAGATCGACAACCTCACCATCTCCGTGCAATCGCGCTGCAAGGGCATCACGCCTGACGATGCCGCCTGGCCGGAAAACGGCTACCGCGGCGACTACATCGCCGATGTCGCGGCCGCCTACATGGCGAAGGAAACCGTCACCGCCGACGACCAGGCCGTTACCGGCAAGGGCGACGCCGAGGACGCCGAGGCGATCCGCCAGTTTGCCGTGGCCTACCTGCGCCACGAGCAGGATCTCGACCTCAAGGCGTTCAAGATCAATTTCGACGTGTTCTCGCTCGAATCCGCGCTCTATAGCGAAGGCAAGGTGGAAAGCACTGTCGGCAACCTCGTCAAGAGCGGCCACACCTACGAGCAGGACGACGCCCTCTGGCTGCGCACTACCGATTTCGGCGACGACAAGGACCGCGTCATGCGCAAGCGCGAGGGCGGCTATACCTACTTCGTCCCCGACGTGGCCTACCACCTCGACAAATGGCAGCGCGGCTTCGAACGCGTGATCAACGAGCAGGGCGCCGATCACCACAGCACCATCACCCGCGTGCGCGCCGGCTTGCAGGCGCTTGATGTCGGCATCCCCAAGGACTGGCCGGAATATGTGCTGCACCAGATGGTGACCGTAATGCGCGGCGGCGAGGAAGTGAAGATTTCCAAGCGTGCCGGCAGCTACGTCACGTTGCGCGACTTGATCGAGGAAGTCGGCTGCGATGCCACGCGCTACTTCCTGGCCGCGCGCCGCGCCGATTCGCAACTGGTGTTCGACATCGACCTCGCCCGCGCCCAGAGCAACGACAACCCGGTCTATTACATCCAGTATGCCCATGCACGCATCTGCAGCGTATTGAACGAGTGGGGCGGCGACATCGCCAGCCTGGCCCAGGCCGACCTCAGCCCGCTGGATACTGAGCACGAAGCCGTGCTGATGCAGCGCCTGGGCGAGTTTCCCGAGCTGGTTGCCAATGCCGCGCAGGAGCTCGCGCCGCACATGGTGGCGACCTATCTCAAGGATCTTGCGGGCGACCTGCATAGTTATTACAACGCGCATAAATTCCTGGTGGAAAACGCCGATATCACTGCAGCGCGCATGGCCCTTGTCAGCGCCACGCGCCAGGTGCTGCGCAACGGTCTGGAACTGCTCGGCGTGAGCGCGCCAGAAAAAATGTAAGCGAACATGTAAACTTCAAGCATTGCTTAAGAATTGATTGTTGACGGGGAACCATCGCAACCTGAGTCAAGTCGCTAGGCAGGCCTCCATGCAAAGCCTGCCAGGACATGAATGTAAAGAGGAAGAGGAATTATCGTGAGTCGAGACTACAAGCCAGCACAGCGCAAATCGAGCTCCGGCGGCAACAGTAAAGGCAGCCCGTTTTTCACCGGTTTACTGGTTGGCCTGCTATTGGGTGTCGGCATTTCCGTCGGTGTCGCCATCGTCGTCATGAAGAGCGACAGCCCATTTTCCGACAAGGCGGGCAAGCCCAAGCTGGAGCCAGGCGAAATCGCGTTGCCCAAGCCGGAAAGCAAGCCAGCCAATGAAGCCGGCAATGGACAATCCGGCAGCGAAAAGCCGCGTTTCGATTTCTACACTATCCTGCCTGGCACCGAAAGCCAGGTAACGGAGCAGGAAATCAAGCAGAAGGAGGCTGACCCGGCCCCCGCGCAAACGCAGGAAAGCTATTTCCTGCAGGTCGGGGCATTCCAGACCGAGCAAGAGGCCGACAACATGAAGGCCAAGCTGGCCTTGCTGGGGCAAGAAGCCATCGTGCAGACGGCCACGATTCCAGGCAAGGGCGTATGGCACCGCGTGCGCGTCGGCCCCTTCGCCGACCTGAACCAAATCAATAGCGCCAAGTCTGATCTTGCGCAAAACGGCTTCAAGGCGGATCTGATCAAAGTGAATAGCCCTGGACAATAAGCCAAGGTCATCCAGAACAATTTGCACAACGTTAACCACCTAAACTCGATCGTAAGGACATGATATGAAAAAGCTTCTCGCTGCCTTGATGCTGCTGGTATCTGCAACGGCCATGGCGGATCCGCAACTGGGTAACGAATTCAACCAGACAGCCAAGACCATCAAGACCGACAACCCGGCCAAGATCGAAGTACTGGAAATTTTCTGGTACGGTTGCCCGCATTGCTACCACCTGGAACCAAGCCTGGCCACCTGGGTGAAGAAGCTGCCTCAGGATGTCTACTTCAAGCGCGTTCCCGGCGTCCCTCGTCCAGACTGGGCGCCTGCCGGCAAGGCGTTCTATGCGCTGGAAGCCCTCAACCTGACCGAGAAGCTGCACAATCAGCTGTTCGACGCCATTCACAAGGCCCGCACTGTGAACCCGACCGTGGAAGCGCAACTGATCGACTGGATCACCAAGCAAGGCGGGCAGGACCGCAAGAAAGTGGAAGAAGCGTTCAACTCATTCTCCACCAACAACAATGTCGTACGCGCGATGAACACCTTCCGCGATTCCGGCGCCACTGGAGTGCCTGCCATCATCATTGACGGCCGCTACATCACCTCCAGCTCCATGGCGGGCGGCAACCAGAACGTGCTCAAGGTAGCCGACTACCTCATCGAGAACGTGCGCAAGGAAAAGAGCGGCGGCGCCAAGTAATCTTCCGCCTGTCGCGATGCTGCACACATCCACACCCGCTGCCGGTCAGCGGGTTTTTATTACCGGTGCCTCCAGCGGCATCGGCCTCGCCCTTGCCCGGCATTACCTCAAGCGAGGCGCCACTGTCGGCGTCACTGCGCGCAGGGCGGAGCTATTGCACAAGCTCGCGGCCGAGTTCCCCAGCGGACAATGCCTGCCTTACCAGGCAGACGTGCGTGATGTCCAGGCCATGCAGGCCATCGCGCAGGATTTCATCCGGGCAGCCGGCGTGCCGCATATCGTAATCGCCAATGCAGGCGTCAGCCGCGGCACCCTGACCGCCGAAGCCGAAGATACCGCAGCGTTCCATACCGTATTCGAGATCAACGTCTTCGGCATGCTGCACACCTTCCAGCCCTTCATCGCCGCCATGCGGGCATCCGGCCTGCAAGGCCAGCTGGTCGGCATCGCCAGCGTCGCGGGCATACGCGGCCTGCCGGGGGCTGGCGCCTACAGCGCCTCGAAATCCGCAGCCATCACCTACCTCGAAAGCCTGCGTACCGAGATGCAGCACCACGGTATCGCCGTCACCACCATCGCTCCAGGCTACATCCGTACCCCGATGACCGACGTCAACGGTTACCGCATGCCCTTCCTCATGGACGTCGATATCGCCGCTGCAAAGTTCGCCCACGCCATCGCCCAGCGCAAGCGTTTTGTCGTCATCCCCTGGCAAATGGGCTGGGTAGCGCGTATTCTGCGCATCATCCCGCGCTGGTTATGGGATAGGTTGACTAAGAACGCGCCGCATAAGCCCAGGATAGAACTTTGACATACCGCACGGCGCTCAGAACGACTTCTCCATCCTGATCCCGCGTAGCCAATTATGCAGCCAGCCACGGTAATGGCTGTATAGCTGCTCCACACGACAGATTGTCATTTCAGTTTTGCACTCATCGTGGATATGAATATGAACTGTCAGCATGGATTGACAATTCGCCGCTATTATCGCAAATAAGAATTATTAACATCGTGATAAACTACGGTCAATCTCCCATGCAATCACTTTTACCCAGGAGCATGCCATGTCATTGCCCGGCATCACTGCCATTTCCTCCTTGTCGGAGCTCAGGACTATTTACGATGAGCCAGCCAAAGCCATCCGCGACAAGGCATTGCCCGGGCTGGACGAACATAGCCGCAGGTTTATCGGACTATCGCCCTTTTTCTGCATCAGCTCGCATGGGCAGGAAGGCCTAGGCGACCTGTCGCCGCGCGGCGGGGAGCCTGGGTTCGTCCATGTGCTGGATGACCGGCACATTGCCTTTCCGGACCGGCCGGGCAACAACCGGTTGGATACGCTGACCAACATCCTTGTTTCGCCCGGTGTGGGCATGCTGTTCTTCCTGCCGGGCATTCATGAAATGCTGCGCATCAACGGCGTGGCGTCCATTACCCTGGATGAGAACCTCATGCAGCGCTTCGTGCACCAAAGCAAGCTGCCGCGCGCCGTGATCGTGGTGGAGGTGAAGGAGGCGTATATGCATTGCTCCAAGGCGTTACGGCGCTCGGAACTGTGGAATGCGGACAAGCAGATCAGCCGGAAGGAGTTTCCCACCTTGGGGCAGATTGCCAAGGATCAGTACAAGCTATTTGTCCCGGCCAAGCTGATCGACCTGGCGCTGGACCATGATGCGAAAAAGAATTTGTACTAAGAGCCTGTTCACGATCATTTCATAGGGCACGCATGGTTTCAAAACGTGTCCGGTCAAGGCACAGTCCGCAGGTAATGCTCATTGCCTTGCCAAGGGCTGCAACGCGGAGCGGGCGCGTGTTGGGGCCATGCCCTTCGGGTTGCCCCGGCAGCGCAGCCGCTGCTGCGTTGCAAATCCTCGCCGGGCAATCAGCACGGCTTCGGTTTGCGCCTTGCTTCGACTACACTGCCGGGGCAACGTGCCCTATGAAATGACCATGAACAGGCTCTAAGCCTGTTCAGGTTTCGACCGGACGCAATGCGATATTGAGCTGGTCGATCACTTCGGCCCAGTCGGCATCCTGCAACCAGCCTTCGCGCAGGAAGGTTGCCTGGGCAGGCGTCCAGAACGGGGCGTCAGGCAAGGGAACATCATGAGGCAGGGGAGAGTGTTCGGCGAGAAACCGGCGGATGCCCAATTCATCGGTAGGAAGGCCAAGCTGGGCAAACAGTTCGGAAAAACGGTGGAAGGTCTGGCTCATGGGTGGCACCTCGTCTCAAATCGTTGGCGGGCATTGCACGGGCAATCAACGTCGATTTAAACATAGGCGCTGATGCCGTTCAATCAGCGTTACGCCTACACCGGAACCAAGCGCGGCCAACAGTGTTGGCCAGCGCGTTAAACCCCTTTGATATCTTTCCAGTCGATTTCGATGACTTGTCCCGGCCCCGCATCGATGAGGATGTAGAACTCGCCTTGAGGGCGTTTGAAGCGGATGCGGGAATGGTCGTCCAGCTTGCCGGAAAACTGCATGTTTTCATTGTAGTCGATCACTTCCACCAGCGCGTTGAGCAGCGGATGACCATCGGATTCGCCCCCCTCGCAGACGATCTCTTTCGCTTCCGTCCAGCACTTGCCTATGGGGATATGCACGCCGTGCGCCCATGCCGGCGAGCTGCCCAGCAAAGCCAGCAGGACGAGGATACGAGAAATGAAGGTTTTGCCAACTTGCATGCTATCGCTTCTCCTTGATGAACTTGGCGGTGGCGGGAGATAGCCGCTCGATATCGAAGGCCTGGTGATACACCTCGCCGCTCTTGCTTTCCACCGTCAGCCAGATCTGGTCTTCCAGCGTGGCAGCGGGAGGAATGTAAATGGCCACTTCCCTCGTCCACCTTGCGCCCTGGAACGCCAGGCCTGCGGCACGCAGGGAGCGGGGCTTGCGTATCTTCAGGTAGGCCGCGCGGATTTCGCTATCGCAGGCTTCGCAGAAGCGCAGATGAAACTCCTTGACCGGCGTCTTGCCGGCAAAGAACTCCGGACCGTCCTGGCTTTCTTCGGCGATCACGAACGTCCAGGGACCGATCTTGCCGTGGATGGCATCCTCGCGCAGCACGGCCTGCTCCGACATTTTCCAGGCATTAAACACCACCCATGACGGCACTGCAAGCAACGCGAGGACCAGCAAGGCCCGCAACGGCAAGGACAGGACTGTATCCTGCAGTTGCGGCAGCGGCTTTTCCTTGCGCGGCGCATGCTTCGGCTGTAGAGGCCACCATGGCAGCATGAACGCGATCAACACGCCCACCACGCTCAGCCAGCCCAGCAGCACGACCGGGCCGATATTCCAGTGCCATCCCGCCACGCCGCATGCCAATGCGATTGCCAGCAGGCTCCAGCCCAGCCAGTAGACCCATTTGCGCTGGCCAGCGCTCAATTCTCTTCCGGTCAGCTCCCTGCCGTGCTTCTCCATACTGGCGGCCAGCGCGGCAAAGCCTGCCAGGGCGAACAGCAGCACCGCGACATGGTATGCGGTCATGCGGCACCTCCCGGCATCAATAGCCAGCAAGCCAGCGAAATCACGGCCAGGGGAACCAGCAGGCCGATCCAGGCCCGCGTCGCGCTACGCGCATGAAACACCCAGATGACGATGCCCGCATAGACGGCAAAGCTCAACATGGTGGAAGCCAGCACGGCCTCGGCCCTGGAGACCGGCAGCAACAGCGCGAACAATATGGATACCGCGGATGCCAGGGCATAGCCAGCGACGACCGCGGCCACTATGCGCGAGGCGACCGCCAGGCGGTAACGTGCCGTTTCGCTCATACCTTGCCCTCCTGCTTGAGCCATCTCTTCTTGAGCTTATAGGCGATATAGGCGAAGGCGGCGGCAAACGCCAGCATGGTCAGGTCGAAGCCTGCCAGTACCCAATCGCCATGGGGCAGGGTCACACCCAGGTGCTTGTCGGTGGTGAGGAAATTCAGCACCGGGATCAGGCCGAACGCTGCCACGGCGATATATAGGCTTTCCAGCCAGGAGCGCTTGAGCGGGCGCAGGCCGGCGTAGATGAACATCCAGCCCCAAGCGGCAAACAGGCAATGCATTTCCCATTCTCCGCGGTCCGCCATTTCTATCGGCAGCAGGCGGTTGGCCCAGAAGTAGGCGGCCACAGCCACCGGCAGGCCGACGATGGTGCCGACGTTGAGCACTTCCACCAGACGGTGGCCGAAGCCCGGCGTGCCGCCGTGCTTGCCAAGGTAGTTGTTGCGGCGCTTCACCGTCCACAATACGAGGCCGGTGCCTATCATCGCGCAGCCGAGCACGCCGGAGAGGAAATACAGCCAGCGCAGCCACCAGCCGGCGAAATGCCCTTCGTGCAAGGCCAGCATCACGTTGCGCGTCAGCATGGAGGCGTTGGTCTCATTGTCGAATTCCACCGGCTCGCCCGTCACCGCGCTGAAGCGCAATTTGGGCGGAAAGCCACGGTTGAGCGTGGTGGAGTAATCGCCGATGATTTCCACATACGGGCCTTCGACGGCCGGGTGGCGCAACATCACCGTGGCGACCGGCACCTTGCCCCAAGCCGCCTGGGCCGTCGCGACCATGTCCTCCACGGAAGCGGCAGGGCGCTTCACCGGTTCGAAGACCTTATCTACCGGGTCGCGCTTGAACAGTTCGTCGTACAGCTGGCGCAATTGCTTTTCCGAGGAGCCGTACAAGGTGTCCTTCACGGTCGGCATGTACTGGAATGCGAAGAACACCAGCCCGCTGTAGGTGATCATGAGGAAGAACGGCAATGCCATGACGCTCACCAGGTTGTGCGCATCCAGCCAGCTACGCTGGCCCTTGCCTGGGCGGAAGGTGAAAAAGTCCTTGAAAATCTTCTTGTGCGTAATCACGCCGCTGATGATCGCCAGCAGCATGAACATGGTGCACGCGCCGACAATGCGGAACGCGACGTCGTAATCGATGTAATGCAATGCGTAGTGCATTTCATACAGCTCCCAGCCGCCGCCGGTCTCCCGGCCTTCCACAGGCTGGTCCGGGACGCCGGTCACCGGGTCGAAATTCTCGTTGCCGCGTCGCCCGCGCTCCAGCCCCGGACGTGGCATGTCTTCCCAGGAGATGCCGGCTTCACGATCCGTGCGCTCGGCCAGCCCGCGATGCGGCAAGGTGATGCTCCACATCTTGGCGTCGGGCGCCACCTGCTCGAGCCGGTCCAGGCCCAGCTTCAGCACCTGGGCGGACGGTACCTCGACCACTTTCTTGGGCAGGGGCAGCTCCGGCTGCATCCAACGCGTAATTTCGGCGTTCACATAGCCCGTCGTCCCGGTGACGAATACGAAAAACAACACCCAGCCGACCAATAGGCCCACCCAGGTGTGCAGCCAGGCCATGCTCTGGCGAAAACCTTCTTTCACGACAAATCCTTGCTCGGTTCAATCAAAAGGCGGATAGGGCCGCTATCCGCCTTGCATATTCATTGAGGCAGCCCATCATGCGGATGGGCCAATATTTCGAAATATTACCCTCTTATTAGTAATGACACTTGAGAATGCAAAAAGGACACCCCAAACCCAAAATTTTTTGTCTGGCCAGCAATAAAAGCGAATAGGCCGCACAGAGGCGGCCTGCATGATGGGGATACCAATCCTATTGACGCATAGTAACAGCTTAGAACCGGTAGCGTGCCGTCAGCAACACGCTCCTGGGAGTGCCGAATACATTGCCCCCGGTGCCCCAGCCTATGGTCTGGTAATAATACTTGTCGAACAAGTTATTAATATTCAGACGGAATTCCGTCCTTTCGTTCAAGGTGTAGCTGCCATTCAGCCCCACAATCGCGTAGGCAGATTGCTGGATGCGCGGGTCGTCGTTCGCCTTGATGCTGTTCTGCGCATACACACTGCCGCCGACGCGCCAGCGTGAAAGTTCGCCCGGCAGACGGTAGTTCGTCATCAGCTTGAACTGGTGGCGCGGCAAATTGCTGTTGTACAGCCTGCCGATATTGTCGGGATCGTCATCCTTGGTATATTTGGCCGCCACATAGGTATAGCCGGTCATGACCTGTAAGTTTGGCGTCAGCGCACCGCTGACTTCCAGCTCTACCCCTTTGCTTTCCACCTCGCCGGAAGCGCGCTGGCAATATCCTCCGGTGCTGCCGGGGCAAGGGTTGGGGCCGCTCAAGTCATTGACGGCGCGGTTCTGCTGCTTGACAATAAAGGTAGCCAGGTTGGCATGCAGCCTGCCGCCAAAGTATTCCCCTTTCACGCCGGCCTCGTAATTGGTGCCTGTGATCGGCTCAAGCAGGTTGCCGCTCTTATCCACGCTGCTTTGCGGCTCGAAAATCTCGGTCCAGCTGGCATAGACCGAATGTGCCTCATTCACGTCGTAAATAATGCCGGCATAAGGCGTGATCTCTCGCGTTACCTTATATTCGGAGTGAGTCAGGTGATTCTGGTTTTCATACCAATTGGAACGCAAGCCTAAAATGACTTTCAAGGGATCGGCAATATTCAAGCGTGTCGCGGCATAAACGCCTTTCTGCCGGGTCGTGGTATCGATCTTCCACAACGACATATTAATGCCCGGCTCAACAACGCTGGATGAACTCCAGTTGTAGGGGTCGACCACCGGGCCGGAGGTAGACCAGCTATAAGATGCCCAGCCGCCCCAGTTCTTGTTGTCATACTGGCGGTAATTGGCGCCCAACATCACTTCATGGCTGCGCCCGAACAAGGTAAATGGGCCATTGAGCGAGGCATCGTAGCTATCCTGCTTGTTATCTAGCCGGTAGCTTTGGCTGTTTTGGTAGAGCACGCCGCTGTTCCGGCTCAGCCCTGAAAACATCATGTCCTGCTCCGGGCGCTTCCAGACGGCAGCCGCCTTGAGTTGCCAGTCATTGGCAAACTTGTGCGTCAAGTCAGCGAATATGGTGACGTCCGTTTGTTTCCAATAGTCGAAATCGTTGGCAAGGTTGGTGGAGCGCTTGAGCCCGGAAAGAAAACTGCCGTCCGCATTGGTAGGCTGGCCGGGAATCAAGCCGTCGTTATCTACCCTGCGATAATGTATTCCCAACGCAGCGACCGTGGTATCGCCCAGGTCTGCTTCCAAAATGCCATAAAACTGCTGGTTGCGCCCATGCGCAGCATCGTAGAAATAATCGTTATCCTGTGCCGTGACCACGGTACGTCCACGCAGGGTGCCTGCGGCATTCAGCGGGCCGCTCGCATCCAGTACCGCGCGGAAATTATTCCAGCTTCCCACACTCAAGGTCACGCTGGATTGCGCTTCCGCCGTCGGCCGCTTGCGCACGAGATTGAGCGCTGCCGATGGCGTGCCGGCACCGGTGGTCAGGCCTGTAGCCCCGCGCACGACCTCCACACGGTCGTAGATATCCAGGGCGTCGTTATCGGCATTGAACGTACCGTTCGCCCCCGTGCTGGTTGGCAAGCCATCCAGCAACAAGTTGGAAATCTGGAAACCCCGCGAGAAGAAGCCGCCTGAATCCCCTGTGTAATAGCCTTTCTGCACGATCAAGCCGGTGATGTTCTGTACGGCGTCGTCCAAGGTGATCAGGCCTTGGTCCTCGATCTGCTGGCGCGTCAGCACGCTCACCGATTGCGGTGTTTCTCTGGAGGATAGGTTCATCTTGGTCGCAGTGCTCATACTTTTTGTGGTGTACGAACCTGTGCCTTCCGTCACTGCATCCACTACGGCGCTGGCTTTGACGCTGACTTCCGGCAAGGTGTCTTCTGCCGATTTCTGCAATGGGCTGGTCGTGACCGCCTTTAAGGTAAAGCGTCCGGGCTGCACCTCGACTGCCTGCAAGCCGCTGCCTTGCAGCAGCGCGTCAACCCCCCGCTTGACGCTGTAATTGCCTTTCAGGCCCTTGGTCGCAAGATGCCTGGCCTGCTCCGCCTCGAACGACAGCACCACGCCCGCCTCCCCGGCAAAGCGGCTCAATGCGCCATCCAGCGCTCCGGCCGGGATGTCGTAGGGGCGCGCAGTCTCGCTTTCTGCCGCAATGGCGGGCGACACGAGCGCCCCCAAGGGCAATGTGCCCAGGCTGAAGGCGGTCGCCAGCATGGCGCCCAGTATGTTGCGTTGCAATGGATGGTGGTGGATGGCTTTGGATGGCCGTTTCATTTCGTCTCCCTTGTTCACTTCGTTTCCCTGGAATGAATCGCTTCATGGGATTGGTCGGACGAAATCAGGAAAGGGACAATGCAAATGGAAACTTTTACGTTTTACCCGGCATCGCTCATGTGGTGGAACGCAAGGTCACCCAATAACGCGTGAAATAGTCGATCCGCACACGTGGCAGTGCGGTCTGGATGGCTTCCAGCGCCACATTGGTATCATCCAGCGGGAAAGCGCCTGAAATCCTGTGCTCCGCAAGCTGCGGATCACAACGCAAGGCGCCGCGGCGATAGCGGCCCAGCTCGGCCACCAGGTCTTCCAGGCGCCAATCGCTGACCACCAGCATGCCGCGCCGCCAGCTTGCCTCGTTGCCGGCCAGCGCGAGCAACGCTCCGGATGCATGACCGTCAATCGTGGCCTGCCTTCCCGCAGGCACGATATAGGCCTGGCCTGTATGAGCAGGCGCGACCTCGACCGCATGCTGCATCACGCCGAGCCAGGTGGCCCCCGCAAGCTGCCTGACGGCGAATTGCGTCCCCAATGCCCGCAGGCTCGCCTGCGCGGTCTTGACGATCAACGGCCGGCCCTGCGTTCCGGCGCCATGGCCGGTCTCGATGTAGATTTCGCCCTTGATCAAGTGCAGCATGCGCGCATGCTGGTCGAAGACGACATTCACCGCGCTATCGGTATTGAGGGTCAGGCGGGTGCCATCCGCCAGCATCCATTCGCGGCGTTCTCCCGTGGCCGTGCTGTAATCAGCCAGTACGGCCTGCCATGGTTGCGTGCGCCAGCCTTGCCAAGCCAATGGGACGGCGACTGCCACCATGCCAAGGCCCTTGAGCAGGCTACGTCTGCGGGCCCGCATTTCCTCGGTGCCGGAATCCAGCACGTTGCGCGTGACGAGCCCGGGCGCCGCCGACATTTGCTGCTGCAAATGTTCCACGCGCGACCATGCCCATTGATGCTCCCAACCTTGGTCCAGCCAGCGCTGCCAGGCCTGCTTTTCTTCCGCGCCAGCCTCGCCGGAGCATAATTGGCTATACCAGGCCGCCGCCTCGCGGATGACACGCCGCGCGGTCTGCGGGTCGGGTACCGTGGTATTGCTCATGACAGGGAAAACAACAGGCAGTGCTCGATCGCGCGCGCCATGTATTTCTTGATCGAACTGACAGAGAGGTTCATGCGCTCGGCAATTTCCTGATAGGTGAGGCCGTCCAATTGCGACATCAGGAAAGCCTGCCTCGGCTTTTCTCCCAGCGCATCAAGCATGGCATCGATCTCGCACAGGGTCTCGATGACGATGGTGCGCTCCTCCACGGAAATCTGCACCGGCTCGGGCATGCCTGCAATCGCTTCCAGGTAGGCGCGCTCCAGCGCGCTGCGGCGGAAGTAGTCCACCATGACCCGCCGCGCCACCGTGGCAAGATAGACGCGCGGCTCCAGTATCTGGCTCGCATTGCGCGCGGCAATCACCCGCATGAACGTGTCCTGCGCCAAGTCCGCCGCGCTATCGCTGCAATGCAGCTGCCGCCTCAGCCATGACCGCAGCCAGCGATGGTGGCCGGTATAAAGCGACTCCACGTCTTGCTGTAACGCAGCGTCATGGATATTCGGGTGTAGGGTGGGAGTGGACATGCGCTGGACCGGCACGAAATTCGCAAATAAGAACTATTATATTCTGCGTTGCGGTCATCTCGAGAATAATTTTATTGATACGCGCATGAACCGCTTACCATTGGGCTACTGATAAAAAAGCCCCTTTCCATATTAAGAAAGGGGCTTTTTGTCATGGGTATTGCAAAAGGCAGGCCTAAACTGAGAGGCTACCCTCGAGTCAATAATTTTCAGAACTTATAGCGTGCGGTTAGCATTACGTTACGCGGATCGCCGAAGAAATTGCTATCCGAGAATGATCCAATCACGGAGTAATATTTACGGTCAAACAGGTTATTCACATTCAAGCTGATATCCAGTTGCTTGCTAGCTGAATAGGTGCCGTAAAGCCCGACAATAGCGTAACCTCCTTGCCTGACGCCCCAAGGACTTTCAATCTCGCTTTGGACATGCGCCGAACCGCCTATCTTCCAACGGTTCAACCCGCCCGGCAACCGGTATGTGGTGGCAAGCTTGAATAGCTGGCGGGGAATATTGGTCGCATAGCGCTTGCCCATGGTGTAGGTGCCGATAGGATCATAATCTGAAGCTTCCGACTGGCGTTTGGCCGAGGCATACGTGTAACTGGCAGCCACCTGCCAATCAGGCGTCAGTGCGCCGTTCAGTTCAAACTCGATCCCCCGGCTGCGTACCTCGCCAGCGGATTGGTAACAACTTGTCAGACCTGCCGCACATTGAGATACAGGCACAGCATCAGGCAGGTTTTCCAGATCAATCTGGAAAATGGCGGCACTGGCATTCAAGCGGCCGCCAAAATATTCGCCCTTGATACCTGCCTCGTAGTTGTTGCCGGTTTGCGGGTCGAGCAAACTACCGCCCGCAGTATAGTAGCTTTGAGGTTCGAAAATACGTGTCCAACTGGCATAGACTGAGTGTTGCGTATTCAGGTCATAAATAATGCCCAAGTAAGGTGTGAACTCATTGCTGACCTTAAAGTCTGAAGTACCGTAGACAGCGCCAGCCCATCGATTTTCCAGTGTTTGCTTATACCAATTCAGGCGTGCGCCAGCAATTACGGTCAGTGGGTCAAACACCTTGAAACGACCTGTCGAGTAAATGCCTGTCTGCTCAGTTTCAGCATCGCGGCCATATAGGCTCCAGTCGCCGGTGAGAGACGGCTTGGGAACCGAGCGTGGGTTCCAGTTCAGCGGATTGAAAGTCACGGCAGTGAAGTCGGTCGGGGCGCCCTCGTCATTCCAGGTGCTTCTGCGCTTGCTCGCACCAATGACGAGCTCGTGCGTACGGCCCCAAAGGTCGATGGGGCCGGAAGCATAAGCGTCTATGCTGAATTGATCGCGGTCATAGCGGTAGGCTGTGCCGGCACCGTACAACGTGAATGATGGGTTGCCCCCGGCATCCACGTTGGCATCTCCCAGGAATGTGCCTAGCATATCCATCTTGCTTGCAATGGAGGTCGCCGCCACCTTGGCTTTCCAGTCGTTGCCGAAGCGATGCTCGATATCAGCAAATATGGTGGTGCTTTCCTTATCCCAATATGACCAGCTCGGACTCATGCGTGTTGAACGGGAAATAGGCAAAAAACTGCCGTTCGGATAGGTGCCGATACCGTTCCAATCCGTACCGGGATTGTCTTCTTTACTGTAGGAGAGGCCCAGCGTTGCTGTGGTGGCAGGGGTGAGATCGGCTTCGAGGATGCCATATACCAATGTACGCTTGTTCTGGTAGTCATCAATAAACGACTTTTTATCCTGGTAACTGATCACGGTACGGCCACGCAGTGTTCCTGCTTCGTTGAGCGGCCCGGCAACATCAAGCGAACCCAGGTAATTATCCCAGCTCCCGGCACTTGCAGTGACAGAACCCTGAAACTCCTTGGTCGGGCGCTTGCGCAAGAGGTTAATCGAACCGCCAGGCGTGCCTGCACCCTCCATCAGCCCGGCAGCGCCCCGCATCACTTCCACCCGGTCATACATGGACATCGCGCCGGTAGACAATGCCGCCTCTTCGTATTGAATGGGCAGGCCATCCACCATGAGATTGTTGATCTGGAAGCCGCGAGAAGTGAAGCGATACCGCTCTCCGCCCCACTTGGTCACCGTCAATCCAGGCACTACTTGAACCACATCGCTCAATGATTGAAGCGCCTGGTCTTCAATCCGCTGCCGGGTCACCACGGTGACCGACTGCGGCGTTTCCCTGGGAGAAAGGTTGAACTTGGTCGCAGAATTCATGCTGCGCGTAGTGTATGAGCCTGTCCCTTCAGTGACAGCAGCCTTTTCCGCTTTTGCCCGCACCGCCACCTCGGGCAGCACATCCGCTTTCTCCGAGACATTGGCGACCGGCACGGCTTTCAGCGTAAATCCGCCATCGGCGGCAGGAGACACCTGCAATCCGGTATCGCGCAGCAAAGCATCAAATCCTTGCTTGGCGGTATAGCTACCTTGGAGGCCGCTACTGTTCTTGCCGGCGGTCAGCGCCGGGTCGAACGAAAGCACGACGCCGGCAGCCTGGGCAAAATTGTTGAGCACGCCAGTCAGTGAACCGGCTGAAATATCGTAGGTATGGCGGTTTTCCGCCTGGCTGCCGGTATAGGCCTGTACCGATTGCGGCAGGTAAACAAGCGTGGCGGATGAAAATGCCAGCAGCATGCGCACGGCAACGGCCAGCGGCTTCTGCTTGAGATGGAATGACTGCATGAAAATAAGACTCCCTGAATGTTGTATTCACTATCGATGACGCACCAGACAGGGAGAGGGACAGTGAACCGCGAATATTTTTACTTGGCGGGCGTGATGACGGTCAGCCAGGGCGTGTATTGCGTCATGACAACGGGGGTCGTATCCCCGAGCACCTTAAGGGTATGGGTTGTGTCGTCGAGCGCGAATACGCCGGACACATGGACGTTGCCAACCGCTTCTTCGTTGAAGTAGAGATGCCCGCGATGGTAGCGCTGCAATTCCTTCAGCAACAGCGGCAGCGGCATGTCGTCCGCCACCAGCTTGAAGCGCGTCCAGGCGGTTTCCGCCTGGACGTCGGCCTGGGCCTTGGTGAGCGCCAGGCCGCGTTGCAAGCGGGCCGACTCGCCAGGCTGCAGGGTCACGCACTCTGACTGCAGGCCGCAGGCCTCGACGCTGGACTCGATCACCGTGACCTGCGTCACTTTCTTCTGCCGCCTGACGGCATATTGCGTACCCAGCGCCCGCGCGGTGCCTTCGGCGGTTTCGACGATGAACGGCCGCTGCTTGTCCTTGGCTACTTCCACGAGGATCTTGCCTTGCAACAGTTCTATCCGGCGCTGTCCGTGGCTGAAATCCACGTTCACCGCGCTATGGGTATCGAGCGTCACCCGGCTGCTGTCCGCCAACCGGATCACGCGCTGCTCGCCGATGCCGGTGTTGTAATCCGCCCGCATGACCCGGGCGGGCTGCGTCTGCGCTGCCAAGCCGACCGCCACGGTGATCACCAGCAGCGACAGTATTCTGGTAGCCGTTTTCGTGCGCTTGCTGCGACGCGGCTTGAGCACGGCATTCAATGCGGCCTTGCCCGGCGCATCCTGCGCTTCTTCGAAGCTGGACCATAGCTTTTCCATGCGCGCATATGCCTCCGCATGTGTCGCATCCACCTGGCGCCATTGCTCGAATTCCACACGCTCGGCCTCGGTGGCTTCGCCGGAATGCACCTGCGCATGCCATTTGGCGGCTTGCTCGATGATGCCGGGAGCAATGTGGGAGGCAGGGCTTCGCATGCGGTCACGCATCCGCGCCATAGGCGATATTGTGGCAATGCACCATGGCGAGGGCGATGTATTGCTTGACCATGCTGCTGGACACCCCGAGCACGATGCCGATTTCAGGGTAGGTAAGATTCTCGAGGCGGCTCAGCATGAAAGCCTGGCGCGGCTTTTCGGGCATGCTTTCCAGCATGCCGGCAATCAGGGTCAGGGTCTCGATGACTTCGAGATGCTGCTCGGGCGCGACGGAATGGGTTCCCTCGCATGCCAGCGACCATGCCTCGATGTAGGCTTGCTCCACCTTCTGCCGCCTGGCCTGGTCTATCAGCAGGCGCGTAGCGGTGGTAGTGAGGTAGGCGCGAGGCGTTTTCAGGTCCGCGAGATCGACGCGGGACACCGACAATAGGCGGCAAAACGTCTCCTGCGCCAAGTCTGCCGCCTGGTGATGGCACCCCAGCTTGTGCCGCAACCAATTTTGCAGCCAGCCTTGGTGATCAAGGTACAAGGTACGCAGAATCTCGGTGTGGGAAGGAGTGTTTGCCGAAGACATGGCAGCAGGAACCACAGTCAATGAATGGAAATGGTTCTCATTTTATTATTTTATGCCTGAGTTAAGCAATAAAAAACCGCTTCCCGGGCTGCGGCCTGGAAAGCGGTCGATACGATGAAGAACGGTTAGAAAGTATATCTGGCGGTCACCCTGGCGCTCCTGGGCTCGCCATAGCTTTCCCAGGCCCAGTTGGCACTGTTGGATATGCCGCGGTAATAGGTCTTGTCCAGCAAGTTGTTGATATTGAGCTGGAAATCAAGGTTCTTGGTTGCCTTGTAGCCCACGATCACATCCACCAGGGTATAGGCTTTCTGCTCGACATCATGGGTAGTGCCGGATTGTTCCGCCGTTGCATACATAGGGCTTTGGCGATACAAGTTAGCACCCACTCTCCAATTCTCCCAATCGCCGAGGAAGCGGTAGACAGTGGTCAGCTTGAACATATGCTCGGGCAGCAGCGTATTGAAACGGTCACCCTTGTCATAAGTGTTGTCCTTGATGTATTCGGTGTTGGTATAGGTATAGCCGGCCCCGATTTGCCAATTGGGCCGCAATGCGCCTTGCAGCTCCATATCCACGCCCCGGCTGCGCACTTCGCCCGATGCTTCCGAACAGCTCGTGCCCACCTGACACTCGCTGACATCCCTAACTGCGCGAGAGCGATTCTTCTGGTTCACCTGGAACAAGGCAATGCTGGCATTCAACGCGCCGTCCAGGTATTCGCCCTTGAGCCCGAGTTCATAATTCTCGCCGTCAATCGGACGGATCACGTTGCCATCCCGCCCAATGCTGCTTTGCGGGCTGAAAATATCCGTGAAGCTGGCATACAGCGAGTGCTGGTCGTTGATATCGTATATCAGCCCCGCATACCGCGTGACGTTGCGCACCACCTTGTAATCCGAGGTATTACGGTAGTTGTCGTAGTCGTACCAATCCAACCGGCCGCCCAGTATCAGCTTCCACTGCTCGGCCAGGTTGAGGCGCGTCGTCACGTAGGCCGCATCCTGTTGCGTGCGCGTATGGCCGGTGCTGGTGTAGGGCAGGTTGGGCTGGAGCAGTGCGCGCCTGCTCCAATTGTAGATATCCGTATTGCTGCCGATATACGTCGTTCCGTAATTTTTCGGGCTGGAATCGAACTGGTTGCGATTGGCGCCGAACACCAGCTCGTGTTGCCGCCCGAGCAATTCATACTTGCCGTTCACGACCACGTCATAGCTGGATGCCTTGTTTTCCTGCTCTCCGCGCCATGTCATGAGGTCGCGATTGATATTGCCGCCAGTCACCGTGCTGCGCATGAAGGTACCAAGGCCGTCGATATGGCTCCACATATATGTGGTATTGAACTTCAGCTTCCAGTCGTCATTGAAGCGGTGCTCGACAATGGCGAAAATGCTCTTGGTTTCCTGGTCCAGGTATTCCCAGCTATTCGTCAGTGTTGCAGAGCGCTTGAGGTTGACGTGGCTGCCATCCGGGTTGATGGGGAGCCCGCCCCACCAGGCCCCATTTGTTCCGTCCTTCTGCGTATAGGCGCCCACGGTCAGCGTGGTCTTCTCGGAGAGATCGGCCTCGCCGATTGCGTAAAACAGATGATTGTCGTAGCTCTGCCCGTCGCGGAAACTTCCCGCCTCCTGCACGGAAGCCACCACGCGCCCGCGCAACGAAGCCGCCTCATTCAAGGCGCCGCCCAGATCAAGAATGCTGCCGTAGCTATCCCAGCTTCCTGCGTAGGCAGTCAAGGAGCCCTGAAATTCGCTAGTCGGCCTTTTACGCACCAGGTTGATCGCGGCCGAAGGATTGCCAGCCCCCTGCATGAGCCCGGTCGCGCCGCGCACCACTTCCACCCGGTCGAACATCGCCAGGTTGGCCTGCGCGCTCGGAATGTAGGACGACCATGGCACCAGCGCCCCGTCGTACATGATATTGCTGATCCCGAACCCTCGCGCTTCGAAATTGGGTCGCCCAGGGCCATCGGCGTTACTGAGGAAAATGCCTGGCGTGCTTTTGACCACGTCGTTGATATTCAGCATGCCCTGGTCATCCATGCGCTGGCGCGTGACTACCGTGACAGACTGGGGCGTCTCCCGCATGGACAGGGGCAGGCGGGTGGCTGTGCTCATGGCCTGCGTGGTGTAGGAGCCGCTGCCTTCCGTTACCGCCTCGAAGGCCGCCGCCTTCACGGCAACTTCCGGCAAGGCGTTTTCCTGCACTGCGCTATTGAGCTGTGCGCTCGCACGGATGACGAAGCTGCCCGCTTCATTGGCGACCACCTGCAGGCCGGTTCCTATTAATGCCTGTTCTATGGCCTGGCGCGGGGTGTAATTTCCTCGCACCGCACTGCCGCGCTTGCCTTCAACCAGCTTGGGCTCGGCGACAATATTCTGGCCGCTGGCAGCGGCAATCTGGCTCAATACATCCGCCAAGCTCGCCGCTGCAATGTTGTACTGCACGGCTGCAGCTTGTGCGGCTGGTTCTGCCGCAAATGCCGGCGCAAGCGGAGAGATTGAGGCAATAGCCAGTGCCAGTAGGCAAGGCCGGAAAACTGTGGACTGCATTGAGTTGCTCCCTGAGTGTTATCGAAGGCTTCTATTTCCTTGTCCAACAATCCCGGGAAAACCCCTCAATTTTTTCTGAACATTTTTCTAGGCACTGCAACGAACTCAGCAAAGTAATTCTTGCTAGGCGCTATGGTTCAGGTAGAACAAATAGGGCAACAACGACGAAAGGATTTTGTCAGCGGCGCTAGGCCAGGTCGATCATGGTCAGCAAGTTGCCGTAACGCCGGACGCTGATCGGCAGAATGGACTGCAATGCATGCATGACCTGCCAGACGTCATCCAGCTGGAACATGCCGAATACGCGCAAGCCCGCAGCGCGCGGCGACAGCCTGATCCAGCCTGCATGGTAGGCGCGCAGGCTCTCCACCACATCCTCCAGGCTCTGGTCGCGCACATCCAGCATGCCGTGCTCCCACGCCATGCTGGCCTTCACATTGGCCGGCTTCAGCGTCAGGGTATGCTGATCGAACCAGGCAGCGACGGCTTCACCGGAGGTCAATACCGCTTCGCGGTGATGCAGCGGCGCGACCACCAGCGATTGCTGCTGCACCATGGCATAACTTTGCCCGCCCGAGATCCCCGCCAGCATGCGGCACCCGCCGTTAGCATGCACCACGCCATGCACGGTGCGCAGCAGCAAAGGCCGCAAGGCGTCCGGCGCCACATCGACGATGCAGGCGCCCCGGTGCAAGGTGAGCACGCGTTGCTTCTCGGAAAAGTCAATGTCGAGCGCGGAGCGCGCATTGAGCTGCACCCGGGTGCCATCGGCGAGGGCAATATCCTTGCGCTCGCCGGTAGGCGTGACATGGTCCGACGTGATGTGGGTGAGGGGAGTGACCCGGTTGGTCAGGTATGCCGTGCCCAAGCCGAGCGCGACGACGGCAGCGCCGCCTTTCAGGAAGTGGCGGCGCTCTGCGGAAACATGCTTGCCCGCCAACGCCTGGCGCACCGCATTCGCATGTCCCGCCTGCCGGTTCGTTAGGTGCTGGACCTGCTCGAACCCAGACATGCTCTGGGCAAGCTGCTGCCATGCTGCCTGATGATGGGTGTCGGCATCCAGCCATGACTGGAATTGCGTGCTCACCTCGTCGCTCACTGCGCCCGAACTCAGCTTGACCAGCCAGTCGACGGCAGCCTCGATCGCTTCATGGGACAAGGCTTGCTGGCTCATAGCCTGCCCTCGAGACGCGCCAGGTGGCAATGCATGATGGCCTGCTTCATGTAGCGCTCGATCGTCGCGACAGAGAGATTCATTTCCTGCGCGATCGCCACATAGGTCAAGCCTTCCAGGCGGTTGAGCAGGAATGCCTGCTTCACTTTTCCTGGCAGGCCTTCAAGCTGGCGGTCGATGATGAGGATGGCTTCCCTGAGCAAGGCATATTCTTCCTGGGAAAGGCCGAGCTCTTCCGGCATCTGCGCCAGGGCGTCGAGATAGGCCTGTTCCAGCTCGCGCCGCCGCCAGAAGTTATACAGTTCGCGCTTCGCGACCACCGTGAGGAAGGCACGGGGCTCGCGTACGTCTTCCAGCTGCGACGCCTTAAACAGCCGCACGAACGCTTCCTGGGCCAAATCATCGGCATGCGCGGCGCCCTCAAGCTTGCGTTTCAGCCAACCGACCAGCCAGCCATGATGATTGCGATACCATTCGGCTAACAAGTGGTGCCGAGATGCTGAATTGTTAGCCATGACGTGCCGACCCAGTATCATAAAAAGAAGGCCAGCAGGAACTGCTAGCCTTGTGAGAGTACATTATTGGCGGAGAAAGTTAGAGTGCCAAGAATGTATGATGCCTATCATGGTTTAAATGAAAATCATTGTCAACAACATTTGCAATAGGGGTTTAGCGGATTATAGCCATCTGTCATCAAACCGTCATGAAGATACAACTCAACTATCACACAAGCAGGCTAGGATAGGTCGCGTAGCTTGGTCATATCATCCATTCCCCCCGAAGATTGCGATTATCCCTGGCTACCGCCCTGACTTGTCAGGGCTTTTATCTTAAAGGCAGGCAAAAAAACGGCAACCTCTCGAGGTTGCCGTTTTTACTTCAAACTTCAGCTTTTAGCTTAGGCTTGCTGCTTGCGACGTGCGGCAAAGCCTACGAAGGCCAGGCCAGCCAGCAACAGGGCATATTCGGAAGGCTCTGGAACTGCCGCTACCACTTGGTCGAGCTGGAATGCGAAGGAATTGGCATGCGCTTCTGTGGAGAATGTCACCTTGATTGCATCAATGCCGGTCACGCTGCTCAGATCCCAGGAGAAATACTTGTAAGCGTCTGCTTGAGCATTGTTATCGACCAAGGCAGCCAGGTAATCGACGCCGTCAATGGTGTAGCTCAGGGAAACGTCATACAGGCCCTTGCCGGTGCCGCCTGCTGCGCTATGGCTTTGGAACACGACGGAAGTCAGGCTGTCTGCTACCGTGAAATCTGTCAGCGTGAAGGTGGAGAAAGCGCCTTGCCATTCATACAAGCCCCCGCCCGCAGGGTATGCAGTGCCCGCAATACGGGTAAATACGGCATCGCCAGAACCCGCGACGTTGGCATTGTAGCCAGCTACGATTTGAGCTGCAGTCACTGTTGAGCTCACGAGGCTGTTCCAGCCATTGAACTCGGCAGAATCCGCAACATCGACAAACGGCGCTGCGGTGTCGTTCGCCTGGGCGACAGAGGCCATCATGGTGACTGCCAGTGCGGCTGAACCTACTAGATGCTTGATCATATTGAATTCCCCTTAGTGTGGCAGCGACTATGAGCGTACTGCCATGAGTTAATTAGGAACAATAATGATAAGTCTTATCATTTATTTATGTCAATTAAAACTCATACTTGCAATTTATATAACTGAACATCCTCTGCCCGATGGCTGCCTTCCGGGCCTCACAGGGCAGAAGATTCTTCAGAATTTGAGGTGCATGCGTTAGAAATTGCCACGCACAGTCAGCATGACGCTTTGCGGTTCGGCATATTGGCTGCGCAAGGCATCGGTGTAATAGCGCGTATCGAAAATATTGTTGATGTTCAACGCGGCAATCCAATGCTCATCAATCCGGTAACTCGCATATGCATTCCAGACGGAGTATCCATGCTGGTTGCGCGTCACGGTTCCAGCCGGTCCGTAGGGATCGACATACGATAATTTGCTTTGCAACGTGAACCCACCTCCCACAGTGAACCTATCCCACTCGCCAGGCAGCTTGTAGGTAGCCCACGTTCGCAGCAAATGCCGGGGATTATGATCGCCCATCAAGCGGTTACCCTCATCCAAGGTGGGCGCGCCAGTTGCGCTTCTGTCCTTGAGATATTTCGCGGCGTTGAATGTGTAACCTGCGGAAAGCTGGAGATCAGGCAAGACTTCCCCGTTGACCTCAGCTTCAACCCCTTCGCTCCTGACCTTGCCGCCATTGATCGAACATCCGCCGCCTACAGGGGAGGCCGGGCAATTGGTGGGAAATCTGGGATCGGTCATGGCGCGGTTGTCCTGGTCGATCCGGAACAAGGCTAATGAAGTATTCAGCTTGCCGCCATAGAACTCGCCCTTGACGCCGGCTTCGTAATTAGTGCCCATGGCCGGCTCCAACGGGTTGCCAGCCGCCGTGTAGGAAGAACTTTGCGGCAAGAAGATATCCGTATAACTGCCGTAAGCAGACCAAGTGTCATTGATGCGCCAGATCAAGGCTGCATACGGCGTGACTTCGCGCGTCTGTTTATAGGAGGTATTGCTGGAATTTTCGAACTCATACCAACTGACGCGCCCGCCCAGAATCAGCTTGAGTGAATCCACCAATTGCAACCGCACATTGCCATACAGGCCCTGCGTGGTGGACTCCTGGTTGGAAGCCGGGCCATAAGCCCCGCGGTACAGCCTCGGCAAGCTGGATAAATCCAGGTCATAAATATTGGCGCTTACATTGGGGCTATAAGGTGCGAGATAACTCCGCGATGAAAGCGTCTTGTCTTCCTGCCAATTGGCCCCTAGGAACATTTCGTGCTCTTGTCCCCAACCGGTGAATTTGCCGTTCAACTGAATGTCGGCCACATTCTTTTCGATCTTGTTTTCAGAAAAATTCATTCGGCTAAAGGATATGATCCCTGTCTGCGGATCGACATACGACGACCTTTGCATCGCGGCATCAGTGCGTGTGACGCGCTGGTGTGTGGCGCTGATCTTGAGTTTCCAGTCATCATTGAAGTGATGCGTCACATCGCCAAATATCTCTTTCACTTCACTTTCGTAGCTGGTCCAGCCCGGCCCTAACGATGTGGAGCGGGAAAGCTTCATGTCAGAGCCATCGCTGGACAAAGGCAAGCCCCCGACCCAGCGCCCGCCGTTCTGTTTATGGTCCTGGTAACGCACACCCACTGCCGCCACCGTATTGGCGCCAAGATCCGCTTCAAGAATGCCGTAGAGCAAAGGCAGCTTGGTCTTGGCTTCGTCATAGAAATAATGCCTGTCTTCATACCCGGCCACCAACCTGCCGCGTAGGGTGCCAGCGTCATTGAGCGCGCCGGTGACGTCCCCATCCAGTCGGTAGTAATCCCAGCTTCCCGCGCGCGCTGTCACCTGGGCCCGCTTCTCAGCCAAGGGGCGTTTGCGCACCATGTTCACCGTACCACCTGGATCGCCATTGCCAACCAGGAGGCCCGGGGCACCACGCAGCACCTCGATACGATCCAGCATCGCCGTATCCGGCGCTACCCCCATACCGCCATAATCCCCCATGGGCACACCATCCGCCATGAAATTGCTGATGGCAAAACCACGGGAATAATAAACAGAGTGGCCGAAGTTGCGGAATTGACGGGTCACGCCTGTGGTCTGCATCAATACGCTATCCAATGTCGTCAGGTTCTGGTCATCCATGCGCTGGCGCGTGACCACGCTGACGGATTGCGGCGTTTCACGCAGGGATTGCTCGCCCTTCCCAATCGTGACGGCGCGCGCCGCGTAGGAGCGCGTGCCTTCGCTGATGGCCTTGGATTCACGGTCATGGCCGGCAACGACACTGACTTCCGGCAGGGTAGCACTCGGCTTATCAGTAGCGCCCTGCAATGCCGCCGCCTTGCGCAGCTTCCAGTTGCCGCTGTCATCGACGACAGCCTCAAGGCCGCTTCCGTTCAGCAAGCGGTTAAAACCTTCCTTGACGCCATAACTGCCCTGCAAACCCTGGCTCTGCAAGCCTGCCGTCAATGCTGGGTTAAGTGAAAGATTGATGCCGCTGACCCCGGCGAAGGCAGCCAATGCCTTATCAAGGGGGCCTGCCAGAATATGGTATGTCTGCCTGCTATCGATAGCCGATGGCTCGGCCGCATATGCGCTCGTGTGGCCGACAGCAACAGCCATCATCATGAACGCCAATTGCAAAGCCACGACACTGCTTTTACGCCGCAGTGCCGGGCTGTGATTACCCTGTTGCATAGAAATTATCCTGTTCATTGGTTTTTGATCGTTACATTCCCAATGTCAGGCGAGATCAGAAAAGGGGACAAACCGGACTCAATGGCCGTAAAAAGCTGGACCGGTAGATTGCGTTATTCGCGGTGCGCGATGGTGACCCAGTAACGGGTGCGCCAATGCAGCTGCACCGGCAGGGTATTCTGCAAGGCGGCAAGGATGCGGTCAGTATCCTTGAGCTGGAACACGCCGGAAACCGCCAGCTGCGCCACATCAGGCTCGCAGCGCACCACGCCGGTCCGATAACGGCCAAGCTCGGCAACGAACTCCTCCAGCGGCATTTTATCGACGTAGAGGATGCCATCCGCCCAGGCAGCACGCTTGTCGTCCAATGCCTCGACAGCATGCATCTCCCGCTCGGTCAGGCTGGATTGCTGGCCAGCCTGGACGATGCCAGCCTGCTGCCTTGCCGTTGCCGGGGCTGCCTCAACCGCGCCTTCCATCACGGCAAGCTGGGTCAATCCTTGCTGCTGGCGCACCGTAAAACGCGTGCCCAATGCCCGCAAGCCACCTTCCGCGGTCTGGACAATGAACGGGCGGTGCGCAGGATGAGGGTCCAGTGCGGTCTGCACCAGGATTTCTCCCGCGAGCAAGCGGATTTGCCGCTGCTCGTTGTCGAACGCCACATTAATGGCGCTGGCGGTATTCAACAGGACGCGGCTGCCGTCAGCCAGCACCACCTCCCGGCGCTCGCCGGTCGCAGTGCGGTAATCGGCCATCCATTCCTGCCAAGGGGTATAACGATACGCCAGCAGCCCGGCCGGCATGGCGACCATGAACAACGCCAGGGGCTTGATGAAATCGCGGCGGCTGACTTCCCTCGCCAGCACCGGTACGCCAAGCTCTGCGGGGATTGTGGCGAATTTCTGTGCCAGCAGCTCGGCATGGCGCCAGGCCTGCTCATGCTCCGGTTTTGCAGCGCGCCAATCCGCCAGCTTGCGCCTGTCGGCATCGGTCATGGCGCCGGAATGCCATAATGCCAGCCACTTGGCCGCTTGCCGGATGACGGCGTGGCTAGGCGCGGGATGCTCCATAGCGCCTCACATCATCGCCAACAGGCATTGCTCGAATGCCAATGCCATGTAGCGCTTTACCGTGCGCGTCGATATCTGCAGGCGCAATGCAATTTCGTCATAGGTCAGGCCTTCCAGCTGCGACAACAGGAAGGCAGTGCGGGCCTTGGCGGATAATCCATCCAGCATTTCATCGATCTCGTGCAGCGTCTGTAGGATCAAGAGCCGCTGCTCGGGGGATACCGCCTCCGGCTCAGGCATCACAGCCAATGCCTGCAGATAGGCCTGTTCAAGCGTCTGGCGCTGGTAGTGGTTGGCGAGCAGGCGCTTGGCGACAGTCGTCAGGAAAGCCCGAGGTTCCTTGATCTCCGCGATCTCGCTGCGGGAAGACAAGATCCGGGTAAACGTGTCCTGGGCAAGGTCGTCCGCCTGATGGTTACAACTGAGTTTGCGCCTGAGCAGATTCACCAGCCAGCCATGATGCGCTTGATATAGCTCGCCGAAGCTGGCATGAGGGGAGGCGGGTTGATCTGACATGAACATTCGCTAGAGGGATCAATTGGGAAAACGCAGGTTCGGTATCTAAAACAACGAATCGGCAATCAAGGCGAATGGTTAAGTAAATAAGAATTATTGTCAATAAAAACATGCAAAAAGCCGCAGGAATACAACACTCAATGTTGCACTCCTGCGGCCTGGTGGTGATAGAAGGACTATCGTGAGTGGTGCGTTAGAAACTACCGCGCAAGCTCAGCATGAAGCTTTGAGGTTCACCATATATGGCACCGCTAGGCGTAGTGTAATAACGCTTATCAAACAGGTTGTTTATGTTGAGTGCAGCCGTCCAGTGTTCATCCACTTTATAACTGGCAAACGCATTCCACACAGCATACCCAGACTGCTGATACTTGATGGTTCCAAACGCAGTATTGGTTTCACTTTGCAAAGTAACGCCACCACCTAGCGTGACCTTCTCCCAGTCACCAGGCAAGCGGTAGGTTTGCCACATTCTCAGCAAATGGCGCGGGTTATGATCAGCCCCCACTCTGGTACCGTCAGTAGCCCCATTTGCTGTTCTCACAAACTTGGATGCATTGTAGGTATAACCGGCAAAAGCCTGCCAGCCTGGCAAAATCTCGCCATTCACCTCAGCTTCCAGACCCTGGCTTTTTTGCTTACCGGCATTGATATAGCAATCGTTCCCACCTTGGCAACCGCCTTGGTTAAATGGATCAACCAAGGCAACATCTTCCAGATCAATCCGGAATACTGCCAATGAGGCATTCAGCTTGCCATCGTAGAGTTCGCCTTTGATACCAGCCTCATAATTCTTGCCCATGGCCGGAGACAATGCATTCCCGCTGGCCGTATAGTTGCTGCTCTGCGGCTGGAATATATCGGTATAGCTGCCATACAAAGACCAGCGCTCATCCAGCTTGTAAATCACGGCTGCATAAGGCGTCACTTCATGCGTCTGCTTGTACTGGCTTGACCCGCCATCGTATTCGTACCAACTGACGCGTCCACCCAGAATCAGCTTCAGATCGTCTATGATTTGCAAGCGGACATTGCCATAAAAGCCTTGAGTCGTCGTCGTGCTGGAGCCAAATGTATCGTAAGCCCCTCGGTAAATCCTGGGCAGGGATGACAGACTGTAATTATTGAGGTTGATGGGAATTGCCGTACCATACAGAGACGTCAGATACTTGTAGGCTAACTTGTTCCGTTGCCAGTTGGCACCGACAAACATCTCGTGCTGCTGGCCCCAGGCAGAAAACTTGCCATTTAGTTGTGCATCTACCCCTGTATTGCGGTATTGCACATCTTCATAATCAATACCTCTCAATGCCAAGCCCGTCATGGTGATCGGGTCGACAGCGGCACGATTATGCAACATTGGGGCATCCTGACGATTGCTATTCTGGTAATTAGCGCTCAGCTTTACTTTCCAGTCATCATTCAAATGATGTGTCAGGTCAGCAAACACCTCCTTCATTTCACTATCATAACTAGTCCAGCTAGGCCCCAGTGAAGTCGAGCGGGACAATTTCAAGTCACTACCATCAGTGGATCGAGGCAAGCCGGCAATCCAACGTCCGCCATCTTGCCTGTAGGATTGGTAACGCACACCGAACGCAGCCACGGTATCCTTGCCCAAATCGGCTTCGATAATGCCATATAGCAGAGGTATCTTGCTTTGCGCCTCATCGACAAAATAATGCCTATCTTCATATCCTGCCACCAGCCTGCCGCGCAAGGTACCAGCATCATTGAGCGGGCCGGTGATATCCCCATCAAGACGGTAATAATCCCAGCTCCCGGCCCGTGCAGTCAGCTGTATCTGCTTTTCTGCCAAAGGACGTTTGCGCACCATATTCACGGTGCCGCCTGGATCTCCATTCCCGATAAGTAACCCTGGCGCACCACGCATCACCTCTACCCGATCCAGTATCGCAGTATCCGGCGTCAAGCCAATACCGCCATAATCTCCCATTGGGACACCATCAGTCATATAGTTGCCGATGGCAAAACCGCGCGAATAATAAACACTGTGCCCATAATTACGAGCTTGACGTGTCACGCCCGTCGTCTGCATCAGCACATTATCCAGCGTCGTCAGGTTCTGCTCATCCATGCGCTGGCGCGTGACGACGCTGACGGATTGAGGAATGTCGCGTAGTGACTGTTCGCCTTTTCCTATGGTCGCAGCACGTGCGGCATAGGAACCTGTACCCTCGCTGACCGCGCGCGATTCGCGCGATCTAGCCGCCGTGACGCTAACTTCAGGCAATGCGTCGCTGCGGCTTGCATCATCGCGCACGTCAGCGGCTTTGCGCAGGGCATAGCCGGCAGCGGTTTTTTCCGCGCCGTAGCCGGTGCCGGCCAGTATCTTGTTAAAACCGTCCTCTACGCTGTAATTTCCCTTCAAGCCCTGGCTTTGCAGGTGCTTGATCTCCGCCGCATCGACAGAAATGGCGACCCCAGACTGTTGCGCGAAGCGCGTCAGCGCCGCCGCAAGCGGTCCGGAGGGAATGTCGTATTGCTGGGCGGCAGCGAGATTGTCGGCATGGGCAAGGCCGCTGAACAATACGGGCACGCAGGCCAAGTGGACGGCAAGCATGACGGGTGCCAGCCTGAAGCCTGGTTTAATCGGTTGTGGCATGTTGTGTTTTACTCCCTGATGAACGGTTTCAATTACCAAGACACTTGGCAACCGGAAACTGGAACCAGGAAGTAAAAATTTAATGAGAATCAGTCGCGGCAGCGTCCTGCACCGTGACCAGCCAAGGCGTAAAGCGCTTGACCCTGACCGGAAAGCTCTCGGTCAGCAGCGCCAGCGCCTTATCCGTATCGTCCAGCGGCAATACGGCCGTGACCTGGTAGCGGGCCAACGACTCGGCATCGAAGCGGAGGTATCCCTTGCGATGCCGCGCCAGCGTCGCCAGCACTTCTGGCAAGGGCTGGTCTTGCACCACCAGCTGGTGCAATCTCCAGGCATCGCTGATGCTGGCAGGATCAATTACATGGGCCTTGCCCAGGCCGTGCGGGGTGATCTCGATGGCTTCGCCCTGGGCAATGTCGGCTGCCGGCCCAGCCTCGCTAGACGACCTGCCCGACGCCACCCTGACCTTGGATTCCAGCATGGCAACTTCAGTGACATCCCCACGCTGGCTCACCACAAAACGCGTACCCAATGCCGTCACACTGCCTTGCGCCGTGTTGACGACGAAAGGCCGCGCGGCATCCTTGGCAACATCCACGAGGATTTCCCCCTGATGCAGGTGGAGTGCGCGCAGCTTGCCGCTAAAATCCACGTCCACCACGGTATGCCCGTTCAGGGTAATCTGGCTTTGGTCCGGCAACTCAGCAGATTGCCACTCCGCTGTTGCGGTATGCAGGTCAGAGAGCCAATACGCCAGGGGATAGTGTTGCAACAGCATGCCTACCGGCAAAGCGAACACCAGCAGGGCCGCCAGCATGTTGGCCGCACGCCTGGCTGGCTTGCGGTGCGGTTTCACACCGGCCTGGATCGCTTGATGGGCTATGCCGGATTGCGGGCGCAGGCCTTCAAGCTGGTGGATGAGCCCCTGCATTTGCTGCACGGCCTCGGCATGCGCCGGGTCCTGCGCCTGCCATTGCTGGAATTGCGCCTGCAGGCCGGGCTGGTGCGCCTCATCCTCAAGACGCATCAACCATTCGGCTGCCTGTTCCGCGACTGAAGCCATTATGCGTTTTCCCTCACAAGCCGCCCGCATGCTTGCCCAGCGCGGCATGGCAATGCACCAGGGCGCTCACCAGATATTTCTGCACCATCTTGGTGGATACATCGAGGCTGGCGGCAATCTCGGCATGGGACATGCCATCCAGGTAGCGCATGAGGAAGGCCTCTCTCGGCTTGTGGGCCAACCCTTGCAGCACCATGCTGATCTGCTCCAGCGCCTCGATGGCGGCTGTCACCTGCTCGGCGGAAGGCGCATGGTCCTCGCCCAATGCCATCAGGCCTGCAAGGTAGGCTTCCTCGATCGCCCTCCGCCTGGCCTGGTTCAGCAAGAGGTGCTTGGCCGTCGTGGTGAGATAGGCGCGCGGCTCCTGCATATTGAACAGGGCATCGCGCGAAGCAAGGATGCGGGTGAAGGTGTCTTGCGCCAGGTCTGCCGCCTCGTGCGGGCAACCGAGTTTCTTTCTCAGCCAGGCAAACAGCCATCCATGATGATCACTGTAAAGCGCGCTCAAGCGCTGGGTGACCGTGGGCTGGGAGGAAGGCATGGAATGGCGGAGCTTTGTTAATAAAAACAATTCTCATTTTATGCCCTTACCGGTCATTCGCACAAGCGGCCTTTAACTTGACCTGCCACTCACCGCTTAGGCCGCAGCCAATAATGCCAGATCACGATAAGCGGCACCGCCAGGCTGGCCCAGGCCAGCCAATGCCAGATGCCGACGCCCAGCAAGGCCGACAGCAGGCCTAACGTCGTGAGCACCGCCAGCAGGATCGGCCAGCCCCATATATCGGTAAAACGCTTGTTCATATCCTGGTTTCCCCAAAGCCGGTCATGATTTAGGCACGGGCCGCATGGTGCTGCTCCAGCTCCGTCAGGCGCTTTTCCGTCTGCTTGCGGCGCTTGAACCAGAGATAGAGGCCGCTGCCGAGCACCACGATAGTGACCAAGTCCAGCAGGGCCCAGATCACCTTCAATGGGAACCGCCATAGTCCCCGAAGTGCAATGGCTGGGACAGCAGCAATGTTTTCACGTACCAGGGCATCTCGCGCGCATCCGTCAATTCGGTGGTCTGGGCATCCACCAGCGCCGGCTTGAGCAGGCGTGAGGTCACAGGCGTATTGCCCTTCATGAACACGGTGTAATGGTGCGGGCTGGAAAACATGCTGCCCGGGAAGGCGACAAAATTCACGTGCATGTCGGGAATCGCCTGTTTTGCGGTATCGATCGACGCCTGCAATGAGCCGAATGTTGTGGGCACCGGCAAATCCTTGTACGGTGCGGTCATTTCCGCCATCTGGTCACTTTGCCAGATAAAAATCACGATCTGGCTCAAGGTGTTGATGGTGCCCGTCAACCCGACCACCAGCGCCCAAACCAGCGTGGCAACGCCCAGCAGGTTGTGGATATCCAGCCATTTCAGGCGCGCCTGCTTTTCGCGCCTGATGGTGCCGAAATCCAGCCGTCGCATGAAAGGGTGGTACAAGACGATGCCGGAAACGATCGCCACCGCGAACAACAGGCCCATGAACCCGAGGAACAGCATGCCGGGCAGGCCGGCGAACATGTCGACGTGCAGCTTGAACATCACATACATGAACCCACGGTCGGGCGGTGGTTCGTCCAATATCTGGGCGGTACGGCTGTCGATCAATACGATCTTGCCGGCATCGGGCGGCGCATCCATGGATTCCGCCATCGAGACCAATGTCACATGCGGATGCTCATCCTGCTCCCAGAACATGAAGCGGATGACGTCGCCCGGGCGCTGCTTGTGCGCAGCCTCCGCCACCTTGTCCAGGCTGGCATAGGGCGTATCCTCAGGCATGGGCGGAGCCTCCACCACGCCGGAAAGGTGCTCGATCTCTTCATGAAATATCAACGGCAGCCCTGTAATGCACAGCATCAGCAAAAATGCCGTGCATACCAGGCTAGTCCATTTATGTACGAGATACCACTTTCTGATGCTCATCTGTTCCTCTTGAGGCAGACTTCCTGCTAGAAATCAGTACACTATATTCAGCTCAGGCTGATGTGACGGGAAGCTTCCTTTTGCGCCTGCACATGGCCCTGGCGCGCCGCGCAACGCAGCCACCAGCGACCCACGGAGAGACTGGCGCTATCTCCCTGGCCCAACAGGAACCTGGCATAGGCATATGCATCGTGCTCATCGCCCTGTTGCGCGCATTTGTGCAGGGCTTCGATGCCCACTTGGCGTAAAGCCAGGTGAGGGTGCTTGAGCAAATTGGCCGCCATGGTGCGGGAAAATACCAGGTGCGCATTGACCAGCGCTTCGCGCATCCAGCGGCGTGCGCCTTCGGGCTGGCCGCGTTCCGACAGCATCAGGGCATAGTTGTATTGCCCGCGGAAATCGCCCGCCTCGGCCGAACGGCGGTAATAGTCGAAGGCCTTTTCCCTATCCTGTTCGCCCAGCCAGCCTTCCTCGAAAAACCTGCCGACCACGCCCAGCGACTTGGCGTGCCCTAACTCTGCCGCCTTGTTGTACCAGTCGAACGCCTGTGGCTCGTCTTTCTCCACGCCCAGCCCATGCAGCAGCAGGTGGCCATAGTTGTACATGCCCCAATCCAGCCCCTGGTTGGCCGCCGTGCGGAACCAGTATGCAGCGCAGGCATAATCCACCGGCCCGCCCCAGCCTTGGTCGTAGGCGCGCCCGAGCATGTTCATCCCAAGCAGGTGGCCCGCTTCCGCGGCCTTGCGGAACCAGACCCTGGCCTGCTTGGGGTCTTGCTGCAGGCCGTGCCCGTCAAGATAAGCCTGCCCGAGCAATGCCTGCGCCTCCGGCTCGCCTTGTTCAGCCAGCGCCCGTATCCATTGCACGGCCTCGCGCGGATCGCCCGCAAGACGGCGCTTCAGCTCTTCCGTACTGATGCTGTTCAGGTGTTCAGGGGTAATGGATTGGGCACTGCTGGCAGACATGCTGAGTGAGAACAGGAATTAATCAGGAGGTGACTATACACCAAATCCTGCCCATCCATCCTGCCCAATGCGGTCAATTAGAATGCGGCGAGGATTTACACTGCGGCGAGCATGCTGACGGGACAAGCCCGAGGACCTGGCTACAAAACGCGCCCTCTCTGCCTTACAGCGTTTTGCATCGCATAGCCTCCTTGCTACGGGCGTTGCCAACCTCCGCCCAAGGCGCGATAAAGATCGACAGCGGCTTGCAGACGTTGCTGGCGTAGCTGCAGGTCCAGGTCCTGTGCCGTGAACAGGGTACGTTGCGTATCAAGCATGGTCAGCATGGTTTCCGCGCCTGCCTGGTAGCGCGACTGGGCTAGGGCAAAGGCGCGTTCGGCATTCTCCAGCGCCAGGGTTTGCGCGATAGCCTGCTGCTCCAGCCCTGAAATCCGGTTGAGCGCCGCCTCGACATCGCCTAGCGCGGCAATGATGGCTTGGCGGTAATTCGCCAGCAGTTCCTTGCGGCGCGCGATCGCAAAGTCGCGTTGCGCGGCAAGGCGACTGGCGTTGAAGATTGGGGCCGTCAGCCCGGCTGCCAGGTTGTATAAAGGCGCATCGAAGAAATCGCGCAAGTGCTCACTATTGCTGGAAAAACCGCCTGTCAGGCGGATGCTGGGCAGCATTGCGGCCCGCGCCACCTGGATGTCGGCATCGGCGGCAAGCAGCCTGGCCTCGGCCAGGGCAATGTCCGGTCGGCGGACCAGCAATTCAGAGGGCACGCCCGAATCGGCTATCGGCAGCTGCAATTGACGCACGCTGTTCTCCATGAGCTGCAACTCTCCCACCGGCCTCGACGCCAATGTTGCCAGGGCGGCTTCGGCATTGCCTTGCTGTTGCCGCAGCAAAGCCACGGTGCGGCGCTGGGTTGCCACCAGACCCTGCTGCTGAGCCTGCTCGATCGCAGTGGCAGCCCCTGCGCGGTAGCGTGACTCGACCAGGGCCAAGACACGCTCGGCGTTCTCCAGGTTGCTCCTGGCTATGCCGACTCTTTCGGCCAGGCCGACTGCCTCCACCCAGGTCATGGCGACATTGGCGCCCAGAGTCACCCGCATGCTGTCGCGATCGAACTCGGTGGCGCGGAGATTGCTCAACGCTCCCTGGTAGGCGGCGCGGTTCTTGCCCCAGAAATCGATTTCATAACTCGCGAGCAAACCTGCGGAATAAGTGCTCAGGCGATTGGCATCGCTGCTTCCTCCCAGCCGCTGCTGGCGGCCGATATTGCCGATAGCGGAGACTTCCGGCAGCAGGGGCGCCCCGGCAACCACGGCTAGGTGCTGTGCCTGCTCGACACGGGCAATGGCAGCGGCAATATCGTAGCTGTCCAGTTGCGCCTGCTGCACCATGCCCGCCAGCGCACTGCTGCCGAAAGACTGCCACCAGTCGCCATCCCGCGCCTGTGGTGCCTCAAGCTCAGTACCGGACGCGCTATTGCGCCACTGTGCAGGCAGGTTGCGCAAGCCGTCCTCGGCCTGCAATTGCGGCGGTTTGACGTTGGTGCAGGCAGGCAATAGCAACAGCAGGAATAAACGCAGGACTTTCATGTCACTCACTGGCAAGGGCGACCACCGGGTCAAGCTTGGCGGCCTGGCGCGCAGGCATGAAACCAAAGACCAGCCCGGTAATCACGGAACAGAAGAATGCGCCAATGATGGCGCTCAGGGAAAAGATCACGGGCATGCCCCAGAACACCAGCACGACGCCTATCGCCAGGCCGGATACCACGCCGGTCACCCCGCCGACCGTGGTGACCAGTACCGCCTCGGTGAGGAATTGCTGCAGGATGTCGCGCTGACGCGCGCCGGTCGCCATGCGGATGCCGATCTCGCGCGTACGCTCCCGCACCGTCATCAGCATGACGTTCATCACGCCTATGCCGCCGACAATGAGCGAAATGACGGCGATCAAGGCCAGCATCACGCCCATGCTGTCCTGCGTCTTGGCCTGGGCGGCAATCCAGCCGGCTGCATTGTCCAGCCCGTAATCGCGGATCTGGTGGCGGGAAAACAGCACGTCGTCCACGGCTTTTGCCACGGCATCGATTTGCTTCATGTCGCCCACTTCGAGGGTGACGTAGGAAGGATCGCGCTCGCCAAACACGCGCATGCTAGCGGTGGAGTAGGGAATGACCACCAGGTCGTCGTCGCTCTGGTCGCCGGTCAAGGCGCCTTTCGAGCCCAGCACCCCGATCACCTGGAACGGCACGTTGCCGATCAGGATAGTCTCGCCCACCGGGTTTTCCACGTCCGGCATCAGGTTTTGCGCCAGGCGCGGGCCGATGACCGCCACCGTCGCCATGCGCTGGTCATCCTCCTCGCTAAAGAAAGACCCATTGACCACTGGCCAGTTCAACATGCGCGACATCGCCGCGCCCGACCCCTTGATGCGGGTCTGCACATCCTCGTTGCCATAGCGCACGACCTTGCTGCCGGAAAGGTTGGGCAATACGTACGTAATCAGCGGCACCTCGCCGATGGCCTCAAGGTCGCCCACGCTGATGCCGCGGCCCGGCACGCGCGAGCTTTCATGCTTGGGCCTCACGTAGATATGGTTGGTGCCGAAGGCGCCCAATTCCGCCACCACGCGTTCCTTGGTGCCCATGCCCACTGCCATCATCACGATCACCGATGCCACGCCGATGATGATGCCGAGCAGGGTCAGCGCAGTGCGGAAGCGGTTGACCCACATCACGCGCCAGGCCGCCCGGCATGCCTCGAGGAAGTCGCCGCGCCACTGTACCTGTCCCGCATCGGCTTCCAGCTTGAACGCAGGCGCCGCATCGCTGGCAGTACGTTGCACGGAGCCGGTATCGCTGATGACATGGCCGTCGCGGATCTCGATCACGCGACGCGCATTGGCGGCCACATCGCGGTCGTGGGTGATGAGGATGATGGTATGGCCTGCCTCGGCCAGTTCGTTGAGCAGGCGCATGACCTCCTCGCCGCTGCGCGAATCGAGCGCGCCGGTCGGCTCATCGGCCAGGATGATGCGGCCGCCGTTCATGAGCGCACGCGCGATAGACACGCGCTGCTGCTGGCCGCCGGACAATTGCTTGGGGCGATAATGCAAACGCTCGGCCAGCCCAAGCCGGCCTAGCAATGCCCGGGCACGCGCCGCACGTTCGTGCTCCGGCATGCCGGCGTAGAGCGCCGGGATTTCCACGTTTTCCTGCGCGGTCTCGGTCGCAATCAGGTGGTAGCCCTGGAAGACGAAGCCAAACGCTTCGCGGCGCAGCCACGCCAGCTCGTCGACGTCCATCTCCGCCACATTGCGCCCGGAAAAACGATACTGGCCCGAGCTCGGCTTATCCAGGCAGCCCAGAATATTCATTAAAGTGGACTTGCCCGAGCCGGAAGCGCCGACGATCGCCACGAATTCGCCGGCATGGATATCCAGTGAAATACCGTGCAGGATATCCACCCGGGGCTTGTCCCCGCCACCATAGTGTTTGCGGATATCCACCAGCGAGATCAGGGGCTGGCGATCACTCAAAACTGGAATCTCCAGGGGCTGGGCTTGGGCGTCTTGTCCGCCGTGATCAACCGCTCGCCTTCCGAAAGGCCGGACAACACTTCGGCACGCAAACGCGTACGCACGCCTGTCGTGACCTCATGCCATAACACCTTGTCGTCCTTGTCCAGCACGCGCACCTTGTACTTACCCGCTTTGGCATCGACTTCAGTGAGCGCCATGATCGGCACGGTGAGTATCCGGTTGGCCGCTGCCACGACGAATGAGGTTTGCGCGGTCATCTGCGGCATCAGCTCGCCATCGCTGTTGTCGACATCGAACAGCACGGTATAGAGCACGACCTTGTTGCTGCTCGGCGTTTGCGTCGTGGTAGTGCTGGCGCCTTCGGGTTTGGGCGGTGCTGGCAGCACCTGGCGCACGGTGCTGTTCCAGCGGCGCTCGTCCCCGCCCAATGTCTTGAAATAGACCTGCATGCCGGGTTTGACATGCCGCACGTCGGCCTCGGAAACGTCCGTCCATACGGTCATGGTGGAGAGGTCGGCGATCCGCAGCAAGGTGGGGGTCTGGTAGGTGGCATTCAGGGTCTGCCCGGTCTTGGCCTCGATCGAGACCACCGTGCCGGACATGGGCGCATAAATCTTGGTGAAGCCGAGCAGGGCTTCACTCCCCTGCAGGGTCGATTGGGTCTGGTCTATCTGCGCCTTGAGGTTGTTGATCCTCGCCGCCGCGGTTTTCAGGGCAGCCTGCGCCTGCTGCACCTCCTCGGTACGTGTCGAGCCGTCCGCCTGCATCTGCTGCTGGCGCTCATGCTGCTGGCTGGCCAGCACGTATTGCGCCTCCTGCTCCTGCAACTGGGCCTGCAAACCGGCCAATGCGGCACGACCGGCATCGACGGTCGCCTGGGGCACGCGCGGGTCGATCTCGGCCAGCAACTGGCCTTTCTGGACCGTGTCGCCTGGCTCCACATGCAAGGCCAGGATCTGGCCGGATACCTGCGCGCCGACATCGACATAGCTGAGCGGCTGCAAGGTACCGATGGCCGTGACGTTGTGCTCGATATCCCCGCGCTTGACCAGCTCGATCTCGAAAGCGTCAGCCGGGTCCTGGCTGCGTGCAAGCCAGGCTGCGCCAACCACTGCCAGCACGACGGCTAGCAGTGCAATCTTCCCCCGCCTCATCTAGCGCTTGACCTCGAAACTCAATGTCGCAGTATGCCGCACATCGTCATACTTGGTGCCCTGGTAGGTCATGCTGCCGTTGACGCGCGCGGTGACTTCGAGGATATAGATGCCCGCGAACGGGGTGGTGAGCGTCACAGTGCCGTCTTCCGACGGCTTCAAGGTGCGGATCCAGCCCTCGCTGGTGCTCACGTTGACCTGCGAGGCCGCGACCGTGTTTCCCTTCCATACCAGTTTGAAGGTATTGCCGCCAGCCTCGGTCGGTACCAGCTCGAGGTCGTTCACGGCCTTGGTCTCATTACGCCCGAACTTTGCCTGGTAGAAATGCAGCACCTTGTCCTGACCCACCGCTTGCGCTGTCAACCGGATATCGCCGCCGGCCGGTGCCGTCACCTGCACGCGGTCGACCTCGACCTTGGTTGCCAGCTCCTTGCCATCGGCCAGCAGCCCCCGCACGGCGCTCAGGCCGGCAGGATCGAGCCGCGCGGACTCGTAAAGCCCCAGGTAGGCTTTCGCGCCGCCTTCATCCGGCTCCAGCCAGAGGTAGTTTGCAGCGGCGCTGAAGCTCGCAAGCAATGCCATTGCGGCAATGGCCCAGCGGGCAGCCAAGGATTGTCGTGTTCTCATGTGTTTTCCATTCTCGTTATAGCGTGAGTAAAAATTGCGTTCTCACTAGTAATGACACGCGAGAATGAAAAAAGGACACCCCTGCACAGAAAATTTCATAAAAATAGGCAGGCGCTACGTATTAAACAGCCAGAAAAAACGGGGCATGAAGCCCCGTTTTTTTATATGCTTGGAATGGCTATTTATCCAGAGCCGGCAGCAAAACCCAGCGAAGCGATTCTGGCTAGGCGCTATGCCAAAGGTAGTACAAGTCGTACGGCAAGGCAGAGCAACAACGCCAGAAGGGTTTTGTAGCGGTCCTTAATAAACGTCGCGCAGGTAGCGCTTCTCGCGCTTCAGCTGGTTGACGTAGGCAGTCGCCCCTTCGGCATCCAGGCCGCCGTGCTCAGCGACCACGTCGTGCAGCGCCTGGTCGACGTCCTTGGCCATACGGCTCGCATCGCCACAGACGTAGAAATGACCGCCATCCTGCAGCCAGGCATATAGCTCCTTGCCGTTTTCCCTCATGCGGGTCTGCACATAGATCTTCTCGGCCTGATCGCGCGAGAAGGCAAGGTCGAGGCGATTGAGCACGCCGTCATTCATCATGGCGGTAAGCTCGTCTTCGTAGATGAAGTCGCTGGCGCGAGTCTGGTCGCCAAAGAACAGCCAGTTCTTGCCTGGTGCTTCAGACGCATGGCGCTCCTGCAGGAAGGCACGGAAAGGCGCGATGCCGGTGCCCGGGCCCACCATGATCACGGGAGCGTTCTTGTCAGCGGGCACGCGGAAGGACTTGTTGGTAGTGAGGAAGATGCCGGCTTGGCCGCCTTCCGGCACGCGCTCGGCCAGGTAGGTGGAACATACGCCGCCACGAGACCTGCCACCGGAGACGTACCGCACGCTTGCGACAGTGAGGTGGATGCGCTCGGGGTTCGCCAGCGAGCTGGAGGAAATCGAGTAGGCGCGATGCTGCAACGGCTTGAGCAGGCTGACGAACTCATCCACGCTCAAGTTCAGCGACGGATTCAATTGCAGCAGGTCGAGGATATCCTTGCCCCAGAGCCAGTTTTCCAGCGCCGCCTTGTCGCCGCTTTGCACGAGACGGCTCAGGTCTGCGTTGCCGGCGCGTTGTTCGACCGCCGCGATCAATTCGCGCGACGGCGTGGAAATCTCGAACCCGCGCGTGAGCAACTCTGCCAGTGGCTGGTCGTGCTTGGCGACCGCAGCGTCCGCCTTGGCGTTCAGGCGCTCCAGGATCAGGCCCACGAGCTCGGGATTGTTTTCCGGCACCACGTTGAGCGCATCGCCGGCCTCGTAATGAATGCCGCTGTCGCCGAGGTCGAATTCGTAATGGCGGATTTCCTTGCCTGAACCCTGGCCCGAGAGGCGGCGGTTCACTGCCAATGTGGAGGCATATGGATTCTTGCGGTTATAGGTGGATGCTGCGGGAGCGGGAGTATCGGCAGCCGCAGGGGCTGCAGCGGCTTCGTCCGGGCCGCCTTCCACTTCCGCGAACAAGGGCAGGGCAGCCTCGATCCAGGCATTCGCGGGCTCTTCATAATCCACGTCACAGTCCACGCGCGCCAGCAGGCGTTTGGCGCCCAACTGTTCCAGGCGGGTGTCCAGGTTCTTGCCGGCTTCGCAGAAACCGTCGTAACCGGTATCGCCAATCGCCAGCACGCCGAAGCTCATATCCTCAAGCCGCTCGGCATGTTCGGATGACAATGCTTCCCAGAACAACTGGGCGTTGTCCGGCATTTCGCCTTCGCCGTATGTGGAAGTGACGATCAATACCCGGCGCATGGCGCCGAGCTCTTCCAGTTCGACTTCGTCCAGCGCCTTCACGACAGGCTCCAGCCCTTGCTGCTTGGCCACGCTGGCAGCCGTGGCAGCCAGGCCCTCCGCATTGCCGGTTTGCGATCCGTAGAGAATATAAATCGGCGGCTTGCCGCGCCCGCTGCCGCTATCGGTATTGAGCAGCCTGGTCTGCAAACCGGCCATGAAGCCGGCAAGCCAGGCCTTCTGGTCTTGATTGAACGGTGAATCTTCAGGAATGTAAGGAATCTTCATTATCTGGTCGTCAACAAATGCATGCCGTGCGCCAGGCACGGCATGGGGTCAAACTATTAGTATAGTCTTAATTGGATTTTAGCGTAGCCACGAGCTCTTGCATGGAAGCCTTGGCAAACAAGGCTTCCAGGCTGGGCAGTGCGCCAAGCTGGGTGCTGTTCTTCAAGCTCTGGTGGATGATCCAGCCGTAAGTGCCCGGACTATCCATGGAGAAGATGTTGCGCAGGCTCAAGGCGGACTTGTAATCCCGCAGGCGCTTGTCCGCGATCAGCACGGCAAGCTCCTGGTCACTGTATCCGTCAATCGCCTCGCGCGCATAGCGCTGCAGTTTCTGCATCAGGAGGAAATCCTCGGTCAGCAACAGGTTGCGCACCGCCTTTTGCACGGCGGGGTCGGCCACCGACTGAGCATTGGGCACCTTGGCCATCGCCACTTGCTGCGCCATGTTGAGCACGGTGTAGTTGTTCAGCAACTCATACATTTCCTCGCTGTCCGCCTCGCCGTGGCCCGGCACCTTGCCGCCTACCACCGGCTTGCCGTCACGGTAAGCCAGCTTGAATTTGCGCACCTGGAACGCTGCCAGCGCGGAAGACAGCTCTTCGAGCAGCTCCTTGCGCGGCTTCGCCTTGAGAATTTCGTCGCTATCCTGGTAGAGCAACAGCGCGCGCGGCATCACGAACACGAAGTTCTGGCGCTCGGCTTCCCAGTTTTCCAGCAGCCATGCGGCGCGCTTGGAGCCGGTGGCTTCAAGATGCCATTGCAGCAATTGCTGGATGGCCTGGCTGTGCACGCGCGCCATTTCGGTATCGTCGGTGATATTGCCCAGCAATACGGAATCCGCAGCCACCTTGCCCGACAGCTCGCCGTACGGATCGTATTGGTAGGCGAAGCCGCCGCTCATGCCGTTGCCGAAGCCCTTGCCGAATGCGCCCAGGTTAAGCACGGCGCCGTTGGTCATGTATTCGCAGGCGAAGTCGCCCACGCCTTCCACCACCGCAGTCGCGCCGGAGTTACGGACGGCAAAACGGTCGCCGGCCTGGCCTTCGACGAACAGGCGTCCTCCCGTAGCGCCGAACAGCGCGAAGTTGCCCACCAGCACGTTGCCGCCGGCCTGCTCGGAACCGCCGCCTGGGGAAGTCACGATGATAGTGCCGCCAGCCTGGCTCTTGCCCACGCCGTCGTTGCAGGTACCGCTATGGCGCAACACCATGCCGTCGTTACAGAAAGCGCCATAGGACTGGCCAGCGGAGCCGCTGGTAGTGATCTTGACGGTATCCGGCTTGAGGAAGCGGCGACCGCGCTTGTCGGCGATCACGGCTGGCAGGCGCAACGCATCTTCCGCCGTCAGCTCATGGTTGAGCAAGCGCTCGATATCGATCGCAAGCTGGCCGCCCACGGTCTTGTTGCAATTGTTCAGCCTGCGGCCCTCGCCAAGCTGGACTTCGAGCTGCTTGTCAGCAACGAGCGCCTGGCGCAGCACGTCGATGAATGCGTCGTCGAGTGCGAAGTCCTTTTCCATGTAGACAGGATTTTCGATCTTGACTTCAGGCACCACGGTCAGCATCGCACGCAGGTCGAGCTGGCCGACGCTGGCAGGATGATCCAGCAGTTGCAGCAGGTCGCTGCGACCACGCGCCTCGCGCAACGAGCGCAGGCCGATCGCGGCAAGAATCTCGCGGGTTTCATGCGCCACGTTGATCAGGTATTGCGCCAATGCGCGCGGGTCGCCGTCGAACACTTCGGCATTGGTAGTGAGGCCGGCAGGGCACTTGACGTTGCAGTTCTTCGCCATCACGCACTTCAGCATCATGAGGGCAGTGGTGCCGAACTCGAAGCTGTCGCCGCCCAACATGGCGGATTTCACCACGTCGCTCGCGGTCTGATGCGCGCCGGAACAACGCAGGATCACTTTTTCGCGCAAGCCGTTGGCGCACAATGCCTGGTGTACTTCGGCGATGCCGATTTCGGCGGCGCGGCCGGTATATTTCAGGCTGGTCACGGCAGCCGCGCCGGTGCCGCCGGTATTGCCGGCGACGTTGATGACGTCGGCGCCTGCCTTGGCGACGCCCACGGCAATCGTGCCGATGCCCTCGGAGGACACCAGCTTGACGATCACGCGCACGCGCGCCGCCTTGCAGTCATGGATCAGCTGCGCCAGATCTTCGATCGAATAGGTATCGTGGTGCGGCGGCGGAGAGACCAGCTCCACGCCTGGCGTACCGCCGCGCGCGGCCGCGATTTCCACCGTCACCTTGGGCGCGGGCAGCTGGCCGCCTTCGCCAGGTTTCGCGCCCTGGCCGATCTTGATTTCCAGTTCTTCCAGCATCGGATCGGCGAGATAGCCCGCCCAGACGCCGAAACGGCCGGACGCGAGCTGCTTGATCCGCGAAGCCCGGATAGTCCCGTAGCGGGAAATATGCTCGCCGCCTTCGCCGGAATTGGACATGCCGCCCACCATGTTGGTGCCGTGCGCTACCGCCTCATGCGCGGGCGCCACCAATGCGCCGTGGCTCATGGCGCCGGAGGCGAAGCTGCGGGTGATTTCGCTCGCGGGCTGCACCTCGGCCAGCGGCACGCTGGCAGGCGCGACACGCAGCAGCCTGAAGTAATCCGCCGCCTTGCCGGTGGCCTCGACGGTCAGCACGCCGCTTTCCAGCCAGTGCCCGCTAATCGCCTTGCCGAAATGCGCCACCAGGGCTTGGCCCAGCGTCGACAAGCGCGAAATGTCCCCGGCCAGCGCGCCGGTCAACTGCAGGCTGAAGCGGTCATTGCCCAGCTCCTGCGCTTCGAGGCCGCGTACGGCAATACTGTTGTTGCCCATGATGGCATAGCGGGCCAATACCGCGCGGAACTCGTCCGATGTCTTCAGGCCGGTCAGGTCAGCCGGGAACTCCAGCACGTCGCGCAAGGCGGAGGGACGCTTGGCGCGCTCTTCCGCCATCATGTGCGAGAAGCTGCGATAGCTTTGGGTCACGCCGAAGTTGTCGATCTCTTCGGCGCTCAGGCGGTCGAAGCTGCCGCTGAATGCCTCGCCCTTCTTGAAGGAGAACGCATCTTCGAGCTTGGACAAGGTCATCAGGCGCAGGAATTCGTCCTCAGCACGCTTGCCCTGCTTGTCGAAGTGGATCTTTTCCTCCGTCATCTCGACGAAGCCGCGTACGGCAATGGTGCCGAAAGAATGGCCGGCGCCCTCGGAGCGCTCCTTGAACAGGCCCAGCAACGGCACGCTGTTTTCATCGGTGACCTTTTGCGCTTCCTGGTGCCAGTCGACGACCATTTTCGCGATCGCGGCAAAATCGGCGCCGCCAACCGGCGTCTTCAGGTTGGGGAAGTATTTGCGCAATACCGGGTCGTTGGTATCGAGGAAATTGGGCTCGAAGAATTCGCCGCCGATGTAGCTCTCGACAGTACAGAGGCCGACCTTGCCCATGGTCTTCATGAGCGACTTTTCAGCCGCCTTGGCGTACTTCTTGAAGGCCTTGTCGGCGTCTGCGCCGTATTTTTCCTCGGCACGCAGCTGCACGCCCAGCGGATACACGGCAGAAGCGCCAAAGCCCAAGGCGGCGGCCACGTGGTGGGATGATACGACCTGGCCGCTTTCAGCCACGATAGACACGTCCAGGCGCAAGCCTTCGTCGATCAGGCGCTGGTTGATGGCGGATACCACCAGCAGCAACGGCATGGCAGCCTGGGTAGACGATACGTGGCGATCGGAAATGACGGCAATGCCGCCTTCTTCGCGTGCAAATGCCACCACGGCATCCGCCAGCGCATCGATGCCTTGTTCCAGCGCCTTTTCGTTGGCAGCCGCATCGCCGGTGACAGGGGTATACAACGATTCGAAGCAGCGGTACGGCGTTTCCGCCTGCTCGCGCAACTTGAGCATGTCGAGGTGGCTGAGGATAGGCGAGTCGATCACGATCTGCCTGCCTTTGCCCTTGTTCATATTGGGCTTGGCGCCCAGCGCGACGCGCAAGGTCATGCCATCGGCTTCGCGGATGGAATCCAGCGGGGGATTGGTCACCTGCGCAAAACGTTGCGAGAAGTAATGCGCCACACCGCCTTCATGATCGGTCAGCGCATTGATGGCGTTGCCGTAACCCATGGCGGAGATCTTTTCCGCTCCGGTTGCCAGCATCGGGTCCATCATGAACTTGAAGCTTTCCTGGTTGTAGTAATAGGAAACGAAACGCTGGTACAGCGCCAGGTCGCCATGGTATCGCTGCGGGGAGCCGGCCACCTCGGCAGGCACTGCGGGAAGCTGCTTCAGCGTCGCACGCGCCTGCTCGAGCAGGGCAGGATAATCGCGCTTGGCAGCCAGCATTTCCAGAGTTTCCAGCGTGCCGCGGGAACGCTTCTCGCCGTGGTCGTAATACAGCATGCCGCCAGCCTCGATGCGGCCGCGGCGCAATACGCTTTCCGGCGGGAAATTGATCTGGCCGGCTTCGGACATCACGCAAAGATATTCCTCGGTCTCGACACTGCGCAACGGACGCAGTCCCAGACGGTCCAGGCGCGCGCCGACCACGCTGCCGTTGCCGAAAATCAAGGCGGCAGGGCCGTCGTTCTTCTCTTCATAGAGGGAGAAATACTCCAGCATCGCCTTGATGCTCTCAGGCAGGGTAGGATCGTTTTCCCAGGCAGGAGGCATCATGGAGACCACGGCCGTCACCAGGTCGAGGCCGTCGTCCATCAGGCGGCTGTTCAATGTCTGGTCCAGGCGCGAACTGTCGGACTGGCCTTTGGGGCGGAAAATCCTGCCATTGCGCGCGCGCGCCAATGCGGCTTCGGCAATGCGGTTCTTGCGGTCGGTGTTCAGTTCGCCGTTGTGGGCCATCATGCGGAATGGTTGCGCCATGCTGGGGTGCGGATCGGTATTGGTGGAGAACCGCGTGTGGAAATACATGGTATGCACGGCGTGATCCTCTTCCATGAGGTCATGGAAGTAAGGAATCACCTCATTGGAATTCAGCCGGCCTTTTAGCACCTGGGTATGGGCGGACATCGACAACGGATAGAGCCCGCTCAAAGCGGCATCCGTATAAGCCTGCTCCTCGATCACGAGCAATGCCTGGTATATGCGGCGATCGAACTCCTGCGCGTCGATATCTGCAGGGGCCGCAAACACCCACTGCTGGATAGGCAACTGATAACGGATAGCAGCAGGGCGAATGGCCTCATTGTCTACCGGCACATCCCGCACCAGCAAGATATCGAAACCCTTTCCGGACAAGGCAGTGCGGATGATGTCGTCGGCACGGGAATACGCACCTTCGTCGCTTGGCAGGAAGAAGTTGCCGACACCGAAGCGGCCGGCCTCAAGCGTCTGGCCGGTCAGCCTGCGGAAAAACGGCAGCGAGAGGTCGATGGAAACGCCAGCGCCATCGCCCACGCCCTCGGCAGACATGCCGCCGCGGTGGGGAATCGTACACAAAGCCTCATGCCCCTTGACCAGTACGTCGTGCGTTTGTACCCCGTCCTTGCGGGTAATGAAACCAACGCCACAGTTATCCTTTTCCAGGGAACTGTCATACAAGCCAAAAGTATTCTCGCTCTGCGGACCATTGAGTGCGCTCATGTACCTCTCCAGCAAATTCATTAATATCTGATGCGGCTTTGTCATACCTGCACCACGGCATGGTATATTGTCTTCTCGCTTGTTATTCCAAGCACCCCAACTTTCGCCGGGCTTATTTATAAGCAATTACCGTACCAAAATGAGCTGGCGCCTCTATATCAAATCTCGGTTTCCCCGCTCCAATGTATCCACTTTAAAAACAAGGGATTACATTATGCCAATCATGGCCTGCGCCCTCCGAGGCGTTGTTGAGAACATTATCAAAAGCACCAAAAATGTGCGCATGCACATTTGAAGCACATTTTTCGTGCGTAAGGATGACGAAAAGGCAAGAAGCCGAGTCAAATATGGCAAATCTGCGGGATTGAAGGATGGTAGAGGGAAACCGAAGCGCACTTTGCCGGAACACCGGATCAAAGACCGTATTGCACTGATGAGCTGGGCGAATTCCCGATTTCACGGGAAAACTAAAGAGAAATTTCCGGCAAGTAGCGATACCCGGCTGCAGAAAATTCAGCACCAATAATGTGCATCAAGCTTCACAGGAGCGGCAACGCCGCCCCTGCGATTTATCCTGTGACTAGAATTGGTATTTCACAGTAAGCATGGCATTACTGGGGGCGCCATAAAACCCCATGTTGGTACTGGTGTAATAGGTCTTGTCCAACAGGTTGTTGACATTCAAGGCTGCAGACAAGTGCTCATCAAACTGGTAGCGGGCCAGCAGGTTCACGACAGCATAACTGCCCTGCGTAAAGCGATACGCACCGCCAGGACCGGTATCATCCGTATAAATACGACTTTGCCAGTTGACACCGCCGCCTAAGGTCAGCTTATTCCAGTCACCGCGTAAACGATAGCTGGTGAACAGTTTGACTAGATTCTTCGGTGCAACTGTTTGCAGCAGGTGGCCATCGGCGTCTTTCGAGATACGATAGGTATACCCGCCACTGACTTGCCACCCCGGCTGTAACTCTCCTGCCACCTCGGCCTCGAACCCCTTGCTGGTCGTGCCTTTCTCTGCTCGGTAGGACGCCCCCCCTCTAGGCCCGGGAACGCCCGGCAGTTCCACAGGGACATTATCCTGTTCAACGTAAAATACTGCCAGGCTGGTATTCAGACGACCGTCATAAAAGGCATGCTTAATTCCAGTCTCCATACTTTTGCCTTCCAGAGGAGGCAAGAAGGTACCATTAGGACTCTGATAGGACTGAGGCGAGAAAATAGTGGTATAGCTGCCATAGACAGAGGCCGTGTCGGTAACATCATAGGTGACAGCAAGATACGGCGTCACCTCGCCGGTTTCCGACTTGCTTTCCTTAGGATCAGGTGTTTGCTCGGTCGTTTGATGCCAATGACTGACACGCGCACCGGCCAAGATGGCCAGCTTGTCGGTAGGCTTGAATTTAGCAGTGACATAGGCACCAAACTGGCGCTCCCTGAATTTGTACCGTCCGGTTGTCGGCAAGTATGGGGCAGCTGGCGAATTACCATCCCAATCGATCAAATTCGGCACGCTGGGATCATAGCCGGCAATATTCCAAAGATCATTGCTGGGTGAATTATATTCGCTATCGGAGGCATTGATGCCAAATACCAGATCATGTTGCCTACCCAACAAGGAAAACGGGCCGCTGGCATAGACATCCAAAGCATTTTGCACCGGCTTGGCCTGCCAGCGTCCGGCATAGAGATTCACCCCAGCACCCGTGTTGCGATCTGGGTATCCCCAGAATGCCGAGCCTATCAGTGAATCGTACTCGATGCGAGAACGATTGAACTGCAGCTTGGCGCGCCAGTCATTGTCAAAGAAATGCTCCAGCGAAGTGAACCAGGCGAGTTTTTCATGCTTGCTGTATGCCCAGTTGGTTCCTGGATTTTTTGAGCGCTTCCACTGGGTATGGGATCCATCACTGAAGAACAATGGGAATCCGGCCTCAGGCGAAGCGTTGGTATCATACTTTTGATATTCGACGCCAGCAGTGAACAAAGTGGAGGGAGTAATCTCAGCTTCAATGATGCCGTAAAACATTTCCCGCTCAAGGGAAAAACGCTCTGTATAGGAGCGGCTGTCCTGTTTTACCCCAACGACGCGTGTACGCACGCTGCCATCTGCGTTCAAGGGAGTAGAAATATCCAGCATGCCGCGATAGTTGTCCCAGGATCCCGCTTGTCCGGTGACGGATGCCTGGAACTCCTTGGTGGGCTTTTTGCGGATGAAGTTGATACTGCCGCCAGGAGAACCCACGCCGTTTACAATGCCATTGGCGCCACGCAATATTTCCACCCGGTCATAAAATGCCATATCCGATGTCATCTGTTCAAAACCATTACGTTGCGGTAGGCCATCGACCAGATAGTTATCAATATTGAACCCACGGGACTGGTAACCGTTCCAGTTGGCACCGACATAACCGCTTTGCGTCACCGTAATCCCCACCGTCTGCTCCAGCACTTCCTGCAATTGGGTCAGGTTCTGGTCGTCCATGCGCTGTCGGGTGATCACGCTGATAGATTGCGGCGTATGGCGGAGCGACAATGGCAATTTAACGGAAGCGCCTGTGGAGCTTGTGGTATAGGAGCCGGTGTTTTCCGTTGTCGGATCCTTGCTGGCGCTGACCCGCACTTCATCCAAGGTGCTTTCGGAACTTCCTGTTGCCGGCTTGTTGGACTTGCGCAGCATATACCCGCCATTTTCCTGCGCGACAGCTTCCAGGCCGGTGCCCGTCAATAACTGTTCCAGACCGTCACGCACGGAAGCCGTCTTGTTCAAGCCGTTGCTATGCAAGCCGGATACCAGTTCGCTGTTGTAAGACAGCATGACTTGGGCTTCCCGGCCGAACTGGGCCAACGCATCCTTGAGCGACCCGGGCGGAATCTGGTACTGCTTGGCTGTCGGTTCTGCCATGGCAGAACCGGCGAATATGGGCGTGGTGAAAACTAATAGTGTGGAAAGTGCCTGGGCCAGGATCAAGTGTCCCAGCCTTAACCGTGGTATGTCGTGCTTGTGCTGCATTGATTTTCCCTTAGTGTAGCGGTTGAAATAGGTCCCCTATTTCTCATGCCACGCAAGAATCAAAAACAGCTCAACCTATGGCGAAATTTATGCTGCCGAAGGCGTCAGGCGCACCCAGTAGCGGGTGAGCATGCGGACTTGCAAATTAAGGCTCTGCTGCAGCATATCAATCACCTTGTCGGTATCATCCAACGGATACGTGCCGCTCACTTTCAAATGCTTGATGCTGTCGTCGCAACCCAGGCTTCCTTTGCGGTAGCGGCTGAGCTCGGCCAGGAATTCGCCTAGCGGCATATCGTCCGCCACCAGCATGCGCTGGAGCCATGCCGTATCATGCGGGACTACGGGCTCGACCGGCGCCACCATATGCCGCGTGAACGACAATTGCTCGCCAGCCTGCAACCTCACCCTTGCCGGCATCTCGCTCGGAGCAACTTCGACGGCGCCTTCCAGCACCCCTATCTTGATCGGGCTATCTTTTTCATTGGTCAATTGGCGCACGACAAAGCGGGTGCCCAAGGCGCGCATGCTGCCTTGATCGCTCGCGACCAGGAACGGGCGCGTTTGTGTCGGCTCGTGCGCGGTCGCCACGTGGATCTCGCCGCGCAGCAACATGACGATGCGCTGCTGCTGCGTATAGGCCACGTTGATGGCGCTGGACGAATTGAGCTCGACTGCCGTGCCGTCTTCCAGCACTACGCGCCGTTGTTCGCCGACGCCGGTGCTGTAGTCGGCGCTGAGCTGCCACCAGGGCAGTTTTTCCTGCACCACCCAGGCGCTGCCGCCCGCAAACAGCAGCATGGCAAGCGTCTTGATGGCGCGCCTGCGCTTGAGCGAGCCGCGGGGCGCCAGCGTGGCATGGGCAACCGACGACGACAGGCCGCCCAGCCGTTCCCCCAGCATTTCGATATGCTGCCATGCGCGCTCATGGTCCGGATGCGCTGCGCGCCAGGCTTGCCACTGCTCGCGCACTTCCGCGCTCACCTGGCCCGATTGCAGCTCCACCAGCCATTCTGCCGCCGCACGGCTCACTTTCGGGGAAATCGCTTTTTCTGAATTAGCCCCCATTGACTACGCTCCTCCGAAACAACATTGCTCTACCGCCTGGACAATGTAGCGCTTGACTGTCGATATCGACACGCCCAGCTCCCCGGCAATATCCGCCTGGCTCATCCCGTCCAGCTGGGATAGCAGAAACGCCTTGCGCACCTTGTATGGCAAACCATCAAGAAGACCATCAATTTCGACCAAGGTTTCCAGCATGATGGCTTTTGCCTCGGGGGAGGGCGCTTCGGCTTCGGGCAGGTGCAGGAGCGCATCGAGATAAGCCTGCTCCAGCTTCTTGCGGCGGTAGAAATTGGAAACCAGGCCGGAGGCCACGGTGGTGAGGAAAGCACGGGGTTCATGCAGCTTATCGGCATCCCCGCTCAGGAGGACGCGCAGGAAGGTATCCTGCGCCAGGTCGGCCGCGTCGGACTGGTTGCCCATTTTCTTGCGCAACCAATGGTTGAGCCAGCTATGGTGGTTCGCGTATAGAGCCTTGAAAGTGTTCAAGATAGGGCAGCCGCGTTGCAAAACCGCAACAAATGAGAATAAATCTCATTATATAACAGTGTTGCATCAATGCAAACCCTGCCGCTCACTGCACTTGGAATAGGGCGGCTACTGCATCAGGTCTTGCCCGTCGGCAAGGATCAACTCCAGGTGGCGCAAGCGCATCGGCTTGCCGAAGAAATACCCTTGCGCAATCGTGCAGCCCTGGATCTTGAGCAGATTGGCTTGCTGCTTGCTCTCGACCCCTTCGGCCACGAGCTCAAGCCGCAACGCATGCGCAATGCGGATAATGGCAGTGATCAATTCCAGCTTGTCCTGCTTGGCGGCAATATCGCGCACGAAGGAACGGTCTATCTTGACCTGGCTGATGGGGAACTGCCCCAGGTAGCTCATGGCGGAATAACCGGTACAGAAATCGTCGATGGAAATGGTAATACCCATTTCCTTGAACAAGCTGAGCGTGTTGATGATTTCCTGGCTGTCTTCCAGCAACAGGCTTTCCGTGATTTCCAGCTTCAGCCATTCAGGCTTGCAGCCGGTTTCCGCCAAGATTTCCTTCACCGAAGCGAGCAGGTCGTTATAAAGGAACTGGCGGGACGAAAGATTGACCGCCATGCTGAGCGGGCCGTCGTCGGGGCGATAGCGGTTCAGGCGCACCACGGCGTTGCAGGCCTCACGCAGCACCCATTCCCCGATCTCGACGATCAGGCCGCTTTCTTCCGCCACCTTGACGAAGCGGTCGGGCATCACCACGCCCAACTGCGGGTTGCGCCAGCGCAGCAACGCCTCGGCACCGACGATCGCCCCGTTCATGAGGTCGACCTGGGGTTGGTAGAACAGCTCGAACTCGGCGTTCTTGAGCGCCTGGCGGATAGAGGCGCCCAGCATGATGTATTCCGAAGCCTTGGAGCCTAACTCACGGGAGTAGAACTGGTAATTGTTGCGGCCATAGCTCTTGGCATGGTACATCGCCACATCGGCGCTCTTGAACAATGTCGCCCGGTCATCGCCATCGTTCGGGTAGATCGCAATGCCGATGCTGGTGGAGATGAACAGCTCTTTCTTGTGGATCAGGAACGGCTTGGCGATCTCAACGTTGATCTTACGGGCAATCGTGGCCAGGTCGTCCGGGTTGCGCAGTTCCGGCAACAGGATGGCGAATTCGTCCCCGCTCAGGCGGGCAATGGTATCGTAGCTGCGCACCGAGGCATTGAGCCGCTGGGCAACCGCCACCAGCAGGTCGTCGCCGGCCTGGTGGCCGAGGGTATCATTGACCTCCTTGAAGCGGTCCAGGTCCAGCATCATCAGGCCGAAGCGCTGTTCGTGCCAGCTGGCGTCCGCCAACACTTGGCTGACGCGATCGGCAAACAGGGTGCGATTCGGCAATCCGGTCAACGCATCGTAATAGGCCAGGTAATGGATGCGCTCGCGGTATTCCATCAGCTCGGTAATGTCGCGCTCCACCGCCAGCACCCCGATCACCTGCCCCTGCTCGCCGAACTCGGGCACGATGCGCACATGGATGAACCAGGTGCTGCCGTTATCAGCCTTACCGTGCAGCTCGAGGAAATCCGGGGTCGCGCTGCTGATGACGCCCTTGATCTTTTCCTCATACTTCACATAGGCCTCGCCCCCGGGATATTCGGATGGCGTCGTGCCGATCAGCTTGCCGCTTTCGATACCGATACGCTTCAATTTGGGCGTGTTGGCATATAGCCTGCGCGCATTGAGGTCGTAACGGATGATGGTGTCGGGCGTATTGTCGATCAACGACTGCAGCTCGCGCTCCCGCTGCAGCAGCTTCTCCTCGTTCTGCTTGATATCGGTGATATCGCGGAAAAACCCTACCGTCCCCATCACTTTGCCGTCCAGCACCATCGGCGATTTGTAGGCCTCTATCCAGGCGCTCTCGCCATTGACCATGGTAATCGGCACTACCGCCAGGTCAGGCTGGCCGCTTTGCAGCACGCGCTTATCCCCGTCGACATAGGTGGTGGCGTCTTCCAGGGGAAACAGGTCAAAATCCGTCTTCCCTTCCAATTCCTCTTTGGAGACCACGCCGGCAAACTTGGCATAGGCGCTGTTGGCCGCCAGCAATTTGCTATCCAGGTCCTTGAGCCAGACGACGAAAGGAAAGTTCTCGATCAGCGCGCTCTGGTATTTCTCCCGTTTCCTCAGCTCCCGCTCCACGCGGCGGATATGCGAAATATCGCGGGTGATCGTCAAAACACCGGTAATCTCGCCCTTCACGTTGCGTTCGGGCACGACATGCAAGGACTGGCAGACGTAGTGGTCGCCCTCCATCCATTCCAGCTCGATTTCCTGCGTATTTCCCGACTGCATGACTTCACGCAACCGGGCCTCGTAATCCTCCGGGCGCATCGTGGGCCGGCCCCAGATTTCAGTCGGCCGCCTTCCCAAGGCTTGTGCCGCAGGCACCCCGAACACCGCTTCATAGCCATCGCTGAGAAAAATACGCCTGCAGTCCTGGTCGTAACGGATGAAGATATCCGGGGAGTTCTTTACCAGCTGGCGATACTGCAATTCCTGCTCGCGTAGCTTTTCCCGCATGTCGAGATGGGCAGTGAGGTTGCGCCCCAGCAATACGCAATACGGCTGGCCCGCATCCACGAAGTAGTTGGCCTGGAGCTCTACGGGAATCGAGGCGCCGGTTTTGCCCTGCAGTGTGGTTTCCCGGATGATGACGTGCTGTTGCTGCAAGGATTGCCAATCCCTGTGCCATTGCGCGGCATCAAGGTGGGGGAAAACATCGGTGGCGGACATCTGCAGCAATTCGGACTCGCTACAACCCAGCACTTCGCAGGCAGCCAGGTTGGCCAGACATACCCTGGCATCAGCATCACAGACAAGAACAATCTCTTGAATCCGATTGATTGCAAAACTCAGCATATGAAGCTGCATTGCAACGCTCAAGCCCCGATCAGAGATATTTGTGCTGCTCATTTCTTTTCACCACAATCTATTTATTTTGATCTCAATGGGACCGGACGATCATGGCGATCGTGAAACAATCTCCCATTACTCGCAATTTTTTTTATTCTGCGGCGGGTTCGGAAAACTGCCTTGGCAAGTCAATCAGCACTTCAAGACCTCCTGAAGCCATGTTACGCAGATGGATTTGTCCATCATGCGCTTCCACAATAGTTTTGGCAATGCTCAAACCCAAGCCAGAGCCGCCTGTTGCCACATTGCGGGAAGTTTCAACCCGGTAGAATGGTTCAAACACCTGCTTGAGCAGGTTGTCAGGAATGCCGGGGCCGCGGTCGCGTATGGCGATGCGCAACCGGTTCGGGGCGTCCATGACTTCAATATGCGCGGATTTGCCATAGCGGATCGCATTTTCCAGCAAATTCTGCAGGCAGCGTTTCAGGCTGACGGCATAGCCGTCGATAGGGGCCGCCTCGCCCGATAGCGACACTTCGGCCCCGGTTTCCTGCGCGTCTATCTGCAAGCTTTGCAGCATGGCATTGATATTGATGGGATGGCGGTTTTCATGCACCTCCACCCCGCGCATGAAGTCCACCGTGGACGAAATCAAGGTTTCCATGTCTTCCAGGTCGCGGCGGAATTTCTCGCGCAGCAATGGCTTGTCGATCTGCTCCGTCCGCAAGCGCATGCGGGTGATGGGGGAACGCAGATCATGCGAAATCGCGGCCAGGAAGCGGGTTTTCTCCGTCACGGTATCGATCAGCCGCTGCTGCATCAGGTTGAACGCCTTGGCGGAGCGCCGTACTTCAGTGGGGCCGTCCACGTCCAGCGGAGGGCTGTAAATGTTACGCCCCAGGCGCTCTGCCGCCACTGCCAGGCGGTTCAGCGGCCGCATGATCTGCCGCACGGCGAACAATGCGATACCGACGATCACGATGATGCGGATGAAGTAAATACGGAACAAGTAGTCGAACAAGTCCATGAGCGGCGCCATGCTCATGCCCGCCTGGCCTTCGTAGGCGTCCAGCTGCAGCCATTGGCCGCTATCGAGCTGCACGTAGAGGATGAAATGCGCAGAAGGGTAGTGCGACTCGAACAGGTCCAGCCAGCCAGCCTCCCTGCCATGATCGTCATGCAGGTCGATATCCCCCATGCGGATCGGCAACAAGCGGCCGAACTCCTGCTCGAACACATGCTTGAACAAGAGCTCCACGGCGCGGTCGCGCGTGTTCAGGGTCTTGAGGCGCGGGGGAGCATCCACGGGCGACAAGCGGTACATGGAATTGCTCAGCTTGTGGATCAACAGGCGCTCATCCTCGACCTTGCTGATTTCGATCAGGCTGATGCTGTCAGAGAGCTTGGCCGCGAGTACGCGCGTGGGGATTTCCAGCGCCTTGCCGTAGTTCATGTCGTACCAGATGAACCCCGTCAGCACTTGCGCCGTCATGGTGCCGGCTACGAGCACGATCACCAGGCGGCCGAATAATGAAGCCGGCCATAGCCACTTCCACTTCATTTTTCTTGCTTGACCTGGCTCGCCAGCATATAGCCCGCGTTACGCACGGTACGAATAATACTCGGGTTGCGCGAGTCCAGTTCGAGATGGTGCCGCAGGCGGCTGATACAGACGTCGATCGAGCGGTCCATCGCATGGCTGTCCTTGCCATAGACATGCTCAATCAGGAACTCCCGGCTCAAGGGCCGGTTGGGATGCTCGAGCAATGCGCGCAATACCATGTAATCCGAGCTGCCCAGCGACACTATCACGCCATCGGGCGAGAACATCTGCCGGGCATGGGTATCAAGACGCCAGCCCTCGAAGCTGATATAGGCAAACTCGTCGGCGGCGGCCTTGTCGGTATCGATACGGGTCCTGCGCAAGATCACCTTGATTCTCGCCAATAGCTCGCGCGGGTCAAACGGCTTGGGCAGATAATCGTCGGCCCCGACTTCCAGGCCGACGATGCGGTCGACCAAAGTGCCCTTCGCTGTCAGCATGATGATCGGCGTATCGCCTTGCGCGCGCACTTCCCGGCACAGGCTCAATCCATCCTCTTCCGGCAGCATCAAGTCCAGCACAATGAGGTCTACCTGCTCTTTGTTCACCACCCGCCACATTTCGCGACCATTACTCGCCTCAAATACTTTAAAACCTGCATCACGCAGATAATCAGTTAGAAGCTCACGGATTTCGTGGTCGTCATCCACCACCAGGATGTGATTTTGATCACTCATGTTATGTCTCTGCATGTAGGAAAAGTATCATACTGGTTGTAACTCAGTTTTGGACATAAATGTGCCAGTGCTTTTGCCAATTTAGCAAACCACCATTACTACAGGTATTGCAAAGAGAGTTGTGGACAGTTAGCGCGAGCAGTAGACTTGCGCTAGCTAGAACGCCTGACTTTGGGCACGCACTAAACATGAACCTTTAGATTATGCTGCCGCAAAATCGATATTAAATTTTATGGAGATAGATAATGAATGGCAGTTGGGCTAACTCCTTTCCATACTTTGCTGGAGCTTTTAAGCTTATTGTATTAGGTATTGGAGCCTTTTTTGCCATTAAATGGCATTTTGATGAAGAGAGGAGGGTGAGGGAAGCAGCAGGCGTGGTATTTGATAAACCAGGCTTCATGAAAAAGTTGGCAATGATACTAGCCATCGCAGTTCTTCTAGTTTTTCTAGCCCTTCTAGTGATTTATGCTACTGACCGGTTTTATTGATACGATCAATGTTTAGCGATTTCAAATAGTGTACTCACAGTGTTAAGAGGCTTGTCCGATAAAATAGGTCAATCAAGACACACAATGTTGTCTCAACTTTTAAGCTCTAAATTGGTTGGGGGCATTTTTGATTTAGAAATGACGGCCTACCGATGTGATTGCTGCCATTTTAGTATGGCACTACCTTAATACTCAGTATGAATCTTTATTACTTGGTATGAGACTGTATTACTCTCCTATTACTCCACTGTCACCGACTTGGCCAGGTTACGCGGCTTGTCCACGTCCGTGCCCTTGAGCAGGGCGGCATGGTAGGCCAGCAACTGCACGGGAATGGTATGCAGGATGGGTGACAGCACGCCGACGTGCCTGGGGGTGCGGATCACGTGCACGCCTTCGCTACCGGTGAAATTGCTGTCCGCATCGGCAAACACAAACAACTCTCCGCCGCGCGCGCTGACTTCCTGCATGTTGGATTTCACCTTTTCCAGCAGGGCGTCGTTGGGGGCGATCACCACCACGGGCATGTTCTTGTCCACCAATGCCAGCGGGCCGTGCTTGAGCTCCCCGGCAGGATAGGCCTCGGCATGGATGTAGGAAATCTCCTTGAGCTTGAGCGCACCCTCGAGGGCGATCGGGTAATGCATGCCGCGCCCGAGGAACAAGGCGTGGAACTTGTTGCTGAACGCCTTGGCCCACTCGCGGATTTGCGGCTCTAGGTTGAGCGCATACTGCACGCTGCCGGGCAAGTGGCGCAACTCATCGATATAGGCCTGCTCCTGTTCTTGGCTCAGCAAGCCGCGCTGCTTGGCGAACGTCGCGGCCAGCGTGAACAAGGCCACTAATTGGGTAGTGAACGCCTTGGTCGACGCCACGCCGATCTCGGCGCCTGCGCGGGTATACAAGACCAGGCGTGATGCCCGGGGAATGGCGCTTTCCTGCACGTTGCAGATCGCCAGCGTCAAATGCTGCCCCAGCGACTTGGCATGCTTGAGCGCTTCCATGGTATCCAGGGTCTCGCCGGACTGGGAGATGGTAATGATCAACTGCCTGGGGTTGGGCACGGATTTTCGGTAACGGTACTCGCTGGCAATTTCCACTGAGGTGGGCAACTGCGAGATGCTCTCCAACCAGTACCTGGCCGTCAGGCCGGCGTAATAACTCGTGCCTGCCGCCAGGATCAGGATGCTGTCCACCTCGTTGAACACTGCTTCCGCCTCTGCGCCGAAAAGGGCCGGGCTGAAAGCGTTGTCGTCGATGATGGCTTCCAGCGTGTCGGTCAATGCACGCGGCTGCTCGTGAATTTCCTTCTGCATGAAGTGGGAGTAGGGGCCCAGCTCCAGCGAGGCCAGCGAGAGGTCGCTGCGGTGCACGGTACGCTCCACCAGCTGGTCCGCGGCATCGAATATCATCACCTTGTCCTTGGTGATATCCGCCACATCGCCATCCTCTAGATAGATCACGTTGCGGGTGACGGACAGCACGGCAGATACGTCGGAAGCAATGAAGTTTTCGCCTTCCCCGATGCCTATCAACAACGGACAGCCCTGGCGCGCGCAGATCATCTGGCCTGGGTAGTGGATGGACACCACGCTGATCGCAAACGCGCCGGTCAGCTGCTTGACCGCATGCTTGACCGCGTCCAGCAATGCCAAATCCTGGGCAAGGTAGTGGTGGATCAGGTGCGCAATCACCTCGGTGTCGGTCTGCGACTCGAATTCGTAGCCCATCGCTTGCAGACGCTGACGCTGCTCGTCATGGTTCTCGATGATGCCGTTATGCACCACGGCAATTTCCCCACGCGAGATATGCGGATGCGCGTTGGACTCCGTCACGCCGCCATGGGTGGCCCAGCGCGTATGGCCGATGCCTAGCGTCCCGGTGAGGTTTTCCGCCTGGGCCTTGCCCTGCATTTCTGCCACGCGGCCCACCGCGCGCACGCGGCGGATAGTGCCCTCGCTGAGTACGGCGACCCCTGCTGAGTCATAACCGCGGTATTCCAGGCGGCTGAGGCCCTCGATCAATATCGGGACAATATTACGCGCACCGACTGCGCCTACGATGCCACACATCTTATTTCTTCACTTTCTCAGGGCGTTTCCAGTTTTCTATCGTAAATTGGCGCACACGCGACATGGTCAGCGTGTCCGCCGGCGCATCCTGCGTGATTGTCGATCCGGCCGCAATGGTCGCACCGGCCTTGACGGTCACGGGCGCTACCAATTGCGTGTCGGAACCGATGAATGCCCTATCCTCGATCACGGTGCGCGACTTGTTCACGCCATCGTAGTTGCAGGTGATGGTGCCTGCGCCGATATTCACGTCCTTGCCTACGGTGGCGTCGCCCACATAGCTCAGGTGGTTGATCTTGCTGCCCGTATCCACCTGCGCGTTCTTCAGTTCGACGAAGTTGCCGACATGCGTATGGTCGGCCAGGGCCGTACCCGGACGCAAACGCGCATAGGGTCCGATTTTGCAGCCGGCCGCCAGGCTGGCATCGTCGATATGGGTATAAGCCGCCAATACGGTGCCGGCTCCGATATTGGCATTGCGGATCACGCAATAAGGGCCGATCCGCACGTTGTCAGCCAAGGTCACGTCGCCCTCGAACACGCAGCCGACGTCTATCTCGACATCGCGCCCGGCGGTCAATGTGCCGCGCACGTCAATGCGCGCAGGGTCCGACAGCGTCACGCCCTGCGCCAATAACCTGGCCGCATAGCGCTGCTGATAGACACGCTCCAGCGTCGCGAGGTCCTGTTTCGAGTTGATGCCTGTGACCTGCCACTCGTCATCGCTCTGCGTCGCGTCAACCGCCTGGCCGTCCGCCACGGCCAATGCCACGATATCCGTCAGGTAGTATTCCTGCTGGGCGTTGCGATTGTCCAGGCGAGCGAGCCATTGCACCAGCCAGCCATTTTCCGCCGCCATGATGCCGGTGTTCACCTCCTGGATCGCGCGTTGCGCTTCCGAGGCATCCTTGTGCTCGACGATTGCCTTCACCGAGGATTGTTCGCGCACGATGCGGCCATAGCCCGCAGGATTGTGCTTGATGACGGTAAGCAAGGCCAACGGGGCATGCTCCGCAAGCAGCTTTTCGCAACTTGCCACTTCCAGCAGCGGCACGTCCCCGAGCAAGATCAATGTCCTCGCATCAGTCTCGAGGTGGGGCAGGGCTTGCTGCATGGCATGCCCCGTGCCCAATTGCTCGGCCTGTTCCACCCAGGTAATGTCATCGGCTGGCAAGGCCTGCGGCACTGTATCGCCGCCGAAGCCATAGATGACGATGATCTTGCTAGGTTTGAGCTGCCGTGCCGTATCCAGCACGTGCTGGAGGATGGGTTTGCCAGCCAGCGCGTGCAATACCTTGGGCTTGCTGGAATGCATGCGGGTGCCTTTGCCCGCGGCGAGAATCACGATATTGAGCTTGGGTGAGGGAGATGAAAGAGACAAGTTCTGGTCCGGTTCAAGCATTGAAAATTAACTGAAAGTATAAATGAAAAAAGGCAGCCAAATGGCTGCCTTCTCAAGCAAAACTTGCAGGGTTAGTGCGTCGTCTTGCGTAATTGCTCAATTGTCTGCAATTGGGCCAGCGCTTCTGACAACTCAGCTTGCGCACGCGCATAGTCCACGCCAGAAGCATTGTTTCTCAATGCTTCTTCGGCAACACGCTTGGCTTCAATCGCCTTGGCTTCATCCAGGTCATGGCCACGGATCGCGGTATCCGCCAATACGGTGATCACGCCGGGCTGCACTTCCAGCAAACCGCCGGAAATATAGATGGCCTGTTCCTCACCGCTATTGGCGACCTTAACGCGTAGCACGCCTGGCTTGATGGTGGTGATCAAGGGTGCGTGGTTGGGATAAATACCTACCTCGCCCATTTTCGCAGGTGCGGCGACAAATTCCGCCTCGCCCGAGAAAATGGACTCTTCCGCGCTCACCACATCCAGGTGTATTGTCGATGCCATATCGTCCTATCCTTCGCTTTGCAGGAATGAGTTGAGAAGCTCTTAGTTAAGAGTCTTAGCCTTCTCAACCGCTTCTTCAATCGCGCCTACCATGTAGAACGCCTGTTCTGGCAGGTGATCGTATTCGCCAGCGACAATCGCCTTGAAGCCCTTGATGGTGTCCTTCAGGGTCACGTACTTGCCAGGCGCGCCGGTAAATACTTCGGCCACGTGGAAAGGCTGGGACAGGAAGCGCTGGATCTTACGCGCACGGGCCACGGCCAGCTTGTCTTCTGGGGACAGTTCGTCCATGCCCAGAATCGCGATGATGTCACGCAATTCCTTGTAGCGTTGCAGTGTGGACTGTACGGAACGTGCCACGCTGTAGTGCTCTTCACCGACGATTTGCGGATCCAGCTGACGCGATGTGGAATCCAACGGGTCAACCGCAGGGTAGATACCCAGGGCGGCGATGTCACGGGACAGCACGACGGTGGAATCCAAGTGCAGGAAGGTGGTCGCTGGGGATGGGTCGGTCAAGTCATCCGCAGGTACGTAAACGGCCTGGATGGAAGTAATCGAACCCACCTTGGTGGAAGTGATACGCTCTTGCAGGCGGCCCATTTCCTCAGCCAGCGTAGGCTGATAACCCACGGCGGAAGGCATACGGCCCAGCAGCGCGGATACTTCGGTACCGGCCAGGGTGTAACGGTAGATGTTGTCGACGAAGAACAGGATGTCACGGCCTTCGTCACGGAAACGCTCCGCCATGGTCAGGCCGGTCAGCGCGACGCGCAGACGGTTGCCTGGCGGCTCGTTCATCTGGCCGAATACCATGCCCACCTTGTCGAGAACGTTGGAGTCCTTCATTTCGTGGTAGAAGTCGTTACCTTCACGGGTACGCTCGCCCACGCCGGCAAACACGGACAGGCCGCTGTGCTGCTTGGCGATGTTGTTGATGAGCTCCATCATGTTCACGGTCTTGCCCACACCGGCGCCGCCGAACAGGCCGACCTTACCGCCCTTGGCGAAAGGACAGACCAAGTCGATCACCTTGATGCCGGTTTCCAGCAAGTCAACGGAAGGGGAAAGCTCTTCGAAAGTTGGTGCCTTTTGGTGGATGGAGCGCTTTTCGTCAGCTTCAATAGGACCAGCCTCATCGATAGGGCGGCCCAGCACGTCCATGATACGGCCCAGGGTGCCATGACCCACTGGAACCTGGATCTGGCTGCCAGTGTTCTTCACCTTCATGCCGCGGGAGAGACCATCACTGGAACCCATGGCAATGGCGCGAACTACGCCGTCGCCCAGTTGCTGTTGCACTTCCAGTGTCAAACCTGCTTCTGCCGTGGATGTTTCTTCATCCAGGATCAGTGCGTCATATACCTTGGGCATCTGATCGCGTGGGAACTCGACGTCAACCACGGCACCAATACATTGAACAACCTTACCTTGACTCATCTTGGTATCCTCAATCTATACTTAAATTCTTTGAGCTTTAGCTAAGCTACAGTTCAGCACGACTAGACAGCCGCCGCGCCACCGACAATCTCTGAAATTTCCTTGGTAATCGCAGCCTGGCGTGCCTTGTTGTACACCAGCTTCAATTCGCCAATCACGGTCTTCGCATTGTCCGAAGCGGCCTTCATCGCGACCATACGGGCACTTTGTTCAGACGCCATGTTTTCAGCAACGGCGTGATAAACGATAGACTCGATATAACGTGTCATCAGTTCATCGATAACGACCTTGGCATCGGGTTCGTAAATGTAATCCCAAGGGCCGGTTGCTGTTTTGTTGGTGGTATCCAGCTTGTCATCAGACAGCGGTAGCAGCTGCTCAATGACGGCCTCCTGCTTCATGGTATTGATGAAGCGGGTATAAGAGATATACAGTTGATCAATCTCACCGGCGATATAAGCATCCAACATCACCTTGATGCTGCCAATCAGCTTTTCCAGGTTTGGCGTATCGCCAAGACCCACGACATGGGATCTCACATCGGCATTAACACGGTTCAAGTACGTCAAACCTTTATTGCCGATGGCACTCAAGGCGATCTTCTTGCCTTCGTTTTCCCATGCGCTCATCTGATTCAGCGAAAGGCGGAGAACGTTAGTGTTCAAGCCACCGCACAAGCCCTTGTCCGAACTCACGACGATCAAGCCGACGTTTGCCACCTTCTCGCGCTTGACGATAAAAGGGTGCTTGTATTCAGGATTGGCTTGCGACAGGTGGGCTGTCACATTACGAATCTTTTCCGCATAGGGGCGGGCCATACGCATGCGCTCTTGCGCCTTGCGCATCTTGGACGCCGCCACCATTTCCATCGCCTTGGTGATCTTGCGCGTATTTTCTACGCTCTTGATCTTGCTACGTATCTCTTTGCTACCAGCCATTGTCTAGTCTGCCTGTCTGTACTTAAGCTTAGTAAGCGTTGGTTGCTTTGAAGTCTTGAATTGCCGCTTCCAGAGCCTTCTCGTCGTCACCGCCAAGGTCATTGGTGCTGTCGATCTTGTCCAGGATGTTCTTGTACTTGGACTTGAGGAAGGAGTGCAGGGCAGATTCAAACGCCAATACGCGTGCAACCGGCACATCGTCGAAGAAGCCCTTGTTGGCTGCTAGCAAACTCACTGCCATTTCGGAAGTAGACAATGGCTGATACTGCGCCTGCTTCATCAATTCAGTGACCAGGCGACCGCGATCCAACTGCTTGCGGGTCACTTCGTCCAGGTCGGAAGCAAACTGCGCAAACGCAGCCAGTTCACGATACTGAGCCAGTGCCAGACGGATACCGCCGCCCAGCTTCTTGATCACCTTGGTCTGCGCTGCACCACCTACGCGTGATACCGAGATACCAGCGTTGATCGCAGGACGGATACCGGAGTTGAACAGGTCGGTTTCCAGGAAGATCTGACCGTCGGTAATCGAGATCACGTTGGTCGGAACGAACGCGGAAACGTCGCCTGCAGCGGTTTCGATGATAGGCAATGCGGTCAAGGAACCGGTCTGGCCTTTCACTTCACCGTTGGTGAACTTCTCGACATACTCTTCGCTCACGCGAGCGGCACGCTCAAGCAGGCGGGAGTGGATGTAGAACACGTCACCTGGATAAGCTTCGCGGCCTGGTGGACGACGCAGCAGCAGGGAGATTTGACGATATGCCCAAGCTTGCTTGGTCAAGTCATCGTAGACGATCAATGCATCTTGGCCGCGATCACGGAAATACTCACCCATGGTACAACCGGCATACGGCGCCAGGAATTGCAGGGCAGCAGGATCAGAGGCAGAAGCAGCCACGACGATGGTGTACTCCAGCGCGCCATGCTCTTCCAGCTTGCGTACCACGTTGGCGATAGTAGAAGCCTTCTGGCCGATCGCAACGTAGATACAGGTCATGTTCTGACCCTTCTGGTTGATGATGGCATCAACAGCAACCGCAGTCTTACCAGTTTGGCGGTCGCCGATGATCAACTCACGCTGGCCACGTCCAACCGGCACCATGGAGTCAATCGCCTTGATACCGGTCTGCACAGGCTGGGACACGGACTTACGGGCAATCACGCCTGGCGCGACCTTTTCGATCTTGTCTGTCAGCTTGGCGTTGATCGGGCCTTTGCCGTCGATAGGCTGACCCAGCGCATTCACTACGCGACCAACCAGTTCAGGACCAACTGGCACTTCCAGGATCTTGCCGGTGCACTTGACGGTGTCACCTTCGGTGATGTTTTCGTAGTCACCCAGAATCACGGCACCTACGGAGTCGCGCTCCAGATTCAATGCCAGACCATATACGTTGCCTGGGAACTCGATCATTTCACCGGCCATCACGTTGGAAAGGCCATGAATACGGACAATACCATCAGTCACTGAAATCACGGTACCTTGGGTACGCGCTTCAGCACTGGTGGAGAAATTCTCTAATCTGCTCTTAATCAGTTCACTGATTTCTGACGTAGATAATTGCATTACTTTTTCCTAACCTTTCAGCGTGTAGGCCAACTCTTGCAATTGGCCACGGACTGAAGCGTCAATGACCGTATCGCCGACTACAATTTTGATTCCGCCAATAATTGCCGGATCCACTTTTACGCTTGCTTCAACCTTTTTGCCGAACTTGGTTTCCAGGCGTTTCACGATGGCTGAAAACTCAGCATCGCTAGGCTGGGCTGCGGCGGTAATCTCCGCCTCCAGCACACCTTCTTCCTGGGACTTCAAGTCTTCGAATGCAGTCGCAATTTCCGGCAGGATGGATAAACGACCGTATTCCACCAACAACTTGACCAGGTTGACGCCCGCCTCGTTGAGTTTGTCTCCAGTAACGGAGAGGAATACGCGCTCCAACTCAGCCGCATCAACCTTGGGGTTGTCAATAAACGCCCGCATTTGCTCATCTGCCGCCACTGCAGCGGCAAGAGCAAGCATTTGCGACCAGTCTGCCAACGCATTCTTTTCCTTGGCCAGGCGGTAAACCGCTACCGCATAAGGTCTCGCAATGGTGATCGCTTCAGCCATATCGTGCTCCCATTCCTTCCTTAGAGCTCGTTTGCGATGCTGGTCAACAGGTCAGCATGCGCCTTGGCATCGATTTCCTTGCGCAGGATCTTCTCGGCACCAGCAATTGCCAGCGTAGATACTTGCTGACGCAGGCCTTCCTTGGCACGATTCACTTCCTGGTCGATTTCGGCCTTGGCGCCAGCGATAATACGATCGCCTTCTGCTTTGGCATTCGCCTTGGCTTCTTCCACGATATCGCTGGCACGCTTTTCAGCCTGAGCGATGATGGAAGTCGCTTTCTGCTTGGCATCGTTGACAACTTCAGCGGAACGCTGGGTTGCCACGTCAAGCTCCTGCTTACCGCGCTCAGCCGCAGCCAGACCATCCGCAATGGTTTTCTGGCGAGTCTCGATTGCATTCAGGAGATATGGCCACACGAACTTTGTGGTGAACCAGATCAGAATGGCAAATGAGATAGCCTGCGCAATGAGTGTCAGGTTGATATTCATATTTGCTCCCGAGCCGTTAAATCCAGTCAGACTTAAGTTTAATTACTTACACTTAATCCAGAACTGGCTCAGTTAAGCGACTACGCTCAGCAATGGGTTTGCAAAGGCGAACATCATGGCCAGACCAACACCGATAATGAAGGAGGCATCGATCAGACCCAGCAGCAGGAATACCTTGCCTTGCAGGGCAGGGATCAGTTCTGGTTGACGAGCAGCGCCATCCAGGAAGCTTGCACACATGATGCCGATACCAATACAGGCACCAGCTGCGCCCAAACCGATGATCAAACCGATACCAACACCGGTGTAAGCTTGAATCATGGCCAACAATTGCAAATTCTCCATTTAATTTCCTTTCGGCTTTTAGAGAGTGTTAACGATAAAAAATCAACTACAGCAAACTAATTAGTGGCTTTCATGCGCCATGGATATGTAGACAACCGTCAGCATCATGAAAATGAATGCCTGCAGGCAGACGATCAGGATATGGAAGATCGCCCAGCCAGCGCCCAGCAACGCACCGAAGAAAGTGCCTGCCAGGCCGGTTGCCGCCCACATACCGAGCAGCAGGAAAATGATCTCGCCCGCGTACATATTGCCGAACAGACGCAGGGAATGGGAAAGAGGCTTGGAAATGTATTCGATCAGGTTGAACGCAAAGTTGGCAGGCCATACCAGGGGGTTGCTGCCGAACGGCGAACAGAACAGTTCGTGGATCCAGCCGCCCAGGCCCTTGACCTTGATGCTGAAGAAAATCATCAGCAGCCAGACAGCCAGCGCCAATGCGAAAGTCGCGTTGATATCGGAAGTCGGCACGCTGCGCCACTCATGCAGGCCCAGCCAGCCGTAGACAATCGCCATGATGTCGATGGGCAGGAAGTCCATCGCGTTCATCACCAGTACCCAGACGAATACGGTCAATGCCAATGGTGCAACGAAAGCATGGCGGTCGCCATGGAAAATGCTCTTGACTTGGTTGTCGATGAACTCGATCAGCAATTCGACGAATGCCTGGCGCTTGGTCGGCACGCCGGAAGTAGCACCGCGCACCACCCACCAGAGGAGGCCGAACACGACAACACCGAGCAGTATCGACATGACCAGGGTATCCATGTGCAATACCCAAAAATTGCCATCACCGACGCTCTTTGCATTGAAAGAGAGGTGGTGCCCGATATATTCCGAAGGAGTTAATTGACCTGTCGCCATAACCTCAAACCTTAAGCGTTGTTTTTCTCATTAATTGCAAAAATTGCTGCACCAGACATGATTGCCGCCGCTGCCAATCCTGCGATCAGCGCGATAGGAACCAGTTTTTCGTAAAACTTGAATACCAAGAGCAGGGTGATTGCGATCACTGCGATTTTGATCGCCTCAGCGATCAAAATATTGGCCAGTACGGAACCTGCGCCCAACCCCGCTGTCTTATTTTGCAGCTTCATTTTGGCGGCCAAGCCGCCCAAGATGGCCGAACCTCCGCCCGCCAGCGCAGAAAACGCGCCATGGAGGCCGACACCAAACTTGTTGAGGAAGACAAACGCAAGCACCGCGACTACCAACGTGGCAAAGACCTGTCTTTTGATCATTCTTGCCAGTAGTTCATCCATGCCTTGAGAATTCCCTGTTTCACAAATGACGGGCAAAAGAAAAGCCGAGCATTTTTGCCCTACCCGTGAAATCCCGAGATTTTGTTGTTAAATCAGCATTAAGTCAAGCTTAATTGCTATTTCCACCCTTAAATCTCTCAATCAGCGCATCCAGCTGATCCAAACTTCCGTAATGGATCTTGACCTCGCCCTTGCCCTTGCTTCCGGCCCGGATCTCGACCGTCGCGCCCAGCAATTCCGATAAGTCTTCCTGCAGGCGCAGCACATCCCGGTCCACCGTCTTGGGCGCCTTTTGCTGGGGTTCGGCGCTCAATTGCTTGACCAGCTTTTCTGCCTCCCTGACAGAAAGCTGTTTTTGGGCGATCTGCTCGGCTGCCATGATCTGCTTGGCTTCCGGCAGCGAGAGCAGGGCGCGCGCATGCCCCATGTCCAACTGGCCCTGCATCAGCATTTCCTGCACATTTTTATTCAAATTCTGCAATCTAAGCAGATTGGTCACCACGCTGCGCGAACGACCTACCGCATCTGCCGCCGCCTGGTGCGTCATGTCGAACTCATTGATCAGGCGCTGGATGCCTTGCGCCTCTTCCAGCGGATTGAGGTTTTCCCGCTGGATATTCTCGATCAAGGCCATGGCCAAGGCGGATTCGTCGGGAATCTCGCGCACCAGCACTGGCACTTCCGACAGGCCCGCCAATTGGGATGCGCGCCAGCGGCGCTCGCCGGCAATGATTTCATACTTATCATCCGCCACCCTGCGCACCAGGATGGGCTGCATGATGCCCTGCGCGCGGATGGAATCCGCCAGGCTGGCCAGCGATGCCTGGTCCATATGGGTGCGGGGCTGGTATTTGCCCGGCTGCAACTGGCTTACCGACAAGGTATTGGGCGTATCATTGGCCGATACCGTCTCCACATCTCCCGCCAACAGGGCATCCAACCCGCGCCCCAAACCCTTCAACTTAACCATTGTGACTCCTAATTTGCTGCAACTTGCCTATTGCTGACGATATGCCGGTTGATGATTTCCCCCGCAAGCGCGAGATATGCCTTGGCACCCTTGGAAGCCTTGTCGTGCAGCAACACCGGGACGCCGTAGCTGGGCGCTTCCGCCAGGCGGATATTGCGCGGTATCACCGTGCGGTACACCTTGTCGCCGAAATGTTGCGCCAATTCATTGGAAACCTGCTGCGCCAGTGTGTTGCGGTTATCGAACAAGGTACGCAACAGGCCCTCGATCTCGAGATGCGGATTGAGGTGCGCACGCACTTTCTTGATGGTGTTCACCAGGTCGGACAGGCCTTCGAGCGCGTAGTATTCGCACTGCATGGGAATCATGACCGCATGGGCCGCGGTCAACGCGTTGACTGTGGTGAGGTTGAGGGCAGGGGGGCAGTCGATCAGTACGTAATCATATGCATCGCCCAGTTCCGCCAATGCCGATTTGAGGCGCGTCTCGCGCGCAAACTCGTTGACCAGCTCGACCTCGGCGCCTGCGAGTTCGCGGTTGGCCGGCACTACATCGAAGCGCCCGCGCTCCGAGCGCTGCATGACATCGCGCAGGCTCTTTTCGCCGATCAGCACATGATAGATGGTGTGCTGCATCTTGGATTTGTCTATGCCGCAGCCCGTGGTGGCGTTGCCTTGCGGATCGAGGTCGATCACGAGCACCTTGCGCTTGGTGGCCGCCAGGCTGGCTGCCAGGTTCACGCATGTCGTGGTCTTGCCCACACCGCCTTTTTGATTGGTAATTGCCAGAATCCTCATGATTTAAGCCATCCCACTAGTATTAAATGCATCAAAGCTGCCGTACCGGCAGGAAAACCAGGTGACGCTGGGCATCCAGCCCTGGCACCGTCAACGACGTTATCTTCGAGGGCTTGAGCGCAACCGCCTCGAGCTCTTCCTGCGGCATCTGCCCCTTCATCGCCAGCCATAGCCCATCCTCGGCAATCAAGTGCTTTGTCAGCTTGACGAACAAGGCAATCTCGGAAAACGCCCGCGAGATCACGGTATCGAATGGCGCTTCCGGCTTGAGCTGCTCGACCCGCCCAGCCACCACCTGCAAATTGTCGATCTGCAGCTCCGCCTTGGCCTGGCGCATGAAGCTGGCCTTCTTTTGCACCGCATCTATGGTGGTGACCTGCAAGTCCGGCCGGCAGATCGCCAGGACGATTCCCGGCAGTCCTGCGCCGCTGCCCACATCCAGCAACCGCCCCGGCGGCACATGCGGCAATACCGACAGGCTATCCAGCAAATGTAGCGTGACCATTTCCTCCGGATTGCGCACCGCGGTCAGGTTGTGCACCTTGTTCCATTTCGCCAGCAAGGCAAGATAGGCGAGCAGTTTTTCGACCGCTTCTGCAGATAGCTCAAGCCCCAGCTGCCGGATGCCGGCTTGCAGCTTTTCCTGCAAACTCATGCCACCTGGCCCGCGGTATTGCTTGTTTTGCGGCTCTTGCGCTTGAGGTGTACCAACAACAACGAAACCGCCGCCGGAGTGACGCCGGAAATACGCCCGGCCTGGCCGATGGTTTCCGGTTTTTGCTTGTTGAGCTTTTGCTGCACCTCGATCGAGAGCCCGTGCACTTCGCTGTAGTCCATATCCAACGGCAACTTGTAGTGCTCACTATCCTTGAGGCGCTCAATTTCCTCGGCCTGCCGGTCTATGTAGCCTTGGTACTTTGCTGCGATTTCCAGTTGCTGACGCACCTGTGGGTCCGTCTCGCCCTCGCCGGCCTGGGGCAGGGTGAGCAAGGCTTCATAGCTCACCTCCGGGCGGCGCAATAATTCGAACATGGAGTATTCGCGTTCCAGCACTTTGCCGAACACCTGCTGCAACTGCTCCTGCGGCACATGCTGCGGATGGATGAAAGTGCGGCGCAAGCGCTGCTGCTCGCGCTCGATGGCCTCCTGCTTGCGCTGGAAAGCTTCCCAGCGCACATCGTCGACCAAGCCGAGTTTGCGGCCTGCCTCGGTCAACCGCATATCGGCATTGTCTTCGCGCAGCATCAGACGGTATTCGGCCCGGCTGGTAAACATGCGATAGGGCTCGCTCACGCCTCTCGTAATCAAATCATCGACCAATACGCCGAGATAAGCCTGGTCGCGCGTGGGCCACCAGGCTTCTTTATCCTGAGCGTACAGGGCCGCGTTCGCACCCGCCAGCAAGCCTTGCGCGGCGGCCTCCTCATAACCGGTGGTGCCGTTGATCTGGCCGGCAAAGAACAAGCCTCGCACCGCCTTGGTTTCCAGCGAGCCCTTCAATCCGCGCGGATCATAGTAGTCGTACTCGATCGCATAGCCAGGGCGCAGAATATGCGCATTCTCTAGCCCCTTGATGGAGCGTACCAATTGGTACTGGATATCGAACGGCAGGCTGGTGGATATGCCGTTGGGATAGATTTCATTGGTGGTCAAGCCTTCCGGCTCAAGGAACACCTGGTGTGAATCCTTGTCGGCAAAGCGGTGTATCTTGTCTTCGACCGAAGGACAATAGCGCGGGCCTACGCCTTCAATCACCCCGGTGTACATAGGCGAGCGGTCCAGGCCGCTGCGGATGATATCGTGGGTTTTTTCGTTGGTGAATGTAATCCAGCACGACAACTGGGCCGGATGTTGCTCGGCGCTCCCAAGGAAGGAAAATACCGGCACAGGCGTATCCCCTGGCTGCTCGGCCATAACGCTGTAATCGATGGTGCGGCCGTCAATTCGCGGCGGCGTTCCGGTCTTGAGGCGTCCGGCAGGCAGGCCAATCTCGCGCAATCGCGCCGCCAGCGACACCGCAGGCGGGTCGCCGGCCCGTCCTGCCTGGTAATTCGCCAAACCGACATGCACCAACCCCGCCAAGAAAGTCCCCGCGGTCAGCACGACAGCCTTGGACTCGAACCTGAGGCCCAATTGCGTCACCACGCCGGCGACACGCTCGCCCTCGAGAATAATGTCGTCCACCGCCTGCTGGAACAGCCACAGGTTGGGCTGGTTCTCCAAGCGGCGCCGGATGGCAGCCTTGTAAAGCACGCGGTCGGCTTGCGCACGCGTTGCCCGTACAGCAGGCCCTTTGCTGGAATTCAAGATGCGGAACTGGATGCCGCCCTCGTCGGTTGCTGCCGCCATGGCACCCCCGAGCGCATCCACCTCCTTGACCAAGTGGCCCTTGCCAATGCCGCCGATCGAGGGGTTACAGGACATCTGCCCAAGCGTCTCGATATTATGCGTCAGCAACAGGGTTTTGCGCCCCATGCGAGCACTCGCTAGCGCCGCTTCCGTTCCAGCATGGCCGCCGCCAACAACGATCACATCAAATTTTTCCGGATATTGCATGAAAACACTCACATAGAATTACCCGAATGATACTGCATTAAGCCCTAGTCTGTCAGTGACAATAGGGTGTTGTTCCACGTGAAACATGCATAATCATCTCAGTTTGCTCTCGCAGCGGATGTTCCACGTGGAACAATTGACAATTGCTGAGTTTCTGTGAGTCTTTTCTACCCATTCGGACTATATAATTGTTTGGCACCGCGTGATATTTTACTGCCCATACAAATCTGTATTGCCATGCAATCAGAGAATAAGCAGGCGCTACCAGCGTCGCAATTATTTAAATAGCAGCATTCATTAAACTATCGGGGATTTTTATGTTTATTCGTGCTTTTGTGTTGCCCGCAATCGCGGCAACCGCTTTGTTCAGTGCCAGCGCCCATGCTGCACTTGATGTCAACCAAACCTTCCAGCAATTCAATGCTGTCGTTCTTGGCAATATCGATTCCACCTCCCATCTGCATGGCCGCGCCTGGGTAGGCGGCAATGTCAACGGCGGAGAATTCGTTCATCGTCCATTGCCAACATCAGACTATGCCGGCCTCACCGTGCAAGGCAACATCAGCAACGCGAGAGTGCTTGCACAAGGCGCAGTGATCAATGGCAACCTCGCCAACACCAGCGTAAACGGCGGCAGTACCGCTGTTCTCGGCAATGCAAGCAACGGGCACCTGAATGGTCCCGGCTATGTCGCCGGCACAACCAGCGGCATTACGTTCAATGGCGGCCAATTGTCTGCACCGAACTCGCAACTGGAAACCAATATTGCCGCGGCAAGCTCCACGGATTTCTACAACGTGCTCAGCAACACTTCTGACAGCCTGAAGTCATTGGACAGCAACAGTAATGTCGCCTGGACTTCGCAGAAGGCCACCTTCACCGCTACGGCGGACAGCACCGGCCTGGCGGTTTTCAACCTGAGCGACGCAGATGCATTGGCTATTTTCGGCCTGGGCGAATTCGACTTCATCCTTAACGGTGCCACCACGGTCGTCATCAACGCCGGGCTGAAGGGTATCGACATTTCCGCGAATTTCCTCGGCGGTTCCGCACAACGGATCGCAGGCAATGTCATCTGGAATTTCTACAATGCCGAGACGGTTGACCTCGGACGCCAGTTCGGTGGCTCCATCCTTGCTGTTGACGCCACCTTGACCAACTGGGCAGATATCGAGGGCAACGTATACGTCAACAACCTGGTCCAGCGCGGCCAGATCCACCAATACGCATTCACCGGCGACATTCCGGTAACTGCGGTACCAGAACCTTCCAGCTATGCCATGTTCCTGCTGGGCCTGGGACTGCTGGGCTTTGTCGCTCGCCGCCGCGCATAAGTAATATTATCTCAGTAATAAAAAAGCCCGGTCATCCGGGCTTTTTTATTGGTTGATCACTTGCCGATGCAGAAGCGGCTGAATATTTCCCCAAGCAGGTCATCCGGGGTAAATTCCCCGGTAATGGTATTCAATGCGTCCTGAGCCAGCCGCAACTCTTCGGCAAACAATTCCGGCTGCATCAACAACCCCGCGGCGACTTCGAGATGTTCACGCACTGTATTCAGGGCCAGCAGGTGCCGGCTTCTTGCCATGAACACGCCTTCGCCGCTGGGTTGCCAGCCTGCGATTTCCAGCAGGCGCTGACGCAGCAGCTGTACCCCGTCGCCGGTCTTGGCGGAAAGATGAATATGGGTTTCGCCAGCCTTTTCTTCGATTTTTGGCGTTGTCGATTCGAGGTCTATTTTGTTGTGAACCCAGATTTTGGGCAAAAACTGCGGCAATCGCTCCAGGATCGATTTTTCCATATTTCCAATACCATGAGCTGCGTCGACCAGCAATAACGCAACACCGGCGTTTTGTAGAGCTCGCCATGTGCGGGCAATACCATACTGCTCGACTTCGTCGCTTGTCTCGCGCAAGCCGGCAGTATCGATGATATGCAGTGGTACTCCATTGATTTGTATGGAATTTTTAATCGTGTCCCGCGTGGTGCCGGCAATCGGGGTGACAATCGCGACTTCTTCGCCCGCCAACTGGTTCATCAGGCTGGATTTGCCTACGTTGGGCTGGCCGACTAATACGACCTGCAACCCCTCGCGCAATAAATTACCTTGCTTGGCTTCGCGGAACACGGCGTCCAATCCTGCCGCCACGTTTGCCAGTTTTTCAGCGACGCGCCCCTGGCTGATGAAATCGATGTCTTCCTCGGGGAAATCCAGGCATGCCTCGACATAGAGCCGCAAATCGATCAACTGTTGCAGCAGGCCATGAATTCTAGCGGAAAACTCGCCGGACAAGGATTTGACGGCGCTGCGCGCCGCAGCCTCGGTTGCGGCATTGATCAGGTCAGCCACGGCCTCGGCCTGGGCCAGGTCCAGCTTGTCGTTCAAATAAGCGCGCCGTGTGAATTCCCCGGGCTCCGCCTGCCGCGCGCCCAGTGCAAGACAGCGCTTGAGCAAGATCTGCATCAGGGCCGGGCCGCCATGCGCCTGCAGCTCGAGCACATCCTCGCCGGTGTAGGAGTGCGGTCCCGGGTAGTAAATGGCAATGCCCTGGTCGATCAGGGCATAGTGTTCGTCACGAAAAGCAAGGTACGCGGCATGGCGCGGGGCAGGGCAGTGGCCTAGCATCGCCTCGGCGATGGACTGGCTGGAAGGGCCGGAGATACGCACCACGCCAATGCCCCCGGACCCGGGAGCAGTGGCAATGGCGGCAATAGTATCAACGACGCGCATTTCCCTTCTTTTTCACCGCCGCATTGTGGATGGTGCGGTTGATCTGCCATTGCTGTGCAATGGAGAGGATGTTGTTGACCAGCCAGTACAGCACCAAGCCGGCGGGGAAGAAGAAGAAGAACACGCTGAACACGATAGGCATGATGGTCATGACTTTGGCCTGCACCGGGTCGGCAGGCTTGGGATTCAGCCTGGTCTGGATGATCATGGTGGCGCCCATGAGAATAGGCAGTACGTAGTAGGGATCGACCGCGGACAAGTCCTGTATCCAGAGCATGAACGGCGCATGGCGCATTTCCACGCTGCCAAGCAACACCCAGTAGAGCGCAATGAATACCGGGATCTGCACCAGGATGGGCAGGCAGCCGCCCATCGGGTTGATCTTCTCGGTCTTGTACATTTCCATCATGGCCTGGTGCAGCTTCTGCCTGTCGTCTCCGTATTGCTCCTTCAGGCGCTGCAGGCGAGGAGCCAGTTCGCGCATATTGGCCATGGAGCGGTAGCTGGCTGCCGACAACGGGTAGAAAGCCAGCTTGATGAGAATGGTCAGCAGGATGATCGCAACGCCCCAGTTATGCACCAGCTTCTGGATCGAAGACAGGATCCAGAACAACGGCGAGGCAATCACGGTGAGCCAGCCGTAATCGACCGTGTATTCCAGGCCTGGCGCGACGCTCTTCAGTTCGCTTTGCGTCTGCGGGCCGGCATACAGGCGCGACTTCAATTCCACCGACTGGCCAGGCTCGATGTTCCCCAGGTGGCTGACGCTGCCGATCGAATAGATGTTATCCGAGAGTTTCTTTGAGTAGAACTCGCGCGCCAGGCCGTCCTTGGGAATCCAGGCGCTGACGAAATAATGCTGCACCAAGCCGACCCAGCCGTCACTCGCGTTCTTGGAAAGGTTGGTCTTGGACATGTCGGAGAAGCTCAGCTTCTTGTACTTGTCGGCCTCGGTGTAATAGGCGCCGCCGGTGAAGGTCGGCATCATGTACGAACCCTGGTGTGACTGGTTGTCGTGCACGATCTGGTAGTAAACGGAAGGATCGATGGCAGCCTGGCCGTTGTTGCGGATTTCGTAGCTGACTTCAATCGCATAGCTATCACGGTGGAAGGTGTAGATCTTGTCGACCTCGACCCCGTTATCGCCTTTCCAGGTTAAGCGCACGTCCAGCTTGTCGGCGCCCTGGGCGAGTTGGTAACTTGTCGATTCGCTCGTGAATGTCGCCTTATGGGTAGGCAGGTCGTTGCCGATGAGGCCGGTCTGCGCGACATAGAGCATAGGCGCCGACTGGTCGTCCATCAGCACGAAGTCCTTGTCCAGGTCCTGATCATCCTTGTGTTCACGCAACTGCAAGCGGCGCAGGTCGCCACCGATCGTGTCGATGCTGGCCTTGTAGAGGTCGGTTTCCACATTGATGCGCTCCGCGGACTGTAGGCGGAACCCGGTCTCGACAGGCAAGCTCGCCTGGCTTGCGGCAGGCGCGGCAGATTTGGCGGCCTGTGGAACGCTGCCATCTACCGTTTGCTGGGCTGTCTGCGCCGCAGGCGCTTCAGCAGGCTTTTGGTCGCGCTGCCACGAATCCCATAGCATGAGGATGGAAAATGAAAAAATAACAAACAGAATCAGGCGCTTGGTATCCATAAATCTCTTAATCTATTTATTGGGCCACAACCTCATGGCACAGGATCATGACCGCCGCCATGCCATGGATGACACTTGGATAAACGGCGTATTGTATAAAAGGCTCCGCGCCATGCGCCATGCTTTTGTATGGCTTCAACGGCATATTGCGAGCAGGTCGGGTAAAAACGGCACCGCTGGCCCAGCAAAGGACTCAAGGTCCATTGATATAGCTTGATCAAACCCACCATCAGCCTGGCAAGCATTCAGACCGCTTCCTGCCGGCTTGCCAGCTTGTGCTGCAGCTTGGTAACCAGCTCGGCAAACTCTTGCTCGATTTCGGCAAACTGCGGCCTGCCAAACAGCACTTGCGGCCTGGCCACCAGGTCCAGGCCTGGTAATTGATGCTGGTTCAACCGGAACAGTTCCCGCATGACGCGTTTGATGTAATTGCGGTCAACGGCGCGGCGGGCGATTTTCTTGCCCACCACCAGGCCGATTCTTGCATAAGCCAATTCGTTATAGCGATAGTGCAATACAAGATAGCGGCCTGAAACTCGTTTGCGGAAATTAAAAACGGATGAAAATTCATCCGTTTTTAACAATTTTGCCTGGCGCTTAAACGCATAAGTTGGCAAAACCATGTATAGCTAGAATCGCCTTGACGGCGAGTGGCCGATTAAACAGCCAGGCGAGCACGGCCCTTGGCACGGCGCGCAGCGATAACAGCGCGACCGCCGCGGGTCTTCATACGCACCAGGAAACCGTGCGTACGGGCACGGCGGATTTTAGAAGGCTGGTAAGTGCGTTTCATGTGAATCTCCGGTTGACTTCTAGATGTTGCGAATCAAAAACGCGTAATTTAACCTGAAAACACCGGGCTATGTCAATGTTTATTTGGGGAAACCTAGCCGTTGTGAAAATGATTGTGCGCTGCCTGTGGATAAGTTGTGGCAAACAGGCTAGAATCACCTATCCCGGCTATGGGGTCAAACCCGATGAAACCGGCATCTGGTCGATAATAACAAATAGGCAGGCGTCCGTCCTTACCTCATCATTTCATTTTCACTGCGGAGTTTCGGGCAACCGATGGAAAATTTTTGGTCACTTTGTCTCGGTCGCTTTGAAGAAGAGTTGTCAACGCAGCAATTCAATACCTGGATCAAGCCATTGCGCTTCGAAGCGCACGAGGGCGCATTGCGCCTGCTGGCGCCCAACCGTTTCGTGCAGCAATGGGTGAAGGACCGCTTCCTGCAAAAGATCGCCGCCTTGGCGGAAGAAGCGTTTTCCGCGCCCATGCAAATCGAGCTGGCCCTTTACGACGCCAGCGACAAGGCGCCAGCCAGCAAACCCGCTGCTAAAGCCAAGCCCACGGCAGAGCCTGCCCCGGCCGCTAAAATTGAGGCTGAAATCAGCAAGGTCACGAAAACCGTCACGCCTGCCAAATCCGCCTCGGCCGCAGTCAAGAAAACCAAGCCTGCCGCAGAAAGCAACGGCCTCAACCCGGCGTTCCGCTTTGACAACTTCGTCACCGGCAAGGCCAACCAATTAGCGCGCGCTGCCGCTATCCAGGTCGCGGAAAATCCGGGCACGGCCTATAACCCCTTATTCATTTACGGCGGGGTAGGGCTGGGCAAGACCCACGTCCTGCAAGCCATCGGCAATCACTTGAAGTCGCAGCGGCCCGACGCCAAGATCCGCTACCTGCATGCCGAACGCTATGTGTCTGACGTCGTGAAAGCCTACGAACACAAGGCTTTCGACGAGTTCAAGCGCCAGTACCATTCCCTGGACCTGCTGCTGATCGACGATATCCAGTTCTTCGCCAAGAAGAGCCGCACCCAGGAAGAGTTTTTCTATGCCTTCAATTCACTGATCGAGGCCAAGAAGCAAATCATCATTACCTGCGATACCTACCCCAAGGAAATCGCCGACGTCGACGAACGCCTGCGTACGCGCTTCAGCTGGGGCCTCACCGTCGCGGTGGAACCGCCCGAGCTGGAGATGCGCGTCGCGATCCTGCTCAAGAAAGCGGAAGCCGCCCGCGTAACGCTGGACGAGGATGTCGCCTTCTTCATCGCCAAGCAGGTGCGTTCCAGCGTGCGTGAACTGGAAGGCGCATTGAACCGCATCATCGCCATGGCCAACTTCACCGGCCACGCCATCGACGTCAACCTGGCCAAGGAAGCCTTGAAAGACCTGATCGCCGTACGCGGCCGCCAGATCACCATCGAGAACATCCAGAAAACCGTCGCGGACTATTACAAGATCAAGGTCGCAGAGATGTACAGCAAGAAACGCTCGCGCAACTTCGCACGTCCGCGGCAGATCGCCATGACATTGGCGCGCGAGCTTACCAACCACAGCTTCCCAGAAATCGGCGAAGCTTTCGGCGGCAGGCACCACACCACAGTCATGCATGCCTGTGACGAAATCGAGCAGTTGCGGCAGAACGACCAGAACCTTGCCCGGGATATCTCGGTATTGATCCAGGTAATCCGGGATTAAGTTGATGAAAGATGAATGTACGCTTATGGAAAAGCTGTGGGCAGAAATGCGGTTTAAACGCGTTTTCGAGAAAGCAGTAAAATAACCAACATTCTATCCACAGCAGGGTATAAAAGTTTCAAGATAGTTTATTTTCAAGCAGGCAATTGAATTTAAATTGAAAATTAGAGTTATCAACAGAAGTTACTAACCTTATTGTTATTATCAATTTATTTTTTATATATTAGGTTTTAAAGATATGAACATTAAAATCAATCGCGATACGCTGCTAAAACCTCTTTCATCCGTAAGCAGTATTGTTGAAAGACGTCATACTTTGCCTATTCTTTCCAACCTGCTGTTGGAAGCCAAACAAGACAAGATCGTCCTGACGGCAACGGATCTCGAAATGCAGATTTCACTTTCCGTGGAAACTGCCGTAGGAGGGGAGCTCTCAACCACCATTTCAGCCAAGAAGCTGCTCGACATTTGCCGCTCGCTGCCTGAAAACGCCGAAATCACCATGGCCACCCAGGACAGCCGCATCCAGGTGAAAACCGGCAAGAGCCGCTTCAACCTGCAGACATTGCCTGCCAACGACTACCCGGTGATGACCAAAACCGCGGACGCAGGCAACACCGTGATCAAGATCGGGCAGAAATCGCTGAAGCGCCTGTTCAAGCAAGTCGAGTTCGCGATGGCGCAACAAGACATCCGTTATTACCTCAACGGCTTGTTGTTCGAAGTCAATGGCAACCGCCTAAATGTGGTGGGCACGGACGGCCACAGGCTGAGTTTCACCTCCACGGAGCTTGCCAACAGCTACGAAAAGCAGGAGATCATCCTGCCGCGCAAGACCGTCATCGAATTGATAAAACTGTTGGACGAAAGCGAAGATGAAGTCACAATAGAGGTTGCCAATGGCCAGGCTAATTTCGCTTTTGGTGATATCCGATTGATTTCAAAGGTGATTGACGGGAAATTTCCTGATTACACCCGCGTGATCCCGAACGGGCACCAGAACAGTTTCACCGTGGACCGCACCATGATCCTGCTGTCCATGCAACGCGCTTCCATCCTGTCCAACGAAAAATATCGTGGCATCCGCATGGTGCTTTCGGCCAACAGCCTGAAGCTGATCAGCACCAACAGCGAGCAGGAAGAAGCAGAGGAAGAACTCGAGATCAGTTATGGCGGTAGCAGCCTGGATATCGGCTTCAATGTCACCTACATGATTGACGTACTGAACAACTCAGACAGCGAAAGCGTGACATTCTCGTTTGCAGATGCCAACAGCAGCTGCCTGGTGACCGTGGAAAACGACAGCAACTACAAGTATGTCGTGATGCCAATGCGTATTTAACTGATTGAATATTCAATAATAACTTGATTGTTTCACGTGAAACCCACAGGACTATGACTGATTACAATTCCGACAGTATTAAAATCCTCGAAGGCCTAGACGCAGTTCGCAAACGCCCTGGCATGTACATCGGTGACACTTCCGATGGCAGCGGCTTGCACCACATGGTATTCGAGGTGCTGGATAACGCGATTGACGAAGCCCTCGCGGGCCACTGTGACGACATCAAGGTCATTATTCATCCCGACAATTCCATTAGCGTTTCCGACAACGGTCGCGGCATTCCCACCGGCATCAAGAAAGACGACAAGCACGAGCCCAAGCGCTCCGCCGCCGAGATCGTCATGACGGAACTGCATGCGGGCGGCAAGTTCGACCAGAATTCCTACAAAGTTTCCGGCGGTCTGCATGGTGTGGGCGTTTCCGTGGTCAACGCGCTTTCGGATTGGCTCAAACTGCGCATTTGCAGCAACGGCGAAGTGCACCAGATGGAATTCCGCCGTGGTGTGCCAGTAGCCCCGCTGGCCGTAACGGGCACTACCGAGCGTACGGGAACCGAAGTGCATTTCCTCGCTTCCACAGAAACTTTCACCAATGTGGAATTCCACTTTGAAATCCTTGCCAAGCGCATCCGCGAGCTTTCCTTCCTCAACAACGGCGTCAAGATCGAGCTGGTCGACCAGCGCAACGGCAAATCGGAAAACTTCGCCCATTCCGGCGGGGTGAAGGGCTTTGTCGAATACATGAACCGCAGCAAGACCGTGCTGCATCCCAAGCCATTCTTTGCTACGGGCGAAAAAGACGGCATGACCGTGGAAGTCTCCATGCAGTGGAACGACTCCTACAGCGAAAGCGTGCAGTGCTTTACCAACAATATTCCGCAACGTGACGGCGGCACCCACCTAACCGGCCTGCGTACGGCGATGACGCGTACTCTCAATAGCTATATCGAGCAGAACGAACTGGCGAAAAAAGCCAAGATCGACACCAGCGGCGATGACATGCGCGAAGGCCTGACCTGCGTGCTGTCCGTGAAGGTTCCCGAGCCGAAGTTCTCCTCGCAGACCAAAGACAAGCTGGTTTCGAGCGAAGTGCAGCCTGTGGTGCAGGAAGTGGTCGCCGCCAAGCTGGCGGAATTCCTGCTGGAGAACCCGAACGAAGCCAAGATCATCTGCAACAAGATCATCGAGGCTGCCCGCGCACGCGATGCTGCGCGCAAGGCGCGTGAAATGACGCGCCGCAAGGGCGCCATGGATACCATGGGCTTGCCGGGAAAACTTGCGGACTGCCAGGAAAAAGACCCTTCGCTGTGTGAACTTTATCTTGTCGAGGGCGATTCCGCGGGCGGTTCCGCCAAGCAAGGCCGCGACCGCAAGTTCCAGGCCATCCTGCCATTGAAGGGCAAGATCCTGAACGTGGAAAAAGCGCGTTTCGACAAGCTCCTGTCCTCGCAGGAAATCGCCACCCTGATCACCGCATTGGGCACCGGTATCGGCAAGACCGATTTCAGCGCGGAAAAACTGCGCTACCACCGCATCATCATCATGACCGATGCGGACGTCGACGGCGCGCACATCCGTACCTTGCTGCTGACCTTCTTCTACCGCCAGATGGGCGAACTGGTCGAACGCGGCCACGTCTATATCGCCCAGCCGCCTTTGTACAAGGTGAAGCAGGGCCGCGACGAGCGCTACCTCAAAGACGAGCAGGAAATGGACCAGTATTTGCTGCAATCCGCGCTCAAGGGTGCCGAGCTGCTCAAGCAAACCGATGGCGAAACCATCAGCGGCGAAGCGTTGGCGGCGATTGCCAAGCAGATGGTGCTGACCGAAGCCATTATCCGCCGCCTGAGCCCGCTCTATGACGAGAGCATCCTGCGCGCATTGCTCAACCTGGGCAAGCTTGAACTGGATAGCGAAGCCCAGGCCGAGGCCACCGCCGCCAAACTCCGGCCGTTGCTGGGCCATACCGGCAGCGAAGTGCTGGTCACGCAAAACCAGGAAAACGGCGACTACCGCCTGGAAATCAACAAGTACGTTCACGGCAACCTGCAAGCCAGCGTGATCGACAGCGATTTCATCAACAGTGGCGACTACCAGCAAATCCTCTCGACCTCCCTGACCTTGCAAGGCCTGGTGGGTGAGGGCGCCATCATCAAGCGCGGCGAAAAACAACAACCGGTCGGCAGCTTCAAGGCGGCCCTCGACTGGCTCATGGGCGAAGCCAAGCACGGGCTCAACATCCAGCGCTATAAAGGCCTGGGCGAGATGAACCCGGAACAGCTGTGGGAAACCACCATGGATCCTACCGTACGCCGCTTGCTCAAGGTGCAGATCGACGACGCGATTGCCGCGGATGAAATCTTCACCACCTTGATGGGCGACCAAGTGGAGCCGAGAAGAGCCTTTATCGAAGGAAATGCATTAGGCGTCAGCAACTTGGACGTCTAATACCTGGTAGGTTTTCGCTATTTCCGAGAACCTACCCAAAGGCTGCATCTTGGAATACTATTGCTGAGGTAGTGTAATTTTACTATTTACTATCCTGGGGAGGATGCAGCATGGTCAGCATAATGGGGTATCACATTCCACCGGACTCCGGCACAAGTCGGCTAGCGCATTGGTCCAAGCCTTGAGTTGAGCCGGATTAGCTGAGATGGCAAACGGCCGAGACATCCGGAGCGTGTTCCACGCGCGGAGTGTCCAGGATCAGCCGGCACCCTCATTTACCTATTCCCTAATTTCCAATGTCGTCGGCCTGGTGATAGTGCTTGGCTCGGTCCTGCTCGGCGCGATGGTTTGGCAGGCCATTGTCAGCACCGAGAAGGAAGCGCGGCAGGAAATCAGCGAAACGCTCAACCTGGCGGTAAGCCGTCTACAGCTTCTAATCCGCGCCGCGGAAATGACAGTGGAGTCCGTCGAACGCATATCGCGAGCCTCGGAGGTGAGCGGGGCTACGATACAACCCATATTGGAGAGTTCATTGGCTGCGTTCGAGCAGCGGCCGGAATTGAGCTACCTGGGCATCGCCCTGCCGGAAATGGGGGAGTACGCAGCCCTGGAGCGAACAGCCGATGGCGCCATCCAGTTCAAGAGTTTTCCCGGCACGCGTTCCAATGACGCCGTGATACGCAGCTTCTCCCTGACTCAAAAGGGCTTCGCCCTGCACAAAACCTATCCCGCCGACGGTTATGACCCGCGAGTGCGGCCGTTCTACCAGGCGGCGTTGAACAAGCCACATGGCGGCACCTGGATACCGGCATATGAATGGATAGGGTATTTCTCGGGCAATGAGCCGCTCTGGGGGTTCAGTTACGTCAAGGCGATCAGGGATGGTTCAGGGCAACTGGTCAGCGTGATCGATACCGACTTCGATATGCCGGCATTGAACCGTTTCCTCGGATCTCTGGCTGCGGACCACCGTATCCAGCTGCAAGTGATGGAATTGGACGAGACGCCTCGTTTGATCGGCGGACCGGAAGCCGGGCGAGTACCGCTGCCTGTCACTGCAGAACTTGCCTTCTTGACGGATTTTTCCGGCAATATCTTCGTGAAACAAATGGAGCTGGCGGGTAAACGCCAATGGGTCGCCGCCCGGCGCATCGATCTGCAGGGGGGCCTTTCATGGCTGGTCGTTGCCTCGCGGCCTGCACCTTTCATTGAGGCTGCACTGCGCAACCAGTTGTACCAGCTGCTCGGCATAGGGTTGCTCATCGCGGCTGGTTTGCTGCTGGCCCTGGCACGCATGTCACGACGCTTTGGCAGGCCGCTTGCCGAGCTCGAACAGCGTGTGGTTCGCATCGAGGAGAACAAGCTGGACATGCCGGTGATGGGCAGCGCCGCCACGGCGGGAGAGTTCCGCGAGACCCAGCGCCTGAGCGATGCGCTCGATCGCATGACGGTGGCGATCGGCCAGCAAGTGCTCGCCAAGGAGCAGCAGCTGGCTTCGCTCGCGCTCAAGGGGGCCATTTTTGATTTTACTTCCGCTGCGATCTTCAGCCTCGATCGCCAGTTGAAGGTGCTGGAGTGGAATGCCGCCGCGGAACGCCTGTTTGGCCTGGAGCACGCTCAAGTGCTTGGCCGGGCGGTCAGCGACATTGTATTGGCTCCCGAAGGCCCTGCCGATTGGGTGGCGATCCTGGCCACCAAAGGCACTGGCACCTTCCGTTTCATGGGAGGGCAGGGGGAATTCGACGCGGAATTGCGGCCGGTGATCTTCACCCAGGACGGCGCAGAGGTTCATACGCTGGTCATCAGCGATATTTCAGAGCGCAAGCGGATCGACGCGGCCTTGCGCGACAGCCTGGCTCGCTTTCATGCCGCCGCGCAGGCTACCGGCGATGTGATCTGGGATTGGAATCTGGCTACCGACCATATCTGGTGGAACGAGAACTTCCAGACCTTGTTCGGCTATGCCGAGCAGGATATCGAGCCCACGATCGCTTCATGGACAACCCGCATTCATCCTGAGGATTATGGACGCGTTGTGGCCCATATCCATGCGGTCATCGACGGAACCGAGGACACCTGGAAGGACGAATACCGCTTCCGCCGCCAGGACGGCACCTATGCCGAGCTGTTCGACCGCGGCCATGTGTTGCGCGATGATGCCGGGCGCGGCATGCGCATGGTCGGCGCCATGCAGGACATTACCGAGCGCAAGCTCGCCCAGGCCAAATTGCTGGCGTTCAACGCCGAGCTGGAAAGGCGCGTTATCCACCGCACCGCGGAACTCATCGCCTCCAACCAGGAACTGGATTCGTTCTGCCATTCCGTCTCGCACGATCTGCGCGCGCCGCTGCGCGGCATTGCCGGGTTTGCCGAAATCCTGGTGCAGCACCACGGCGGCAATCTCGACGACAAGGCCAAGAACTACCTCGGACGCGTGCTGGCGGCCACACACCGCATGGAAGCGTTGATCGACGATTTGCTGCAGCTTTCGCGGATTTCACGCGAGGAAATGCGCCGCGAGGCCGTCGACTTGAGCGCGATTGCCAACGAGATCGTGGCCGACCTGAAGGACGGCAGCCCGGATCGCCAGGTGGAAACCATGATTGAAGCAGGATTGAGCGCCGAGGGCGACACCAACCTGTTGCGCATCATGCTGCAGAATCTGCTGGGCAATGCATGGAAATTCACTGCCAAAACCCTGGATGCCCGTATCGTCTTCGCTGCGGAGGAAGGGAAGGACGGCACGCCTGGCTTTTTCATTAGCGACAATGGCGACGGTTTCGACATGCGCTATGCGAGCAAGCTCTTCAGTCCTTTCCAGCGCTTGCACCGCGAGACGGAGTTTCCCGGCACCGGCATCGGCCTTGCCACCGTAAAGCGCATCATCAGCCGCCACGGCGGGGATATCTGGGTTCAGGCCGAGCCCGGCAATGGCGCAACTTTTCATTTTTCCTTGGGGCAACCTGCATCATGAGCATCAAAAACGACAAGCCTATTCTTCTCGTCGAGGACAACCCTGATGATGATGAGCTGACGCTGCTTGCATTCGAGCAAAACCACATCTTCAATACCATTACCGTGGCGCGGGACGGCGTGGAGGCGCTGGATCTGTTGTTCGGCCCTGACGGCCAAGGCGGAAGCATCGATCCCGCCGTCGTTCTGCTCGACCTCAAGCTGCCTAAGGTGGACGGGCTTGAAGTATTGCGCCGTATCCGCGGCGACGAGCGCACGAAATTCCTGCCGGTCGTGGTCCTGACCTCCTCGCGCGAGGAGCAGGACCTGATCAGCAGCTATAGCCTTGGCTGCAACAGCTATGTGCGCAAGCCGGTGAATTTTGTCGAGTTTCTCGAGGCCGTGCGCCAGCTCGGCCTATACTGGCTGCTCCTCAACGAAAGGCCATCGCGGGGGCTGGGGCCATGAAGATGGCTTTGCGCGTGCTCATGGTCGAGGATAGCGACGACGACGAACTCCTCATCCTGGAAGCCTTGAATCGCGGCGGTTTCGAGGTGCGCCATTTGCGCGTCGAGACCGAGGCCGGCTTGCGCCAGGCGTTGTGCGACAAGCAATGGGACATCGTGTTGAGCGATTATTGCCTGCCGTCGTTCGATGCCGAGGGAACATTGCGGGTGCTGCGCGAAACCGGCTGCGATATTCCCGCCATCATTGTTTCCGGCACGGTAGGGGAGGATGTCGCGGTCCAGACCATCAAGCACGGGGCCGAAGACTACTTGCTCAAGCAGAACCTGATCCGCCTGGTCCCGGCGGTCCAGCATGCGCTTGACGCGGCTGAAATCAGGCGCCAGCGGCACCGGCTCGAGCGCATGAAGACCATCATACTCGACAGCTCGCCCGACCTCATTTGCGTATTCGACCAGCAAGGCCGGTTCCTGGAGGTCAGCAGCGCCTCGAAAGGCATGCTGGGCTACGATCCTGCAGAGCTGGAAGGCCATTATTTCGACAAGCTCGCCCATCCGGACGACCTGGAGCGCATCAGGAAAGAGTTTCAGGCAGTGCTGCAAGGCAGGAACTCGAAAAATTTCGAGAAACGCTGCCTGCACAAATCCGGCGACGTCGTCCACATGCTCTGGTCGGCCGCCTTTTCCAAGGCCGACGGCGTAGTCGTTGGCGTCGGCCATGACATCACCGAGCGCAAGCAGATGGAAGAAGCCTTGCGCAGCAGCGAGGAAAACATCCGCCACGAGCGCGCCTTGCTGCGCGCGCTGATCGACAGCATCCCCGACCTGGTGTTCTTCAAGGACACCGATTTCGCCTTCAGGGGCTGCAACCGCGCCTTCGAGCATTATCTCGGCATCGCCGAAGCCAAGCTTACCGGCATGACCGACTTCGACCTGTTGCCTGACAATTGGGCCCAATACTATCGCAAGGAGGACCAGAAACTGTTTGCCTCGGGCCAAATGCAGCGCACCGAGGAGGAAATTCCGGGCAGCGGGGGGCGCATCGGCATGTTCGATACCATCAAGGCGCCTTTCTACGGCCCGGGCGGCGAATTGCTGGGGCTGCTGGGGATCAGCCGCGATATTTCCGAGCGCAAGCGCATGGAGGAAAGCCTGCGCGAAAAGACCGCGCTGTTCGACGCTCAGGTCGAAAGCTCTCCCGACGGCATCATTGTGGTGAATACGCAGGGGAAAATGGTCATCGAAAACCAGCGCATGCGCGAATTGTGGAAGATACCTCCGCATATGGCCGCCAAGCTGGGCAGCGAGCCGCCGCTCGATTTTGCCGCGCAGCGCACCACATCCCCAGCCAAGTTCATCGCCAAGGTGCTCTGGCTGCGCGACCATCCCGAGGAAACCGCCCATGACGAGCTCGAGCTTATCGACGGCACCATCCTGGACCGCTATTCCGCGCCCGTGCTCGACAAGGAAGGACGTTACTACGGGCGCATCTGGATTCACCGTGATGTCACCAAGCGCAGGCAGGCCGAGCAGCACATCCGCTACCTGGCCATGTACGACGGCTTGACCGGCCTGCCGAACCGCAACCTGATCCAGGAGGGCATAGGGAAAGCGATTGCGCATGCCCGCCGCACCAATTGCATGCTCGCATTGCTCTATCTCGACCTGGACCGTTTCAAGGTGGTCAACGACGGCTACGGCCACCTGTTCGGGGACAGGGTATTGAAAGCCGCAGGCGAACGCCTGTGCGGGCTGGTGCGCGAGGGAGACACCGTGGCCCGCCTCGGCGGCGACGAATTCCTGGTCCTGCTTGCCGACTTGCGCCAGCCGGCCGATGCCGACATCGTCGCGCGCAAGATCGTCGAGAGCCTGGATAGCCCGGTGGTCGTGGAGGGACGCGAAATCTACCTGTCCGGCAGCGTCGGCGTGAGCATGTTCCCGCACGACGGCGAGGCTGCAAACGTCCTGATCGACAATGCGGACATGGCGATGTACCGTGCCAAGGAGCTGGGGCGCAACACCTACCAGTTCTTCACGCACGAGATGAGCGAGGATACGCAGCGCCGCGTCGACATCGAGACCAAGCTGCGGGGCGCGGCTGCGGCCGGGCAGTTCCGGCTGGTCTACCAGCCCAAGGTGAACCTGGAAAACGGCAGCATCATCGGCTGCGAAGCATTGTTGCGCTGGCACCATCCGGAACTGGGAACGGTCTCTCCCAGCGATTTCATCCCGATTGCGGAAGATTCGGGCCTGATCGTGTCGATCGGCGACTGGGTGCTGCGGGCTGCCTGTACCCAGGCGCGCTGCTGGATGGACGAGGGAATGCCGCCAATCCACGTTGCGGTGAACATTTCCGTCCGCCAGTTCCTGCAGCAGGACATGGTCTCCTGGGTCAAGCGCACGCTCGAGGAGACAGGGTTGCCGCCCGACTGGCTGGAGCTCGAGCTGACGGAGAGCGTGATCGCCCAGGATATCGAGGAAGTGATCCACATCATCGACCAGCTCCAGGCAATCGGGGTGAAACTGTCGATAGACGATTTCGGTACGGGGTATTCCAGCCTGAGCTACCTGAGGCAGTTCCGCGTGGATACGCTGAAGATCGACCAGTCATTCGTGCGCAACATGCTGACGGAAACCGAAGACGCAACGATCGTGCTCGCCGTCATCTCGCTTGCCCACAACCTGAATTTCAAGGTAATTGCCGAAGGCGTGGAGACGGAGCAGCACTATAATTTCCTGCGCATGAACCGTTGTGACGAGATCCAGGGGTTCTACTTCAGCCAGCCCATGGATCCGGCGGAGTTCGAGACAATGCTGCGCGAGGGCAAACGCCTGCTTTGACACGTTGGCTTCGTGTCCTGCCGGTATCTTTGCACGCAGGCGATCCGCATCACAGCAGCTTCAAGGGCTGCCTACCTATTCCTTGTGCGCCAGCGCACTGACCCAGGGCAGCGGATTGGGGGAGACCACGTAGGTGACTCCGCCGATATCCGATTTGAAAACAAACCCGTAGCTGAACACCGTGGCATCGGGAAGCCAGAATACCACCGGTTCTTGGCGGTTGATGCCGTCATAGCCATAGGCGATCGCGGCATCGTGCGCAAAGCGGTACGCCGCGAGGAATGCTTCCACTGTAGGCTGGTCCGCCACCAAGCCGTCGACTTCTGCTTCAGCCCAGTTGCCGCCCAGCAGGCGCGCAGTTTCGTTCACAGTCTTGAGGTAATGCCAGCCGTGGTCGATCGGGGCGATTTTGTAGACACTCCATTGGTTTTCCATCCTGGATGCTCCTAAGCGCGGTTGTTGCTGAAAAATATCCAGCGTATTTAATGGGACCCTATCTATGATCATTTGGTCCGATCTGCCATTGATGAAATAATACATGCTGTTGTTATCCGTTTCATACTGTATCAGACCGATGTAATCCATTGATTCAGCGATAATTTAACCGGGATTTCCACGCCCATGAGTCGTGTATGGCTGAACCATTCTGCGCATGAAGGGTGCGATTGCGCAGTAAACAGGAGCATATGATGTCGAATGCAGTATCCAGGGGGCTGAACCCTGCCCAGATCAAGACCAATGTATTGAGCGGCTTGACCGTGGCACTGGCGATGGTGCCGGAGACGATCGCGTTTGCCTTCGTGGCCCACGTCTCGCCATTAACCGGTTTGTATGCCGCGGTTATAGTCTCGTTCATTACCGCCGCCTTTGGCGGGCGCCCCGGCATGATTTCCGGCGCGGCGGGTTCGCTGGCGGTGGTGATGACGGCCCTGGTGGTGCAGCACGGGGTGGAATACTTGTTCGCGACCGTGGTGCTCATGGGGGTGCTGCAGATGTTGTTCGCGGCGGCGAAGATGGGCAAGTACATCCGTATGGTGCCGTACCCGGTGATGCTCGGTTTCGTGAATGGCCTGGCCATGGTGATATTCTTCGCCCAGTTCAACCATTTCAAGATGGCGTCGGCGGACGGCAGCGTGCAATGGATGAGCGGGCCCTTGTTATACACCATGTTGGGATTGGTAGCATTGACGATGCTGGTGATTTACCTGCTGCCGCGTGTGACGAGGATGGTGCCTTCCGCGCTGGCCGCGATTGTGGTGGTGTCGGCAGCGGTCGCGGCGATGGGGCTGGAAACCAAGACTGTAGGGGACTTGGGCTCAATCGCCGGCGGATTGCCTAGCTTGCATGTGCCGCAAGTGCCGCTCGGCCTGGAAACTCTCAAGATCGTGTTCCCTTACTCCTTGATCCTGGCCGCGATCAGCCTGATCGAGACCTTGCTCACGCTTAACCTGATCGACGAGATGACCAATACGCGCGGCCAGCCCAACCGCGAATCCATGGCGCAAGGAGCCGCCAACGTGGTGACCGGGTTCTTTGGCGGCATGGGCGGCTGCGCCATGATAGGGCAGAGCATGATCAACATGAACGCGGGCGGCCTGAAGCGCCTGTCCGGCATTACCATGTCGGCGTTCCTGCTGTCGTTCATCCTGTTTGCCTCGCACTGGATCGAGATGATCCCGCTGGCCGCCTTGATCGGGGTGATTTTCGTCATGGCGATCAAGACCTTCGAGTGGGGCAGCTTCCGGCTGTTCGGCAGGGTCCCCAAGGCGGATATCTTCGTCGGCATCCTGGTGGCGTTCATCACGGTGGTTAGCGACCTGGCGGTGGCGGTGCTGGTCGGCGTGATCGTCTCGGCGCTGGTGTTTGCCTGGGAGCATGCCAAGGAAGTCTCGGCCAGCGCCTATGTCGACGAGGCAGGGCGCAAGGTCTACATGCTCAAGGGCAGCGTGTTCTTTGCCTCGATTGCCAATTTCCAGGCGCTGTTCAGCCCGCAGGACGATCCGGTGCAGGTCGTAGTGGATTTCAAGCAGGCCAAGGTGGTGGACCACTCGGCGCTGGCCGCGATCGATGCCTTGGCCGAGCGTTACGCCCAGCAGGGCAAGCAGTTATCGCTCAAGCACCTGAGCCCAGATTGCCGGGCCCTGCTCGGCCGTGCGCGCGACTTGGTCGAGGTCAACCTACTCGAAGACCCAAATTATCCGGTAGCGGACGACAAGCTGGGATAGCGTTTCCAGGTGGCTCGCGCTAATACCTTTGCAAGGCTACTTCACGCTGAAACGGTACTGGTTTCGCCCCATGGATTTGCCATCCTGCCCGGTGATCTCGGCCTTGAGCTCATATTGTCCTTTCTCCAGCATCGGCAGCGGATAGTCGCGCAACTTATGGCCGGAATCAGGCAGCATTTCCAGCGGCAGTTTGAGCGTATCCAATTGCTTGCCCTCCCGGTACAAGGTCACCGTATAGCTGGCGTGCTCGAAGCCGCGCCAGGTGTCGTTGATCGCCCATAGGCCGACCTGGGGCGACGCGCCCGCCTCGTACTCGTCCTGCTTCCATTCTAGGCTCGGCAGCACGGGTTGGTAGGCGGTGCGCAATGCTTCGTAGCCTGCCTTGGGATCGCGCCAGTAATCGACGATGCCCCAGTTGATGGAGGGCCAGTTTTCCACGAACATGAACTGGAATACCGCAGAGACCGGGCTATAGCGCTGGCGGCGGTAATTCTCCACCGCGAACTGGATCAAGCGCGCCTGGTAATGCTGGCTGTTGGCAATGAATTCCTCGATATTGCGGCCTTGTTTCACCCCGGCGAACTCGAACGTCTCCTTGCGCTGGAAGTTGTGATATTCCCACTCGCGCCATTTGGCCTCGCTATCGGGCCAAAGCAGCTCTTCGCTGAACATGCGTTTCAGGCCCTTGAGGTTGGGCAGCGCCTGGGCGCCGAATTCCGTGCTCCAGGGCGTGGGGGCAGGGCGAGAGAAAGCGAGCCAATGGTCGAAGTACCAGCCCATCCATTCATGCTCCTTGGTGGCCGATTCCTTGCGCACCACGCGCAACGTATCCAGCTTGCGCGCATCTTCGTAGAGCAATTCGTCCAGCTTGCGGTTGATGTCTGGCTGGTAGTCGGGATATTTCTGCGCCATCCAGGGCGAGTCCCACGGCGGCTCGTTGTGCATGGTCCAGGAAATGATGGATGGGTGCCGCTGCAGCGATTGCACCATGTCTTTCGCCTGGCTGCGCGCCTCGGCGATAAAGGCCGGGTCGTCGCTATACCCCCACAACAACGGGAAATCCTGCGTGACCAATATGCCCATGCGGTCGCACAGTTCGTAGAAATCCTTCCCGGTGACATGGGCGTGCACGCGCACGGCGTTGATATGGGCCGCCTGCATCATGTCCAGGTCCTGCCGGTAACGCGCCGGCGTCATCTCGGCCAGCCATTGGCTGGCGATATAATTGGTGCCCCTGAGGAACATGCGGCGGCCGTTGACGAACCATTGCAGGTTGTCATCCGCTTTGACTTCCCGCACGCCGAACACCTGGTGCTGCCGGTCCAGTAGCTTGCCCGATCGGTCCTTGATGCTGAGTTCCAGCTTGTACAGATTGGGTTTGCCATGCTCGTAGGGCCACCACAGGGCGGGATTGTCCAAGGGGTAGCTGAGGTCGAGGCTGTTTTCGCCAGGCTTCAGGGTTTGCCGCTGAGAAAAATGCACTGCCGGCCCCTTGAAGTTCTCCGGGCTGATGCTGGCTTCCACCGTCACGGGTGTTTCATGTGAAACATGTTGGCGGACCACGGCCTCCGTCTTGATCTCCCAATGCTGGGGTTTTGCCTCCGTTGCCTGCTTGCTGGGGGTGGCCTGCAATTGGCGGACTGCGGCCTGGTCGGCAAACTGCAATTCGACCGGCGCCCAGATGCCGCCGGTGTTCTTTTCCTGCCCGCGCTCAGACCAGGCGCCTCCGGGCCGGGTATCGTGATGGCTGAAGATGCCTTTCACCAGGCGTTTGTGCAAGGACCAATCCTCGGATTTTTCCAAGGGGCTGTTCACCAATACGCGCAACTGGTTCTCGCCCGGCTTCACCAGTCCTGTGACGTCGAATTCGAATGCCTGGAAATAGCCGGTATGGTGTCCGAGGTAGCGGCCGTTCAGCCATACGTCGGCGGCGTAGTCCACGCCGTTGAATACCAGGTGGGCCACCCGGGAGGCATTTTGCGCGTTCAGCTTGAACTGGGTCTGATACCAGGCAAAACCGCTGATGTCATGGCCTTGCCGATACCAGTTGTCCGGGACATTGATCTTATTCCAGCCGTACGCGGGTGCCTGCAGTTGAGGCGTGACATTGCCCGGGTCGGCGACAGGCTGGAATTGCCAGCTGCCGTTCAGGGATTGGCTGGATTCTTGCGCATGTGATGGCAAGGCATTAAGCGTGAGGCATAGCATCGACAATGTGAGCAGGCGGGAAAGGTGGCGCATGGCGGGATTTCACAAAAAACAAGCCGGGCATTGCCCGGCTTGGGGTTAAGCTTCTATGGTCTTCGGCTTTTTATGGTTGAGATAGTAATGTGTCAGCTTCTTAGCGACATAACCTGCAATCAGGGTCTTGAGTAACAGTTTCATGAAAAACCTCCTAACGTGAGTGATTCTAGTGTCGTGGCGTTGTTGCGCTGTGGCTGCCTTGGTCGACTTGGCCGCGCCAGGCGCCAGTGGCCGCACCGCGGGACTCGATAAATCCCTTGAAGCGTTCCAGATCGCCTGCCACGCGGTGGCTGAGCACACCAAGGGCGTCACCGGCATTCTCCAGCAAGCCTTCCGGGTCGTAATCCATTTGCAGCATGATGCGCGAAGTGGACGCGTCGATATGGTGGAAGGTGACGACGCCGGCATTGCGCGCCCCTGAAATGCTGTGCCAGGCAATACGCTTGCCCGGAATCTGCTCGGTGATTTCGGCATCCCACTCCTTGCGCTGGCCGGCAATTTCAGCCTTCCAGTGCAAATGGGTGTCGTCCAACTGGGTGACCTCGATGATGCCTTCCATGAACAATGGAAAATCCTCGAATTGCGTCCATTGGTCGTAGGCCACTTGGTCCGGTACCTTCACTTCTATGGATTTCTCGATCACTGGCATAACGCCCTCCTATCAATATGGATGGTTTCAAGGCTAAACAGTTCCGCTGAAATCGGCTTTCGTCAGCAGATATCCTGAGGCTCAGTGTAACGGCAGTGCTGATTACGCTGCATAGGCGAGCTTCCGATAAGGCTGTCGGAGAAAGTGAATGCACACAGTAAAACGCAGCAAAGCCGCGTAAGGTATTGTTCACCCTGCGTTGGCAATATTGAAATGATTTGATTCATGCAAACAAAAAGCCTGCAATTGCAGGCTTTATTGTCAGTAGTGCTAGCTTGGATTGCAGCTGTGTCCAGTGAGCGATGAAATATTACTCATGAATCAAGAACGGACTGTCACTGCCACCAGCCGCACGACGATGGGGCGGACCAGCAATACGCATACAAAAGCCACTGGCATGGCCAGCTCGTAGGATTTCATCACCCTTCCAAGATAGCCTGGGCCGAGTCCGCTGTTGGCGCCCACGATGACCAGGCACATCAGCATGGCCATGATGCCGGACATGAAAAACGCAAATACGAAAGAGGTGTAACGCTTGGGCAGGCCGAGGTTGAAGTTGGATCTCATATGTTTGTTGCTCCGATGCGATGTCATTGGCGGTCACTTTATCCGGGTTGTTCGTAAGCCAGTAGTAGTGAAAACCTAAATTCATTTTCAAGTTAAACTTAACAATCGATCACCTAGGGAAAAGGCAATCTTGTGGATAACCTGAAAGGCATCAGCAGCTTCGTCAAGGCCGTGGAAGAAGGCAGTATTGCCGGCGGAGCGAGAAGGCTGGGAATTTCAGCCGCGGCCGCCAGCCAGAACATTGCCCGGTTGGAACAGCAGCTGGGTACGCGCTTGCTGGTCAGGACCACGCGCAGCCTCGCCTTGACCGAGAGCGGCCAGCTTTATTACCAGCGCGTGCAATCGGTGATCGAGGAGCTTACGCATGCCCAGGCGGAGCTGCATGCGCTTGGCGGCGAGCCGCGCGGAAAATTGCGGATTGCCTGTTCCGCCGCCTTCGGGCGCAACGTGCTGGCCCCTCTGGTGGCGGCGTTTGCGATCCGCTATCCCAGGCTCAAGGTCGAGCTGGTGCTGGCGGACCATTACGTCGACCATATCCGCGAGGAGATCGACCTCAGCATCCGGTTCTCCCAGCAGCTGGAGCCCGGCCTGGTGGCACGGCGGATTGCGCGGGTGCCGTTGCGTTTCTGCGCCTCCCCGGCATATCTCGCCCAGCACGGCACCCCGCATGACCCGGACGAGTTGCTTCATCACCAATGCCTGGTGCTGCGCGTGCCTTTTGACGGACGTTTGCTGGGATGGCGGTTTGCCAGGAATGGCCTGAGTTTCGAGGCCAAGCTGAACGATACCCTGGTTTGCAACGATATCGACTCCCTGGCGGTCATGGCGGCAGCCGGTGCCGGAATTGCGCGCATCGGGGCGTTTGTTGCCGACCGCCTGATTGCGGAGGGCCGCTTGGTACCGTTGTTCGAGCCGGGCGGCGAAAAAGCGCCCGCCGTCGAGATCGAGCCGCTGGATTTCTATGCCTGCTACCGTGATCGCCAGGCCGCCACCGGCAAGCTCAGGCTGCTGATCGACTTCCTCGTGGCACATATTCCGGCGCAATGGCAGGCCTGACCGGCTCAGCATCGAGCAAGCAGTTTCAGCCGAACAGGCTGGCCTGTTCCGGCGGATCTGGCTCGATTTCGTCTGCGCGCACCAGGTTGCTGACCTTGACGCCCAGCAAGCGGAAACGCTGATCCAGCGATACGCGTTTCAGGCAGGCGCCCGCAGCGCGGCGGATGGCGGCAGCGTCATTGACGGGAGCGGGCAGGGTAAGGTCGCGGGTGGCGGTGCGGAAATCCTGGTACTTGATCTTGATGCCTACCGTGTACCCTAGATAGCCTTTGTGTTGCAGGTCGCCGGCGACGCGTTCGCACAGCGAGGTGAAGGCTGTGCCGAGCTGGCGCTTGTCCTGCTGGGCATGCATGTCGCGCTCGAAGGTGGTTTCACGGCTCATGGACTTGGGCTTCGAGGTGGTGACCACGGGCCTGTCGTCTTCTCCCTTCGCCACGCGCATCAGCCAGTGCGAATAGCTCTGGCCGAAGTTTTCCTGCAGCAAGGCGAGGTCGGCCGCTGCCAGGTCGGCGATGGTGTGGATGCCGAGCTTTTCCAGTTTGACCGCCGCCTTGGGGCCTATGCCGTTGATCTTCTTGGCGGGCAGCGGCCAGATGCGCTCGCGGAAAGCCCGGTCGTCGATGATGGTGAGCCCGTCGGGCTTGTCGAGGTCTGAGGCGATCTTGGCAAGCAGCTTGTTGGCCGCAATGCCGATCGAGCAGGAAAGGCCGGTGGCCTCAAACACGGCGTCCTTCAAGCGTTGGGCAAGGGCGGCGGTGTCTTCCTCGTGGGCGCTGAGGTCGAGATAGATTTCGTCGATGCCGCGGTTCTCGATCTGCGGTGCAATGGCGGCGACTGCGGCCTTGAACAGCCTGGAATAATGGCGGTAGGACTCGAAATCAGCGGGCAGCAGGATGGCGTCCGGCGCCAGTTGCGCGGATTTCATCAGGCCCATGGCCGAAAACACGCCGAAGGCCCTGGCCTCATAGGTCGAGGTGGTCACCACGCCGCGTCCGTTGTATTCGCGCAAACGGAAGAATTGGATGCTGCCGTCGGCCAACTGCCTTGGCTGGTAAGCCGAACGGCCGCCTATCACTACGGCATGCCCGCGCAGTTCCGGATAGCGCAGCAGTTCCACCCCGGCAAAGAACATGTCCATGTCGAGATGGGCGATACGCCGGTCGGGGAAGCGGGGGTCTTTCATCTGGGCGCTATGCTAGCAATGATTGTGCAGGTCTGCATCAAATCGTGGATTTTTGTTTACGTAATATTTTTTCAAAATAAGCTGGTGTTCATCAGGGTTTTTGGTTAGAATTCGCACCCTCTAGAAACGTTATGTTTCATGTCCCCATCGTCTAGAGGCCTAGGACATCGCCCTTTCACGGCGGTAACCGGGGTTCGAATCCCCGTGGGGACGCCAATTCCAATAAAAGCAGACCTTGAGCGTCTGCTTTTATTTTGCCTGTCGCATTGATCAACTGATTGATTTCAATATGTTTATTGGCTTGAAAGAATTCAGATTGGCCGACGAGGAGCATGGGCTCTCGTTTCCCGCATTGGTGATGTACCCCACCCGGCAACCTGCTGCCAGCCACGCGTTTGGCCCTTATGTCATGGATGTTAGCTTGGATGCGCCCGTGGCTCCCGGGCAATACTCCTTGATCCTGGTTTCGCATGGCAGCGGCGGCTCGCATCTGTTGTACCGGAGCGTCACCGCCCATCTTGCACAGCACGGATATGTCGTGGCGATGATCGAGCATCCCGGCAACAACCGGGTCGACAACCGCTTCATGGGCAAGGTGGAAAACCTGCAATACCGCCCGCGCCACCTCAAGCTCACGGCTGACGCGCTTTACCGGGACGCTGTCATCGGCCCGCACTTGCGGGCAGGGCAGCTCGGCGTCATCGGGCATTCCATGGGTGGCTATGCCGCGCTGGCGTTGGCCGGGGGGACGCCATGGTATCCGCCTGAAGCATTCAAGCCGGACTACCAGGGGCCAGAGCCCGCGATCCTCGGTGTGGAGCACGACGACAGGGTCAAGGCGCTCGTGCTGTTGGCGCCTGCCACGGCATGGTTCGCGCCAGAGAACGCGCTCGAAAATGTCGACGTGCCAATGTTGATGCTCAGCGCCGAGCATGACCCATACACTCCTGCGTGGCACAACGAGATTGTGCTGAAGGGCGTACGCGATCCTGCCAAAGTTACCAGCCGCTGCGTGAGCAATGCCGGGCATTTTTCCTTTCTGAGCCCGTTCCCGCCAAAGATCAAGCAGGGAGGGGCCTTACCGACTGTCGACCCTGAAGGATTCGACCGCGAACTGTTCCACGAGCAACTCAAGCAGGAAATCCTGGCTTACCTAAACCTCAGGTTCAAGGCGGCATGAACGCAAAATGGGGCATCAGCCCCATTTTGATTGCAATGCAATTGGTTTCAATGCATCGACAGCTTTAAGGAACGACGATATCGTCCTTAACGCCGGTCACGCCCTTGACGCCCTTAGCCAGCTTCACGGCACGCTCGGCTTCCGCCTTGCTCTTGGCTGTACCGCTCAACTGCACCAGGCCGTCGCTGTCGGTCTCAACCTTGATGTCCGTGGCGCTGACCAGCTTGTCCTTGGCGAATGCAGCCTTCACCTTGGTGGTGACGACGGAGTCGCTCAGCTTGGTTTCAATGCTGTCGCCTTCAGCAGCGAAGCTGGCAACTGGCATCAGCAGGGCACTGATCAGGACTAGGCTTTTCAAATTCGCTTTCATTTAAGACTCCTTTTTGGATTTAGTTATCGAGAACACGTTTGCATTCTAGAAAGATAGGCTGACAGCCTTAATCAGCATGTCGCTGAAACAAATGTAGGAATGAGCTGACTGGGCTTAAAGAGCCTGCTTACGATCTTTTCATGGGTGCATTGCCCCGGCAGGAAATATTGACGCAAGCCGCAGACTTCTCATTGCTTGGCGAGGATTTGCAATGCAGCAGCGGATGCGCTGCCGGATAACCCGAAGGGATGGGGCCCAAACACGCTTGTCCTGCGTTGCTGCAATGATTGGCAAGACAATAAGCATTGCCTGTGGACTGAGCCTTGACCGGACGAACTATGTGCATACATAAAAAATCGTGATCAGGTTCTACGAAGATGTTGGAAAAGCCATCAGCAGGAACTGGCTACAAACAGTGAAAAGGCAAGCAGAATGAAATGGGCGGGAGCGGTTTAGCGTTTGGAGCGAGCAGCACTTGCTGGCATTTGTCTGGGACGCTTCGGCGCTCGAGGCGCCTTTTATCTGTGAAGCAACCCGGATTAGTTCGATAGAGGGGGACGGACAGTCGCTAATCCTGACAAATGCCAGCGGCTTGCAAAAACTGGTTGGGCTTAACCAAAAATGAAGCCCAGCGCAATCGGGCCAAACATGACGGTTACCAGCACCAGGTTCAATAAGGCATGCATGATGGTTTCCTTTAAGTGACTGAAATTGTGGAGCCACTATAGCCTGCGCTTGCGGCCCGGTTTATCTGGAAAACTCTGATATGCGTGTAGGACAAACGGAAATGGCTGAGCTGGAGCGGCCAGCAGCAGGTCCGATGGAAAGGCTGACTTTTATGCCAGCTTCAGGCTAGTGAGGGTGCGGCGACGTACCGCGCGCAGCAATTCGGCGTCTTCTACGAGGGATTGGCCGTAGGAGGGAAGCATCTCGCGCATGCGCTCTTGCCAGGAGGCGCTTTGCGATTGCGGGCCGAAACAGCGCTGCAATACTTCCAGCATGGCCGGCACCGAGGTGGAGGCGCCGGGGGAAGCGCCCAGCAATGCCGCCAGGCTGCCATCGCCGGCAGATACGATCTCGGTGCCGAACTCCAGCTTGCCGCCTTTCTGGTCGCATTCCTTGATGATCTGTACCCGCTGGCCTGCGGAGACAAGTGACCATTCACTCTCTTTGGCCTCGGGGTAGAAATTCCTCAATGCCGCCACGCGCTGCTTATGGCTCTGGAATACTTCGCCGACCAAGTAGCGCGTGAGGTCCATATTGTGGCGGCCGGCCCCCAGCATGGATTTCAGGTTGCCCCGCTTGACCGAGCTGACCAGGTCAAGCAAAGAGCCTTGCTTGAGGAAGCGGGTGGTGAAACCGGCAAACGGGCCGAACAGCAAGGCCGGCTTGCCGTTGATGATGCGGGTATCCAGGTGGGGCACCGACATTGGCGGCGCGCCGATGGGCGCCTTGCCATAGACCTTGGCATGATGCCGGTTGATGACATCCTGGTTGTGGCATACCAGCCATTGCCCGCTGACCGGGAAGCCGCCGTAGCCCTTGGCTTCCTTGATGACAGATTTTTGCAGCAGGGGCAGGGTGGCGCCGCCGGCGCCCAGGAAAACGAATCCCGCACGGATGCTGATGGGCTGGCCTTTGGCCAAGTCGGCCACCTTCACTTGCCAACGGCCTTGCTGCTGCTTGAGGTCGGTAACGGCATGGCGGGTGAGCAGCTTGAAGCCAGGCACCGCCTGCAGGTGCTGCACCAGTTGTCGGGTCAGGGAGCCGAAGTCGACGTCGCTGCCATAGGTAACGCGGGTTGCCGCCACCGGGATGTCCGCTTTGCGGGCCGCCATGACCAGCGGCATCCATTGTTGGAGTACAGCAGGGTCTTCGCTGTACTCCATGTCGGCGAACAGGTGATGCGCGCTCAGCGCCTGGTGGCGCTTCTGCAAAAAGGCCACGTCCTTCTCGCCCCAGACGAAGCTGGCATGCGGCGTGGGATTGATGAAGCTCGCAGGTTCCCGCAGTATCCCTTGTTCCACCAGCCAGGCCCAGAATTGCAGCGATTCCTCAAAAGCCGCGTTGATCTTGAGCGCGCGCGAGATGGAAACGCTGCCGTCCGCATTCTGCGGCGTATAGTTGAGTTCGCAATACCCGGCATGGCCGGTCCCGGCATTGTTCCAGCCGTCGCTGCTTTCCGTCGCCACTTCCGCCTGCTGCTCCAGCAGCGTGATGCGCAGGTCCGGATTGAGCTTGTGCAGCAGGGTGCCCAGGGTGGCGCTCATGATGCCGCCGCCAACCAGCAGGATATCGGTGTCTAGGGAAGTGCTCATGTCAGGCTGGAAATATTTCGCTACTGTAGTCTTGGGTCGCCATGATATGCATAAGCCACGCTTCTGTAAAACCCTGTTTCCATGTCAATAAACGTTTTCCAGCCAGTGCATCAGCACTTGCACGACATATGCCTGTTCATCCGCGTTCAATGCCCGCCCTGCGGGGATCAAGTGCCATTTCTGCAGGCAGCCCCGGCAACAGCACGCGGTGGCGTGCTGCGCCACGAATACCGGATGGCCGCGGTAAGGGGTCTGCTTGCCGTCGTTGGCAATCACGGCCGGCGCCAGGCGCTTGGCGATGAAGTCGCGCGCATGGTCCTGGATCACCGGCAGCCCTTTAGCATGCAGGTAGGTGCGGTCGTGTGGATTGAGCTTGAACGAACTGCGGAAGCGCGAGCGTCCCAGTGCGGCGAACAGTTCGTCTAGTTCACGCATAGGGTCAGCGCGGCTCGAAGCGCAGGGATGCGGAATTGATACAGTAGCGCAGGCCGGTGGGCGGCGGGCCATCTGGGAAGACATGCCCGAGATGGGCGTCGCAGACATTGCAGATCACCTCGGTGCGCACCATGCCGTAAGAGGTGTCTTCCTCTTCGCGGACATTGTCCGGGTCGAGCGCCTCGAAATAGCTGGGCCAGCCGCAGCCGGCGTCAAATTTGGTATCCGAGGCGAACAGCGGCGTGCCGCAGCATACGCAATAATAGATGCCATGTTCGAAATGAAAGGCATATTCTCCTGTGCCGGCGCGCTCTGTGGCGGCATGGCGCGTGACCTCATATTGCATCGGGGTGAGTTGCTCGCGCCATTCGGCGTCTGTCTTCAATACCTTGGCCATTACTTTCTCCTCAATGTGGATGAGTTATATAGTGGTTCAAAACCAGTACAATGCTGGATTTAGTCAGTAAGGAAACTGCAGTGACGCAACACGGCAAAGCCATCAGCATCCAGGGAGTGAACGCCATCCTGCTCGATATCGATTACGGCGAATCGCGGGAAAATGACGCTGCAACCCCCTATTTTAATATCAGATTCGATCTCGAGTTGCGCCAGCGGCAATATTCACTGACCTATAGCAAGCCCGTGGGCAGCGACGACCATTTCGGCGTCTCGGGTGACGATTACGAGCCCTTGTTGCAGGCGCTGGAACCCGATCCGGCTTTGACCGCGCAACAACAATATAGTGTCATGACGGAACAGGCTTTGCACGAAGTGCTGCTGCCGATTGCAGAGTCGGTGTACGAAGACGTTGAATACCATTCCCCGGACCAGGATGAAGAATAAGCCCCTGGGCGAGGTCGCGATCGAGGCGTGTGATTTCGCCGGCTACGATATGCAATCGCTGTTGGAAGAGCTGGAACACGAGCTTTTCCAGATCTACCCCGGCATGCCCAAGCCAGCAGCCCTGCAGCCATCGCTGGTCTTGATCGCACGCGCGGAAGCCCGGCCTGTGGGCTGCGTCGCCTTGCTGTCCTTGGCTGCGGATGCAGCAGAAATCAAGCGCCTGTTCGTTACGCCATCCGCACGCGGCCATGGCCTGGCGAAGCGGTTGCTGGCCGACCTCGAGCGCAGGGCATGGCAGCAGGGAGTGAAACGCCTGCTGGTCGAAACCGGCAACCTGCAGGCAACCGCCATCTCGCTTTACCAAGGCCTGGGCTACCGGCCCGTTGTGCCTTTCGGGCCTTATATCGGCAACCCGGTCAGTCGCTGCTTCGAGAAGCAACTGGGCCATTGAACGGCTGACAAAACTTTCCCGCGTTGCTGTATTGCCTTAGGCAGGGTGCGTTACACGCTGGAGCAGGACAATAAAAAACGCCAGCATCGGCTGGCGTTTTCTCGTTCATCGAACAATGCAAGCGCTTAGTTCAATGCGTCCTTCAGTGCCTTGCCAGCCTTGAAGCTAGGGGCCTTGCGAGCAGCAATCTTGATTTCCTTACCGGTTTGAGGATTGCGGCCAGTGCGGGCAGCACGCTCGGAAACGCCAAAAGTACCGAAGCCGATCAGTGTTACTGTATCGCCACCCTTCAGGGCTGCAGTTACGGATGCAGTGAATGCATCAACAGCTTTACCAGCAGCAGCCTTGGAGATTCCCGCTTCCTTGGCGATTTCTTCGATCAGTTCTGTCTTGTTCATATGTGTCCAGTCCTTGTGTTATTGGGTTATCAAGCTAGTTTTGGTAAGGCTGATACTTCGCCTCGTTACCAGGTTAAGTAGTAACAGGGGAGAAAATATCACAACCTGTGCTCAATGAAACCCCTTTTGGCGCGGAATCCAGCAAATTTTTCTATTTAAAGCCCGGTGTGACGCCGTTTGGAGACATTTTTTGACAATTTTCCAGCTTTACAGGGTATTGGTCCCCACTAAGCCGAGGATGCCGATAATGATCAGGTAGAGTGCCACGATATAGTTGAGCAGGCGCGGGATGACGAGAATCAGGATGCCGGCAATCAGGGAAACAAGCGGGGCCAGGCTGAGATGGAAATCCATGATGATCCTTTATGAATTGACCAGACACGGCACATGAAAAAGGGAGCCAAGACTCCCAGTGGAAATTACGCCTTGCTCAGGTAGGATTTGGCAATGCGCTTGACGACGTAAGTCAGTACTGCGGCTTTGATCAGGAATTTCATGACGTTTCTCCTTCGATATTGAGCCTCCAGCATAGAGCTCAACAATAATGCATGACATCGGGTTGAGGCTGATCTTCATGTAGGACAATGCCAGACAAACCCTGATATTGGAGATTGATGCGAGGGATATCCGCCTGATATGATGAGAATAATTCTCAATTTTCATCGTCATGACCATTTCCGACCCTTCCTATGTAGGCTTGCACCAGCTTTATACCCACCATCATGGCTGGCTGTTCCAGTTTCTCCGCCGCAAGCTGGGGGATGCCGAGCAGGCGGCAGACCTGGCGCAGGACACCTTCATCCGCCTGCTCAATGCCGATCAGCGGGCCGAGATACGCGAGCCCAGGGCCTACCTGAGCACCATTGCGCGCGGGCTGGTGGCAGACATGTTCCGCCGCCGTGCGCTGGAACAGGCTTATCTCGACGCCCTCGAAGCACGGCCGGAACCGTTGGCGATTTCTCCCGAACAGCGCCTGCTGGTGCTGGAAATCCTGGTTGCAGTCGACCGCATGTTGGATGGCCTGGGGCCGCGCACGCGTGCCATATTCCTCATGGCGCAGCTTGAAGGGTTGAGCTATGTCGCCATTGCCGAACGTCAGCAAGTCTCCGTCACCACCATCAAGAAACACATGGTACGCGCCATGACGCACTGCCTGGCGTTGCTGGACGATTGAGCATGAGCGTTGCCGCCAAGCCGGGCCATGCCGTCTTGCAAGCTGCCGCCGAGTGGTATGTGCAGCTGCAGGCGGAGCAACCCACCGCCCAGCAATTGCAGCGTTTCGAGGCTTGGCTGCATGCCGATGCCAGCCATCGCCATGCCTGGAGCAAGGTGCAAAGGCTCGAGCAGCAATTCGGCTTGCTGCCGGCGGATATTGCCGTGCCGGCATTGCAAAACGCCCAAACCAGGCGGCGCACGGTGCTCAAGATGGTGGCATTGCTGGCGATCACCGCACCGGCGGGATGGGGTGCTTACGAATACCGGCCTTGGAGGCCGCTGACGGCCGGCTACAGCACGGCTACAGGCGAAATCAGGCAAGTCCGTCTTGCAGACGGCGGGATATTGTTCCTCAATACCGCCACCTCCCTGGATATCGACTACGGCCCGCAGCAGCGCATCGTGCAGTTGCATGAAGGGGAAGTCCTGGTCGAGACCGCGGCCGATGCAGCCGACAGGCCTTTTATCGTGCACACGCGGCACGGCGCAATCCGGGCGCTGGGAACCAGGTTCACCGTGCGAACCGACCGCCACGGCACCCAGGCAGCGGTGCTTGAACACGCCGTGAAGATCACGCTGGCGGGGAGCGATAGCGAAAGCGTATTGCTGCAGGCCGGCCAGCAGGCGAGGTTCAATGCCGCTGAAGCCAGCGCGCCGTGGCGGCTCCACCCGCACCAGGATGCCTGGATACGCGGCGTGCTGGTGGCGGACGACCAGCCGCTGGGCGAGTTCATCGCACAGCTTGCGCGCTACCGTCCCGGCCTGCTGCGCTGCGATCCGGGAGTCGCGGACTTGCGCGTATCGGGCGCATTCAGGCTGCAGGATACGGACGAAGCCTTGCATAACCTAGCCGTCGCATTGCCTGTTCGATTGGTATACCGAACCCGTTACTGGGTAACGGTGATGCCGAGGCGTTGAATGTAAAAATCCGCGCATGGGGTTGCTGTTTCTGATTCTCATTCGGCTTAACAGATGAAGCGCTATTTTCAGCGTTGATCTGACCATCAAGAACGAAAGGGAATCATCATGTCTCAGCGCGCCTTGCGCTTTTCTCTTGCCCGGCAAGGGAAACCACTTCCAAAGGCTACACCATTGGCGCAGGCCATTGCCGGTGCGGTTTTCAGCCTCTCCATCGTCACGGCGGCTTTTGCCGTGCCCAGCCTGGCCAGCGCAGCGGAAACCGCGCCAAGCCACCATTACTGGATTCCTGCCGGACCGCTTGGCACTGCACTCAGCGAATTCGCCGCCGCCGCAGGCGTTACCCTTTCGTTCGATCCATCCCAGATGGCAGGGCTGCAATCGCCGGGCCTGCAAGGCGACGTGACCATCAAGCAGGGCTTCGACCGGATTACGGCAGGCAGCGGCTTCGAGGTCGTGGCGCAAAGCGCAACCAGCTACCTGCTGCGCCAGATTCCGGTGCAGAACCTCGCACCTAAAGATGCTGCCGTTTCGGTACTGCCTGAATTGGCAGTGAGTGTCTCTGGCAAAGCACCAGGCTCGATTACTGAGGGTACAGGCTCTTACACCACTTATTCCACCAGCAGTTCGACTCGCCTTAACCTGACCCCACAGGAAACGCCGCAGGCCGTGACCGTGATCACGCGGCAGCGCATGGACGACCAGAGGCTCGATACCTTGATCGATGTGCTTGACGCCACACCAGGCATCATTGTCCAGCAAAGCACAATTGGCCAGGACAGCCCGAACTTCTATGCACGCGGTTCCAGACTGAGCAACTTCCAGATCGACGGTGTGCCGACATCCTCCGGCATGAGCCCGTTCTTTGCCAACGTAGCTGCCTACGACCGCGTGGAAGTGGTGCGAGGTGCTACTGGGATCATGAGCGGCCTTGGCACCCCTGCGGCCACGGTCAACCTGATTCGCAAGCGTCCGACTGCTGACACACAGCGTACACTGACGGCGCAGGCTGGCAGTTGGGATCGGTATGGCGCTGGGATTGATGTATCCGGCGCAGTGAACGAAAGTGGTACAGCACGCGTGCGCCTGGTGGGCGACTACAGGGAGCAGGGCGCATGGGTGGATCGTTTCCGCCAGAAAAGCCTTGCGCTCTATGGCATCGGCGAATTTGATCTGAGCGAGAATACTTTGCTCACCGTTGGCCTGAATCATCTGCGGCAGGATACTGATTCTGCCATCATCGGGCGACCGCTTTTCTTCAGTAACGGCCAACGCATGCCGTGGTCACGCTCCGACAACACTAGTCAGAAGTGGCGCTACTACGAGCATGACATGGATGGCATTTTCGCCTCGCTGGAGCACCGCTTTAGCTCTGGATGGGTCGGCAAGGTGGAATGCAGCCATACGCGATATGAATACGACGGATTGGTCGCAAATATGCTTGGTGTAGTTGACCAAGCCACCGGTGCAGGCGTGACGGTACGTCCAAACCGTTGGAAAAGTCAACTTAGGCAGGACAATGTCGATGCCTATGTTTCAGGCATGTTTCCATTGTTTGGTCGCGACCATGAGTTGATTGCTGGATTCACGCTGTCGAAGCTTCAGTCGAAAGGCCTGGGCTACACCTTGGATGCGGGTTATCCTATTTCGACTACCGTTTATGAGTGGGCGAATACCCCAGCTCCGGCGTTTGACGAGACAGGCGGTAACAAAGGTGACGAACGCAACAATGGCGTATTCGTAAGCGCCCGCTTCACGCTCACGGATGACACCAGTTTGCTACTTGGCGGTCGCACGACACGCTGGTCTCGAGATATTGACGAAACCAGCATTCTATGGGGTGATTACTCCACCCGCGATCGCAGGAGCACCTTTGTCCCGTATGCTGGCATCGTACATGCGCTGAACAACACTTGGTCGGTCTATGCCAGCTATACTAAGATCTTTCGCCCGCAAGACTCCTGGCTCAACGAGTTTATCCCCACGTCATTGAAACCTGAGGAAGGTGTCGGCTACGAGGCGGGTGTCAAGGCTGGTTTCCATGGCGGCCGACTGACGGCCAGCTTGTCGGTGTTTCGCAACGACGTGGACAACTTGGCCGTCTGGAATAACGATGCGTTCACATACGATCTGCTGGGTAACACTCGTACCCGTGGCGTTGAGATGGAGTTAAATGGTGAGTTAGCAACCAACTGGCAGCTTTCCGCTGGCTATGCCTATGCAACTAGCGAAGATGGTGATAAAGAACGCGTACTCACCTATGTGCCCCGCCAGACAATGAAGCTCTTCACTAGCTATCGTATGCCCGGTGCATGGGAGAAACTCACATTGGGCGGTGGCGTTCATTGGCAGAATGCCATTACCAGCGGAAGCGGCTTCAATTATGTGCAAGATAGCGTCGCCCTAGTCAACTTGATGGCACGTTACCAGATTGGCCGGAATCTGTCCTTTTCCCTCAACCTGAACAATGCGCTGGATAAAGAATACTATTCGACGGTGGCCAGTAATTCCGGCACTTTCGGCGCCCCGCGCAATTTCATGGCTTCCATGAAATATACTTTCTAACGAAGGTCTTGGAGACAGATGCCGGGTCTGCGCCCGGCATCTTGTTTGCATGGCGCCAGTTCATCATATTTTCTGAACCTATCCGGTCTCCTGCGTACTAACAGGCTGTTCCCAAACTCATCCATTTGCTGCCGATCCTTGCTTGGCAAGGCTGTTGGCGCTTTTGCTTTTGTGCGGGCGGAACATCCGAAGTGGCCGGCCAAGTACCGGTCGCACATGTGGTAACAGGCAGGAAAGACAACAATGACAGAAGATTGGAATAGTTTAATGGGGTGGTTGCAAATTCATCAGGCCATATTCAGCTTGTTGAATATTGTGCTCTTGGTGCTGGCGGCCGGGGCGGCCAATTGGGTGATCAGGCGCGTGCTGGTGCGCGGCTTGCACAAGATGCTGCGTTCTGCCGCGGTCGGGCAGGCCATTGCGCGAAGCCGTGTGGTGGCCAGGCTGGCGAATATCATTCCCGCAGTGATGATTGCCGTGGGCATTTCCTGGATTCCTGAATTGCCCGAGGCATTTGTGACGGTGGTGCGCAATGTGGCACATGGTTTCATTGTGCTGACGATAGGCCTGGCGATTGCCGCCATGCTGGATATTGTCAACGATGTCTGGCAGCAGCGGCCCGACGCGCATCGCAGGCCGATCAAGGGCTACGTGCAGGTGGTGAAGATCGTGATCTACATCGTCGCGACGATCCTGGTGATCGCCACCTTGATGGACCGTTCGCCGGTGATCCTGCTGTCCGGCATTGGCGCCATGGCAGCGGTGTTGATGCTGATCTTCCAGGATACCTTGCTGTCGCTGGTGGCCAGCGTGCAGATTTCGTCGAACGACATCATCCGCGTCGGCGACTGGATAGAGGTGCCGCAGCTCAACGCGGACGGTTTCGTGATCGATATCGCCCTGCATACGGTCAAGGTGCAGAACTGGGACAAGACCATCACCACCATCCCCACCAAGCGCTTCATCACCGATTCGTTCAAGAACTGGCGCGGCATGTTCGAATCCGGCGGGCGCCGCATCAAGCGCAGTATCTTCATCGACCAGAACAGCGTTCACTTCCTCACGCCGGAAGAGCTTGAACAACTGCAGCAATTCAGCTTGCTGGACGATTACCTGAAGAAAAAACAGGAAGAGCTCGACGAATGGAACAGGGCGCTGGGCGAAAAAGGCAGGAAGCCGATCAATACCCGCCGCATCACCAATCTCGGTACTTTCCGCGCCTATGTCGAGCAATACCTGAAGAACCACCCGCGCGTGCACCAGGACATGCTCATGGTGGTGCGGCAGCAAGACCTTTCCGCAGCAGGCATCCCGCTGGAAGTCTGGTGCTTCTCCAATACCACGGTGTTTGTACAGTATGAAGCCATCCAGTCGGATATTTTCGACCACTTGCTGGCCATCCTGCCCGAGTTCGGCTTGCGCGTATTCCAGAACCCCAGCGGCGCGGATTTACAGGCGATGCGCCAACCCTTGTCGCCGTAATGCGATAACAGGCTAAGGCAATCCGGCCTGACGTTCAGGCGCTTTTTTCCTCCAGCCGCCCGCGGTAGAGGGCTGCGATCAAATCGGTCTGGGTCACGATGCCGGCCAGCCGGCGTTCGTGGTCCAGCACCGGCACGTGGTGAATGCCGTGCTCGGATAGCAGTGGTACCAGTTGCACGATATGTGTGTCCTCGCTGGCGGTCAGCACCTTGCCGGTCATGATCTGGCCCACGACTTCCGGTTGGTCGGTTTCCACCAGGAAAGTGCGGCGCACGAACTTTCTGAGCTTCTCCTCGAAGCCGGGATAGGCGTCGAGATTGGCATGCTTGAGGAAATCGAAGCGCGTGACGATGCCGATCACGCGACGGGCGCGATCCACCACGGGCAGGGCCTTGATATGGTGGTTGAGCAATAGCGGCCACGCTTCTTCCAGTAGGGTGCCGTATTCCACGCTGACGACATCGCGCGACATGATGTCGCCGCAATTGATTTCGCCGAAGCGGCGCTTGTACGCCTGCATCTCGGTCTGCAGGAACAGGTTTTCCAAGTCATCCCTTGCGACATCCAGCACCTGGTTGTATTCCTTGAGTACGGCGTCGAGGTCGGCGCTCGAGAACCCCACCCTGCGCGACGGGCTCAAATCATGGGTTTTATGGAGGTTGGGCTCGGGCCTGGCCTGGTGCGGATAGCGCCGCTTCGTGGCATTGTTGTAGAGCAGCGCCACCAACAGCAACAGGCCTGAGTTGGTGGCGACGAGCAACAGGAAGTAAGTGCTATGTTCCAATGCTAGCGGGCCGGACAGCACGGCGGTCAACGCCACGGCCCCGCCCGGCGGGTGCAGGCAGCGCAATGCGAACATCAGGCCGATGGCAAGCGCCACAGCGACTGCTGCCGCGACGGGAATGCTGGCAATCCAGTGCAGGCTGGCAACGCCCACCAGTGCGGAGACCAGGTTGCCGCCCATGATGGACCATGGCTGCGCCAGCGGGCTGGCCGGTACCGCATACAGCAACACCGCAGAAGCGCCCAAGGGCGCAATCAGGAAGGGCAGGCTTTCCACCCCCAGCAGCCAGGTGCTGACGAAACCGCTCACCAGGATGCCGAGCAGGGCGCCCAGGCAGGCGCGCAATTTTTCTTGGTGGTTTACCGGGCTTTGTTGCGGCTTCAAGCCCTTGAGCCAGTTCAATACGGCAGACACAAGCGGGACCTTAGGGGGAAACAACGCAATCTATCATCAATGGAATGGTTTAGGGATGCTTGGGATGATGGTTTTTTTTGATAAGATATATCATCTGCTTATTAATTATTTACATTCGATTGATATTAATTATTATTTCCACATGACGTTAAGTGAACTCAAGTTTATTGTTGCCGTGGCGAAGGAACGCAATTTCAGGCGCGCCGCGGAGAAATGCTTTGTGAGCCAGCCGGCCCTGAGCTTGGCTGTGAAGAAGCTGGAGGAGGAACTGGGCGTCACCATTTTCGAGCGCAGCCACAAGGACGTGGCCACGACGCCGATCGGCGAGCAGATCATTGCCCAGGCCAACCGCACGCTGGAAGAATCCAACCGCATCAAGGAAATTGCGTGTCTGGGCAATAACCAGCTGGCGGGGCCGTTCAAGCTGGGCGTGATCTATTCCACCGGCCCTTACCTGCTGCCCGAGATCATTCCCGCCTTGCGCCACCTCGCGCCGGAAATGCCATTGGAGGTGGAGGAAAACCTGACGGCCAACCTGGAGACCCAATTGCGCAATCGCGTCATTGACGCCGCGATCATTGCGTTGCCGTTCGATGTGCCCGGCGTGCGCTGCGAGCCGTTGTACGACGAGAGTTTCGTTGTGGCGGTGCCGGATATCCATCCCTGGGCGGGCCGCAAGGAAATCCAAGCGGAGGAGCTGGCGGACGAGAAGGTGCTGTTGCTTAACAGCGGCCATTGCTTCAGCAACCAGGTGGTATTGGCGTGCCCGGAACTGTCGCGTCACGGCGAGGTGCTGCAGGGCAACTCCCTGGAGACCATACGCAATATGGTCGCTTCCAACCTCGGCATTACCGTGCTGCCGTGCAGCGCGGCGGTGGAACGCTACCAGAACCCGCTGATCAGGACGATTCCGTTTGCAGACCCGGTTCCAACCCGCCGCATGGCCTTGGCCTGGCGCAAGGGCTACACCAGGGAGAAAGCCATCGATTGCCTGTTGCAGGCGGTCAGGGCATTGAAATCGCCTTGTTTGCAATCCATAGCGGAATAATCGATTTTTAATTCATTACGAGATTAGATACGACAACCAGTGCGATTGCAGTGTCATGAAGAGAAGTAGCTTATAGGATTGTATTGGTAATAGGAAAAGCAAAGGGGCCTGGCGGCCCCTTTTGTACGGAGATGAGCAACAACTTAGCGGTTGCAAACGTACATGGTTACTTCAAAACCAAAACGCATTTCGGTCACTTCTGGCTTGGTCCACATGATGTATCTCCTTTAAGTTTGGGGTAGGGGCCACACGGTCATCAACTTTACCGCGCAATCCATGGTTCCCATCATATAGCGTGCGCCTTTTAATGCCATGCGCAGCATCATGATCTGAGCCTCATGATTTTCATTAGTATGCGGACGCTGAAAGCTACCTTAAAGGGACAACCGGGTTAGTAAGTGACGAACACCCGGTAGCCGGATACCGTTTCCCCGCTGGTGGAGAATGCCAGGTTGACCTGGATTTCCCCATTGGCGGCCAAGCCCGCCTGGATATCCAGGCCTGATGGCAGGTATTCCTCCGGCTTGAAAATACGGCGCAGCTTGGGCTGGTCGTCGTCATCGGTCAGCGTCAGCTCCAGCATGGGATAGGCCTGGGTATAAGCTGCATTGTTGATCAGCTTGGTCGACAGCTGGATGACCTCGGGATGCTCGAAATCCTCCTGCAAGTCGGAATCATCCAGCGCTAGCAGTTCCGCATTGCGTGGCAACGGCACCGTGCAACCCAGCCATTGGCAAGCGGACTCCAGGGTCGGCCTGCTGGCCGGCCAGTATCCCGCCAGCTGGGTACGGAAGAAATAGATCGATTGACCGAGCAGCGCCAAAAGCAGCAGCAGGCTGAGCGGCACTGTCAGCCAGAGGGGAAAGCGCCGTTGACGCGCGGGTTTGTCAGGGGCGAGAAAGCTGGCGGCGACGGGTTGCTCATCCGCTTCGGGCATCTCTGCTGCCTGCTCGTCCGCATACTGTTCGCTGAATACACCAGCATTGAGGGGTGCCGTTTCAGTATCTACCGATTCCCCGTGGTCGATTTCAACAGTATCCGCCGGTTCCGGCTCAGGAACGGTGATTAATTCCTCGGCAAGGATGATTTCTTCCGACCCTGGCGATTCCGCTGTTCCACTGTCCGCTTCGGCGGAGGTGAGGCTGGTGTCGTGAGGCAGGGTATGGCTTGCCTCTTCCGCCTCGGCGGTAATCTGATCGGGGACGGGCTCCTCGCTTGCAGAACCGGGTGGCAATGGTGTCAGGGTTTGCGGCTCCAGGATTTCATAGAGCCGCGAGCCGGCATTGAAGAGATGCTGGCATTGACCGCAGCGCAGATCGCCGCCATGGGCCGCCAGTTGTTCCGGCTTGACGTGGAATCGGGTATCGCACGCTGGGCAGGAGGTCACTAGCCGCATATCAGGTGTTCACCTTCTGCTTCCTGTGAGCAACACCCAGCTATCCATGAACACGGGAGCGTCCATGACGAACCATTCCTGGTAGATGGCGCCAACTTGGTCGGCTTGTTCACGCAGGATGCCTGAAAGCGCAATTTTGCCACCAGGCTTTGCTGCGCGTGCGAGGGCAGGCGCAAGCACCGAGAGCGCGCTGGAAAGGATGTTCGCTACGACGATGTCGAATTGTCCGCTGGGCAGGTCGTTGGCCAGGTAGAAGCTGGCCTCAGTCTCGTTCTGACTCGCGTTGTACACGCTGGACTGGATGGCCTGGGCGTCGATATCCACGCCAACCACATTGCCGGCTCCCAGTTTGCGCGCCGCGATGGCGAGAATGCCGGAACCGCAGCCGTAATCCAGCACGCTAGCCTGCGGCGTCACCGTATCGGCAAGCCAGTTCAGGCACAAATGGGTGGTCGGGTGGCTGCCGGTGCCGAACGCCAGGCCGGGGTCCAGCACGATGTTGAGGCCGTCAGGGTTGGGCGCATCATGCCATGAAGGCACGATCCACAAGTCATCGCGGATACGGATGGGCTCGAACTGCGATTGCGTGGCGCGCACCCAGTCCTGTTCAGCGATGGTTTCCGTGCTATAGCGGAAATCCGCAATGCCTGTCGCTGCGCTGAGTTCCTTTAACAGGGAGTCCAGGTCTGCGTCCTCATCCAGCAATGCGCTGACGACGTTTTGCTGCCAGATGCCGGGAGGCGGGTCGCCGGGTTCGCCGAAGATAGGCTGTTCGTCCGGCGTTTCGGCGTTGGCGTCCTCAATGCTGGCAGAGAGGGCGCCAAGCTCCATCAAGGTGTCGCTGAGGAGTTCGGCGTTATCGTCCTGGGCCTCGATTTTGAGAGAGATCCAAGCCATTACTTGGTTGCAATGCCCAGTTTGTGTTCCAGGTAGTGAATGCTGGTGCCGCCCTGGTGGAATGCCGCATCGGCGAGCAGTTCCTTGTGCAGGGCCACATTGGTCTTGATGCCTTCGATCACCATCTCCGACAAGGCGATCTGCATGCGCGCAATTGCTTGCTCGCGCGTATCGCCGTAGGCGATCAGCTTGCCGATCATGGAGTCGTAGTTTGGCGGCACCATGTAACCCTGATAGGCATGGGTATCGACGCGGATACCCGGGCCGCCTGGCATGTGAAATGTGGTGATGCGGCCGGGAGACGGCACGAAGTTGAACGGGTCTTCCGCATTGATGCGGCACTCGATCGAATGGCCAGCCAGTTTGACGTCCTTCTGCTTGATGCCGAGCTTTTCGTCCGCCGCGATCAAGATCTGCTGCTTGACGATGTCGATGCCGGTGACCATTTCCGTCACGGGATGCTCCACCTGCACGCGCGTGTTCATTTCGATGAAATAGAACTCGCCGTTTTCGTAGAGGAACTCGAACGTGCCTGCGCCGCGATAGTTGATACGCTTGCAGGCCTCGGCACAGGCAGTGCCGATCTTTTCACGCAATTGCGGCGTGATGCCGAAGGCCGGTGCTTCTTCCAGCACCTTCTGGTGGCGCCGCTGCATGGAGCAATCGCGCTCACCGAGGTAAATGGCGTTGCCGTGCTGGTCGGCCAATACCTGGATCTCGATATGGCGCGGCTGCTCGAGGAACTTCTCCATGTAGACCATGGGGTTGCCGAATGCGGCCTGCGCTTCCGCCTTGGTCATGCTGACCGCGTTGAGTAGCGCTGCCTCGGTGTGCACGACCCGCATGCCGCGGCCGCCGCCGCCGCCGGCAGCCTTGATGATGACCGGATAGCCGATATCCCTGGCGATGCGCAAGGTTTCATCGCTGTCGTCGGTCAACGCGCCGTCCGAACCGGGGACGCAAGGCACGCCAGCGGCCTTCATGGTGTCCTTGGCGCTGACCTTGTCGCCCATGAGGCGGATGGTTTCCGCGCGCGGGCCGATGAAGGTGAAGCCGCTTTGCTCGACGCGCTCTGCGAAATCGGCATTCTCGGACAGGAAGCCATAGCCGGGATGGATGGCTTGCGCGTCGGTGACTTCCGCCGCGCTGATAACGGCGGGGATGTTCAGGTAGCTTTGGCCGGAAGGGGCCGGGCCGATACATACGGACTCGTCGGCAAGCTTGACGTATTTGGCTTCGCGGTCGGCCTCGGAATGGACGGCGACCGTCTTGATGCCTAGCTCGCGGCATGCCCGCTGGATACGCAAGGCAATCTCGCCGCGGTTGGCAATAAGGACTTTATCGAACATGGGTTGATTCCTAGCCAATGATGAACAGCGGTTCGCCGTATTCCACGGGCTGGCCGTTCTCGACCAGGATCGCCTTGATCACGCCGGTCTTGTCGGCCTCGATCTCGTTCAGGAGCTTCATGGCCTCGATGATGCAGAGCGTATCGCCGGCGCTGACATTGCTGCCGACATCGACAAACGACTTGGCGTCAGGGGAAGGCGCGCGGTAGAAAGTGCCCACCATGGGAGACTTGACGACATGGCCTTCGATGGCCGGCGCAGCGTTGGCCTCCGCGACGGGCGCTGCTGGTGCTGCTTGCGGAGCGGCAGGGGCCGCGATATAGGGCTGGGCAAATTGGACTGGCGCCTGGCTGCTGGGTAGGTGGCGCGAAATGCGCACCTTTTCCTCGCCCTCGGTGAGCTCCAGCTCGGAGATGCCGGACTCTTCGACCAGGTCGATCAGTTTCTTCAGTTTGCGTAAATCCATGGTTAACCTCTAGATGTATATGGGGTGCCGGTCAGGCACGGGTAATATGTTTGATGGCGTAGTCCAGCGCCAGTGAATATCCGCGCGCGCCCAGGCCGCTGATCACGCCGACCGCCAGGTCGGAGAAATACGAGTGGTGCCGGAAGGATTCGCGTGCGTAGATATTGGAAAGATGGACTTCAATAAACGGGATTTTCACCGCGGACAATGCATCGCGCAAAGCCACGGAAGTATGGGTGAAAGCTGCCGGGTTGATGATGATGAAATCCGCCGGCGTATGCGCCAGGGCATGGATTCTTTCTATCAATGCCGCTTCATGGTTGCTCTGGAAGGTTTCAAGAGCAATGCCCGCATTGTCCGCATGCTGCTTAAGCTCACGGTTGATGCTTTCCAGGGTATCCGAGCCGTAATGGTTGGGTTCACGTAATCCCAGCAGGTTCAGGTTGGGTCCGTGCAATACCAGTACGGTTTTGGAGGATGGTTGGGCCATGAATGGGGGCGGCTTGGCCGCCAATGCAACTTTGATGGCTGCAAGTTTGCCGTAAATTAGGGTATTTTGTCTAGAGAATTGACGAAATTTAGCGAAATTGCTTGATATTGCTCAGCCAGGAATAAGGTCTCAGGAATTGAGCGCCGGTTGCAACGTTTCCAGCAAAAGCGCCTTGGTAACCCGGCCGAAATAACTTTTGAGGATTTTACCATCGGAACCGATGATGACGGTATGTGGAACCACACTATTCAGGTTGCCGAGGGACGCGCTGAGCTTCATGCCTTCGTCCTCGGCTGACAGCAAAGGGTAGGGCATGGGTGTGCCTTGGGCGAAAGCCTGCATTTTCTCTACATTATCCAGGGAGATGCCGAGCACAACCAGCTTGCCAGCGTATTCCCGAGCCAGTTCTGCGAGCTCCGGCATTTCCTCGCGGCAGGGCGCGCACCAGGTCGCCCAGAAATTTACCACCAGCAACTGCCCCTGCCATTGCGACAGCGGCTGTTCGCTATCCTGAAGGTCTGATGCATGGGCGGCAAAGAATGGCGCAGTGGAGGCAAACGTCTCCACAGGATGCGCGATACGGGGTTTGCTGGCATATTGCTGGATCAGCACGATGGCGGCTGCCAGTGCCAATGCCAGCAGGAAAAAGCCGCGCTTGCTTAAGCCTTTGTTGGCGGATGATGTCATGGGGTTGATTTTACCGCATTCAGTGTGTCGAGGAATGTATTGCTGTTTTGGTAGCCGATGACCCTGCGATGCCTTATTTCCTGCCCCGTCCCATCAAAGAAGATGATGCCGGGCGGGCCGAACAGGCCGAAATGCTTGAGCAATGCCTGGTCTTCGACATCGTTGGCGGTGACGTCGGCCTGCAGCAGGACGAATTCCTGCAAGTTGGCGCGTACTGCGGCATCGCTGAAGGTGAACTGATCCATCTCCTTGCAGGCTGCGCACCAGTCGGCATAAAAATCCAGCATCACCGGCTTGCCGGGGTTCTGCCGCAGCACTTGTTCCAGGTCGGCAACGCGCTTGATACGCTGGAACGGCAGGCTGGAGCTGGAGCCTGCTTGCCCCAGGGTCAGCCCTTCCAACGGCCGCAACGGCGACTTGGCGCCCGAGGCGGCGCCGACCACCAAGGTGGCCCCCGCCAGCAGCATGAGCACGGCAATGCCTTTCCAGAAGCGGTGCCAGGCGGTGGCGCTATCGGGCAAGCGGTCCAGCGCCCGCATGAATACGGCTGGCACGATGAGCAGGCTTGCCCAGAGCAATAGTTGCAGGCTGGTTGGCAGCAACGGCGACACAATCCAGACGGCGACAGCCAGCATGAATACGCCGAACGCCTGGCGGATTGCGATCATCCACGGTCCGGCCTTGGGCAAGAAGGCCCCGGCTGAAGCGCCTACCAGCAGCAGCGGGACGCCCATGCCCATGGACAAGGCGAACAGGGCGGTGGCGCCGAGTACCACATCCTGGGTTTGGCCGATGTAAATCAAGGCGCCCGCGAGCGGCGCAGCGACGCAGGGGCTGACAATCAGTGCGGAAAGGACGCCCATCGCGAACACGCCGAGCCATTGCCCGCCCGGCAGGCGGTTGCTGGTATTCACCAGCCGGCTTTCGAGAGAGGCGGGCAGTTTCAGCTCATAGAAGCCAAACATGGAAAGCGCCAGCAAGACGAAGACCAAGGCACTTGCGCCCAGCACCCAGGCGTTTTGCAAGGCAGCGCTCAGCAACTGGCCGGAAAGCCCGGCGGCCACGCCTGCCGCGGTATAGCTCAATGCCATCCCCAATGTATACGCCAGGGAGAGCCAGAAGGCATGCAAGCGGTGCTTGCGCTGGCTGCCGACGATAATGCCGGAAAGAATCGGGATCATCGGCAGTACGCAAGGCGTAAGCGAGAGCAGCAGGCCGAAGCCGAAGAATCCTGCGACGATCAGCCAGAGTTTGCCGCTTGCGAGCAGGCTGGCTGCCCGGTCGTGCTCGGCCTGCGGCGGCGGAGCGATGGAACCTGGGCCATCCCCCGCGGTCGCATGCAGGGAGTCTAGCGCTATGGTTTTATGCGTAGGCGGGTAGCACAGCCCTTTCTCGCTGCACCCTTGATAGGTGGCCTTGAGCCGGAGGTTGCCGCCCGGGACGGTAGGCGGAGCCATGCGCATATCCGCGGTAAAGTCTTGATGGAACACCTCGGTGCGGCCGAAGGTTGGGTCTTGTTTCCAGTCGCCTTGCGGCAAGTTGAGGTTCTGGACCGCATGCCCGGCAGGTTCCAGCTCGAACTTGATCCTGTCCTTGTAGAGGTAGTGTCCGGGAGCGATCTTGAACGCCGCCTGCAGGTGGTCTGCATCAATTATTTCGACTTGGAGCTTGAAAGCTTGCTCGGGCGGCAGAATATTATCGGTATCGTTCCCGAGGAATGCGCTGCGCCCCTGGCTCAGCCACTCGCCCAGTTGGCTGCTGGGCGCGGCCTGTACGCTGGCGCTAAGCAGCAATGTGCAGAGCAGCAGAATCGATGCCAGTGTGGATGCTAGGCGTTGCTGTAATGCAGAGTTCAATCCCGGGTTTCCTGGTGTAGCCATGTAAGATAGGCGGGCAGCCCGCCCGTGACTGGGACATGGATGATCTCGGGAAGTTCGTAAGGGTGCAGTTCGCGGATGGCTCGCTCGAGCTCGGGATAGCGCAGGCTGGTGGTCTTGATCAGCAAGGGTATTTCCGTTGCGGTTTCCAGCTTGCCCTGCCATTGGTAGAAAGACTGGCATGGGGCCAGCAGGTTGACGCAGGCAGCCAGTTTTCTAGCGACTAGCTCGCGCGCGATATTTTCGGCACTGCCCTGGTCCGGCATATTGGTCATGACCAGGACGGCGCTGCTGTTTTCTAATGATGGAGATTGAAGTTTCATGCGTTTTCTTTTCCTCTTGCTGATTTTACTCGCTTTCCCTATCGCTGAGGTATGGGTGCTGGTGGAGTTGGCTGCAAGATACGGCTGGCTGGTGCTGGCTTATTTGATCGTGGTGGGCATCCTCGGTTGGCGCCTGATCCAGGATGAAAAACTCACGATGATGGGCCGCATGGCGCAAACCCTGCAGGCCGGCGGCACCCCGTTGCGCGCCGTATTCGGCAGTGCAAAGAACGTGCTTGCGGGGATGCTGCTCATCGTGCCAGGCGTGATCAGCGACGCGATTGCCGTCGTCCTGCTCCTGCTGCCCGGCGGCACCAAATTGCAGCCAGCCGCCAACGACGATGACGTCGTTTCACGTGAAACCAGCTATCAGGAGGTGCGCCAGGAGGCTGGCAGGCAGCAGCCCAACGGCGACGTGATCGAAGGGGAGTACCGGCGCGAAGAATAGCCTATGCTAGACTTGCACACTTTTTCCAGCCTGTCGTGAGGCTATAGGGTCAGATCTTTCCCCATGTCTTTCCAAGTCATTATCAAGCCCAGCGACCGCATATTCAACGTTGAGGATGGCGATACCGTGCTGGATGCCGCGATCGATGCGGGCATCAACCTGCCTTACGGCTGCCGCAACGGCACTTGCGGTGCCTGCAAGGGGCAGCTGCTGGCAGGCGATGTCAATTACGGCGAGTATTTCGACAGCGCGTTGAGCGAAGACGAGAAGAAAACCGGCAAGGCGCTGTTCTGCTGTGCCCAGCCCTTGTCCGACCTCGTGATCGAATGCCGCGAGGTGGCCGGGGAAGGCATTCCGCCGCGTATCATGCCGGTTCGCGTGGAGAAGCTCGAAAAGCTCTCCCACGATGTCATGAGGATGACGCTCAAATTGCCGAGCAACGAGCGTATGCAATTCATGGCAGGGCAGTATATCGAGTTCCTGCTCAAGGACGGCAGGCGCCGCGCCTTCTCGCTTGCCAATGCGCCCCATAGCGACCGTTTCCTCGAACTGCATATGCGTTTGGTGCCCGGCGGGCAGTTCACCCAGTATGTATTCAATGAAATGCAGGAAAGAACCATCCTGCGCATCGAAGGGCCGTTTGGGACTTTCTTCCTGCGCGAGGATAGCACGCGTCCGGTCCTCCTGGTGGCGGGCGGTACAGGGTTCGCGCCGGTAAAGGGTATTGTCGAGCACGCCTTGCAGCTGGGCATGAAGCGCCCGATGACGCTCTACTGGGGTGCCAGGACCCGGGAGGACCTTTACCTCGACGGTTTGCCGCAGCGCTGGCAGGCAGAAAACCCCTTGTTCCGCTATATTCCCGTGCTATCCGACCCGGCACCGGGGGACGCATGGCAAGGCCGTACGGGACTGGTGCACCAGGCGGTGCTGGAGGACCATCCCGACATGCAGGCCTACCAGGTATATTGCTGCGGCGCCCCGCAAATGGTGGAGGTGGCCCACCGGGATTTCCAGGGCCATGGCTTGCCCGAGCGGGAATTCTTTTCCGATGCGTTCACCTTCGCCAATCCGGCGGCAAAGGCCTCTATCTAGGCTGGCAGTAAGAGGCTGCGGCAGTAACGTTGTTGATGCTTTCCCGCAGTGGGGCGTGCCGGCTTATTTTTCCTCGCGGCAGAACTGCACGCTGAGACGGTAGTGGTAATTGGCCGCATCGCTTTCGCCGCGGCTTTCCAGCAGGCGCGCCAGGGTAAGGTGCGCCTCGGCGGAAGGCTGCACGCTGATGCTGGCCTCGAGGTAGCTTTGCGCCTTGCCCCACAGGCTCAGGCGGATGCACATCTTGCCTAGCGAAAGCAGCAGCTTGGCATCCTGTTCGTGGCTGAGCAGCCAGTGCTCCGCCTGTTGCAGCTGCTTGTGCGGGTTGGTGCTGGCACAGTCGCCGAGCTTGCCGGCAAGCTCGCTGTCCCAGCTCTTGGTCAGGCTCATTTCGATGATTTCCTGCGCTTGATTGCCTGCGTTCAGCGCGATCAGGGCTTCGGCCGCCATTTTGGCGATACGCGTATTGAGCTTGTCGTCCTCCGGCACCTTTTTCCAGTAGGCCATGAGGGCGTTCAAGTCCTTGCCGTGGCGCTCGATCAGGTGCTGATGTGCCTGGTGGCGGATTTCCCTTGCCTGCCAGCTTTCCATGCCATCGTATTTCTCCAGCTGTTGCAGCAGGACCAACACCTGTTCCCAGTTGTTGAGGCGTAGCTGCACCTTCAATTCGAGCCGCATGGCGGGAACAAATTTAGCCTCAATCTTTTCGATTTTATGCAGGACGTCCAGTGCCTGGCTATACAGGCGGTCGTCGAGCAGCAGTTCTGCATTGAGCAGCAGGCGGGCCACCGCGGCATGGGGAGCCAGGCGTTCGGCCTCGGCCAGGTAATAGTCGCGCTGGCCTTTCTGCTTGAGCTTATGCGAGGCGCGGGCCGCCAGCAGCGCAGTCAGGCTAGGGTCTTCGCCGTAGTCGAGCGCCTTGGAGGCTGCTTTCTGAGCAATTTGGTAGCGGCCCTGGCTCATGGCGTGCAAGGCTTCGAGCAGGGCGGCATGGCCAAGTCGGACGCGGCGGTTTTCCTTGTAGGCGCGGACATTGGCTGGCAGGTCGCGGGCGTAATGGATGAAGCGCAGCAGCAGGTGCAGCGCGGCAAACGCCATCACGACCAGGATGAGCAGCAGGTTGAGCGACAACTCCAGGCGGTAGGGCGGGCGCACGATGAGCACGTAGCCTTCGTTATTGCCCGCCAGCAGCGACACGCCGATGGCGAGTGCGAGTATCAGCAGGATCCAGATCAGTACGCGCACTATTGACCCCGCTCCAGGTTGACGCGGTCGGTGGCACGCTCGGAATTATTGGCGCGCTCCAGCGTCAGTTTGTACTTGCTGGCAAGTCCGAGCGTTTCTGAAATGTCCGGCAACTGGATCACGATGCTGCTGGCCGACAACTGTTTCAGCGTATCCAGTGCTGCAATGGTGCTTTGCTCGCGCAGGTCGAAATAATTCCGGATCCAGTATTCAGCCTGGTTCAGGTCGGCGCGGTAAGCGCTTTCGTCATGCTGCAACAGGGCTGTCCTCGCGGTGAGCAGGTGCAGCTTGAGGTTCTCGCGCAGGAAGAAGGTCTGGTCGGGCGCCAGCAAAGGCGGCTCCGGCCGGTCGACGCGCTCGAGGCGGATCATGTGCTTGAGGTCGTCCCAGATCTCGCGCAGCAGCCTGCGGAACTGGTTTTCCTCAGCCAGGGTGGCTTCCGGGATAGTGGTTTTCGGGTGGCGATCGCTGACCAGCGGAAGCTTGCCTATGCTTTCCATGAGGTTTTCCAGCTTGAGGCTGATGCCGATGGTGTCGATCTGCGGCAATTCCTGCAATCGCTGGATATCCTTGGCGATGGCCTTGCGCAACTGGACGGCGGGCACGCTATCCATCTGCTGCAGTCGCGAATCCGCAGTCTGCAGCGCCAGCAACGCGGGCTTGATATTGCCTGCAAGCTGCAATTGCTGGTTGGCGATCACCAATAATTGCTCGACTTCGGCGATTACGCGTTCGTCGTGATTATTGACCAGTTCCAGGTAGAGCGTTTGCAGGGCTTCCTGCTGGTCGCGCGATTCTGCCAACTGCTGTTCAAGGCGGATGAGGCGGCTGTTAGCCTCGGAGCTGCGTTCGTCGGCGTTCTTGGCTAATGCCAGGCTCTGCTGGTTGGTGGCATTGAACTGCTCGAGGCGCTGCGTCAGCGTCTGTTCAAGCGAGTTGAAGCGATGGCGCGTGTTCAGCCACTGCCAGGAGATGAAAGCAATGGCGGCGATAGCCAGTATCAGGGCCAGCCAGGCCGCGAACGAGGGATTGCCGGCCGTATTGGCCGGTGCGGGAGGTGTCTGGGTTTCAGGCGATTGTTGTTCAGTCATGGTTTGCTTCACTTAAACATTGCAGCATGGCGTCATCCCCCGGCGCTGTAGCGACCTTTACATGCAGGCCCAGGCTGGATGGCTGTTCGGCAATGCGGGCATGGTTGACGCAGATCGTGATGTCGCGCAGCCATTCCGCGTCGCCATTGTCGGTCATGGCAAGCAAGTGGCGCATCGCCTCGCTGCTGGTGACGACAATAGTGTCCAATTGCCCATTGTGCCATAGCGCCTGCAATTTTCCTGCATCTGTTTGCGGATTGATGCGGCGGTAGCATTCGGCGAATCTCACCTCCGCGCCTCGGTCGCGCAAGGTGTCAGCCATCAGTTCGCGGCCACCGACGCCGCGCACGATCATGATGCGCTGCCCTTTGACCGCCTGCATCTCGGGCAAGGCCAGCAAGGATTCGCTATCAAAACGATGCTCGGGCTGCAACACGCTGGTGATGCCGTACTGCATGAGTTCTGCCGCGGTGACCGGGCCGATTGCCGCAAACCGTGGCTTGGCGGGCCATTGAGGAAACCGCGCCTGCAGCCTGGGCATGGCATGCTGCACGGCGTTGGAGCTGATGAAGATCAGCCAGTCCTGCATGGCCGCGTCATCCAGGGTTTGCTCGAAACCGCTGTAATCCTGCAGCGGGGCAATGGCGATGAGCGGAAAGCCGATGGCATGCCCGCCAGCGGCTTCGATCATGCCGGTCAGGCGGGTTGCCTGGTCGAGCGGCCGCGTGATCGCAATATGGCGGCCCGCTAAATTAACCATGTGCCAGATTGACCAATGAGCGATCAGCCATGTGGGAGCTTACTCATGCGCAAGCGCGGCAAGAATGCGGTCCGCGCCTCTAGCCACCAATTTGGCAGCCAGTGCCTGGCCCAAGGCTTCGGGTTGGTTGGCGGGGCCTTGGACCGATTCGCGCAATAGGTCCTTGCCGTCGATGCTGGCAACAAAACCGGTCATCTGGAGCGTATCGCCATGTTGCTGTGCAAAAGCGCCCAGCGGTACTTGGCAGCTGCCCGCCAAGGCGCGGCTCATGCCGCGTTCCGCTTCCACGCAGGCGGCGGTTTCGGCATGGTTGAGCGGCGCCAGCACCTCCAGCAGGTCAAGGCGTTCGGCATTGATCTCGATGCCCAGTGCGCCCTGCCCGACGGCGGGGATGCTGTAGTCGGGATCGATGGATTCCCGGATGCGGGATTCCAGTCCCAGGCGCTTGAGGCCGGCAGCGGCGAGGATGATGGCGGCGTACTGGCCTTCGTCCAGTTTGCGTAAGCGGGTCTGCAGGTTGCCGCGCAGCGATTCCACCTTGAGGCCGGGAAAGCGCGCCTGCAATTGGCTCTGGCGGCGCAAGCTGGAGGTGCCGACGATGCTGCCTGCGGGCAACGATTCCAGATCGGGGTAATCGTTGGAGACGAACGCATCGCGCGGGTCTTCGCGCTCGCCGATTGCGGCCAGGGAAAAGCCGGGCGGCAAATGCATGGGCACGTCCTTCATGGAATGCACGGCGAGGTCGGCGCGGCCGTCCGCCAGCGCTTGTTCCAGCTCTTTCACGAACAGGCCCTTGCCGCCGATGCGGGCCAAGGGCGAATCCAGGATCTGGTCGCCGGTGGTGGTCATGCCGAGGATGGTGACCTCGGTTTCCGGATACAAGGCTTGCAGTCGGCCCTGGATATGTCGCGCCTGCCACATGGCCAATGCACTTTCGCGCGAGGCGATCACCAGTTTCTTGGGAGCGTTCATCAGTGAATCGGGCCGACGGGCATTGTGCCGGCGGCCGCTTTGTTATTGAAAGCGTCATTTTAGCATATGGCTTGACTTGCTCAGGGCAGCCAGGGCTTAAAGCCGCCAACAAAACCCTTCTGTCGTCGTTGCTCTGCCTTGCCGTACTCGTTGTGCTGTCTGCGGCGGAACGCCTAGCCGGAATCGCTTCGCTGGGTTTTGTTAGCGGCTTAGTGCGAGGCCAGCTTGCGCAGCAGGTGGTACTGCCGGCGGCTGACGGCAATCGTCTCCGGTATATCCCTAAGGATGGCGTGCCAGCCGCTTTCGCCGTCGGTGTCGCGTTTTTCGTAGCCCCTGATGCTGGATTGCGCCACCAGGCAATTGCGGTGCAGGCGCAGGAATAGCTGCCCAAGCTCCTGTTCCAGGCTGGTGAGCGATTCTTCGATCAAGTATTCCTGGAATTTCGTGCGCAAGGTGACGTATTTGAGCTCCGCACGCAGGTAGATGACCTCATGCACCGGGATGAGCAGGATGCGGCCGTGGTCGCTGACGCTGAAATGGGTGCGCGCGCGCTGCAGGGGCCTGAGCGCCTCGACCTGGGCCGGCAGCAATACGCGCGCCTTGTGCAAAGCAGCCTCAAGGCGCTCCTGACGGATAGGTTTGAGCAGGTAGTCGACGGCGTTCATTTCAAAAGCCTGGATGGCATAGCCGTCGAACGCAGTGGTGAAAATAATGGCTGGCGGCTGGGCCAGTTTTTGCGCATGTCCCGCCGCTTCTATGCCATCCATGTTGGGCATGCGGATGTCGAGCAGCAATACGTGGGGCTTGAGCTGTTGCGTCAGCTCCAGCGCCTCGTTGCCTTGCCTGGCCTCGCCTACCAGCGTCACGCCTGGGATATCCGCTAGCAGTTCGCGCAAGCGGTTGCGGGCCGGCGGCTCGTCATCGGCAATCACGACATTGAGCAGGGCAGGGTTCACGATGCGGGCCTGTTGCGGTAGGGAATGACGATGTGAACGGCATATTCGTTGTTGTCTTGACTGATGTTGAGGCGAGCCTCGGCATCGAAGTGCAGTTGCAGGCGTTCGCGAATGTTGCCGAGCGCCATGCGGTTGCCCTGGTGGTGCCCGGAGCCCGGCCGATATGGGTTGCGCAGGCGGATATGCAGCTCATCGCGCGTGCTGCTGAGCTGGATGCTGACGCTTCCGCCTTCATCCAGCGGTTCTATGCCGTGGTAAACCGCGTTTTCCAGCAGCGGTTGCAGGACGAGCGGGGGAATCAGGGCGTCGGGCGGCATTTCGTCGACCTGCCAATCGATGCTGAGGCGGTTTTCCAGGCGTAGTTTCTCCAGCGCCAGGTATTGCCTGCACAAGGCCAGCTCCTGTGCCAACGGCACCAGTTCGCGGTTGTCCGCCATCAATACGCGGAACAGGTCGGCCATGTCCATCAACGCGGTTTCCGCCCGCTTGCTGTCGCTGCGCACGATGGAAAGTACCGCGTTGATGCTGTTGAAGAGGAAATGCGGGCGTATCCTGGCTTGCAAAGCCTGCAAGCGCGCCTCTGTCACCGCGGGGCTCAAGGCGCGTTGGCGCAATTGCAGGTAGGCCAAGGTAATGGACGCGATGCCTGCAGCGAGCATAATGCTGCGCATGGGACCGCCCGGCAGGTCGAAATCGAGCGCGTGGACCGCCACCATGTGCGCCAGCAGGCTGAAGGCCACCGGCAGCAACAATGCAATGGCGTAGCTGCCGACGGCGCCGAGCCGGGCCAGCCATGGCTGCAACGCGTACAAGGCCAGCAGGCTTGCCAGGAGCACGGGCTGAATGAAGGCGCACCAGCGCGTGAAGCCTGGTAGCCAGTCTGCCAGTGTGGATGTGGCCGCCAATGAGGCGAACAGGCCCATCAGGTTGGTGACGACGAGGATGCGCAGGCAGATGCCGAGATTGCGGAAGTCGGGCGACTTCGCGGAATGAATGGCGTTTTGCTTTATAATAGCCATGGTTTAGCGCACTATTTCCACACTTATCGGTATCGTGAGTTCATCACGCAACATCATGACAGAAAAGTCCAATCACTTGAATCAAACCCCTTCCAAAACCTGGTCCGGCCGCTTCAACGAGCCTGTGGCCGAGCTGGTCAAACAATATACCGCTTCCGTGGGCTTCGACTACCGGCTGGCCGAATACGACATCCAGGGATCGCTGGCGCATTCGCGCATGCTCGGCGCCCAGGGCATCATCAGCCAGGATGACGTGACCAAGATAGAACAGGGCCTGGGCGAGATTCTGGAAGAGATCCGCAATGGCGAGTTTACTTGGTTGCTGGACCTTGAAGATGTGCACCTCAATATCGAGAAGCGCCTGACGGACAAGATCGGCGACGCGGGTAAGCGCTTGCATACCGGGCGCTCCCGCAACGACCAAGTGGCGACCGATATCCGTCTCTGGCTGCGTGCGATGGTGGACGATGCGCTGGGCCGCGTGCGCAAATTGCAGGCTTCGCTGGTGGAGCTCGCGGAACAGCATGCCGATACCGTGATGCCCGGCTTCACGCATTTGCAGGTGGCGCAGCCCGTGACCTTCGGCCATCACCTGCTGGCCTATTTCGAAATGCTGCAACGCGATGCGGAACGCCTGACGGATGCCCGCAAGCGCATCAACCGCCTGCCGCTGGGTGCGGCGGCGCTCGCAGGCACCAGCTATCCCATAGACCGCGAGCGCGTTGCGCATGAGCTCGGTTTCGAGGCGGTGTGCGAGAACTCGCTGGACGCGGTATCCGACCGCGATTTCGCGATCGAATTCACTGCGGCGGCGGCATTGATCATGACGCATTTGTCCCGCCTCTCGGAAGAGCTGATTCTCTGGTCCAGCCCGCGCTTCGGCTTCGTCGATATTGCCGACCGCTTTTGCACCGGCTCATCCATCATGCCCCAGAAGAAAAACCCGGACGTGCCGGAGCTGGTGCGCGGCAAGACCGGGCGCGTCAACGGGCATCTCGTGGCCTTGCTGACCTTGATGAAGAGCCAGCCGCTGGCCTACAACAAGGACAACCAGGAAGACAAGGAGCCACTGTTCGACACGGTCGATACCTTGCTGGTGACGCTGGAAATCTACGCGGACATGCTGCGTGGGATCAAGGTCAACAAGGACGCGATGCGTCTGGCGGCGGCAGAGGGGTTTGCCACCGCGACCGACCTGGCCGACTACCTGGTGAAGAAGGGCATGCCGTTCCGCGATGCGCACGAAGTGGTGGCGCTGGCGGTGCGCCATGCGGTGGAACAAGACTGCGACCTGGCCGACCTTTCCTTGCCGCAATTGCAGAAATTTAGTCCCCAGATTGGCGAAGACGTATACGGGGTATTGACGCTGGAAGGCTCGCTGGCAAGCCGCAACCATCGCGGCGGCACGGCGCCTGTCCAGGTACGCGAGGCATTGAAGCGCGCCCGGAGCTTGCTCGGCTAAGCGCGCTTAGCCAGGACGCTTCGCTGAGTTGTTGGCCTTTCGTATGTCCGACGATTAGCAAAAAGCCCCGCATTGCGGGGCTTTTTCGTTATTGGCCGCCAGGTTGATCCAGCATGCTCGCGCCCACCACTCGGTTGCGCCCGCTGTTCTTTGCCCGGTACAAGGCCTGGTCGGTACGCCCGATGATGGCGTCGGCCGGCTCGCCTTCCTGGCGTTCGGCCACGCCGGCGCTGAAAGTGATCAGGATGTGGCTGTCATTGTGCAGGAAGATATTGCGCGTCAGCTCCCGCTGCGCGCGCGTGATGACGCTGATCGCGTCCTTCTCCACGGTGCCGGGCAACAGGATGATGAATTCCTCGCCGCCGTAACGCGCGATCACGTCCGTTGCGCGCAACGACTCCTTGATGACGGAGGCAAGGTGCGCCAATGCCTGGTCGCCGGTGGCATGGCCGAGGTTGTCATTGATCTGCTTGAAATGGTCGATATCCATCATGGCGATGCTGAGCGGCATGCCGAACCGGTCTGCCCGGTTGAATTCCCTTACCAGTGCCTCATCCATCCCGCGGCGGTTCAAGGTGCCGGTCAGGTAGTCCTCATGCGCGATTTCATTGATGTGGTCAAGCTGCAAGGTCAGTTCGTAGATTTGCTTCTCCGCTTCCCGTACCTTGCTTTCCGCCTCCATGATCTCGTTGCGCGAGTGTTGCGTAATGCTGCTGATGACTTGGGTATCCTCGAGCAGGCGGCTTAACACCTGGTTGAGGTCCTGTATTTCGTCGCTATGGCTGATCTCGTCGCGGTAGTTTTTCAGCTTGGTCTGGTAGTCGTCGGTCGCCAGGGTGATTTCCGACAGTTGCGCCACGAAGATCTCCGCCATTTTCTTCAGGGTCTTCTTGGCCTCGATCAGTCCGGGCCTCAGTTGGCCTTGCATGAAGATGAGGTCCTTGAGCGTGTCTTCCGCCTTGGACAAGGAGTCCATGTTCAACGGCTGGGTCAGGATTTCGCGCACTGCCGCCGTCGGGCCCTGCAGCCATTGCTCTTCCAGCACCAGGGCCTCCATGCTCACGACCAGCAGTCGCAGCAGTTGCAGCAAGCGCAGTTGCAGTTGGCTCTGGGTATCCAGGTGCATTTCCAGGCTGAACAGGATATTTTTCAGCGCCGTTTCCAGCGCTAGAATCTCTTCCCGGCTCTGCGCCTGCTGCGCTTCTTGCAATAAGGCGTTTGCACGCGCCTGGGCATCCGGCACTTCCTGCAGTTGCGGCACCACCACCAAGTCCAGCGTCTTGACCAGCATATTGCGCCAGAGCGTGACGACGTCGGCCTGGTCATGGTTGGCGCCGCCTGGGTTTGGAGGAACGGGGTGTTTGTTGTCGGGCGTGGACAGGTTCGCCAGCAGCTCACGCAGCGCATTTTCCAGGCCAGCCCAGTTCTGCGCTTCAAGCTGCTTGAGAATATGGTTGATGCCGGAGCTGTGGCGAGGCTGTTGCGCGCCGACTTCCTTCAGCACGTTGCCCAACAGTTGGCTGATGGTCAATGAGTTGTCCGTTGCGGCATGGCCGTCAATGGCGTTATAGACTTTGCGGTAGTTGTCCGGTGTTGGCGCTATCCGGCTTTTGGCAAGCTGGATAAGGGTTTGTCGTGCAGTTTCAACGGACTTGTTATGTTGATCCATAGCTGACCCAAATTGTGTCGGTTTCCCTGAGATTCCGGGTGAGCTTGGCAACTTTCATCGCAACTTCATCCCCATGCTGATTGCTCTGCGCTTCCAGAATCGCTGTATTGTAATACAGAGAATGTCTTACAAAGTAAAACTTAGCGTATGGGAGTCAGTCCAGGAACAGCTGCAGCAATTCGTTCAGGAAGCGCTGCCCGAGCAATGTCGGGGCAATGCGCTCAGGGCCTACGTCCAATAAGCCTTTTTGCACGGCATGCTCCAGGGTATGGGCAATGCTTTCCAGCGGCAAGCCGGTGCGCAGTTCAAAGAGCGCAGGTTCGAAACCGACGGTGAGCCGCAAGGCGTTCATCATGAATTCGAAGGCCAGCTCATCCTTGGCAATCTGCCATTGGTGTTCCATGGCACTGCCTTGGCCCGTATGTTCCAGGTAGCGCTTGGGATGCTTGTGGCGGCTTTCGCGCGTGATGCGGTCGTGAAAGCTCAGTTTGCTATGCGCGCCGGCCCCGATGCCCAGGTAGTCGCCGAACAGCCAGTAGTTGCGGTTGTGGCGGCATTGCTTGCCAGGCTGCGCAAACGCCGAGGTTTCGTAATGCCCGTAGCCATTCCGGCCCAGCAGGTCTTCGATCGCTTCCTGCATGGCCGCGCTGGTATCGTCGTCCGGCAATGCGGGCGGGGTGCGGTGGAACGGCGTGTTGGGCTCCAGCGTCAGGTGGTAGAACGACAGGTGCGCTGGTTTGAGGTCGCAAGCGCGTTGCGCATCGGCCAGGGCATGTTCCAGGCTTTGCCCAGGCAAGGCATACATGACGTCCAGGTTGACGGAGTCAAAGGTCTGCAGCGCCAGCTCGGCGGCCGCCACGGCCTGGGTTTCATCATGGATGCGCCCGAGTTTTTGCAGGTAGGCGCTGTCGAAGCTCTGGATGCCGAGCGAGAGCCGGTTGACGCCCGCAGCGCGGTATCCGCGGAAATGCGCGGCGTCCACGGTGCCGGGATTGGCCTCCAGCGTGATCTCGCAATCCACGCTCAACGGCACGAGGGCGCGCACATTGCTCAGGATGCGGTCGATCGCCTCGGGCGAGAACAGGCTGGGCGTGCCGCCGCCGAAGAAAATGCTGTGCACGCGCCGTCCCCAGACGCGCGGCACCGATTGCTCCAGGTCGGCGATCAATGCATCGACATAGGCAGCCTCGGGAATCTCGCTGCGCGACTCGTGCGAATTGAAGTCGCAGTAAGGGCACTTGCGGACACACCAGGGGATATGGATGTAAAGCGAGAGCGGCGGGGGCTGGGTGGGAGCGGATGCGGGCGTTTCCCCTGGCTCCGCTAGCCCGGGAGTATCGCTAATCGCCTTGATTTCGATGGGTGTGCTGATAGGGGTTCACCAGTTCGTCAATCAGGCGGTGCAATGCTTCGCGCATCTGCGATTCGGAGACTTCCATCAATAGGCCGTCCTCCAGCGCATCCTGGGCAATCTGCTTGAGTTCGTCGAAGTTCTCGGTCATGACCTTGACCTTTTCCGTGCAGGAGACGACGCTGCCGTCGTCACGCAACCATTTGGGCCAGTTTCCGCTCATCAGGCCAGCCTTTCCAGTTGCTGTACCAGTTTGGTCAGTGCGTGGCCGCGGTGGCTGATGCGGTTCTTGATCTCGCTAGGCAGCTCCGCCGCGGTCTGACCAGTCTTGGCGTCCAGGAACAGGGGGTCGTAGCCGAAACCGCCGTCGCCGCGCGGCACGGTGAGGATTTCTCCCTGCCAGGCGCCTTCCGCGATCAATGGCTGCGGGTCGTCCGCATGACGCACCAGCACCATGACGCAATAGTAATAGGCATGGCGGTCTTGCAGGCCCTCCAGGCTTTGCAGCAGCTTCTGGTTGTTGCGCTCGTCGGACTTGGGCTCGCCGGCATAGCGTGCGGAATAGACGCCCGGCGCGCCTTGCAGCGCGTTGACGCAGATGCCCGAGTCGTCAGCCAGCGCCGGCAGGCCGGTATGGCGGCTGGCGTGGCGCGCCTTGGCCAGGGCGTTCTCGATGAACGTCACGAACGGTTCTTCCGCCTCCGGCACATTGAGCGCGGATTGCGGCAATACCTCGATCGACAGCGGCGCGAGCAAGGCCTGGATTTCCTTCAGCTTGCCCTGGTTGCCGCTCGCGATTACCAGTTTCTGGAAAGGCATGCCCATGCTTACAGCCCCAGCGCTTCTTTCTGCTTGAGCAGGAGGGTGCGGATGCCGCTGTCTGCGAGATCCAGCATGCGGTTCATGGCATCGCGCTGGAACGGTTCGCCTTCCGCCGTGCCCTGGATTTCGACAAATCCGCCGCTGCCGGTCATCACCACGTTCATGTCGGTATCGCAGGCGGAATCCTCGATGTAATCCAGGTCGAGGACCGGCGTGCCCTGGTAGACGCCAACGGAAATGGCGGCCACCGCGTCGCGCAAGGGCGATGCCTGGATCAGCCCTTTGTTCAATAGGAATCCGACAGCGTCATGCAGCGCCACGTAGGCGCCGGTGATGCTGGCGGTGCGCGTGCCGCCGTCGGCCTGGATCACGTCGCAATCGATGTGGATAGTGCGTTCTCCCAGCTTCTCGAGGTCGATGACGGCGCGCAGGCTGCGGCCGATCAGACGCTGGATTTCCTGCGTGCGGCCCGACTGCTTTCCCCGTGCTGCCTCGCGGTCCATGCGGCTGCCGGTGGAGCGGGGCAGCATGCCGTATTCCGCGGTGGTCCAGCCCTGGTTCTTGCCGCGTAGGAAGGGCGGGACCTTGTCTTCGACGCTGGCGGTACACAGCACGTGGGTGTCGCCGAACTTGACCAGCACAGACCCTTCCGCATGCTTGGTGTAACGGCGGATGATCTCGACTTCGCGTAGCTGGTCTGGGGCGCGGTTGCTGGGACGCATGATGTTTCCTGAATTTGCAAAGTGCATATTATATGCGATGACCATGGCAAGCGTGATGATTACCGCGGCCTGGCGTGGTTTTGTCCTGTGGAATCAATGCCTGCTGCGCTTGATGGCGGCGTTGATCTCGGCGATGGCGCGCTCGATGTCTTCTTCATCCAGGTCGGCGGCCGTTGCCGCGGTGCTATTTTCCGCAGGTTCCGCCGACCCGAGGATGGTGTGGGACTGGGCCAATGACATCTCTAGCGTGGAGATCGTCAGCGGCTGTTCGGATTTGCTTTCCCATTGCACGCCGATGGCGCTCAGGTTGTCCATGTTCTTGCCTCCTAGCCGCTCGGCAGCGTCCAGCAGGCTGGGCACGCTGTGGGCGATGCCGAGGCCGTTGTTGAGGATGTCCTGCATGCGTTCATCGCTGAGCTGGGCCCATAAGCCGTCGCTGCACAGCAGGATCTGGTCCCCGGCTTCCAGGGGGCAAGGCGGACTGATTTCTATGGTCGGGGTCAACTCGCTGCCCAGGCAGTTGTATATCTTGTTGCGGTCGGGGTGTTGCAGCATGGATTTTGCATCCAGCTTGCCCTGTTTCAGCATCATCTGGACGATGGAATGGTCCTCGGTACGGAACAGCCGCTTGCCGTTGCGGAAATGATAGAGGCGCGAGTCGCCCACATGAGCGCAGTAGAGAGTGTTGTGCTGCAGGATGCCCACTACCAGCGTGGTCTTGGGCGTTTCCGGCAGCCCGCGGTTTTCTGCCAGCTGGTGGATGGCCTCATGCAGCTTCATGATTTCGGTCTGCAGGAATCCCACTACGTCCGGCAGGTCCGGCTGGGCCGCCTGCTGGAATGCGCCGGTGAGCATCTTGACCGCGAGTTGCGCCGCAACTTCACCATGATGGTGCCCGCCCATGCCGTCGGCAAGCACCAGCAACACGGCGTTTTTGCTGTAGGAGTAGGCAACCCGGTCCTGGTTGACCGGGCGTCCTCCGCTACGGCTGCTCTGGTGTATGGTGAATTTCATCCTGGTTTAGTGAGTGCTCAATATCTTTCAATCCTGGGTGAACAGCGAGGTAATCTTGTTCAGCCAGCCGTGGCGTGCCGGCAGCGGCACCGCTTCCAGCAACGATTTCTGCAAGGCAAACACGCTGGGCGGCCGGTCCATGTGGTCCAAGGCCATGCAGTTGTCGATGATCTGCAGCAGGTTGCGCGAATACCTGCCCTTGCCCAGCCTGGCTGCGGGCACCAGCTGGTCCTTCCTCAAACGCTGGTCCGCCGCTTGTGGCGCGGCCTGGAGCAGACAGGCGTACATGCTGGCGCCTATGCTGTAGACATCGCTCCACGGACCGAGTTGCTTGCGGTCGCCATATTGCTCGGGCGAGGCGAACCCGGGAGTGTAGCTTGGCGGCAGCGTGTTGGAGGCTTCGTTGAGCGCCATGCGGGCGGAGCCGAAATCCAGCAATACCGGGGAGCCGTCCAGGCGGATATAGATATTGGCGGGCTTGATGTCGAGATGCAGCAGTTTTTGCGCGTGCACCTCGCGCAGGCCGTTGAGCAATTGGCTGAACACGCTGCGCAGCATGGTTTCCGGCAAGGGCGTGTCGCGCGCCAGCACGTATTCCTGCAGGGACTTACCGCGCTCGTAGCGCATCACCATGTAGACGGTGTCATTGGCGCGGAAGAAGTTCTGCACGCGTACGATGTTCTTGTGCTCGATATTGGCCAGCGCGCGGCCTTCCTCGAAAAAGCATTTCAATCCGAAGCGGAATCCTGCGGCGGCTTCATTGGTCGGAATGCGTACCTGGTCGCCTTCCTTGCGCAGCGCGAGCATGTTGGGAAGGTATTCCTTGATGGCGACGGTGGTGTCGTTTTCCAGGTCGCGTGCGATGTAGACGAAGCTGAATCCACCGGCACTGAGAAGCTTTTTGATTTCATATCCCTGCAGTTCGTAGCCTGGCGGCAGGGCAAGATTCTGATTGGCGTGCATGTGCTGGTGAATGATGGGCGGCAAGGGTAAAACCTATAATTTGCAGGCTATTCTGTCATGAAACGCTCCGGATTTGATACCATGGGCCAAATTTAATCGGGAATTTCCATCAACATGATTTTCAGCATGACGGGTTATGCCTCGCTGGAGCAGGAGGTGAGCCATGGCGTTCTGGTGCTCGAACTGCGTTCGGTCAATCATCGCTACCTCGAGTTGCAGCTCAAGCTGGATGACAATGTGCGCATGTTCGAACCGCAGGTGCGCGAACTGATCAACCAGCGCCTCAAGCGCGGCAAGGTGGAGTGCCGCATCAGCCTGGCCCATCGCGCCTCCGAACAGCGGCAGGTGCAGCTGGACGACACAGTGTTGCAGCAGCTGGCGCAGATGACCGTCAGCGTGCAACGCCATTTCCCGGAAAGCCGCCCCTTGAGCGTGGCGGACATCCTGCGCTGGCCAGGGGTGATATCGGGAGAAGGCGCGGATCACGAGGCCCTCTCGGCTGCCATCCACGACAGCCTGTTGAAGCTGGTGCAGCAGATGACAGAAGCGCGTGCGCGCGAAGGCATCAAGCTCAAGGCCATCATCCTCGACCGCCTGGCGGAAATGGAGAGCCTGGTCGCCAGGGTGCGCCCCTTGTTGCCCGAGCAGGTGAAGATCTATCAGGAGCGCCTGTACGGCAAATTACAGGAGGCGCTGGGCTCGGTGGATGACGAGCGCATCCGCCAGGAGCTCACCATCTTCGCCCAGCGCATTGACGTGGACGAGGAACTGAGCCGCTTGGGCGCGCATATCGAGGAAGTGAAGCGCATTCTCGAGGCGGGCAGCCCGGCAGGCAAGCAGCTGGATTTCCTCATGCAGGAACTGAACCGCGAAGCCAATACCCTGGCTTCCAAGTCTGTTTCCACTGAAGTGTCGCAAGTCGCCATGGCGCTCAAGCTGCTGATCGAGCAAATGCGCGAGCAAGTGCAGAACATAGAGTAGCCGTCCGATTGTCCTGGCGCAGGCTGCTGCCTGGCCGCGAACCTCATTGATCCGGAACTTAAGCAATGCGCGATTTCAGATATTCCTTTTTCGTCACTTTCCTCTGCCTCGGGCTGGCCGCGCTCTGGGGCTACGAAATCAAGGGCGGGGTGTCCGGCATCTGGCCTGCGCTGAGCGTGGCGCTGATCCTCGGCATCATGGAAATCAGCCTGTCTTTCGACAATGCCGTGGTGAACGCCTCCATCCTCAAGGAAATGGACGAAAAATGGCGGCATATCTTCCTCACCGTGGGCATCCTGATTGCCGTGTTCGGCGTACGCCTGCTGTTCCCTTTGTTGCTGGTGGCGGCGGCCACCGACCAGGGGCTGCTCGAGGTGGCCGATATGGCGATCAATAACCCGGTGCTGTATGCCGATTACTTAGACGACGGGCATAACGCGATTGCGGCATTCGGCGGCTCCTTCCTGTTCCTGGTGTTCCTGAGCTTCCTGCTGGACCCGGAGAAGGAATTGCACTGGCTGGGCCGCCTGGAAGCGGCATTCGGCAGGCTGGGTAGCCTGGAGTCCATCAAGATCATCGTCATTCTGCTGATCCTGCTGGGCTTGCAGAACTTCCTGCCCATTTCCCAGGCCGAGCGCCTGACCATCCTGCTGGCAGGGTTGAGCGGGGTGGTGCTGTATGTCGTGATCGACAGCCTGAGCGGGTTTTTCTCTTCGCAGGCCGAGGGTGACGCCTTTGCCAAGACCGCGAAGCGCAACGGGGCGATGGGGTTTCTTTACCTGGAAATTCTCGACGCCTCGTTCTCGTTCGACGGCGTGATCGGCGCGTTTGCGATTACGCGCGACGTGGTGATCATCATGCTGGGCCTGACCATAGGCGCGATGTTCGTGCGCTCCATGACCGTGCGCCTGGTGTACAAGGGCACGCTAGACAACTATGTTTACCTGGAGCACGGCGCCCACTATGCGATCGGAGTGCTCGGGCTGATCATGTTCTACACCATCTACCGGCCCGTGCCTGAAGTGGTGACCGGCCTCATCGGCGTGATATTCATCATGGCGGCCTTGTTGTCATCCATCTTCTACAGGCGCAGACTGGCGCATCGGGTCTGATTTTTTTTAAGTTTGCACGACGGAATTCCATGCTATGAAAGGCAACCTATTCATCATTACCGCCCCATCGGGCGCCGGCAAAACCTCGCTGGTGCGCGCGCTGCTGGACGGTGACGAGCATATCAAGCTCTCTGTCTCCCATACCACGCGCCAGCCGCGGCCGGGCGAGGAGGACGGCGTGCATTACCACTTCGTCGAGGAAGCCAGGTTCGTGGAACTGCTCAACCACGGCGACTTCCTCGAAAGCGCGCAAGTGCACGGCGCTTATTACGGCACATCGCAGTCGACGGTGAATTCCGTATTGGCGGAAGGGTACGACCTGATCCTGGAAATCGACTGGCAGGGCGCGCAGCAGGTGCGCAGCCAGTATGCCGAAGCCATTAGCATCTTCATCCTGCCGCCTTCGATGGAGGCCCTGGAGCAGCGCCTGAACAACCGCGCGCAGGATAGCGCGGAGGTGATTGTGCGCAGGCTCGCTGCGGCGCGGGACGAGATGCGCCACGTGGCGGAATTCGACTATGTTACAATCAACGACAGATTCGAACATGCGCTGGAAGACCTGCGGGCCATTATCCGCAGCCAGAGATTGCGGCGCGAAAAGCAATTGCTGCGCTACCAGGATGTGGTGCAGAAACTGCTCTAGCCGTCTTCCGGCCCATGTAAATGTACATGACAAAATTCAGGAGATATTCGTAACATGGCACGTATTACCGTTGATGACTGTCTGGAAAAGATACCCAACCGTTTCCAGTTGACCCTTGTCGCGGCCTACCGCGCACGCCAGCTCGCCAATGGCTCGGAGCCGCTCGTGAACGCGCACGGCAGCAAGGATAAGCCCACCGTGCTGGCGCTGCGTGAAATCGCGGCTGCCAAGGTAGGCCTGGAAGTGCTTAATCGCGGACACGCCTGATCGCACGATCTTGTGAATGCGAGCTGGTGATGCAGCCGGGATCATGCCAATGCACGGTCCCGGGTTGGCGACTATGTAGAATTGAGTAATTACTGGAATTTATGCCCAAGACCGCAGCCAAAAGACCAGCCGAACCAGTTTCGCCCTTACCTTTGCTGCCAGCGGACAGCGAAGACTCCCAACTCACCCTGCGCCTGCGGGAATACCTCAAGCAAGACGACATAGACCATATCTGGGATGCCTACCGTTTCAGCGCCGCTGCGCATGAAGGGCAGGTGCGCCGCAGCGGCGAACCCTATGTGATCCATCCGGTCAGCGTGGCCGGCATCCTGGCCGAACTGCATCTCGATCCTCCGACCTTGATCGCGGCCTTGCTGCACGACGTGGTGGAGGATACCGGCGTCACCAAGCAGGAAATCGGCGAGAAATTCGGCAAGCAGGTGGCCGAGCTGGTGGACGGATTGTCCAAGCTCGACAAGATCGAGTTCCAGAGCGCGACCCAGGCGCAGGCGGAGAATTTCCGCAAAATGCTGCTGGCGATGTCGCAGGACGTGCGCGTGATCCTGGTCAAGCTCGCCGACCGGCTGCACAACATGAGCACGCTCGATGTCATGAAGCCGGAGAAACAGCGGCGCATCGCGCGTGAAACGCTGGATATCTATGCGCCGATCGCCAATCGGCTCGGGCTCAACGAGATTTACCAGACGCTGGAAGACCTGAGCTTCAGGTACCTCTACCCGATGCGCCACCGCGTGATTTCCAAGGCGGTCATGGCGGCGCGCGGCAACCGCAAGGAAGTGGTTGGCAAGATCCTCGACGCCATCAACCAGCGTCTGAAGGACCAGCATATCGATGCCGAGGTGACCGGGCGCGAAAAGCACCTTTACAGCATCTACAAGAAAATGACGGGCAAGACTGTCACCTTCTCGCAGATCTACGATATCTACGGCTTCCGCGTCATCGTGCGCGACCTGCCGACCTGTTACGCCGCGCTGGGCGTGCTGCACGGGCTCTACAAGCCGATTCCCGGCAAGTTCAAGGACTATATCGCCATCCCCAAGGCCAACGGCTACCAGTCGTTGCATACGACATTGTTCGGCCCGTTCGGCACGCCGATCGAGATCCAGATCCGCAGCCGCGAAATGCACAATATCGCCGATGCGGGGGTTGCCGCGCACTGGCTATACAAGACCACGGATGCCCACCTGACGGCCTTGCAGCAGCAAACGCACCAATGGCTGCAGCGCCTGCTGGACATCCAGAGCGAGAGCACAGACTCGCTCGAGTTCCTCGAGCATTTCAAGGTCGACCTGTTCCCGGACGAGGTCTACGTCTTCACGCCCAAGGGCACCATTATGGCATTGCCCAAGGGAGCCACTGCCGTCGATTTCGCCTATGCCGTGCATACCGATATCGGCAACCGCTGCGTGGCGGTGAAGATCAACCAGGAGCTCGCCCCCTTGCGTACCGAGCTGCACAATGGCGACCATGTCGAGATCATCACCGCCGCCCATGCGCACCCCAACCCCGCATGGCTCAATTACGTGCTGACCGGCAAGGCGCGCGCCCATATCCGGCACTACCTCAAGTCCATGCAGTCCACCGAATCGGCACTGCTGGGGGAGCGCATGCTCAACCAGGCGCTGCGCGCCTTGCATGCCAACCCCATCACGATTGACGATCCTGCCTGGCAGCGCCTGGTGCGGGATTATGGCGCCAAGAGCAAGGACGAAATCCTCGCGGACATCGGCATGGGCAAACGCCTGAACGTCATGGTGGCGCACCAGTTGATGGCGCAGGCCGGGCAGCAGGAAGCCGTGGCGGAGCAGCAGAAAACTCCTGCCAAGGTGCTGGACACCATCACCATCCGCGGCTCCGAGGGCATGGCGGTGCAGTTCGCGCAATGCTGTCGCCCCATTCCCGGCGATCCCATCCTGGGCTTCATCAACAAGGACAAGGGGCTGGTGATCCATACCCACGATTGCCCGGCAATACGCAAGTTCCGCCTCGATCCCGACAAGTGGCTGGACGTGGAATGGGACCCGCAGGGGCACAGGCTGTACAAGGTCAGCCTCAAGCTGGTGGTGGCGAACCGCCGCGGCATGCTGGCGAAGATCGCCTCCGGCATTGCCGAGGCCGGCTCGAATATCGACAATGTCAGCATGGAAGAGGCGGACAACAGCACCTACACCAACATGAACTTCACCGTGCAGGTGGAGAACCGCGTGCATCTGGCCGAGCTGATGCGGCGCCTGCGCAAGATTCCGGATGTGGTGCGCATCAACCGCGTCAAGGGTTCCGGGGCCGAGCAGCGGATTCAGTAGCGTCACTTTTCAACCAATAATACTTCAACCAATCGAGTTTTCAGGAGAGATACATGGCCAAGCAAATCATCCATACCGATGGCGCCTCCCAGGCGATCGGCACCTATTCCCAGGCAGTCAAGGTCAACGGCAGCACCGTCTACCTATCTGGCCAGATAGGCCTTGACCCTGCGACCATGGAGTTGGTGGATGGCATCGAGGCGCAAGTCCACCGCGTATTCAAGAACCTCAAGGCTGTGGCGGAAGCCGCCGGCGGCTCGCTCGCGGACGTGGTCAAGCTCAATATCTTCCTGACCGACCTTTCCCACTTTGCGCTGGTGAACACCATCATGGCGGAATACTTCACCCAGCCTTATCCTGCCCGTGCAGCGGTTGGCGTGGCGCAGCTGCCGCGCAACGCGCTGGTGGAAGCCGATGGCGTACTGGAGATTGGCGCCTAGAACGACGGCCTTCCTGGCGTGTTGCATTGCTTGCACTTGTACGGAGTGTTCAGCAATGCCGCCAGGATCGCTTGACCGATTTTCCTGCCTGCTCATGACATATTGAGCGACTCAGCCAGGATCAATAACTACCCAGGATCATGGCGTCAAAACTACCCGCCAACAGCAAGCTCGATGGCATTAAAGGCATGACCCCTGCATTGCAGGGGCGGCTTGCCAAGCTTGGCATCCTCAACTGGCAGGGCCTATTGCTGCACATGCCCCTGCGCTATCTCGACGAAACCCGCATCACGGCGATCCGTGACCTGCATACCGGCGAGCAGGCCCAGGTGCAGGGCGAGATCGTGCATGCCGAGGTGCAATACCGTCCGCGAAAAGCACTGATTTGCCGGCTGCGTGATGACACCGGGCAACTGGTGTTGCGTTTCCTGCATTTCTATCCCAGCCAAGTCTCCGCCCTGGAGGAAGGACGATATATCCGTGCTTTTGGCGAGGTGCGCGGCGGCTTCTTCGGCTGGGAAATGGTGCATCCGCAATGCAAACAGGTGGAAGAGGATGCGCCGGTTGCCGAGGTATTGACGCCGTTTTACCCCACCACGGCAGGTTTGAGCCAGGCGGCGTTGCGCAAATGGATATCCTGGGCATTGGAGCAGGTGGATACCGCGGAAATCCTGCCGCAGGAGATATACCGCGGACTTTCCTTGCCGAGATTCGCGGAAAGCTTGCACCTTCTGCACCATCCGGCGCCAGAGGCGGCGCTGCGCAGCCTGGAATCCCGCGACCATCCTGCATGGCGGCGGCTGGCCTTTGATGAATTACTCGCGCAGCAGCTTTCCATGCGCAAGCATCACGCGCGCCGCAGGCACCAGGGCGCGCCTGCACTGCCGCCGTCCCGTACCTTGGTCACCGCCTTGCTGCGCAGCCTGCCGTTCGCCCTGACCCAGGCCCAGCAGCGCGTTGCCGTGGAGATTGGCCGCGACCTGGAGCAGCCGCACCCCATGCAGCGCCTGTTGCAGGGCGATGTCGGCAGCGGCAAGACCATCGTTGCTGCGATGGCGGCGTTGCAGGCGATTGAAAACGGCTGGCAGGCAGCCATCATGGCGCCGACGGAAATCCTCGCCGAGCAGCATTACCAGAAGATGCAAGCCTGGCTGGCGCCCCTAGGCATAAGGGTGGCCTGGCTGTCCGGCAGCCAGGGCAAGAAGGAGCGGCGCGAGATGATGGCTGCTGTGGAGAACGGCGAAGCGCAACTTGTGATTGGCACCCATGCCTTGTTCCAGGACCAGGTCGTGTTCCAGCGGCTGGCGCTTGCCGTTGTCGACGAGCAGCACCGCTTTGGCGTACAACAGCGCCTGTCACTGCGGCAGAAGGGCGTGCAGCCGCATCAACTCATGATGAGCGCCACGCCGATTCCGCGCACTTTGTCCATGAGCTATTTTGCCGACCTCGATGTGTCGGTGATTGACGAGCTGCCGCCCGGGCGCACGCCCATCGTGACCCGCCTGGTGTCCGATGCCAGGCGCGACGAAGTGCTGGAGCGCGTGCAGCATGCCTGCATGGAGGGGCGGCAGGCGTACTGGGTCTGCCCCTTGATCGAGGAGTCCGAGGCATTGCAATTGCAGACCGTGACCGAAACCTACGAGAGCTTGCGCGAGACTTTCCCGCAGTTGCGGGTGGGGTTGGTGCATGGCCGCATGAAGCCTGCCGAGAAGCAGGCGGTGATGGCCGCGTTCAGCGCAGGCGAAACCCAGCTGCTGGTAGCGACGACCGTGATCGAAGTGGGCGTGGATGTACCCAATGCCAGCCTGATGGTGATCGAGCATGCCGAGCGCATGGGCCTGGCACAATTGCACCAATTGCGCGGCCGTGTCGGGCGCGGCGCAGCCAAGAGCAGCTGCATCCTGCTCTACCAGGACGGCAAACTCTCGGAAACCGCGCGCGCGCGCCTCAAGATCATCTACGAGTCCAGCGATGGCTTCGCCATCGCCCAGGCTGACCTCGCATTGCGCGGGCCGGGAGAGTTCATGGGTGTACGGCAGAGCGGGGTGCCCATGCTGAAGATCGCCGACCTGGAGCGGGACCAGGACTTGCTGGAAGCCGCGCGCGATATCGCGGCAGGTTTGCTCGAGAAAGCGCCGCAGGCGGCAAATGCACACCTGGCACGCTGGCTCGGCCATGCGGAAGAATTGGTCAAAGTCTGAGATAATCAGCCGGTGAAAGTCTTTGCCCATTTCCCGCAGATGCGAGACCGCTGGCTCAAGCAGGCCGTAGGCTCCCGGCATTACCGTCCCTGGCTCACCGAGCGCGGTTCGCTGACCCGGCGCTTGCAGCAGCATAGCAGGCAGTTTGCGGTGCAGCCCTTGCGCCTGGCCAGGAAAAAGCCGCCTTTTGCCGAGGCGCAATTATTGCAGGCGCTGCCTCGACGGCATACCTTGCTGCGTGACGTCATATTGCGTTGCGACGGCGAAGCGGTGGTGTTTGCGCACAGCCTATTGCCCCAACAAGCCATGCGGGGCGCCTGGCGCGGCCTGGGCCGCCTGGGAGCCCACTCATTGGGCAGCGCCTTGTTTGCGGATCCTCGCATGTGCCGCGGCGCATTGCAGTACAAGAAACTTTCACCCCAGCATTTTCTCTACCGCCTGGCAGCCGCGCACATTCCCTCGATTCGCGGCCCGCTATGGGCAAGGCGCTCGGTCTTCAGGCTGGGAAAGAAGGCGGTGCTGGTGACCGAGTTGTTCCTGCCTGCCGTGTTGAAACTGCATGTGGAAGCTGAATAGGGCGGACTGTTTAAAAATGACTAACCCATCCCTTAGGCAAAAGCTCCAAGCCTATTACCGCCTGACCCGGCTGGATAAGCCCATCGGCATCCTGTTGCTGCTCTGGCCCACCTTGTGGGGCATATGGCTGGCAAGCCCGGGCTGGCCTGACGGCCTGGTATTGTTTGTATTCATTGCCGGTACCGTGTTGATGCGCTCGGCGGGCTGCGTCATGAACGACCTGGCCGACCGCAATTTCGACGGTCATGTGGAGCGCACCCGCCAGCGTCCGCTGGTGACCGGCGACGTAAGCGCGAAGGAAGCCGTTTTGCTGGCGATGGCATTGAGCTTGGCCGCATTTGTCCTCGTGCTGCAGCTCAACGCCCTGGTGGTGGCCTTGTCGTTCCCGGCCTTGTTCCTGGCCGTCAGCTACCCGCTGACCAAGCGCTTCCTCTCCATCCCGCAGGCTTATCTCGGCATTGCTTTCGGCTTCGGCATCCCGATGGCGTTTGCGGCGGTCACCAGCCAGTTGCCGCTGGAAGCCTGGATATTGCTGCTTGCCAACGTGTTCTGGGCGGTGGCCTATGACACCGAATATGCCATGGTGGACCGCAACGACGACCTCAACATCGGCATCAGGTCATCGGCCATTTTCTTCGGCAGGCTGGATGTCTTTGCCGTCATGGCGTGCTACGGCGCCTTCCTGGTATTGATGGCCTGGGCGGGAGTGCGGTTGCAGCAATCCTGGCCTTATTTCGCCGGGCTGGCGGTTGCGGCGCTCATTGCCCTGTATCATTATGCGCTGATCCGCAATCGCGATCGCGCGTCCTGCTTCAAGGCGTTCCTGCACAACAATTGGCTTGGCGCCGCGATCTTCGCCGGGGTGCTGGCAAGCGATTATCTTTAAGCATGTATTTTAAGTATCTATGAAGATTGAAAAATCTAGCTCGGAAATGTTTGACAAAGCGTAAGGGCTTGACATACAATCCGCCTCTTAATTTTTTCAGCGAATATTGGTTTGTCCGATGAAGACCTTTTCTGCAAAAGCGCATGAAGTAAAGCGCGACTGGTTCGTAGTTGATGCTACGGATTTGGTGCTGGGCCGTTTGGCGAGTGAAATTGCGCACCGCCTGCGTGGCAAGCATAAGACTATTTACACACCGCACGTAGATACGGGCGATTATATCGTTGTGATCAACGCCGACAAGATCAAGGTAACCGGCAACAAGGCGCTGGATAAGAAGTACCACCGTCACAGCGGTTACCCAGGCGGTATCTCCACAACAACTTTCGGCAAGATGCAAGAGCGTTTCCCGGGCCGCGCCCTGGAAAAGGCTGTGAAGGGCATGCTGCCAAAGGGGCCACTGGGTTATGCCATGTTCCGCAAGCTGAAGGTCTATGCTGGTGATAAGCATGACCACGTTGCGCAGCAGCCGCAGCCATTGGTAATCCAAAGTCAAGCGTAAGGATAAGCAGCGATGATTGGTAAGTATAACTACGGTACAGGCCGCCGCAAGAGTTCGGTAGCTCGTGTATTCCTGAAGTCCGGTAGCGGTAACATCGTTGTTAACGACAAGCCTGCTGACGAATACTTCTCCCGCGTGACGTCACGCATGATTCTGCGCCAGCCATTGGCACTGACCGAAAACGAAGCCAGCTTCGACATTCTGGTGAACGTGACTGGCGGCGGCGAATCCGGCCAGGCCGGTGCAGTGCGCCACGGCATCACCCGTGCACTGATCGACTACGATGCAGCATTGAAGAGCGCCCTGTCCAAGGCAGGTTTCGTGACTCGCGATGCACGTGAAGTTGAGCGTAAGAAGGTCGGCCTCCGCAAGGCGCGCCGCCGTAAGCAATTCTCCAAGCGCTAAGCTTTACGCTGTTGCTGTTCAGGAAAAGCCGCACTTGTTGCGGCTTTTCTGTTTTTGGCGTTTTCAAAATGGGCCGGGGTTTTGTTACTATAGATTTTCTGTGGATATGCCCTGCGATATACGGAAGGTAAGTTCAGGTGATACAAAGCAAGAAGATAAAAGTTGGCATTGTCGGTGGCACCGGATATACCGGCGTCGAGTTATTGCGCTTGTTGGCCCTGCATCCCGATGCGGAGTTGAGCGTCATCACCTCGCGCGGCGAAGCCGGGCTGCCGGTTGCGGATATGTTCCCCAGCCTGCGTGGGCGCGTAGACCTTGTCTTCACCGATCCTGCCCAGGCCGACCTGTCACAGTGCGACGTGGTGTTCTTTGCTACGCCGCATGGCGTGGCCATGAGCCAGGCGCAGGCGCTGGTGGCTGCAGGAGTGAAGGTGATCGATCTTGCGGCGGACTTCCGGTTGCAGGATACGGCGGTATTCGAAAAATGGTACAAGCTGCCCCACGGCTGTCCTGATATCCTGGTAGATGCGGTATATGGCATTCCTGAGCTGTATCGCGAAAAAGTGCGTTCCGCCCAAGTGATCGGCAATCCGGGGTGCTACCCCACGACTGTATTGCTGGGACTGGCGCCGCTGCTGGAGCAAGGGTTGATTGATTTATCCGTCCCCATCGTCTCGGACTCCAAATCAGGCGTTTCCGGTGCCGGCAGAAAGGCGGAGGTCGCCACTTTGTTTGCGGAAGCCAGCGACAACATGAAAGCCTATGGCGTCGCCGGCCACCGGCACCATCCTGAGATTCTTGCGCAATTGCAGCAGTTGGCTGGCACGCAGCTGCAATTCATTTTTGTGCCCCACCTGGTCCCGTTGATTCGCGGCATGTTGTCCACCATTTACGTCAAGCTGTCAGATCAAGGACTGAAAACAGACATCCAGGCTTTGTATGAAGCGCGATACCAGCACGAACCGTTCGTGGATGTCCTGCCTCCAGGCAGTTTGCCGGAAACGCGCACGGTGCGCGGTGGCAACCAGTTGCGCTTGGCATTGCATCCGCAACCGGATAGCGGCTACCTGACGGTGATCGCGGTGCAGGATAACCTGGTCAAAGGGGCGGCAGGACAAGCAGTGCAGAACATGAACATCATGTTCGGTCTGGATGAACAGGCTGGGCTGGAAATTGTGCCTTTACTGCCTTGATTGAGCGATGAAACGCATCTCCCGCCGCGTCAAGCGTCATTTCCACAAACCGACCAAGCCGGTGAAGGTGAAATCCCATCGGGCTTGGTATTGGCAATGGCTGGGGATCGTGGGCCTGGTCGTGGTCGGCTATGCGCTTGCCTATTGGCGGCTGAGCACGACGGGCACGCTGGCGCTGACGCTTGACTCCGAACCCACCAGGAAGGAGCTCATGGGCCGGACTGTCCTGGCGGAGCGGCAGCTGCAAGTGCAGCGGGCAGCGCAAGAAAAGCTTGCGCATGATTTCGAGCAGGTGCAGGACGAGCTGATGAAGCTGAAAGAGGACCTGGCTTTCTATAAAAGCATGCAGAACGGCGATTCCGCCGCCAAGAATGTGAAACTCACGCGCTTGTTTGTGGAGAAAGGCAAGGAGCCCGGCCATTATCAATACCACCTGGTGCTTTCCCAGCAAGGCAACGCCAGCAAGCCGGTGCAAGGCAACCTGAGCTTCATCCTGCAAGGCAGGAACCATCAAGGCCAGCAGGTCAAGCTTCCGCTGCTCTTGCAGCCTGGCAACAGCAACCAGGCGAAAGTGAATTTCCGCTATTATCAGCGCCTGGATGGCAGTTTCGCGCTGCCGGAAGACGTCACGGCTGAGGAGATTGAACTCAGCTTTCTTGAAACGGGGGCTAAACAGCCCAATATCAGTCAAAAGGTGGAGCTGCCTGGATAACGGTGACGGCACTCCTGGATAAAGGTATACGCATGTTCCTGAAGAGCAAGAATAAACCGCAAAGCCGTATCGATACCCTGGTCAGTACCGATACGCGCATTGAAGGCAACATTACATTCAGCGGCGGTTTGCGCGTGGATGGCCAGATCAAGGGCGATGTAAGCGAGCCGCCGGGTACCCCCAGTACGTTGGTGCTGAGCGAGCAGGGGCGTATCGAAGGGGCTGTGACGGTGGCTCGGATAGTGTTGAACGGAGAAGTGCGCGGCCCGGTGCGCTCGAGCCATTATCTGGAGTTGCTCGCCAAATCCAGGATTACCGGCGACGTGCACTACAAGTCCTTGGAAATCCATACCGGCGCCATCATTGAAGGCCAGTTGGTGCATCTCGGTGATGCTGCCAAGACGGAAACTCCTGTCGTCCCAGAGGTCAAAGATTGACCGTGGGAGTTTCGCGCAGGATAATGAATTCAATTAGTTTAAGGAGTTACTAACCATGAACGCAGTGACGGAAGAAATCCCAAGCCCATTAGTCTTTACCGATAATGCGGCGCGCAAGGTAAAAGAGTTGATCGACGAGGAGGGCTCGCCGGATCTCAAGCTGCGCGTATTCGTGAGCGGCGGCGGTTGTTCCGGGTTCCAGTACGGCTTCACCTTCGAGGAAGTCATCAACGACGATGACACGACCGTTGACAAGGACGGCGTCACATTGCTGATCGACCCAATGAGCCTGCAATACCTGGTGGGTGCCGAGATCGATTACCAGGACAGCCTGCAGGGCTCCCAGTTCGTCATCCGCAATCCCAATGCCACGACGACTTGCGGTTGCGGGTCGTCCTTTTCCGCATAAGCGGTAAGCTGGAATTAAAAAAAGGGGCCTATGGCCCCTTTTGTTTTGCCCGATGCGAGCTCAACGTTGGTCCAACGGAACAAAGTCGCGGCGTTCAGAGCCGGTATAAAGCTGGCGCGGCCGGCCGATCTTGGAGCCGGGATCGGACATCATCTCGTTCCATTGGGCGACCCAACCGACGGTGCGCGCCAAGGCGAAGATGGCCGTGAACATGGAGTTCGGGATGCCCATCGCACGCATGACGATGCCGGAGTAGAAGTCCACATTCGGGTAAAGCTGCCGGCTGACGAAATATTCGTCTTCCAGCGCAATCTTTTCCAGCTCCAGCGCCAGCTTGAACATCGGGTCGTCATGCAGTCCGAGCTCATCGAGAACCTGGTGGCAGGTCTGGCGCATGATGGCGGCGCGCGGGTCCATGTTGCGGTAGACCCGGTGGCCGAAGCCCATGAGACGGAACGAATCGGTCTTGTCCTTGGCGCGCTTGATGTATTCCCCGATGCGGCTCACGTCGCCGATCTCTTCCAGCATCTTCAGCGTGGCTTCATTGGCGCCGCCGTGCGCAGGCCCCCATAGCGAGGCAATGCCTGCGGCGACGCAGGCGAACGGGTTGGCACCGCTGGAGCCGGCCAAGCGGACCGTGGAGGTCGAGGCATTCTGCTCATGGTCGGCATGCAGGATCAGGATGCGCTCAAAGGCCTTTGCCAGCACGGGGTTGGGCTCGTAGTCCTCGCAGGGTGTGGCGAACATCATGTGCATGAAGTTTTCCGCATAGTTGAAGCGGTTCTTCGGATACATGAAGGGTTGGCCGATGTTGTACTTATAGCTCCAGGCGGCAATCGTGGGCACCTTGGCCAGCAAACGGTGCGCCGCGAATTCGCGATTCTTCGGGTCGCTGACATCGATCGCCTCATGGTAGAAGGCGGACATGGAGCCGACCACGCCGACCATGACCGCCATCGGGTGCGCATCGCGGCGGAAGCCGCGGAAGATGTGCGTGAGCTGGTCGTGCACCATGCTGTGGCGCGTAATGGTGTTGGTGAACTTGGCTTTCTGCTCGGCATCGGGCAATTCGCCATGCATCAGCAGGTAGCAAACTTCCATGAAGTCGGAGTGTTCGGCCAACTGCTCGATGGGATAGCCGCGGTAAAACAGCAAGCCTTTTTCACCGTCGATGTAAGTGATATTGGAATCACAGGAAGCCGTCGACAGGAAGCCGGGGTCGTAAGTGAAATACCCATGCTTGCCCAAGGTGCGGATGTCGATGACGCTGGGCCCCAGCTTGCCGGGCAGAATAGGCAATTCGATTGGCGCGGAACCATCATCGAAAGTAAGAGTGACTTTGCTTGGTTTCATAATTCTGGAGTCAAGATGGTTGAGTGGTTACAAATTAAGCAGCATAAACTGCGCCAAGTATTCGCGGGCCGCGTGCGCCGGTCACGGCCGGCAGGTTGCCAGGCAGCCCATGCAGCGTCTGTTGCGCAAGCCAGGCAAAAGCCGCCGCCTCTACGGCATTAGCCGCTAGGCCAAGCGTATCGCTCAGCTCGATAGCCGCCGGCTGCAGCAGCTGCCGCAATCGCTCGATCAAGGCGCTATTATAAGCGCCGCCGCCGCATACATACAGCGCATCGACAGTACCGCAATACTGTGTCACTGCCGTGGCAATTGAGACGGCAGTAAGTTCCAAAAGCGTGCGCTGTACGTCTTCCGGTGAGTGTTTGTCCTCTATCTGGTGCAATAGTTGCCCGAGCCAGGCCAGGTTGAACGTGTCGCGCCCCGTACTCTTGGGCGGCTGCATGGCAAAAAAAGGATCGGCCAGCATGGATTGCAGCAGGCCTGGCATGATGGAGCCGCTGGCTGCCCAGGCCCCATCCGCATCGTAATCCTTGCCTTGATGCTTGTTGATCCAGGCATCCATGAGCATATTGCCGGGCCCTGTATCAAAACCGGTGATGGCATTTCCTGACGCAGGCAGGTCGGTGAGATTGGCAATGCCGCCGATATTGAGCACCACCCGGTGTTTTCCAGGAGAGGAAAACATCGCGGCATGAAAGGCAGGTACCAGCGGGGCGCCATGCCCGCCTGCCGCAATGTCGCGGCTGCGGAAATCGGCGATGACGTTGATCCCGGTCAGCTCGGCCAGCAATGCCGGGTTGCCTATCTGCAAGGTAAAGCCCAATTCAGGGCGGTGACGTATGGTTTGACCGTGGCAGCCGATCGCGCGTACTGCGCTCGGCTCGATGGCAGCCTGCTGCAAGAGCGCTGCTATATTCTTGGCGTATAGCTCGGAAAGCTGGTTGCCGACAAGCGCTGTTGATTCTAGCTCGTTGTGCCCCGGATCATGCAACGCCAACAATTGCCGTTTCAGCGCTGCTGGATAAGGTGTGAATTGCTGCTGTATGACTTGGCAATGCCCATTTTCCAGCCTAGCGATGACACTGTCGGCACCATCCAGGCTGGTGCCCGACATCAAGCCAATGAAAAGCTCGGACTGCACTAGTCAAGCGAAGCGACGGTGCTTGCACTCAACAGTTGCAATTGGGCGCTCAGATTAGCACTGTGCGCGAGGAAATCGGTCCGGTATTGAGGGGAAAGTGGCTGTGCTGCAGGCAGGGCTACCTTGAGAGGATCCCTGTGCACGCCGTTGAGCAGGAATTCGTAATGCAGGTGAGGGCCGGTCGCCATGCCAGTCATCCCCACATGGCCGATGATGTCGCCCTGGGATACCTTCATGCCGTTACGCAAGCCTGGCGCGAAGCGGGAAAGGTGGCCGTATACCGTGGTCACGCCGCCACTGTGCTGCAAGTAGATGACGTTGCCGTAACCGCCCTTGACGCCGACAAACTGCACCACGCCGTCAGCAGGCGCCTTGATGCGGGTGCCGATCGGTGCGGCAAGGTCCACGCCCTTGTGAGCGCGCATTTTCTGCAGGATAGGATGGAAACGGCCCAAGGTGAAACCGGAACTGATGCGGGTGAATTCCAGCGGGGAGCGCAGGAATGATTTATGCAAGCTCTTGCCTTCAGGGGTGTAGTAGGCGACCTTGCCCTCAGGGTTGCGGTACATGACCGCTTTGTATGTCTTGCCCTGGTTGGTGAATTCAGCTGCCAGCACCTGGCCGGTGTTGACCAGGTTGCCGTTGTTGTACTTGGCCTCGTAGATCACGACGAAACGGTCGCCTTTGCGCAGGTCGCTGTGGAAATCGATGTCAGAGGAGAAAATTTCCGCCATCTGGATAGCGACGGAGTCTGGAATGTCGGCCGCATCGGTCGCCGCGAAAAGCGAGCTTCTGATTTCAGCGGTTTTCAATACATTGTGGACTTCTAGTACAGGCTCGCCGGTTTTGGCCTGGTAGCCGGAGTCGGTGCGTTCTATAGTCAAGGTGGAAGTGGGGCTGAGCTGGTATTGCAGCTTAAGCAATTCACCATTGGCATTGACTTGCGCCTGGATGGCGCGTCCCGGCCGGAGCTGGGATGCCAGTGCGCTGGCGTCGGGACTTCTGCGCAAGAATTCCAGCGCTTCGCTGTTTTGCACATTCAGTCTGGACATCAGGCTGGCAAGCGTGTCATCGCGGCGCACCTGGTCGGCCTGCCAGTAGTTTTCGCTTTCGAGGTTCTCTGAAACAAACGGCGTGGAAATCTCAGGCAATGCGATATCTTCCACGATAGTGGAGATCGCAACATCTTGCGTAGAAGTTTGTGGCGCGATACCGAAGGCAGTAATGATGCCGAAGAGCGGCAGGCTTGAAATGGCGAGCAACCAACGCAGGCGTAGCTTACGTTCTTTTAATGCTGGGTTTTGCGTTAAAATAACTTCCTTTTGGCTCTGCTCAGTTTGCTGCACTGGTCGCTACCTCATTACTGTGACAAATCAACGATGAGGCATGCTAACAGAAAAATTCTGCATGGTGAAGGCAAAAAAGCATTCTAAATCACGGTTATTTCTAAAGATATGGCAAATTTAAATGACAGTTTGGCGTTGATCAAGCGCGGTATTGATGACCTGATCGGCGAGCAGGAATTAATCGACAAGCTCAAAACCGGGCAGCCGTTAAAGGTAAAGGCGGGTTTTGACCCGACCGCGCCCGATTTGCACTTGGGGCATGCGGTATTGATCAACAAGCTGCGCCAATTCCAGGACCTGGGCCACAAAGTGCTGTTCCTGATCGGCGATTTCACCGGCATGATCGGCGACCCCACCGGCAAGAGCGCAACCCGCCCGCCGTTGAGCGCCGAGCAGGTTCAGATCAATGCGCAAACTTACCAGGAGCAAGTATTCAAGATACTCAAGCCTGAGCAAACGGAAGTGGTCTTCAATTCAAGCTGGATCAATGAGCTTGGCGCCGCAGGCATGCTCAAGCTCGCGGCAACGCATACCGTGGCCCGCATGCTGGAGCGGGATGACTTCGAAAAGCGCTACAAGAGCAACCAGCCGATTGCCATTCACGAGTTCCTTTATCCCCTGCTGCAGGGTTATGACTCGGTAGCCTTGAAAGCGGATATCGAACTTGGAGGCACCGACCAGCGTTTCAACTTATTAATGGGGCGCGAACTGCAAAAGCATTTTGGCCAGGCGCCGCAGTCTGTGCTGACGGTCCCGCTGCTGGAAGGCCTGGACGGCGTCAACAAGATGTCCAAGTCCCTGGGCAACTATATAGGTATTGCCGAACCCGCCAATACTATATTTAGTAAGTTGATGTCCGTTTCGGATGAGCTGATGTGGCGGTATATCACTTTATTGTCATTTGAATCGATAGCGACCATCGAGCAATGGCGCGCTTCCGTGGCGGCTGGCGAGAACCCTCGCAATATCAAGGTGCGTTTCGCGCAGGAGATCGTCGCGCGATTCCATAGCAAGCAGGCCGCAATCGACGCGCTGGCAGATTTCGAGTTGCGCTCGAAAGGCGGCATTCCCGAAGATGTGCCCGAAGTGAGCGTGGTGATTCAGGAGTCATCGATTGCGATAGGCCCCTTGTTGAAGCAGGCCGGACTGGTTGCCAGTACGTCCGAGGCTTTCCGCTTGATAGAGCAGGGCGGCGTGAAGCTGGATAGCGAGAAGGTGACGGACCGCGCATTGCAAATCAGCCTGGGTGCGGTAGTGGTGGCGCAAGTGGGCAAGCGCAAGTTTGCGCGTATCACGATTAGCAAGTAAGTCGCGCCTAGATAGTCCCAAATGTAATTATTTTGTAACAGTGGCAAAAAGGGCTTGACCAAAATCCTGGGCTACGTAAAATGCGCACCTCGCTTGAACGGCGGGGCTCGCAGGAGAGTTTGAAGAAATGAAAATTCTCCTTGACCGATTAAAAAAGGTCTGTAAAATGCGCGGCTCGCTTGAGAAAGCGAAGCGCAGTTAAGTAGTTTGAAATTAGTTTCAAAAATAGCTTGACCGGTTCGAAAGAAACTGTAAAATGCGCGGCTCGCTGAAGTGAGGTGGTGCGGAGAAGGTGGTAGCGAAATTGATTGAGTAAATAAATTTCGAAACTAGCTTGACCTGGTTTGAAAGGTCTGTATAATGCGCCCTCTCGCTGAATTCGAAACGAATTGGCGGCGAGTAAAAAGAAGTAACCTGCTCTTTAACAAAACGAACAACCGATAAGTGTGGGTGCTTGTAGGTGAGTGCAAAAGATACATAGTTAAATATGTATCCGA